>NZ_LMJC01000032.1:0-281781 GCF_001429215.1 Acidovorax sp. Root267
CTCCTTCCCATCCCGAACAGGACAGTGAAACGACTTTGCGCCGATGATAGTGCGGGTTCCCGTGTGAAAGTAGGTCATCGTCAGGCTCTTACAGCCCAGAAAACCCCAGTCAGCAATGACTGGGGTTTTTTGCTTTGGGGTCGTGAAATCCTTTGGAGCGGTGACATCCAAAGTGCTTCATTCATTGAGGCTCAGAGGCTCAGCCGCCGGCCTTGCTCGAATACCAGCAGTTCTCCCTTGCCAAAGGCTGTCCACGTCTCGTTGGTCGTCAGCGGGCTCGTCACGATCACTGCCACTTCGTCCTTCTCGCTGGTCTCTCGAGAGAAATCCAGCCGAACGTCTTCGTCGCTCAGCTGGGCTTGCCCGAACGGGTGCCGCCTCTCTATGTAGTACAGGCTCGTCGAGGCATGGCTCCACAGCGCCTGGCCGTTGGACAGCAGGAAATTGAACGTCCCGCGTGGGCATATGTGGGCCGCCAATTCCTTGANAGTACAGGCTCGTCGAGGCATGGCTCCACAGCGCCTGGCCGTTGGACAGCAGGAAATTGAACGTCCCGCGTGGGCATATGTGGGCCGCCAATTCCTTGAGTGTCAATGTCAGCTCAGAAATGGAGGGCACGCTGGCATGTGACTTAGCCAGTTCCTGCATGATCCAGCAGAAGGCATGCTCACTGTCGGTATCTCCCACAGGCCGGAAATGCGAGTGCAGGCGCGGTCGAAAATCCTTGAGATCACCGTTGTGGGCAAACACCCAGTAGCGCCCCCATAGCTCACGCACAAAGGGATGGCAGTTTTGCAGGCTGACCACTCCCTGGGTCGCTTTGCGGATATGTGCGATGACGTTCTTGCTCTTGATCGGATAGCGGCGGATCAGCTCCGCCACTGGGGAGTCCACCGCCGCCAGATGGTCCACAAAGTGCCGCAGCCCCTTGTCTTCGAAGAAGGCAATTCCCCAGCCGTCGCTGTGGTGGTCGGTCTTTCCACCACGTTGTGCAAACCCCGTGAAGCTGAAAGTCACATCGGTGGGCACGTTGCAGTTCATGCCGAGCAGTTGGCACATGGCTTGAATTCCGTTTCGGCTGGGTAGTGAGAATGGGAGATGGCTGGCAATCCACCGGTTTCAGCTATTGCCGCAAAAAGGAAAGGCAAACAGCCACTCCGTTTATAGCGCCATGACGGTGGGCTCTGTGGGAAAAGTGTGGACGCGCAAGCAGGTTGTGGGCTGAGCAGTACCGAAGCACCTCCTTGACCCGCGCGATCGAGCGGATCAGGCGCCATGCGCAGAGGAACTCGCCTCGCGCAATTGCCATGCCGCCACCAAGGCCAGCAAACACAAAAAGGTCAGCATCAAAAAAGTCTCACCGAAAGCGGCGATCCGTGCCGTGTTGCTGGCTCCGGCTGCCAGCGATGCACCGTGGGCACCCAGCCGCCACTCGAGGACGATGCCGCAAAGACTCACGCCTGCAGCACCCCCGAGCATGCGCAGAAAACCGATGGCACTGGAGCCTTGGGAGATCAGCGACTTGTCCAGGGGTCGCATGGCGCCCAGATTCAGCGAAGGCAGGATGAACCCCAGGCCAATGCGTCCCAGAATGGCAAAGGCGACCAGCATCCACAGTGAAGAGTTCAGCCCCACGAACACCATCAATCCAAAGGACAGCGCCAGCAAACCCAGGCCGATGCTGACGAGGAGGTGGGTCGGCTGCCGGTCTGCGAGGCGGCCCACCAAGGCGATGGTGGCCGCGAGGACAAAACCGGCGGGCAGCATGAGTGTGCCCACGTGCGAGGCGGACAGCTCCAGACCCAGCTGCATGAACACCGGCAGCAGATACGTCGAGCCAAACAACGCCGTGCCATAGATGAAGGCCACCACGCTGCCCATCGCAAACTGTCGGTACTGGAACAGGCGCAGATCCATTAACGGCTTGCGCCCCCTGCGAAGGAGCGTGCGCTGCCAGGCGATGAAGCAGCCCACTGCCACCACCGCGCCCAGCAACAAGATCCCGGCCTCGGATGCGGAGCCGCCATGCAACGACACCAGTCCATTGAGCAGGCACAGCGTGCCCACGGTGCCCAGAAGCAGGCCGCGCCAGTCCAACGCCTCTCCCTGGCGATTGGCCTCCACGCCACCGGGCGCGGTGACGGGCACAAATTTGTAGGCCAGCGCAATGGACGCCAGGCACAGTGGCACGACCATGAAGAAGATGGAGCGCCAGCCAAACCAGTCCACCAGCAGACCCCCGATGCTGGGCCCGATGGCGGGTGCCAGCACAACGCCCATGCCAAAGATGCCGCTGGCGCGCCCCTGCTCGTGGGGTTTGAAGGCGTAAAGAATGATGACGGCCGGGATGGGTTGAACAACGCCTGCCGCCAGGCCCTCCGCCACCCGGGCGACCAGCACCAGACCGAAGTCCTGGGCCAGTCCGCCGCCAATGCCACCCGCCAACAGCAGCAACATGGCGCCCACGTAGGTGGCGCGGTACCCGTAGCGCGACAGCAGCCAGGGTGTGGTGAGCATCGAGACCGTGGTTGCGACCATGAACCCCGATGTGACCCACTGCGCCCGTTCCTGGCCCAGCGTGAAGTAGTGGCTCATGTCGGGGATGGCCACGTTCACGATGGTGGACGACATGATCGACGCCATCGTGCCCACCATGACGGACAGCAACACCAGCCAGCGATAGCGCTCTCCGTAGCGTTCCCGCAATACGGCGAGGGATCCTGAGGGCGGCTGCGTGGTCATGGGGTGGGTCTCGGGGCAACTATCCGGTCTGAGAGGCAACGGCCGTCAAAAATGCGCAAAACCCACGCGAGGGCCGTCCCCCTGCACTCCCCGCGTGTCTCCCTTCCCGAATCGCGCAGCGAGTCGAGAGAAGGGGGCGGTGGGCAGTGCCTCAGGGGGTTGCCTTCAAGTCCTTTCGGACCAGAGCTTGCCACCCGTAGCCCAGTTCTCACGCTTGATGTCGGTGATCAGAATGTCCACGGACTCGGGCGAGCCGCCCAGTATTTCGACGGAGACGCGGGTGATTTCCTCCACCAGTTTCTTCTTTTGTTCGACCGTGCGGCCTTCCATCATTTCGACGTGGTACGTGGGCATGTCAGCTTCCTTGCAATATGGGTGGGTGAACAAACAGGACTCATGCAAATCAGGATGCGACAGCCGTCTCGCCTTGGGGTGAGCCGCTTGCCTGAGGCCTGTTTTGCGAAAGTCACAACAAAAATAAAAACAAAGGCGAAATCATATCGACGCGGGCTGCGGTGGTGGCTGCCCCCCGGATGACCCGCAGGCCGGACAGATGCAGGTCTTGCCCCGCTGCTCGGGTGGCAGGGCGGTCAGTGCCTCGGGGGCGATGGTGTGGGGTGCCATGCACCAGCAGCTCTCGGCGGGCTGCCCTGCGGCGATCGCGCAAAGGTTCGCCTGCCCACACAGGGGGCAGACGGATGCTGCGGCCGCGTCGGCCGCGTTGAACGAGCGGGAGGTCATAGGCAGATGGGGCGCGTTGAGGGGGCGTCATGCCCGCGAATGCCAGCATGTCGTGAGCCAGTGTACGGCGCAAGCGCAGGCGCCGATGCGGAGCCGGCCTGCCTGGGCTGCCTCTGACCGGGGCCGGTTCCCTCAAGCCTGCGACATTTCAGTCGATCGGCTTGGGTTCCGTGCAGTGCGGTCGAGAGGCGGTGAGGGAAGTTTCAAGCAAAAATAGCAGCTAGCGCTTGACTATCATGCGCTAGATGCTATCAAAAAAAGAGTAATCACCCTTTGTAAAGCGCGCCCCATGCCCTTGCGCGCTCCACAGCCTCCGCTCAGGCCGCCTGTGCCGCTTTCAGCTTCAGGCGCCAGGCGTGCAGCAGTGGCTCCGTGTAGCCGCTGGGTTGCTCTTCGCCCTTGAGCACCAGGTCCAGCGCTGCGCGGTAGGCGTAGCTGGTGTCAAAGTGGCCCGCCATGGGCTGGTACAGCGGGTCGCCGGCATTCTGGCCGTCCACCACCGCAGCCATGCGCTCGAAGGTTTCCTTGACCTGGGCAGGTGTCACCACGCCGTGCAACAGCCAGTTGGCCATGTGCTGGCTGCTGATGCGCAGCGTGGCGCGGTCTTCCATCAGGCCCACGTTGTGGATGTCAGGCACCTTGGAGCAGCCCACGCCCTGGTCCACCCAGCGCACCACGTAGCCCAGAATGCCCTGGGCGTTGTTGTCCAGCTCCTGCTGCTTCTCGGCGTTGCTCCAGTTCGGGGCGGCGGCCACGGGCACGGTGAGCAGGCCGGTCAGCAGGTTGTCGCGCTCGGCGTTCACGTCGGTCTTTTCCAGCTCGATCTGGATGTCGCTCACCTTCACCTGGTGGTAGTGCAGCGCGTGCAGCGTGGCGCCCGTGGGGCTGGGCACCCAGGCCGTGTTGGCGCCGGCCTTGGGGTGGGCGATCTTCTGCTTGAGCATCTCGGCCATCAGGTCGGGCATGGCCCACATGCCCTTGCCGATCTGCGCCTTGCCGCGCAGTCCGCAGGAGAGGCCCACGAGCACGTTGTTCTTCTCGTACGACTGGATCCAGGCGCTGGTCTTCATGTCGCCCTTGCGCACCATGGGGCCGGCGTGCATGGCGGTGTGCATCTCGTCGCCGGTGCGGTCCAGGAAGCCGGTGTTGATGAAGGCCACGCGGGCCGATGCGGCGGCGATGCAGGCCTTCAGATTGACGGACGTGCGGCGCTCCTCGTCCATGATGCCCAGCTTCACGGTGTTGGCAGGCAGGCCCAGCAGTTGTTCCACGCGGCCGAACAGGTCACTGGCAAAGCCCACTTCGGCGGGACCGTGCATCTTGGGCTTGACGATGTAGACGCTGCCCTTACGGGAGTTGCGGATGCCGTCTTTGCCGTGCCCTTGCAGGTCGTGCAGCGCGATGGCGGTGGTCACGACCGCGTCCATGATGCCTTCAGGGATCTCGCGCACCTGGCCCTGCGCGTCGGTCCACAGGATGGCCGGGTTGGTCATCAGGTGGCCCACGTTGCGCAGGAACATGAGCGAGCGGCCATGCAGGCGCACTTCGCCACCAGCCGGGCCGGTATAGACGCGGTCGGGGTTCAGTCCGCGCGTGATGGTCTTGCCGCCCTTGGCGACCTGCTCGGTCAGCGTGGCCTGGATGATGCCCAGCCAGTTGCTGTAGCCCAGCACCTTGTCCTCCGCGTCCACGGCGGCCACGGAGTCTTCCAGGTCCAGGATGGTGGACAGGGCCGCTTCCAGCACCAGGTCGCTCACGCCCGCGGCATCGGTCTGGCCGATGGGCGTTGCGCGGTCGATCTGGATGTCAAGGTGCAGGCCGTTGTGCTGCAGCAGCACCGACTTGGGCGCAGCGGCATCGCCCTGGTAGCCCTTGAACTGCGATGCGTCCTTCAGGCCCGTGGTGCTGCCGTTGGCGAGCGAGACGACCAACTGGCCGCCTTCGACGCGGTAGCCGGTCGAATCCTTGTGCGAGCCGCTGGCCAGGGGCGCGGTGTCGTCCAGCACCTGGCGCGCAAACGCGATCACCTTGGCGCCGCGCACAGGGTTGTAGCCCTTGCCCTTTTCGGCACCGTCGGTCTCGGGGATGGCATCGGTGCCGTACAGCGCGTCGTACAGGCTGCCCCAGCGGGCGTTGGCGGCATTCAGTGCGTAGCGGGCGTTCAGGATGGGTACCACCAGCTGCGGGCCGGCCTGGGTGGCCAGCTCGTCGTCCACGTTGGCCGTGGTGGCCTTGACGTCGGCGGGCTGGGGCACCAGATAGCCGATCTTTTCGAGGAAGCCGCGGTAGGCCACCATGTCCTTGATGGGGCCGGGGTTGGCCTTGTGCCAGGTATCGAGCTCGGTCTGCAGGCGGTCGCGCTCGGCCAGCAGGGCGATGTTGCGCGGGGCCAGATCGGCCACGATGGCGTCAAAACCCTTCCAGAACGCGGCGGCATCGACACCCGTGCCGGGCAGCACCTTGTCGTCGACAAAGCGGTACAGGGAGGTGGCCACTTGCAGGCCGTGGATTGCGGTGCGGTCGGTCATGGGGGTGCCTTGGGTCTTGAAGGTGAATGGGGAAAAAGCAGCAGGGCCCACACGGGTGGACCCCATGAGCCAGACTGTATTGCAAATGTTTGCCCACATAAATACGCTGAAAAGCTCGAAACCAATGACTTTTAAGCAAAACTGGTGACAGTCCGTAATTGCACGGAATGGCGCAGCGACTGGTAAAGCACTACGCTGCGCCAAGTGCCGGGGCGAAGGACGGAGACCCCGGCGCAAAAAAAATGACCCCAACGGGAGACAAAACCATGCAGGCACCCCTGGCCGCTGGCGCGCTGAACGCTGCCTACAAGAACAAGATCGTCAGCGCCGCCGACGCGGTGTTGCTCATCCATGACGGCGACACCGTGGCCACGGGCGGCTTTGTGGGCATTGGCTTTGCCGAGAGCATTGCCGTGGCGCTGGCCCAGCGCTGGGAATCGACGCAAACCCCGCGCGACCTCACGCTGGTCTACGCCGCAGGCCAGGGCGACGGCAAGCAGCGCGGCCTCAACCACCTGGGCCATGCGGGCCTGCTCAAGCGTGTGATCGGCGGGCACTGGAGCCTGGTGCCGCGCATCCAGAAGCTCGCGGTGGACAACCAGATCGAAGCCTGGAACCTGCCGCAGGGCGTGATCACGCATTTGTTCCGCGACATCGCTGCCGGCAAGCCCGGCACGCTCACGCGCGTGGGCCTGGACACCTTCGTGGACCCGCGCCACGGCGGCGGCAAGCTCAACGCGCGCACCACCGAAGACCTGGTGCGTATCCTCCCCATCGACGGGCAGGACTACCTGTTCTACAAGGCCTTCCCCATCCACGTGGGCATCATCCGCGCGACCACGGCCGACGCGGACGGCAACCTCACCATGGAGCGCGAGGCGCTCACGCTCGAAGCGCTGGCCATCGCCATGGCCGCGCGCAACTCGGGTGGCGTGGTCATCGCGCAGGTCGAGCGCATTGCAGAGCGCGGCACGCTCAACCCCCGGCAGGTGAAGGTGCCCGGTGTGCTGGTGGACGCCGTGGTGCTGGCCACCGAGCCCGCGCACCACCACCAGACCTTTGCCGAGCCCTACAGCGCCGCGTTCGCGGGCGAGCTGCGTGTGCCCGTGGACACGCTCGAGGCCATGCCGCTCACCGAGCGCAAGATCATCGCCCGCCGCGCGGCGCTGGAGCTGCGCCCGCACCAGGTGGTCAACCTGGGAATCGGCATGCCCGAGGGCGTGGCCAACGTGGCGGCCGAAGAGCGCATCATCGACCTCGTCACGCTCACGGCCGAGCCCGGCGTGATCGGCGGCATCCCCGCAGGGGGCCTGAACTTCGGCGCCGCCGTGAACCCGCAGGCCATCATCGACCAGCCCAACCAGTTCGACTTCTACGACGGCGGTGGTCTCGACATCGCCATCCTGGGCCTGGCGCAGGCCGACCAGCACGGCAACCTCAACGTGAGCAAGTTCGGGCCGCGCCTGGCGGGTGCGGGCGGCTTCATCAACATCAGCCAGAACGCCAAGACCGTGGTGTTCGTCGGCACCTTCACGGCGGGGGCGCTGCAGGTCGAGGCGGTCGACGGCCACCTGCACATCCTCCACGAAGGCGGCGCGCGCAAGCTGGTGCGCGAGGTCGAGCACCGCACCTTCAGCGGTGCCGAGGCCCTGCGGCGCGGCCAGCGTGTGCTGTACGTCACCGAGCGCTGCGTGTTCCGCCTGGTGCCCTCGGGCGAGGAGGGCGGCGGCGGCGCGCTGGAGCTGATCGAGCTGGCGCCCGGCATCGACCTGCACCGCGACGTGCTGGCCCACATGGCGTTCACGCCGCGCATCAGCCCCGGACTGCAGACCATGGACCTGCGCCTGTTCGAGCCGGGCCCGCTGGGCTTGCGCGAGCAGCTGCTCAATCGTCCGCTGGTGCAGCGCTTCGAGTTGGACGCTGCGCGCCAGCTGCTGCACATCGACTTCTCGGGCCTGCAGATCAATACGGCCACCACCATCGACGCCATCGAGCAGGAGGTGCGCCGCCTGCTCGCCCCCCTCGCGTTGAAGGGCGAGCGCGTGGGGGTGATCGTGAACTACGACCATTTCACCATCGTGCCCGACCTGGCCGATGCCTACGCGGCCATGGTGCAGGGCCTCACGCGCGACCACTATGCGGAGGTCAAGCGCTATGGCACGGTGGGATTCTTGAAGTCGCGCTTGCTTTGATTGCTATATAAATAATAGCTAATTGCGCATGTCCATAAAGCGCTGGAGCCTGTTTTTTCTCTAAAAACCAGTGTGCATAGCGTGCCGCGCGGCGCGGCTGCCCGGCCGCCCACCGATGTCTCCATAATCACCGCCCATGGACAAACTCAAGGCCTTCGAATCCTTTGTGTCGGTGGCCACGCGCGGCAGCCTCACGGCAGCCGCCAAGGCCGAGGGCGTGGCACCCGCCATCATGGGCCGTCGGCTGGATGCGCTCGAAGAGCACCTGGGCGTGAAGCTCTTGGTGCGCACCACCCGCCGCATCAGCCTCACGCACGAGGGCAGCGCGTTTCTGGAAGACTGCCAGCGCCTGCTGTCCGACGTGGCGAATGCCGAGGCCAGCGTGTCCGAAGGCGGCGTCAAGGCAACGGGCCATTTGCGCATCACCGCCCCGGCTGGTTTTGGCCGCCGCCATGTGGCGCCGCTGGTGCCGCGTTTTCGCTCGGCGCACCCGGACGTGACCATCTCGCTCAACCTCAGCGACCGCGTGGTCGATCTGGCTGGCGAAGGTTTTGACTGCGCGGTGCGTGTGGGCGACCTGCCCGACTCGTCGCTCGTGAGCGTGCGCATCGCCGACAACCGCCGCCTGTGCGTGGCCACGCCCGAATACCTGGCCCGGCGCGGCACCCCGCGTGCGCCGGGAGAACTCGTGCAGCACGACTGCCTCACGCTGTCGAGCGACGCATCGCAGACGCGCGGCTGGGCGTTCCGGGTGCCCCTTGCGGATGGCGCCACGGAGGTCATGCATCTGAAGCCCGGCGGGCCGCTCGACTGTTCTGACGGCCAGGTGCTGCACGACTGGTGCCTGGGCGGCTGGGGCATTGCCTGGCGCAGCACCTGGGAGGTCGAGGCCGAGATCGCCGCCGGCCGCCTGGTCGCGGTGCTGGAGGACTTTGCCGCGCCGCCCAACGGCATCTACGTGGTCTTCCCCCAGCGCAAACACCTGCCGTTGCGCGTGCGGCTGTGGATCGACTTCCTGAAGCACCAGTACGCACAGCCCGCGTTCTGGAAAGGTCCCCAGGGCGGCTGACCACCGCCCCGTGGCAGACTGCACATTCCATGTCCGAGCCCACGCTCCTCGTCGCTGACGACCACCCACTGTTCCGCGCGGCCGTGCTGCACGTGCTGCGCGATCGGCTGCCCCAGTACCGCACGCTGGAGGCGGCCAGCGCCGCCACGCTGGGCACGGCGCTGCAGGAGCACCCGGAGATCGAGCTCGTGCTGCTGGACCTGAGCATGCCCGGCACACGCGGCTTCTCGGCCCTGCTGCATGTGCGCGGCGAATACCCCGAGCTGCCGGTGGTGATCATTTCGTCCAACGACCACCCGCGTGTCATCCGGCGCGCGCAGCAGTTTGGTGCGGCGGGTTTCATCCCCAAGTCCGCGCCCGCCGAGGCCATGGGCGACGCCATCCAGGCCGTGCTCGACGGCGGCAGCGGGTTTCCGCCCATGGCGGCCGAGCGCTCCGAGGCCGACGCCGAGCTGGCCGCGCGGCTGGCGCAGCTCACGCCCCAGCAGTTCCGCGTGCTGCTGTGCCTGGCCGACGGGCTGCTCAACAAGCAGATCGCCGCCGCACTGGGCCTGGCCGAGAACACCGTCAAGGTGCATGTCACCGCCATCCTCAAGAAGCTCGCGTGCTACAGCCGCACACAGGCTGCGGTGCTGGTCAAAAGCCTGGAGACGGAGGACGGTGTTTCGGATTGATGGACGGTAGTTTGTGGCAGTTTTTTTGAGTAAAAATGGCCGCTAGCGCTTATGTGTAAAACGCTTGTTGCTATCAAAAATGGAGCGATTGGATTGCTACCCCACAACGGGGCCCGGCGCGATGCGCGAGACGCCGCGCCAGCGGCTCAGGGGGATGACCCTTGCCTCAGCCGCAACAACGTCTGGCTCATCAGCGCCCGCAGCGCTGGCGCCCGCACCGGCTTGGCCAGAAAGCCCCAGCCGCGTTCGGCGGCCTGGCGGCGCAAGGTGGCGTCGCGCTCGGCGGTGACCAGGATCACGGCGGGCGTCTGCCCCCAGCGCTGGCACAGCGCGGCATAGACATCGGGGCCGTGGTGGCCGGGGCCCAGGTGCACGTCCAGCAGCACCAGTTGCGGGGCCTGGTCGGGTTGGGCCTGGGCCAGCGCTTCGGGCGCACCAGCGGCCAGCGGCACTTGGCAGCCCCAGCGTTCCAGCAGGGCCCGGGTGGCGGCGCAGGTGGGGCCGTCGTCCTCGATCACCCAGGCGCTGCTGCCCTGCAGTGGGGCGTCGTCACCCTGTTCAGGCAATGTGGTGGCGGGGCCGACGGGTTGCACGGCGGCCGGGTCGCCCAGCGGCACGCGCACCGAAAACACGCTGCCCCGCCCCAGCTGCGAGCGCAGGCCGATCGGGTGGCCCAGCAGGCGGCCCAGGCGCTCGACAATGGCCAGGCCCAGGCCTGCGCCCCGGTCGCCGCCCTGGCCCTCGTCGAGGCGGCGGAACTCCTCGAAGATCTCGCGCTGCAGTGCCTCGGGGATGCCCGGGCCCTGGTCATGCACCTCGATGCGGACATGGTGGTCACCCTCGCGGCGGCAGCCCACCACGATGCGCCCGTGCCGGCTGTAGCGGATGGCGTTGGAGACAAAGTTCTGCAGGATGCGGCGCAGCAGGTTTTCGTCGGTGCGGACCACGGCGGTGGTGGGCACGCAGCGCAGTGCGAGGCCCCGGCTCTCGGCCAGTACCCCAAAATTGTGGCCCAGCACCTGCAGCAGCGGGCCCAGCGCCACGTCGCGCACACGCACGTCGAGCTGCCCCGACTCCATGCGCGCGATGTCCAGCAGGCTGTTGAGGATCGCGTCCTGCGAGGCCAGCGCGCCGTCGATGCTGTCCACCGCATGCTGCTCGGCATCGCCCTGCAGGTGGCCGCGCAGCAGCGAGGTGAACATGCGCGCTGCGTTCAGCGGCTGCAGCAGGTCGTGCACGGCGGCCGCCACAAAGCGGGTCTTGTAGCGGTTGGCCTGCTCGGCTTCGCGCCGGGCGGCATCCAGGTCGCGCGTGCGGTCGGCCACACGCTGCTCCAGCGCGTCGGCCAGGCTGCGCAGTTCGCGCGCGGCGTTCTTGTAGCTGGTGATGTCGGCGTAGCTGGTCACAAAGCCGCCTTCGGGCAGTGGGTTGCCCCGGATCTCCAGCACCGTGCCGTCGTCCTTGGCGCTTTCGTGCAGGTGCGGCGTGCCGCTGCGCAGATGGGCCAGCCGGCGTGCAATGGCCTCGTCCACCGGGCCAAGCCCCAGCAGGCCCCGGCGCGCGTTGTGGCGCAGTAGGTTGGCAATCGGCTGGCCCACGCGCATCAGGTCGCCGGGAAAGCGAAACAGCTGCACGTAGCGCGAGTTCCAGGCCACGAGGTTCAGGTCGGCGTCGATGATGACCACGCCCTGCGGCAGGTGTTCCAGGCTGCGCGACAGCCCCGTATCGGTCTGCTGTGCGGCCTGCTGCGCCGCCTGCACGATGCCGTCCTGTGCGGTGCGCAGTTCCTGGGCATGCTGGTGCAGCACGGTTTCCAGCTCCTGGCGGCTGCGCTGGCGCAGGCTGGACAGGCGCTGGCGCTGGCGCACGAACAGCACCAGCAGGCCGAGCGCCAGCCAGCCGCCCGCGCCCGCCGCGGCGGCCCAGCGGCTGTCCGCGAAGCTGTTGTGTGTCTCGTGCAGCAGGTGCAGTTGCCATGGGGTGCCGGGCAGTTGCTGGGTCTGCCATAGCACGCGGCCGGCCAGGGCGGGGGCCTGTACGCTGACCAGCCGGCCGCCGTGGTCCATGGTTTCCACCACGCGGTATTCCAGCGGGCGCAGCGGCTGCTCGGCGTATTGCCGGGTGGCGTTCAGCTCGCGGCGATCCTCGTCGTCCAGTGGCTCCAGCAGGCGGTAGCGCCACACGTCCTGGCTGGCCAGGAAGACCACCCCATGTGCGTCCGAGGCGAGCACGATGTCCGTCGTCTGCAGCCATTCACGCTCCAGTTCCTGCAGGGCGATCTTGATGACCACCAGGCCCAGCGTGTGGCCGCTGTTGTCGCGGATGGCCTGCGACAGGAAGTAGCCGGGCTCGCCCGTGGTCACGCCGATGCCGTAGAAGCTGCCGCGCCCCTGCGCCAGCGCCTGCTGCACATAGGGGCGAAAGCTGTAGTCCACGCCCACATTGCTCGTGGCCGTGCGCCAGTTGCTGGCCGCGAGGGCCAGGCCGTCGCGGTTGAGCAGCGTGAGCGTGGACGACTGGCTGGCCCCGTTGGCCTGCTCCAGCTTGTGGTTGAGCTGCTTCACGTCGGTCGTGCTGAGGGGGCGGCTCAGGGCATCGCGAAGCTGCGCGTCCAGGGCCAGTACCTCGGGCAGGGTGCGGTAGCGGTCGATGCGCTGGGCCAGCGCCTGGCCATACAGGGCCAGCTGGCTCTGTACGCTGCTGTTTTCGTCGTGCAATGAACGCTGCCAGGCCCACTGGCCGGCCGCGAGCATGCTGCCCACCATGCCCCCCAGGAGGATCAGCAGGGTCCAGAATTTTCGGAGGCGGGGCGTCGTCATGGGGAAAAGGGGTTCCTGGCGCAGTCCAGAGGCTGAGATGTTGCGGGAGCGAGTGTGCCGCACCTTGCCCAAGTGCTAGGGGTTTTCCCTATATTGGGGCAAGCGGTGCCCTATGGCGGTGCCAGCGACTAATACCAATAGGTTATCGGCCCAAACAGCGTGCAGCGGTACAAACGGCCACCTTGACGCACCCCGGTGGTGCAGTCCTTCGTGATTTCAGGAGACATCCATGCACGCCATTTCCGCCCCCACAGCCCACCCCGTGCGGCTGCCCTTTTACCGGCAACTGTATTTCCAGGTGGTGGTCGCCATCGTTCTGGGGGTGTTGCTGGGCCATTTCGAGCCCGCCTATGGCGAGGCGCTCAAGCCGCTGGGTGATGCGTTCATCAAGCTGGTCAAGATGATCATCGCCCCGGTGATCTTCCTGACCATCGTGACCGGCATCGCGGGCATGTCGCAGCTCTCCACCGTGGGCCGCGTGTTTGGCAAGGCCATGGCGTATTTCCTGTTCTTCTCCACGCTGGCCCTGGTGGTCGGTCTGGTGGTGGCCAACGTGGTGCAGCCCGGCGCGGGCATGAACATCAACCCGGCCGACCTGGACCAGACGGCCGTGAAGACTTACGTGGCCAAGTCGCACGAGATGTCGCTCACCGGCTTTGCGATGGACATCATCCCCAAGACGCTGGTCAGCCCGTTCGTGGGCGACAACATCCTCCAGGTGCTGCTGGTGGCAGTGCTGTTCGGCATCGGCCTGGCCATGGTGGGTGAGGCAGGCCGCCCGGTGCAGAACTTCCTGGAAGCCCTGACGACCCCTGTGTTCAAGGTGGTGGGCATCGTGATGAAGGCCGCGCCCATCGGTGCGTTCGGTGCCATGGCGTTCACCATTGGCAAGTTCGGCCTGGGCTCGCTCGTCAACCTGGCGTGGCTGGTGGGCTCGTTCTACATCACCTCGCTGCTGTTCGTGGTGGTCATCCTGGGCTTTGTGGCCCGGCTGTGCGGTTTCTCGGTGTTCAAGCTGTGCCGCTACCTGAAAGCCGAGCTGATGCTGGTGCTGGGCACCTCGTCGTCCGAGTCGGCTTTGCCTTCGCTGATGGAGAAGATGGAAAAGGCCGGCTGCAGCAAGTCGGTGGTGGGCCTTGTGGTGCCTACGGGCTACTCGTTCAACCTGGACGGCACCAACATCTACATGACGCTGGCCGCGCTGTTCATCGCCCAGGCCACCAACACCGAACTGACGCTGGGCCACCAGGTGGCGCTGCTGCTGGTGGCGATGCTCAGCTCCAAGGGCGCGGCCGGCGTGACCGGCGCGGGCTTCATCACCCTGGCCGCCACGCTGGCGGTGGTGCCCGAAGTGCCCGTGGCCGGCATGGCGCTGATCCTGGGGGTGGACCGCTTCATGAGCGAATGCCGCTCGCTGACCAACTTCATTGGCAATGCGGTGGCCACCGTGGTCGTCTCGCGCTGGGAAAACGCGCTGGACCATGAACGCCTGGACGCCGCACTGAACGGCCATCCCCTGCCAGCCCCAGCCTCGGTGGCGGAGCCGGTGGTGGCCGCAGATGTGCCGGTAGGTGCGATGGCCCGCACGGTGGCCTGATCGCGCGGTCTTCAGTGCTTCATCCAGGCGGTGCAGGCTCTCGGGCTTGCACCGCTTTTTCGTTTCGACTGCCCCGAAGCTGCGGCTTCGCATGAACACAGGCATGCCGCGTCCGACAGCGAGGCGACTTTCTCCCGCACGCCTCAAGCACAATGGCAGCCGCCCCGGTTTTTGAAAGGTCGCTCGCACTCAAGGCACGGGGGTATTGCAAAGGAACCCTATGACCCTCGAAGCCGTACTCGCCGCCCTGCACCTGGTGGCCATCCTGACCTTTGTGGTCTTTCTTTCGAGCCAGGCTGCCCTGTGCCGCATGGAATGGATGAATGCTGCCGTGGTCGAGCGACTGGCCCGGCTGGACGTGATCTACGGCGTGGCCGCCGTGCTGATGATTGCCAGTGGCCTGGCGCGCCTGGCCTGGGGCATCAAGGGCATGTCCTGGTATGTGTCCCAGCCCATGTTTCACATCAAGATCACCATCGTGGTGGCCATGGCCATCCTGTCGATCTGGCCGTCGATCATGTTTAGGCGCTGGCGCGGCAACCTGCGGGCCACGGGCGCCCTGCCCGACGCACTGGAGGTGAAGAAGGTGCGCCGCCTGGTGATGATCCAGTCGCATGTGCTGCCCGTGGTGGCGGTGATCGCGGTGTTCTGGGCGCGGGGCTGGTAGTTCGTACACTCCGCCACGCACAAAAAAGCCGCTGACCCGAAACGGGCAGCGGCTTTTTTTGTGGGCGGGGTGCCGGGCTTACTTGCTCTTCAAACACTCGCTCATGAAGGCCTTGCGTTCGTCGCCCTTGAGCGTCTTGGCTTTTTCGTCGGCGTTGCAGGTCTTCATCTTGGTCTGCTGCTTCTCTTGCTTGTTGGCAGACAGGCATTCCTTCATGAACGCCTTGCGCTCGTCGCCCTTGAGCGTCTTGGCCTTTTCGTCGGCGTTGCAGGTGGCCATCTTGGATTGTTGCTTGGTCGGCGCCTTGGCGTCTTCGGCGGCGTGCGCGCCTGCGCCCAGGGTCAGGGCCAGGCCGAGTGCAGTCAGGGAAATCAGCTGTTTCATGGAAGCTCCTGGAGTGAATGCGTTATTGGTGGGTCCCGGCGGAATTGCACCATAGAACGCAGCGCGGGACAACGCGGAAAAGCCGTGCGGCGATGCGTTTGTGGTGTGATTGCGTGGCGCATTCCTTGGCGCACTTGTCTCCGCATTCACCTGGGCGTTTGCGCCGAGGCTGCGGCGGCCTTGTGAAATGTGCTCAGCGTGCGCTGCAGGATGTGCGGGTTGTGCGCCAGTCCCGCCAGCGAAACCACCACATCGCCGCCTTGTTGCCAGCGTTGCAGGGCCAGGGAGATGACACGCAACGCAGAGACTTTGTCCGAGGTATGCAGCCTGACCACGATGCGATCGTCGCTATCAAGGCGCACACGCTCCATGGCCTCCCAGGGCACGGGTTGCGGGTCCTCGTCCCGCAAGTCGGTGATGCCCGTTTCGTCGATGACCACCGCAGGCTCCCTGTTTTTGTGCGCCTCCAGGGCGCCCCGGCCCAGCGTCCACGCAAGACAGAACGTGCAGAAAGCGGCAAACGAAAACAAGACGGTGAACAGCCGGTCGTCAAACACCAACGCCATGAAGATGGCATAGGCCGTAAGGATGGCCATCAACACCGCAAAAGGCACCTGAAAAAACAGGGTCCAGCGGCGTCGATACAGCAGGATGGGATGGGGCTGCATGCGCAATGTCCTGTTGGATGGGGGCTGGCGCTTATTGTGCCTTTGGCTGGCAGGTTGGCGGCCCCCGTAAAATCCGCCGATGCTCACTGCAAAAAATGAATTGCTCGCGGCCCTGGCCGGCGAGCTGGAAAAACTGTCGCCCGGCTCTGCGGGGCGTGCTGCGTTCGAATCCCCCAAAGTGGCCGCGCATGGCGACTTTGCCTGCACCGCCGCCATGCAGCTGGCCAAGCCGCTCAAGCTCAACCCGCGCGCGCTGGGCGAGCAGCTCAAGGCGGCGCTGGAGGCCACGCCGGCCTTCACCCGCTGGGTCGATGCCATCGAGATCGCGGGCCCGGGCTTTCTGAACATCCGCCTCAAGCCCGCCGCCAAGCAGGAAGTGGTGCGCGAGGTGCTGTCCGCTGGCGAGCGCTTTGGCTACCAAAAGGACAACGGCCAGCGCGTGCTGGTCGAGTTCGTCTCGGCCAATCCCACCGGACCCCTGCACGTGGGCCACGGCCGCCAGGCGGCCCTGGGCGACGCGATCTGCAACCTGTTCAGCACCCAGGGCTGGAACGTGCACCGTGAGTTCTATTACAACGACGCGGGCGTGCAGATCCAGACGCTGACCACCAGCACCCAGCTGCGCGCCAAGGGCTTCAAGCCCGGTGACGAATGCTGGCCCACCGACCCGGAGAACCCGGCGTCCAAGGCGTTCTACAACGGCGAGTACATCCAGGAGATCGCCAACGACTTCCTTGCCAAGAAGACCGTCAAGGCCGACGACCGCGAGTTCACCGCCAGCGGCGATGTGGAAGACCTCGAATCCATCCGCCAGTTCGCCGTGGCCTACCTGCGCAACGAGCAGGACAAGGACCTGCAGGCCTTCAACCTGAAGTTCGACGAGTACTACCTGGAGTCGAGCCTGTACACCAGCGGCCGCGTGGACGCCACGGTGAACAAGCTCGTCGCCAACGGCAAGACCTACGAGCAGGACGGCGCGCTGTGGCTCAAAAGCACGGACTACGGCGACGACAAGGACCGGGTCATGCGCAAGAAGGACGGCACGTACACCTACTTCGTGCCCGACGTGGCCTATCACATCGCCAAGTGGGAGCGCGGCTTCACCAAGGTTGTCAACATCCAGGGCACCGACCACCACGGCACCATCGCCCGCGTGCGCGCCGGGCTGCAGGCGGCCGACGTGGGCATTCCGCAGGGCTACCCCGACTACGTGCTGCACACCATGGTGCGCGTGGTCAAGGGCGGCGAAGAGGTCAAGATCAGCAAGCGCGCGGGCAGCTACGTCACGCTGCGCGACCTGATCGAATGGACCAGCAAAGACGCGGTGCGTTTCTTCCTGCTCAGCCGCAAGCCCGACACCGAGTACACCTTCGACGTGGACCTGGCCGTCGCGCAGAACAACGACAACCCGGTGTACTACGTGCAGTACGCCCACGCGCGTATCTGCTCGGTGCTGTTGCGCGAACGGGGCTTCACTGAGGAAATCGTCACTGCCCAGGCAAGCTTGCTGGCCCTCTCCGAGGAGCAGGTGCGTGTGGAGC
This sequence comes from Acidovorax sp. Root267, assembly GCF_001429215.1. Classification (NCBI taxonomy): domain Bacteria; kingdom Pseudomonadati; phylum Pseudomonadota; class Betaproteobacteria; order Burkholderiales; family Comamonadaceae; genus Acidovorax; species Acidovorax sp. Root267. The sequence goes on from NZ_LMJC01000032.1 coordinate 17,623, forward strand.
TGTTGGGTAAGGTGACTTCCGAACTGTATGCGGCGGACTTGTCTTGCCTTGACAGCGCACCCGCCCAGGCGCTGATGCTGCAGCTGGCCAAGTACCCCGAGATGCTCACGGCCGCCGCCGACGGGGAGGCGCCGCACGACGTCACCTTCTACCTGCGCGACCTGGCCGCCAGCTACCACAGCTACTACGATGCCGAGCGCATCCTGGTCGACGACGAAACCGTGAAGAAGGCCCGCCTGGCGCTGGTCGCGGCCACCGCACAGGTATTGCACAATGGCCTGGCCGTGCTGGGCGTGTCGGCTCCAGCCAGAATGTAAGCAGTCACTATGAAGAAACAACAGACGGGCGGGACCATCATCGGCTTCATCGTGGGGGTCATCGTGGGCCTGGGCGCCGCATTGGCGGTGGCCGTGTATGTGGCCAAGGTACCGGTGCCCTTCCTCAACAAGGGCAATGGCCGGGGCGTGGATATGGACGCTGCCGAATCCCAGAAGAACAAGAACTGGGACCCGAACTCGCCGCTGTATGGCAAGAACCCGGCGCGCGCGCCCGCACCGCCTGCGGCCACAGTCGCATCGGCCCCTGCCACGGCAGCGCCGCCACCAGATGTCCGTGCCGCGGCGTCCGCACCCAAACCTGCTGCCAGCAAGCCCGAGGCCAAGGCCGAAACCAAGCCGGGCGCGGACCCACTGGGTGATCTGGCGGTGGCCAAGGCGGCCGCCAAGGGCAATCTGGACCCGTTTGACTACTTTGTGCAGGCCGGGGCATTCCGCACCCAAGTCGACGCCGACGCCCAGCGCGCCAAGCTGGCCATGCTGGGCTGGGAGGCGCGCGTGAGCGAGCGCGAACAGAATGGCCGGGCCGTTTTCCGCGTACGTGTGGGCCCATTCACCAAGCGCGACGATGCCGAGCAGCTCAAGGAGAAGCTCGATGGCGCCGGGGTGGAGTCGGCGCTGGTGCGCGTGCAGCGCTAGCTGCTCTGAACTTTTTGCGGGGGCATGGCTCACATCCCCCAGACCTGTAACAGGAGAGTCTTTGTCATGAAACGCCGTGAGTTTTCTTTGTCCGCCGCTTCGGCGGTTGCTGCTTCCGCCCTGACGCTGCCAGTGGCCACCCCCGCGCTGGCGCAGGCCCGCCAGTTCAAGGAGGGCAAGGACTTCCGGCGGCTGGACAAGCCCGTGGCGCCCGATGCGCCTGCGGGCAAGGTCGATGTGATCGAGTTCTTCTGGTACAGCTGTCCCCATTGCAACGCCTTTGAGCCCACGCTCGATGCATGGGTGAAGGCTGCTCCCAAGGACCTCTCCATCCGCCGCATGCCCGTGGCTTTCAACGCGAGCTTCGTGCCGCAGCAAAAGCTCTACTACGCCCTGGAAGGCATGGGCAAGCTCGAAGCCCTTCATGCCAAGGTTTTCCGTGCCATCCATGTGGAAAAGCAGAAGCTGGCCAAGGACGATGAAATTTTTGCCTGGATGGCCCAGCAGGGTGTGGATGCCGCCAAGTTCAAGGAAATCTACGGCTCGTTCACTGTGTCCAACCAGGTTCGCCGTGCGTCGCAACTGCAGGATGCCTACGGCGTAGAGGGCGTGCCGTCGATGGGCGTGGCTGGCAAGTTCTACACCGATGGCACCATGGCCGGCAACATGCAAAACGTGCTGCAGGTGGTGGAACATCTGGCGGCGGTGGCCCGCAAAGGCTGACGGTTTTCTGCCGACCGCCCCGTCCTCTTGGTTAAAGCCCGCACTTGCGGGCTTTTTTCATGGAGGAATGCGACGGGGTGGCTACAATGATTGCAAGATTCGTGCCCTATGAACCATCGCCTCCTTCCGATCCTCCTGCTCGCGGCCCTGGCCTGCACCCTGGGTGTGGCCCACGCCGAAAAGGCCGACCGCGCCAAGCCCATGAACATCGAGGCGGACGCTTTGCGCCACGATGAACTCAAGCAGACCAGCGTTTTCTCTGGCCGCGTGGTCATGACCAAGGGCTCCATCGTGCTGCGCGGTGCGCGGCTGGATGTGCGCCAAGACGCCGACGGCTACCAGTACGGCGTGGTCACGGCCGAACCCGGCAAGCGCGCCTTCTTCCGGCAAAAACGCGACACCCTGGCTGGCGCACCCGACGAGTTCATCGAAGGCGAGAGCGAGGTCATCGAGTACGACGGCAAGGCCGACAACGTGCGCTTCATCACCCGTGCCGAGCTGCGCCGCTACCGGGGTGCGGTGCTCAGCGACGAAATCACGGGTGCCGTGATCGTCTACAACAATCTGACCGACGTGTTCTCGGTGGACGGCAAGCGCACCACCACCAACGCCGCAGGCGATGCCCCCGCACCCGGCAGCCGAGTGCGCGCCGTGCTGGCACCCAAAGACCCGCCGCCTGCAGCGGCAGCTCCCGAGGCGGCCCCCTCTGCCTCGGCACCGGCACCGGCACTGCGCCCCAGCAACAGCCTTGGCGGCGGCGCCAAGTGAGTGGGCCTGTCGTGAGTACCGGACCTGACGCCCAGGCGGGCAGCCGCTTGGGGCCTGATTCCCAGATGGGCAGCCGCCTGGAGGTGCAGCACCTGGCCAAGTCCTATGGCAGCCGCAAGGTGGTCAAGGATGTGTCGCTGGTGGTGCAAAAGGGCGAGGTCGTGGGGCTGCTGGGCCCCAACGGCGCGGGCAAGACCACCTCGTTCTACATGATCGTAGGGCTGGTTCGCAGTGACGAGGGCGATATCCGCATCGACGGCCATTCGGTGGCCCACATGCCCATCCACCGGCGTTCGCGCTTGGGCCTGTCGTACCTGCCTCAGGAAGCCTCGATCTTTCGCAAACTCACGGTCGAAGAGAACGTACGCGCCGTGCTGGAATTGCAGCGTGGCGAGGACGGCCAGCCACTCGCGCGCGACGCCATCGAAGAGCGCCTGACGGCCCTGCTACAAGAATTGCGCGTGGACCACCTGCGTGCCTCGCCCGCCATGGCGCTGTCGGGCGGTGAGCGCCGCCGTGTCGAGATCGCCCGGGCCCTGGCCACGCAACCGCGCTTCATCCTGCTGGACGAGCCCTTTGCGGGCATCGACCCCATCGCCGTGATCGAGATCCAGCGCATCATCGGCTTCCTGAAGGCGCGCGGCATCGGCGTGCTCATCACCGACCACAACGTGCGGGAAACGCTGGGCATCTGCGACCACGCCTTCATCATCAGCGATGGCCGAGTGCTGGCCCAGGGCACGCCGTCCGAGATCGTGGACAACGCCGAAGTGCGCCGGGTGTACCTGGGCGAACATTTCCGCATGTGATGAAGCCTGGACTCTCGCTGCGCGTCTCGCAGCATCTTGCACTGACCCCCCAGCTTCAGCAGTCCATTCGGCTGCTGCAGTTGTCCACGCTCGAACTCTCGCAGGAAGTCGAGCAGATGCTCGACGAAAACCCGTTCCTCGAACGCAATGCCGACGAAGCTCCGCGCGAGGAGTTTGGCCTCGAAGCCGCCGACACGCCCGCGCAGCCCGATGAGTACAGCGCCGATGATGCTATTTTTTCAGGAGCTACCAGCGCAAGCAGTACAAGCGCTGAGAGCCAAAATGATGCTGAAACGCCGAGTGCGGGTGCCGACGAACCCGACTGGAGCGGTGACGGCACGGTAGAGATGGCGCCCAACGACGCCGAGTGGGGCGGCGATGCGCCTGCCCGCAACCGCAACGACTCCGAAGGCGACGAGGCCGATGCAACCGAACTGGCCCGCTCGCACGAATCGCTGACCGCCTTTTTGCACCGCCAGGCGCTGGCGCTGCGCTTGTCTGAGATCGACCGCGCCGCGCTGCGCTTTCTTATCGAATCGCTCAACGACGACGGCTACCTCGAAGAACCGCTTGAAGAGCTGGCCATCTGCCTGGCCGGGCCCGACGACCTGGAGCAGATCGAGGAACTGGTGCACCGCTTCACCGTCGCCCAGCGCCTGCTACAGAGCCTGGAGCCCGTCGGCGTGGGCGCGCGCGGCCTGGCCGAATGCCTGACCTTGCAGCTCAAGGCCCTGGCTGCGGACGAAGACAGTGAGATCGACCCCGACACCGTGCAGACCGCACTGCGCGTGTGCCAGCAGCCGCTGGAGATGCTGGCCCGCCGCGACATCCGCCGCCTGACGCAGCTGTGTGGCGACGGCGAGGAACGCACCCGCGCCGCCATGGCCCTCATTGCCCGGCTGGAGCCGCGCCCCGGCCGCCGTTTTGCCGATGTAGAGCGCAACATCATCGTGCCCGACGTCATCGTGCGCAAAGCCGGACGCGCCAACGGCCGTGACGGCCAGCACAACTTCATCGTCGCGCTCAACCCCGACGTGATGCCCCGCCTGCGCGTGCACGACATCTATGCCGGCGCCCTGCGTGGCCACAAGGGCGGCGAAGGGCACCAGGGCATGCAGCAGCGCCTGCAGGAGGCGCGCTGGTTCATCAAGAACATCCAGCAGCGCTTTGACACCATCCTGCGCGTCTCGCGCGCCATCGTGGAGCGGCAAAAAAGCTTCTTCACCCACGGCGAGCTGGCCATGCGCCCGCTGGTGCTGCGCGACATTGCCGACGAACTGGGCCTGCACGAATCCACCATCAGCCGCGTGACCACCGCCAAATACATGGCCACGCCGATTGGCACGTATGAGCTGAAGTATTTCTTTGGCTCGGGCCTGGGCACTGAGACCGGCGGCAACGCATCCAGCACCGCCGTGCGCGCGCTCATCAAGCAGTTTGTGGCCGCAGAAAGCCCCGCCAAGCCGCTGTCCGACAGCCAGATCGCCGAGATGCTCAAGGAGCAGGGCATCGAATGCGCACGCCGCACCGTAGCCAAGTACCGCGAGGCGCTCAAGATCGCGCCGGCCAACCTGCGCAAGGCGCTGTAGGTCCACTCGCAGAGGGGCACGCAGGGGTGTGCGCCCGGTTGTGTGTTTCCGTTCAATTGTCTTTTTACTACCCGCCGCCCCGCCATGGCCCGCATCGTCTTCGACCTTCCCCCGCACTTCGGATTCACCACCGAAATGCAGATCTACATCAGCCACGTCAACCAGGGCGGGCACCTGGACAACGCGCAGTTGCTGAGCCTCGTGTCTGAAGCGCGGGTGCGCTTCTTCCAGTCGCTGGGCTACCCCGAGGCCGATGTGGGTGGGCTGTCCATCGTGGTCGGCGACATCGTGGCGCAGTACAAGTCTGAAGGTTTCCATGGCGAGACCATGCGCGTGGAGATGGCGCCTGCGGACTTCAACCGCTATGGGTTTGACCTGGTCTTTTGCATGACCGAGAAGACCTCGGGCCGCGAGGTGGCGCGCGGCAAGATCGGCATCGTTTTCATCGGCAAGGCCGACCGCAAGGTGGCGCCGATCCCGGACTCCATCCGCCAGTTGCTGCTGGCCCGTGCGGGCACGCCGGATTCACACGCACTTTCCGAGCGCGTATCCTCACCAACGTCATGAATCAACTCCAACTTTTTCTCCCTTGCGCCGCCGGTGTGGAGGGCTTTCTGGCCGACGAGGTGCATGGCATCACCGGCCTCACGGGGCAAGACCTGCTGGTCGGCCGTGGCGGCGTGCTGCTGCGCGCGTCCTGGCGGGAGGCGCTGCTGCTCAACCTGCACAGCCGCCTGGCCCAGCGCGTGCTGGTGCAGCTGGCGCACCGCCCGTACCGCTCTGAAAACGACCTGTATGCCGCCGCCAGCGACGTGGCGTGGGAGATCTGGTTCACCACGCGCCAGACCTTCAAGGTCGAGGTGACGGCCCAGCACAGCCCGCTGCAGAGCCTCAACTTCGCGGGCCTCAAGGTCAAGGACGCCGTGGCCGACCGGTTTCGCGCCAAAAGCGGCGTGCGCCCCGATGTGAACACGCAGTGGCCCGACGTGCGCATCCACCTGCACCTGACCACGGAAGAAGCCACCATCTACATCGACACCTCCGGCGAGCCGCTGTTCAAGCGTGGCTGGCGCGAGGACAAGGGCGATGCCCCGCTGAAGGAGACCCTGGCCGCCGCCATGATCGCCGCCAGCGGCTGGGACCCGCACGGTGACAACCCCCAGCCGCTGTACGACCCCTGCTGCGGCAGCGGCACCATCGCCATCGAGGCCGCGCAGATCGCCTGCCGCATCCCGGCGGGCATGCTGCGCCGCTTTGCGTTCGAGAAACTGCTGCCGTTCCAGGCCCATGTCTGGACTGCTATTAAAAACGAAGCTGAAGGCGCAATACAGACAAGCGCTGTGCCCATATTTGGCAGTGATGTGGCCCACCGCATGGTCGATTTTGCCCAGCGCAATGCCGAACGTGCGGGCGTGGCCGACGCCGTGCAACTGCGCGGTGGCGACGCCCTGCAGCGCATGCCGCCGTGCGACCAGCCCGGCGTGATGCTGCTGAACCCGCCTTATGGCGAGCGCATTGCCGCCGCCGGTGCCGCAGGCCAGAACGCCAACGAACGCGCGGCCGAGCGGGCCCTGGGCGCCAGCGTGGGCCGCGAAGCTGCGCACACCGATGATGGTGGCGAGTTCTTCAGCCAGCTGGCCGCCCACTGGAAGAAGAACTACAGCGGCTGGACGGCCTGGATGCTCACGCCCGACCTCAAGCTGCCCGGCAAGATGCGTCTGAAGGAGTCGCGCCGCGTGCCGATGTGGAACGGCCCCATCGAATGCCGCATGTTCCGCTTCGACATGATCAAGGGCGCCGTGCGCGACCGCGCTGCAAAGGCGGCGCCAGAAAACGGCCCGGGCAATGCGGGTTGAACTGCGCCTGCCCGCCGAGGCCCCGGCGGGCGAGCCCGCGCGCCCCGTGGTGGTGGACACCAACGTCGCGCTGGACCTGCTGATCTTCAGCGACCCGCGCACCGTGCCGTTGCGCACGCTGCTGGCCCAGGGGCGCCTGTCATGGATTGCCACGCAGGTCATGCGCGACGAACTGGAGCGTGTGCTGGACTATCCACACATCGTGGAGCGCATGAACTACTACCGGGTGGATGCAGCGCAGGTGCTGGCAGCGTTTGATGCGCAGGCGTGGCTGGTGGAGATTGCGCCCAAGGTGGCCTATGTGTGCAAGGACGCGGATGACCAGAAGTTCATTGACTTGGCGGCGGCTCACCGGGCGATTTTGCTGAGCAAGGACAAGGCGGTGATTTGTATGCGCAAGCGGTTGCTGAGCCTGGGCGCGGATGTGGCGACGGAGTTGGTGCTGGAAGAAGCGTCCGTCGCTGCAGTGGCTTGATGCGGCCGTCACTGGAAGGATCGGTATGGGACCATTGGGTTTTCTAGTCCTCTCAGGCTTCTTCGCGTACCTTGCATTCGATGCGCGCCAGTTTGAGCGAACGTCGGACCATACGATCTGGGCTGTACCGCCATCTTCTGGTCGGGCTGTCGGAGTGGACCCCCTGTCACGCGCTGAACAGGAGGGGTTGCAGGCGAACAAGTTCACTGCCATCGGTGGCATTCCTGGCCTCTACTGGGCCTTTGTTGTGCTCTCGCTGGGGTGTCTGGGCGTAGCCATCTGGCTGTGGTTCGTCTAGCGCTTCTGAAGATCCAGTCTCCCTGCCCGGCGACATCAAGGTGCGAGTACCTTCTTCATGTACACCAGCTGAAAGCCCTGGATGTAGTTGTCGATGTGTCCGAACTCCTCATAGCCCTGCTTGAGGTAAAAGCCCCGCGCCTGCCACTCAAAGGTACTCAGCGTCGCGCTGTGCGCACCCAGCTCGCGGGCTTTCTGTTCCGCTGTAGCCAGCAGGCTTCGGCCCAGCCCTTGGTGCCGGGCCGATTCGTCGACAAACAGAAGTTCCACATTCAGCCACTGCAGAAACACGAAGCCGCGCAGCCCGCCCAGCAATTCATCCTTGGTGTCACGTGCGCTCACCCACACTGGCTGCGTCTGGCCGTATTCGCCAACAAATCCGTAGTTGAACTGCCGCATCCGGCGGCCGAGGACACCGGAGTGGACTTCTTCTGCTGTGGGGGTGTAAATCTCGTAGTCGTTCATCGCGCTAGTCTTGTCATGCCAACAAGTCATACGCCGCCCGCACCCGCTGCAAGTCCCGCCCCAGCCTGCGGCTTGCGGGCAGTCGCCGCATCCATCCCATCCGGCGCACGCTGATCTCCAAGACCTCCCGCATCTCCGCGCTGCCCTGCGCCACCCACGCCGCCCAGCGCTCGCGCCCCTCGGCCAGCGTGCTGCTGGTGTGCAGGTAGATCGCGGTGGAGTGGGCGTAACACAGCGCATCCCGCACATGGCACACCGCCAGTGGCAGCACGGCGGCGGGGTCGTCTTCAAAGTCGATGCAGGCCACCTCGCCATCGGGGCAGCGCACCAGGTTGCGCGCGAAGGCCTGGCTCAGGCAGGTGCCCTGGCGATGCACCTGTGCCAGGGTGTCCAGCCCTTGCTGCCACAGCGCCAGCACAGCGGCCGTGTCACCCGCCTGCACGGCGTGGTCGATCTCGTTGCCCAGCGAATGGGTTTCCTCACCCACGTTGCCCAGGTGGCGCATGGCAAAACCATTCGGCAACGCGGCCAGCACCACGGGCACGCGGATGCCACGCGCTGCCAGGTCGCGCAGGCGTTGCACCTCCGTGGCAATGGCGGCGGGGCCGCCGGGGTTGGGCACGGGGCGCAGCACCGGGAGTCGCAGCAGCCCCGCCAACACGGCCATGGTGCGGTAGCGGCCCGTGCCGTGGGGGGCGCCCGCGCGCTTGATCCAGATCTGTTCATCGCCCAGCACATGGGCCATCACGTTGTGGGGCTGCGTGGCCAGCTGCTGCTGCAGAAGGGCGCCGTAGTCGATGGTGTGTGGTGTGGTGTCCATCGTCATACGGCGGCATCCCCTGCCACCACGGCAGCGGTGCCGGCCGCCGCTGCGTGCACCAGCTCCACATGGTGGGGAATGGACGGTTCCATCGCGGGTTCGCTGGCCTGAAAACTGTGGGCGCTGGCCAGGGGCCAGTACAGGCGGAACACGTTGTGCTGCGCGTCCAGCGGGCCCAGCAGCGCGCCCGGTTGCATGCGCGTGATGAGGTTGGACAAGAGGCGCACCTCGGTGTCGCTGATGCGGCGCACGATGTGGTGGGCGGTGATGTCCTTGGGGTGGCGCAGGCCGGCGGCCTGCACCAGCTCCTGCAGCGCATGCAAGGTGCTGCGGTGGAACTGCGCCACGCGCGTGGCCTTGTCGGGCACCACCAGGGCCTGCTGGCGCAGCGGGTCTTGGGTGGTCACGCCCGTGGGGCAGTGGCCGGTGTGGCAGCTTTGTGCCTGGATGCAGCCCAGCGCCATCATGAAGCCGCGCCCCGCATTGCACCAGTCGGCGCCCAGGGCCATCATGCGCGCGATGTCGAAGGCGCTGATGACCTTGCCCGCGCAGCCAATCCGCACGCGGTCGCGCAGGTTCACGCCCACCAGCGTGTTGTGCACCAGCAGCAGGCCCTCTTGCAGCGGGGCGCCCACATGGTCGGTGAATTCGACGGGCGCCGCGCCCGTGCCACCCTCGGCGCCATCGACCACGATGAAGTCGGGCGTGATGCCGGTGACCAGCATGGCCTTGACGATGGCGAACCACTCCCACGGGTGGCCCAGGCAGAACTTGAAGCCCGTGGGCTTGCCGCCCGACAGCGTGCGCAGCCGCGCGATGAACTGCATCATCTCCACCGGGTTGCTGAAGGCGCTGTGGCTGGCGGGCGAGATGCAGGCCTCGCCCTCCTTCACGCCGCGCGCAGCCGCGATCTCGGCGGTCACCTTGGCGCCCGGCAGCACGCCACCGTGGCCGGGCTTGGCGCCCTGGCTGAGCTTCAACTCGATCATCTTGACCTGGGGCTCGGTGGCGCTGGCGGCAAAACGCTCTTCGCTGAACGTGCCGTCGGGGTTGCGGCAGCCAAAGTAGCCCGAGCCGATTTCCCAGATCAGGTCGCCGCCATGCACCCGGTGGTGCCGGCTGATGCTGCCCTCGCCCGTGTCGTGCGCAAAGCCGCCTTTGTGGGCGCCCTGGTTGAGCGCCAGGATGGCGTTGGCCGACAGCGCGCCAAAGCTCATGGCCGAGATGTTGAACACGCTCGCGTGGTAGGGCTGGGTGCAGGGCGCCACGGACTGCGACGGTGCATCGGGGTTGCCGCCGATCCACACGCGAAAGTCGTGCGACGGCAGCTGTGTGGGCGCGAGCGAATGGTTGACCCATTCGTAGCCCTGCGCGCCCACGTCCAGGTGGGTGCCAAACGGGCGGTTGTCCGGGTCGCCCTTGGCGCGCTGGTACACCAGCGAGCGCTGCGCGCGCGAGAACGGCGCGGCCTCGCTGTCGCTTTCGATGAAATACTGGCGCACCTCGGGCCGCACATATTCGAGCATGAAGCGGATGTGGCCGATGACCGGGTAGTTGCGCAGAATGGCGTGGCGCGACTGCTGCAGGTCGTACACGCCCAGGGCCACCAGGGCGGCGAACACCAGCACCACAGGCAGCCCCACGCTAAAGGCCACCAGCGCAAACAGCGACAGCAGCAGCCCGAAAACGCACAGCGCAAAGGCCGTGTAGCGCACCGGGTACAGGGAGTTCAGTTGGTGGAGCATGGGGGTCCTGGTTCTGGTGGCGGTGCGAGAGGGGGCTACACTGACCGCCTTTTTATCGGGTTGCCGTGTTGCGCGCGGCTTTTTTGAGGCCCGGCACCACCCCGGGCCGCCGTGCTGGCGCTGCGCCAGCGCCACGGCACAAGGCCTGCGCATCATAAAAGTAAAACAATGTTTTACCGCCCCCGCTTTCTCGCTTGACGACCGGAGCTCCCCATGACCGAACCCACATCCCCCACCCCCGCCACCGACGATCTTGATGACCCCACGGGCACCCCTGCCGCCGCGCTGGGCCCTGAGGAGCTGGAAGAGATCGACAACATCCTCGACGACCTGCGCTCGCGCGGCGAGGAAATCCCGCAGTGGGAGTTCTGCGACGGTTTCATGACCGCGCTGATCTGCAGCCGCCGCCCCATCGCCCCGGCCGAATACCTGCCCATGCTGCTGGGCGATGGCGCCGAGCTGGATGTTGCCGAAGGCGACCCGCTGCCGCAGTTGCCAGCCTTTGCTGACGCAGCCCAGCAGGCGCGCTTTTTAGAGCTGTGGAACCGCCGCTGGGCCGAGATCGTGGCCCAGCTCGACACCGACGTGAAGACGCTGGACGACGACCGCACCTTCCAGCCCGAAGCGATGGACATGCGCGGCGCCGTGGCCAGCCTGACCGACGAGCAGCGCGCCGAAATGGGCGACGACCAGGAGATCCCGTCCTTCGGCCAAGTGTGGGCCCTGGGCTTCATGTTTGCCGTGGAGAACTGGCCCGAAGACTGGGCCGCCCCGCGCGACAAGGAAGCCGCCAAGTGGCTGGACGACGCGCTGGACAGCATCGTCGCCCTGACCGAAGACGACACCGGCAAGCCCGAGGTCTGCATGTACGACGAAGACGGCCCACCCAGCACCAGCCAGGCGCGTGTCGAGGCCTTTGGCGAAGCCATCTGGGCCGTGTACGACCTGCGCCAGCTGTGGAAGAGCATGGGCCCGCGCGTGGAAACCGTGCGCAAGGCGCCCGAGCCCGGCCGCAACGACCCGTGCCACTGCGGCAGCGGCAAGAAGTACAAGAAGTGCCACGGGGCTTGATCTTGTTGGGTAATTTGCTATTGATCGAATAGCTATTGGCGCTTGATGGATAAGCGATAGAGCCTGTTTTGATCTGAAATCCCTCGCAGCGCACCTCCGGGTGCGCTTTGCTTTTTGCAGGGCACCCCGTATGAACCCTTCCACCCTGACCCGCCTGCGCGCCGAATGGGCGCCCAGCATTCCGCGCGAGCTGCTGGCCGGGGCCGTGGCCACGTTTGCGCTCATCCCCGAAGTCATCGCCTTCTCCTTCGTCGCGGGTGTCGATCCGTCCGTGGGGCTCTTCGCCTCGTTCGTCATCAGCCTGGTCATCGCCTTCACCGGCGGGCGGCCTGCGATGGTGTCTGCGGCGGCGGGCTCGGTGGCGCTGGTGGCTGCGCCGCTGGTCCAGTCGCACGGGCTGGGCTATCTGCTGGCGGCGGGGCTGCTGGCGGGCGCGGTGCAGGTGGCGTTTGGGCTGATGAAGCTCGGTGTGTTGATGCGCTTCGTGTCCAGCTCGGTGCGCACGGGCTTCGTCAATGCGCTGGCCATCCTGATCTTTGCCGCGCAGCTGCCGCATTTGCAGGGCGCCAGCGCGGCGACCTGGGGCGCGCTGGCGTTGGGGCTGGTGCTCATCTACGGCCTGCCGTGGCTGGGCCAGCGGCTGGCGTGGCCTGCGCTGTCCGTGATCCCGTCACCGCTGATCTGCGTGGTGGTGCTCACGGTGCTGGCATCGGCGCTGGGGCTGCACCTGCCCACGGTGGGTGACCTCGGCAAACTGCCCGATGCGTTGCCTATGTTCGCACTGCCGCAGGTGCCCGTGTCGCTCGAAACCCTGCGCATCATCCTGCTGCCTGCGCTGGCGATTGCCATGGTGGGCCTGCTTGAATCGGTGCTCACTGCCGCTGTGGTCGATGAGCTGACCGACACCCCTAGCGACAAGAACCGCGAATGTGCGGGGCTGGGCGTGGCCAACATCGCGGCCAGCCTGTTCGGCGGCATTGCGGGCTGCGGAATGATCGGCCAGGCCGTAGGCAACGTGAAGTACGGCGGGCGCGGGCGCCTGTCCACGCTGTTTGCCGGGGTGTTTTTGCTGATCCTCATGGTGGCGCTAAAAGACTGGGTGTCCAAGGTGCCGGTGATCGCGCTGGTGGCCATCATGGTCATGGTGTCGGCCGAGACGTTCGACTGGAAATCGCTGGGCGCCCTGGTGCGCCACCCCCGCCTGTCCAGCGCCGCCATGCTGGCCACCGTGGCCGTCACCATCGCCACGCACAACCTGGCGGCTGGCGTGGCCGTGGGCGTGGTGCTCAGCGGGGTGTTCTTTGCGTTCAAGGTCTCGCGCATGCTGGAGGTGCGCGTGCATGACGATGCGGATGGCGCCGATCACGACGATGGCGCTGGTGCCGCGGCCTTGGGCCAGCGCACCTGGCGCGTGTCCGGCCAGGTGTTTTTTGCCTCGGCCGACGCGTTCATCGAAGCGTTTGACGTGCTGGGCGCCGAGGGCCGCGCGGTGGTCATCGATGTGACGCACGCCCACTTCTGGGACATCACCGCCGTGGCCGCGCTCGACAAGGTGGTGCAGCGCCTGCGCCACCATGGCTGCACGGTGCAGGTGCTGGGCTTGAACGATGCCAGTGCGGTGCTAATCGATCGCTTGGGAAGCGATGTGACGCCTGCCAGGGCGCAGCAGGGTGGGGAAGCGCATGGAGAATAAGGCGCCGCCTTAAAGGCAGCATGGCGCATCGCAGTCTTCAGGGTGGGGGCAGGTGCTTCGCGCGCAATGGCTTCACGCTGCATCCCCGCAGCCTGCCGAACCGGTTTCTAATAGTGGAAATGAGATGAACATGAGGGGTGAATCGTGTTGGTTCGTATTGTTTGTTTTTTGGCCGCCATCGGCATGTTTGGCCTGTCCTGGGGGTGCTATGTCGAGAACAAGGCCTTCCGGTTGTATGGGCTGAAAGCGCAGTTGGCCCCCATCGATAGCTATATTGATAAAACCACAACATTCAAGCGAAAGAAGGAGAGTCCGTTCTTCGACAACACGCCCAGAGAATACAAAAGCAAGGGTATTACGACGTACTTTATGACGGCAAATAGCGAGCGCGTTGAGGTTTCATCTGGCGTCCCTGCGTGGGTCGTCGACAAAATGATCAGCCGCCAAGACGTGGTCATTACCTACGTCTCCAACAATCCCAAGTTGGTCCGATACGATGACCACACGGCCAATACAACCGGTGCCGCAATTACCGGTCTCATTCTTCTTCTGGCTTCCTTCGTTCCCTGGCGCAGAAGTTGATTTTTGCGTTTTTGGTGGGTTGGGCATTGATTGCCCGGTTGGTTGTGTGCCTGACCCTGGTGCGGAGGGGCACTCTGAAACCGCATCTCCCTCCTGACTTCACGTTGGGCTGCTGATGCAAACAGATCTTCATCCACGCGAGCGGGCGGTACCCTCACCCCTGCGCCAAAAACTTTTTCAAATTTCCCGCCGCCGTGCTGCGCACCTTGCGCCGGAGCGATGGCGACCAGCCCAGCAGCACGCCCGGCAGGCCCAGCGCCTGGCGCGACCAGCTCCAGAAGTTGAAGCGGTCGCGGTGCGTGGCAATCAGACCGTCGGAGGTAAAGGTGAAGGTTCCATCGATGATGTTGTGCACTTTGCGCCCCGTGGCGCTGAAGAGGTAGTGCGCCTCCCAGTGCGCCTTGCCACCCTTGGCATCGGCTTCAATGCCGCTGAACGTGAGTTTCCAGTGCTCGGCGGCGCCGGGCTTTTGGGTGGCGGTGCACAGCATGCGCCACATGCCGCCCACCTGCTCGCGGCCCTTCAGGGAAAAAGCCTCGTCGTCAAAGGTGGCGTCGGGCGCGTAGCAGGCGGCCATGGTGGCATGGTCAAGCTGCGCAAACGCGGTGTAGAAGCGCTGCAGGGTCTGGGCGTTGGGGTGCATGGGGTCTCCTCCTCAAGGGCGCCCATGCTACACCGGTGCCTGCCCGTTGCACGCCGCTTGGGCGACCGTCCCGTGCGGTGCGTTCTCAGCGGGTGCGCAGCCCGCCGAGGCGCCGGCGCCTCGTGGCGTCAAGCCCGTCCAGCACCTGAATGCCATGTGCATACCCCTGCTGCACGATCTGCTCGAAGCGGTTCCACTGCAGCATGCCGACGCGGTCCATGGGCGGGTTGAAGTACAGGTCGGTGAGCTGTTGCGACTGGCGCTGGCGCGACATGCTGTACAGGATGGTGACCTGCATGAGGTAGCTGGCCAGCGAGGGCAGCTTGTAGCGGCGCTGGGCGCGCGGGCGCAGCTTGTCGCGCAGCAGGGCCCAGCTGGTGGGCATGTCGTCCAGCTCGATCCGGCGCGGTTTGCGGAAATTCAGGTCCACGCCGATCACCGTGCCGACGCCGCGCATGCTGCGCATCACGTCCACCGGAAAGTTGTTGAACGTGCCGCCGTCGCACAGCAGGTCGCCCTCGTGCACCACGGGCGGCAGTGCGCCGGGGATGGAGATGCTGGCCAGCAGCGACTTCACCAGGCTGCCTCGGCGCACCACGTGTTCGCTGGCGCGCGAATAGTTGGTGGCCACGCAGTAGTAGTTCTTCCACAGGTCTTCCACCTGTGCCGGAAAGCCCACCAGCCGGCCCACGGCCTCGTGCAGGATGTGGCGCAGGCGCCGCCCCTTGATGAGCGACATCAACGGCAGCAGGTTGAAGTCGCCCGTGGGGTTGGTGCGGAATGCCTCGCGGGCGTTGGCCATCACCGTCGCCAGCGGCTGGTCGGACGCCACATACGCGGCCATGACCGATCCGATGCTGGTGCCGCCCACGCAGTCGATCTCCACGCCTTCTTCCTGCAATGCGCGGTAGATGCCCAGGTGTGCAAAACCGCGTGCGCCGCCGCCAGCCAGCACCAGGCCCACGGCGGTACGGCTCTGGATGCGGGCCAGGCGTGCCATGTCGCGGTCGAGGGCGGGGCGCACATGCACATGGTCGGCCACGGGGCGGCGGTCCAGCCATTGCTGGGTGCCGCGTGGGCACTGGGTGCCTTCGGGGTGCAGCAGCACCAGGATCTCGGCGGCCTCGGCCAGGGGCGCGCGGCGCAGCAGGCAGTTTTCTTCGATCGGGTGGATGGCGGGCTCGGCCTGCGCGTCGGCCAGCAGCAGCAACTCGTCGCAGTGGCGGCTCACGCGGCGTGTCCAGGGGGTGGGCTCGGGGTCGGCCAGCAGCAGCACGAAATCGTTGCGGGCCTCGATCTCGTCGAGCAGCATGGCAATGCGGCGGTTGGCCGTGGCGTCGGCGCCTTCGCGCTGCGCAATGCCGGGGGCATGCAGCTCGGCGTCCACGGTGGCGGAGTCCACCACCCGCACGCGGCCGATGGTGCCGAGCTGGCGCGCCAGGCTTTGGCCAAAGCCCTGCAGGTCCACGCCCGCGCTGATGGGTAGCAGGCCCATGGCCACGGGGCGCTCTTGTGCGGCCGTGCTGGCTGCGGTGCCCGACTGCAGGCGCTGGATGATCTGGCGCGTGAGCGCAATCGACACCTGGGCGCTGCTGGCTAGCAGGGTCTTGAACACGTCCTTGGTCAGGCGCACCAGCACCGAGTCGCGCACGGCGACCACGGTGGCCGCGCGGGGCGCATCGGTGAACAGGCTGATCTCGCCAATCACCTGGCCCCGGCCCATGTCGGCCACACGGCGCTGTGGCCCGCTGCTGCCGTCATCGCTGCGCACATAGGCACGCAGTCGGCCGCTCACCGTGAGGTACATCGACTCGCCGGGCTCGCCCTGGGCCATCAGCGTGCTGCCACCGGGCATCTCCACCCACTCCAGCTGGGCGCGCAGCAACTCCAGTGCCTCGGGTTCAATGCCTGGCAGAAAGCTGCGCAGGTGCTCGGTGAGCAGTTGGTTCTGGGTCGCGGTAAATGGGGGCATGGTCACGCAATCGGCAAGGCACGGTGAGAGCGCTGCAGAACGCGGGGGCTCGCAAAAAAGCTGTGTTCGCGATGGGTTTCGCAGCGTGCGAAGCGGCGGATTCTAGGAACGCAGGAGCACGTGTGCCTGCCTCTCAGGGGGCGATGGTTGTGGCCCGCGTGAACAAATGCACGGCCGGCCCTTGCGATTGCCCTGCAGGGCCGGTGTGGAACCGGTCGTCAGCGCATGAAGGCGCTCAGCGCGTTGGCCGTGGCCTCGGGCAATTGCTCAGGGATGAAATGCCCTGCGGGCACGGCCTGGCCGGTCACCACGCCCGCACATTGCGCCTGCCACAGTGCCAGCGGATCGAAGAACCGGTGGACCACGCCGTGCTCTCCCCAGACCACCAGCGTGTCGCACGCGATCTTCTCGCCCTGGGCGCGGCCTGCGCGGTCGTGCGCGAGGTCGATGTCCGCGCTGGCGCGGTAGTCCTCGCACGCGGTGTGGATGGCCTCGGGCGTGCAAAAGCAGCGCTCGTAGTCGGCCAGGGCCTGGGGCTCGATGTGGGCCAGGCCTGCGCTGCCCCAGCCGCCCAGCTTGGCGTGCAGGTAGGCGCGGGCGTTGCCGCCGATCATGGTCTCGGGCAGCGGCGCGGGCTGGATCAGGTGGAACCAGTGGTAGTAGGCGCGCGCAAAGTCCATGTCGGTGCGGGCGTACATATCCAGCGTGGGGGCAATGTCGATGAGGCACAGCTTGCGCACACGCGCCGCGTGGTCCAGCGCCAGGCGGTGCGCCACGCGGCCGCCCCGGTCGTGGCCACACAGGTAGAAACTGTTGTGGCCCAGCGCGGTCATCACCTCGGCCATGTCCTGCGCCATGGCGCGTTTGCTGTAGTTGCTGTGGTCGGGCAGGCCGGGGGCGTGCGACGAGTCGCCATAGCCACGCAAATCGGGCATGACCAGGAAGTAGTCGCGTGCCAGCTGCTGCGCCACGCGGTGCCACAGCGCATGGGTTTGCGGAAAGCCGTGCAGCAAGAGCAGGGGCGGAGCGCCCACGGTGCCGCCAGTGCGTACAAAAATTTCCGCACCTGAGGTGGTGATGCGGTGGGTGAGGAATCCTTGGAACCAGTTCATGGTGTGCGCCGCGAGTGACCTGCACCCATCGGTTGGTGGGGCGTCAGGCCAGCGGCCCCGCTGTCCAACATGGCACCGGACGCGCTGCGGGCCGCGTCGGAGGGTTGCAGGGGTTGGGCGTTGGGGTGCATGGGGGCTCCTTCTTGGGGGGCCCATGCTACACCGCGCCTCTGTGGCGCAAGCGCGGGTGGACCAACAGGGAGATGCGCCGGCCCGCGAGCCATCGTTCCCGCGATGGGAGGCCCACATGCCGCTCCGTCGCAGGGGCTGCCGGATGGGAGCAACCCTGAATTACATGCCGTTACACTAGCGGCCCATCGGGGATGCGATTTCCAGGGCGCCCGCTGCCAGCCAGCCGCCGCATGGGGCTGTTGTGTACACGGGCCATCAGGGGGGCTGGCTTCCCCAAGGGTTCTGCATCCCAGGGTTTTTTACAAGGCGCGCGATGCCTGCTTGCCCGGCAAGCCCCCCGTGGGAGCATGGGGCGGAAAGAGGCGATGCCGGTGGATCAAAGGAAAGTCGTGGGTACGATCAATGTGGCCTGTACGGGCGGGGCAGGGGTAGGCATAGGCGTGTTTTCATCGGGGCCGGGCAGGCTGATGGTACGGCTGGTGCTGTCGTGGTGCCTGTGCCTGGCGGCGTCGTTTGCGCAGGCGGCTCCGGTGGTGCTGACGATCGTGCCAAGCGACTCTCCGGTGTCGGGCGGTGACGCCTTTCATTTGACGGTGACCTACGACACCGCCATGGACACTACCGTCAATCCGGTCATCTCGTTTCCCACGGTGGGCGAAGACCCTGGGGACCACATCCACCTGGCTCGACGCCACGACGTTCCGGCAGAACTACGACACCGTTGCCATGGTTCTGAACATGAGCCCATTGGATGTGGCGGTCAACGGTGCGCAAGATACCTTGGGCCAGGTCCAGTCCCCAGGCTTTCAGGCCGACGTGTTCGAGATTACGTACATCCCGCCCACGCACGTCATTGACATGAAGGGTTCGATCGACGGCGGCATCTTCGTGCATCCGGCAGGCACGGGCCACGTCCTCACCGACGCCGATATCGGCAAAACCGTCGAGTTCATCATCCGGTACGACATCCCCACCGACTATGGCGGATGCGCCAACGGAGTGGTACAGAACTTCCTGTGCACCAACCTTGTGTTCACCAATACGGGTGGCACGCCGCTGAGCCTGACCAACGTCACTTCGGAGTGGTTGACGCGCAACCGCTACCGGGTGACCTGGAAGATTGCGGATGGTGACGAGCAGTTCGGCAGCATCAACGTCATTGTGGCCGGCGGCGTGGGACGCAAGGACGACACGAATATCAAGAACACCGACTTCGAGCTGGTGGGCGTGTTCAGCATCGACACCAAGAACCCCACCGTGGGCAGTGTGGCCCCCAGCGCTGCGACCATCCGCAGCGGGGTGCCTGCCAGTGGCGTGTTCACCCTGACCGTGGCATACAGCGAGCCCATGGATATGACCAGCACGCCATTGCTGAGCTTCCCCAACCAGAGTCTGGGGGCCTTGCTGTCCCCCACCGGCGGTAGCTGGATCGACAGCACGCACTATGCGCAGAATTTCGCTGTGGGCACGGTCGCGGGCACCGTCACCGCCATGCAGGCAAAGGCAGCGCTGGTGTTCCCGGCAGTGGATGTGATGGTGGCGGGTGCGCGCGACGCCAATGGCAACCTGCAAAGCGCGGGGGTTGTGGCAGGTGTGTTTGCGGTCAACTTTGCGGGAGCGGCGGCTGCGGCGGCCATTCCCACGCTGTCCACCTGGGGCTTGCTGCTGCTGGGCACGTTGCTGATGGGCCTGACGGCTATTTCACAAAGCGCCAGGCCGCGCGCGAAGCGTCTAAGACGGGCACGCGCCCGCGCGCCGTCCGGCGCGGGCCGACCTCTCAGCCGCTCTCAGCCCAGCAAAAACCCCAGCAGCCGCTGCAGTGCATAGCGCACCGTGGCCGTGCGGATGGCGGCGCGGTCGCCCGCAAAGTGCTGCATCTCGCTGTGGGTTTCGCCATTCACGCACCAGGCAAACCACACCGTGCCCACGGGCTTGGCATCGCTGCCGCCCGTGGGGCCGGCCACGCCGGTCACGGCCAGGCTGACCTGTGCCTGGGAATGGGTGAGTGCCCCATCGGCCATGGCGCGGGCCACGGCTTCGCTCACGGCGCCGTCCTGTTCGATCATGGCGGCGGGCACGCCCAGCATCTCGACCTTGGCGGTGTTGGAGTAGGTGACAAAACCGCGCTCGAACCACTGGCTGGAGCCCGCCAGGTCGGTGCAGGCCGCTGCGATCATGCCGCCCGAGCAGCTCTCGGCGGTGGCCAGCAGGTGGCTATGTTTCAGCAGCTGCAGGGAAATCTGTGTCAAATTGGCCTCTAGCGCTGATGTATCAAGCGCCAGTAGCTCTTCATTCGATAGCGATGCGGTTGTCATAGGAACCTCCACACTGCAATGGCCAGCAGCGTACAGAAGGCTGCCACAAAGTCGTCCCACAAGATACCCCAGCCACCGCGCCAGCCAAAGCCCTTGAACAGGCTGTCGGCCCATCCCACCGGGCCGGGTTTGGCCGCATCAAAGAAGCGGAACAGCCCAAACGCCACCAGCTGCCCCCACCAGCCCATCGGCATCGCCAGCCACAGCACCAGCCAGAAGGCCACCACCTCGTCCCACACGATGCTGCCGGGGTCGGCCACTGCCATGTTGCGGGCGGTGGTGGTGCAGGCCCACCAGCCGACCAGGGTGCTCGCCACGATCACCAGTCCGATGGCGGCCGCCGACAGCCACTGCTGCAGCACCAGGTAGGCCAGCCACGCCCACAGCGTGCCCACCGTGCCCGGCGCCACGCGCGACAGCCCGGCGCCAAAACCCAGGGCGATGAAGTGGGCCGGGTGAGAAAACATGAACGCCACGGTGGGGCGCCGAGGAGCGGGTGTGTGGGCGGAAGGAGAGCTGGGGGTCATATCAACAATCAACGGTGCTTCGTGCAACCCACGGCGTATAAAACTGGCGCGCACAAGTCCAGCGTACCCGTGGAACTGGCTTTGCCAGGCCACCGGGTGCGTCCCCCTCCCGCGCAGCGAGAGAGGGGTGAAGGCGCGAAGCGCCTCAGGGGGTGCCTCATCATTTACTGGCGCTCTTGCAGCTCCACATCCTTGGGGAACCGGATGGTGTGCTCGGCGCTGAACGGCGTCGTGGCACCTGCGGCCAGCGCCTGCTGCCAGGCCACGGTGCCGGGTGTGCGGTTCCAGGCCGTGTCGGTGGGCTGGGGCTGGTAGCGCGATTCGACCTCGATCTTCTCGTTGCGTGACACCGGCGCGGCATGCAGCACCTGCAGCGTGATGCCGGTCTTGTGGCGGTTTTCCACGCTGTAGGCGCGGCGCGTCTTGCGCTCGGTGCGCGAGCCGGTAAAGCCGGTGCTGCCCGTCAGGTCCTGCACGGGCTCGGCCCGTACCGTGACCAGTTCATCGCGGCCAAACGACAGGCTGGTGCTGCCCACCGGGGCGCCCGCGCTGGGCGTGCCGAAGTCGATGCGCCCGTTGCCCACAAACGCGCCGTCGCGGTACAGGCCCGCAGGCCCGGCCGGCCACACGCCGGGCGGCTGGGCCATGTGGGCCACCAGGTAGGCAGCCTCTTCCACGGCCGGGGCGGTGCGGGTGATCAGCGTGGCCGGGGCCGTGTGGTTGCCCAGCGCCAGCGTCACACGCTGGCCACTCGATGGCACGGTGATGCGCTGCGGCACGGCGAATTCGGTGGCGAAACCCCTGTCGATCGCACTCACGTCGAAGACGGGCTTGTCCTCCTCGACCGCGTTGCGCGCGAGCGCGGCGGGCGAAGGGGCCGGTGGGGCCATGGCCATCATGGGGGCCGTCGCGGGCATGGGGCGCGGCGGCGGGGCCACATCCAGTGTCCATTCACGCGGCAGGCGGCCCTGCGTGGCCCGACCCGGCTGGCCGGTCGACAGGGTCAGCTGCACGTTGCCCCAGTCCTCGCCACTGTTCTGCGCCAACAGCGCCTGGCGCTCGATCAGCACGGTGGATTTGGTGGCGTCGAGCGTGGCGCGGTAGGTGGGCTGCCAGCCCGGGCCGCGCACCTGGTAGGACAGGCGCAGCTCGGCCTCGCGCTCGGTGGCCAGGTTGATGGTGACCGACACCACGCGTGCGCGCTGGCTGGCCACGCGGTCGCGCTCGGCCACCAGGGGTTTGAGTGCCAGCTGCAACGCCTCTTGCTTGCGTTGGAGCTGATGGCTGCGGGTGAAGCTGTCCTGGCCGGACTTGCGCAGCACGTCGGCGGTGGCGGCGATCTGCGCGGATGTGGGGATGGCGGCGCGCCCTGGGGCCGTCTCATCGCTGGTGCTGGTGTTGGCCACGCTGCGCAGGTAGCCGTCCACCAGCTGCAGGGCCGAGGCCTCGGCCTTCACTCCGGCGATCTGGTCTTCCAGCTCGCGGATGCGGCCGTCCATCGGGCTGGCGCAGGCCGCCACCACGTCGCGGTCTTCGGTCAGCACATTGAACTCGCCCACACGCACCGCGGGGTCGGCGTTGATCTGCAGGCTTTGCGCATCCAGCGACGCGGGCAGGCAGGCCAGCGTGAGGCTGCGTGCGCCAGCGGGCACCTTGGCCACACGCTCCACGGTGGCGCTGCCGGGGTAGACGGTGACGCGGGCAATGCGGGAGGTGTCCTGCGCCAGGGCCGGCGAGGCCGCGTTGCACAGCAGGGCCATGCCGACAAGGCACAGGGGCCGCAGCGGGTGTGGAGAGCGCAAGTGCAAGGCAAGGGGGGAATGGATCACGGGGCTCCTTGGGCGCGGTGGACAAAGGGAATGGGATGCTAGCAGCCACCGTGGCCGCGCACAGGTTCTTAGAACCTGTTCAAAATCTTTTCGGAGGTCGCGTTGGAGTGCAATCGGGATGAGTGGATGCCTTGGATGCGCCGCATGGGCTCGTGCCCATGCAAGCAGCCGGGGCGTCCAATCGCCCGATTTCACTCCAACCCTGCGGGCAAGTGCCTTGCCGGGCGGTCTGCGGCGTTGCGGCGCTTGTTGATAGCCAAGCTATCAACTGCGCACCGCGCCTTGCATCCCATCCCGGCAAGGCGCTTGCGCGACCCTGAAAAGATCTTGAACAGGTTCTTAAAGCACCCCTGGCACCTCTTCCGACAGGAAGTCATACACCGCCCGGATTTTGCGGCTGGTGCGGATCTCGCGGTGCACCGTGAGCCAGATGGGCAGCTCGGGCAGGGGCAGCATGGGCAGCACGGCCACCACGCCGGGGTCGGTGCGGGCCAGGTAGTTGCCTACAAAGCCGATGCCCAGGCCCGCACGCACGGCCTCCCAGTAGGCCATGAGGTCGTCGGTGCGGAACGCAAAGTGCTGGCGTTCCACCGGGTAGCCCATGGCGGCAAAGCCCTGCAGGATGTCCTCGTGCCGGTCGTTGCCCACCAGCTCGTGCTGCAGCAGGTCGGGCGGTTGCCGGGGCGTGCCCTTGCGGCGCAGATAGTCGCGGTGGGCATAGGCGCCCAGCGTCACCGCGCCGATGCGCTTGGCCACCAGGCTGGCCTGGTCGGGGCGCACCATGCGCAGGGCGATGTCGGCCTCGCGGCGCAGCAGGTTGGTGACCTGGTTGCTGGCCACCAGTTCCACCTGCACCTCGGGCAGCACCTGGCGCATCCGCGCCAGTACCGGCGGCAGCAGTGCGCAGGCCACGGGCTGGCTGGCGGTGATGCGCACGGTGCCGCTCACCCCTTCCTCGGC
Organism: Acidovorax sp. Root267; assembly: GCF_001429215.1. Lineage (NCBI taxonomy): Bacteria > Pseudomonadati > Pseudomonadota > Betaproteobacteria > Burkholderiales > Comamonadaceae > Acidovorax > Acidovorax sp. Root267. The sequence continues at coordinate 40,980 of NZ_LMJC01000032.1, forward strand.
GCCCGATACGCTGCGGGCCAGCTGGTGGGCGCTGGCCTCCATGGCGCGCGCGGATTCGGCCAGCCGCAGCGCCGTGGCGGTGGGCAATAAACCGCGCCCCGTGCGCTCGAACAGCACCACCCCCAGCTGCGATTCCAGCTCGGCAATGTGGCGGCCAATGGTGGGCTGGCTGGCATTGAGCACACGTGCCGCACCCAGCAGGCTGCCCTGGTCCAGCGCGGCCAGGAAGGACTGCACCAGGCTCCAGTCAAAGGTCTGATTCATGGCGATAGCGTGCCTGCAATGTGGGTACCGCGGAGCGGTTGGAGGTATTCAATTTTGCATTGCTGCTATGAATGGTTAGGCAATTGTGTAACGGTGCCTGCGTTTTCACAATCGCTCCATCCCTTGTGAATGGAGCCCTGACATGACCACCCATCCCCTTTCTCGCCCCACCACGGACTACCCCTCCACCGTGCTGATCCTGGGCGCCCGGGGCCGGCTGGGCCTGGCGGCCGCCCGCGCCTTTGCCCAGGCGGGCTGGCAGGTGCTTGCCCAGGTGCGGCCCGGCGCGCGCAGCCCTGCGCTGCCCGCCATTCCCGGTGTGTGGTGGATGCCCGTGGCGGTGGATGACATCGCCGCGTTGGCCGCCCAGGCGCAAGGTGCCCAGGTGGTGGTGCATGCGCTCAACCCCATCTACACGCACAAGGCCTGGCGCGAGCAGGCCCCCGCGCTGATGGAGGCTGCGATTGCCGTCTCGCGCCAGCTGCGCGCCACGCTGATGCTGCCCGGCAACGTCTACAACTTTGGTGAAGGCATGCCGCCCGTGCTGCGCGAAGACACGCCCCAGGCCGCCACGGGCTTCAAGGGGCGGATGCGGTTGCAGCTGGAGCAGCGCCTGCAGGCCGCCACGCAAGGGGGCGACCTGCGTGCCGTCGTGCTGCGCGCCGGGGACTTCTTTGGCAGCGGCACCGGCAGCTGGATCGACCAGGCCATCGCCAAGGACCTGCCGCAGGGCCGCGTCACCTGGCCTGGCCCGCTGGATGTGACCACGCCGTGGGCCTATCTGCCCGACCTGGCACGCAGCTTTGTGCGCGTGGCGCAAGAGCGTGACCGGCTGCCCGCGTTTGAATGCCTGCATGTCGCGGGGCACCACGTCACCGCGCAGCAGTGGCTCCACAGCTTCACCGCCATTGCGACAGAACAGGGCTGGTTGCCCGATGCGGGCGCGCTGCGGGTGGGCCAGCTGCCGTGGCCGCTGCTGCGCGTGATGGGGCTGGTGGCCCCCACGTTTGCCGCACTGGCGGCCATGCGCTACCTGTGGGGCACGCCCCACCGGCTGGACAACACCCGCCTGCGCGCCCTCATCGGCGACGAGCCCCACACCCCGTTCGACCAGGCCGTGCGCCAGGCGCTGGCGGACCTGGGGCTGGTCACGTCGCAGGTGCCGCGCGCCGCTTTGGCCTGAAACCCGCCACCGATTCACCCACCCAAGGAACCTTGTCATGCACCGTCGCAACTTCATCCGATTGGTCGGGGGGGGCACCATCGCTGCCGCCACCGCAGGCACGCTGGCCGCCTGTGGCGCCGTGGGCTCGCACTATCCCGCCGAGGCGGTCGAGGCCTGGAAAGGCCCCGTGGGCGAGACCGACGCGCGCCGCCGCGCCGTGGCCTACGCCATCACCGCGCCCAACCCGCACAACCTGCAGCCCTGGCTGGTGGACCTGCGCGAAGAGGGCGTGATCACCCTGCGCACTGACCGCGAGCGGGTGCTGCCCCACACCGACCCCTTGGGGCGGCAGATCCTGATCGGCCATGGTGCCTTCCTGGAGCTGCTGGTGATGGCGCTGGCCCAGCAGGGCGTGGCCAGCGAAGTAGTGCTGTGGCCGCAGGGTGAGTTGCCCATGGCCCTGAAGGACTGGGACAGCCGCCCCGTGGCGCGCATCACGCTCCAACCCGGCGGCGCGCCCGATCCGCTGTTCGCCCAGGTGCTGCTGCGCCGCACGCCCAAGACAGACTTCGACACCACCCGCCCCGTGGCGCCCGAGTTGTTGGCCCAGTTGCTGGGCAGTGCCCAGGCCGGTGCCCCGCTGGGCGTCGGCGGCACGGTCAGCGCCAGCCAGCTGCCCGCCCTGCGCACGCTGTGCTGGGAGTCGGCCCGGGTGGAGCTGCTCACGCCGCGCACCATGATGGAAAGCATCCACCTCACGCGTGTCGGGCCGGGGGAAATCCTGCAGCACCGCGACGGCATCTCGCTCAACTCGCCGTTTGTGCGCGCGGTGTCGGCGCTGGGCATGTTCGACCGCTCGGCGCCACCCATCGAAGGCAGCGCAGCCTACAAAAGCGCCATGGGCCGCTTTGAAGGGCACAGCCGCACGGCCATGGGTTTTGTGTGGATCACCGGCCCCAACACGCGCAGCGACCAGGTCCACACCGGCCGCCTCTATGTGCGCCAGCAGCTGCAGGCCACGGCGCTCGGTGTGGGCATGCACCCGATGAGCCAGGCCGTGCAGGAGTTTGCCGAGATGGCCCCGCACTTCGAGCGTGTGCACCAGCTGGTGCTGGGGCTGCCCGCGCCGCGCACGCCGCAGGACGCCACCGTGCAGATGTTCTGCCGCATCGGCTACCCCGAAGGCGAGGTGCCTGCCACACCCCGCAGGCCCCTCGCGCGTTTTGTGCGGACTTGACTCCGAGGAGGGCAGCCCCCGCGCAGATTGCTGATGCAGATCAACCCTCGGGCACCAGCCGCCACGCTTTGCCGCCCCTTCACACTCCGTTCAGGTGGCGTTCATCGCGGGTTTCTACAGTTGCTGCATTGCAACAAATGGTTGGGACTGGTGATGTGGAAGAAGGTCTTGGGGGGCTCTCTGGCGCTGGCATTCACAGCGTGGCTGCTGGCACTGTGGGTGCCCCAGCCTGCGCCGGCCGCATGGGGCGATGTCTGGTGGTGGCGCAACCAGCTGATCCTGCTTACCGGGGTGGGGGCCTGGGCGCTGATGTCGCTGATCATGGTGCTGGCCGTGCGGCCCGCGTGGCTGGAAAAACCGCTCGGTGGCCTGGACAAGAGCTACCGCCTGCACAAGTGGGCGGGCATTGGCGCGATTGTGCTGGGGTTGGTGCACTACGGGCTGCAGCTCTCGCGCAGCCTCCTGGCCGACTGGGTGGGTCGCCCGGTGCGCACGCCGCGCGCTGACTGGTGGCTCAACACCTTCCGCCACCTGGCCGAGGAGATGGGAGAGTGGGCCGTGTGGTTCCTGGCGGCCATGCTGGTCATCACGCTGTGGCAGCGGTTCCCGTACCACGTGTGGCGTTACCTCCACAAGCTGCTGGCCGTGGTGTACCTGGTGTTGGCCTTCCATGCCGTGGTGCTCACGCCGCCTGCTTGGTGGCAACAGCCGGCAGGTGTTCTGGTGGGCCTTTGCTCGCTGGTGGGGGTGTTGTGTGCCGTGCGTTCGCTGGCCGGGGCCATCGGGCGCAGCCGCCGCCATACAGCGTGCGTGGTGAGCGTGTCGCCACAAGGGGCAGGGGTGCTGGAGGTGGTCTGCCAGGTCAGCCCCGCCAGTGGCTGGAAGCATGCGGCCGGTCAGTTTGCGTTTGTCACCTTTGGCCGTGCCGAGGGGGCACACCCCTTCACCCTGCTCAATGCCGACCAAGGCGATGGCGTGCTGCGGTTTGCCATCAAGGCGTTGGGCGACCACACGGGCCAGTTGCCCCTGCAGGTGCAGCCGGGCCAGACGGTGAGCATCGAGGGGCCGTATGGCTGCTTTGACTTTCGCAGCGACAGCGCCACCGAGCAGGTGTGGGTGGCCGCAGGCATTGGCGCCACGCCGTTCATGGCCTGGCTCGAGTCGATGCAGTCCACGCCCGCGCTGGCGCCCCGGGTGCACCTGCACTACTGTGTGCGCCATGCCGGTGAGGCCGTCTTTGCCGAGCGCATGGCCGCACTGTGCGCCCGCTTGCCCAGCGTGACGCTGGAGACGCACTACAGTGACGACGCCGGGCCCGTGACACCGGCAGCGCTGCTGGCAGGCACCAGCCCGACGGCGAGTGTGTGGTTCTGCGGGCCGCAGGGTTTTGCCGAGGCGGTGCGCCGGGGCATGGAGCACCTGGGGCGCTCGCCTGCGCGCTTTCACCAGGAGCTGTTCCAGATGCGCTGAGGCGGGTTTCTCGCGCCAGCGCTCGAGCACGGTGCGGGCAGCATTTGGCTGCAGTCCATTCCCCCGGCGCGCGGCCTGTCCTGATGCGGGAGATGTGAGCCATTTTGCCTTCCAGCGCTTTCTGGGAAAGCGCAAAATGCTATACAAATAATAGCATTTTGCGCAGAGCGATTGGTCACGCCACCGGTGCCACGAACGCGATCAGCCGCCCCATGCGCCGAATCCACTCGGCGGTGACGATGAACTGGGGCTTGTCCTTCTTCACGTACGGCGGCACTTCGGGCGGGTTGTCGGCCGGGTAGGGCGAGGTGTCGTACACATCGCCCACGTGCTTGCTGCGGTAGGCCGTGCCGGTGTAGGGGGCGGTGGGGCCGTCGGCCAGGTAGGGGTTCACGATCTCGGGCACGGGCGATGTCCAGTAGTTGCGGGTGCCCAGCTCGGTCAGCAGCGTGGCGACTTCGGATTCGGGCACCGCGGGGGTGGCCATCACTGCACCGGTGAACAGGTCCGGAAAGTCCACCTCGCGGATCGAGAAGTATTTAGGCAGCGCTTTGCCGCCGCCTGTCACCTTGAGCGGCGAGCGCGCCGCCAGCTCGGCCACGGCCGCGTCCGTCATGCCGCTGAGCTTGGCGTACGTGGCCTCCAGCCCAGCAATGTCGATGGGACGGCCGGCCGAGTAGTGGCTCACGGTGTTGGTGTAGTTCTTGTCGTAGTAGTAGGCGCCGTTGTGGATGTTGGAGCCGTAGCGGTGCACGTACAGGCCGTCGTTGGTGCCCAGCTCGACAAACGTGGGGTGGGTGCGGCCACCGCCCAGCAGCGGGTTCACCGTGGCGGCGTCGGCCGGCAGCGGGCAGCTCTTGAGCCACGCAATCGCCTCGGGCAGGCGCGCCAGGTACTTGCGGTCGCCGGTGAGCTGGAAGTAGTTGAACATCTGGCGGATGTTGGTCTGGGTGGTGTGCGTGGCCAGCGAGCGGGGCTCGTAGCTGCGCGCACCTGCAGGCGATCCGGCCGGGCGGCCGTCCTTCTCGCGGGAGAGGTGCTGCAGCCCCCAGCCGGCCTGCTGGCCGGGCTGCTGCATCAGGCGCATGCACTCCATCGCGCGGTTGATGGGGGCGATCAGGCGCGTCTCGCCCAGCGCCATCACGCACAGGGTGAGGAACTTGATGTTCTCGCCCATCACGTCGTCGTTGAAGGTCACGTGCAGCGTGTAGTCGCCGTCGTCCATGCCGGCCTTGGCACCGGCGGGCAACTGCGATGCGTTGGGCAGCGGCATGCTGCTGACGGCGCCTGGGAAGTGCGGGAACCGCTGCGGCCAGCCACCATTGGCCACGCCGTACTCGGGACCGAACTGCGCGTTGAGCACGAAGTCGATGGCCTTTTGCACGGCCGGCAGGTAGCGGGCCTCGCGCCGCTCCAGGTACATGCGCAGCAGAAACTGCGACGCCACGGCCGTGCCCGCGTCGTCGAATGTGGCGTTGCCGTAGTAGTGCTGAAATTCTTCGAGCCGCCAGCCGTTCTTGCCGATGGTGTCGTACCACTTTTTCAGCGACGCCTCGCCCGCGAAGTCGTGGATGTAGTTCCACCCGCCGGAGCTGTGCTGCGCGGCCATGATGGCCGTGGCGGTGCGTTCGGCCGCGCGCCAGTGGCGTTCGTCGCCGGTGGCGTGGTAGGCGTCCAGGTACACATGGCCCACCGACGGCGTGCCCGGCGGCTGGATCCAGCACATGGTGCGGTAGGCCTCCATCTCGCCGAAGGTCTGCTTCAGGTCCGGCGAGTACGACCACACGTAGCCGCCCTGGTAGGACACGGTGTCGTCCATGTAGTGCGTGGCCCGCTTCAGGGCGTCGGCAGCGTCGGCCTTGGGGCCGGGCGGAAAGGTGGGCGCGGGGTCGTCGCTGCCGCCGCCGCAGGCGCTCAGCAGCAGGGGGGCCAGGGCACTCAGGGTGAAGTCTCTGCGCTTCATCGTCATTGGGATGTCTCCTCGTTGGATGGCAAGGGTTCTGGAAAGGGAGAAGCGGGCGCGCCCTGCTGCCACCAAGGCAATCGGCCCGGGCCACACGGCGCCTTGACAACAGACGTCGTACAACTTGGCGCGGATTTTGGGCGCGTGTTTTCATCCGATCACTGGCGTTTACCCCAATCAGGCAGATGGCCTGGTAGCCGCAAAATCGGGCGCGAAGGGGCTGTTGCGTTGGGTCAAAAATCCTTTGAAAGCCGCATGAATACTGGAAGTATTCGGTTTTTCAAAGATCAGTTGGAAACCTTTGTACCTACGAGGGCGCGATCTTGCGCCGCCTTGGATTCGGTGTAGAAATTTGTGATTATTTGTACGACGTCAGATGATGACGTTAACAATGCATTGCACAACAACAGGATGGAGGGACAAACATGCACAAGGGACTGAGAGTGGGTGGGTTGTTGGTGGCGGCGCTGCTGTGCGCAGGCGCTGCGTGGGGCCAGACCAAGCTGCGCGCGTGGAACATCCACCCCGACGGCTACCCCGTCACCGAGGCTATGAAAAGCTTTGCGCAGCAGGTGGGCAAGGCCACGCAGGGGCGTTACCAGATCGAGGTGTTCTCCAACGCCACCCTGGGCGATCAGCCCAAGGCCGTGCAGATGCTCAAGAGCGGCGAGATCGACATCGCCGAGTTCAGCTCGGGCCCGCTGTCCGATGCGGTGCCCGGCATCAAGGTGCTGAACCTGCCGTTCCTCTTCACCGACTCGGCCCACATGTTTCGCCACCTGGACGGCGCTCTGGGGCAGCGCTTTGCCGCCAACCTGCAATCGGCCGGCTTTGTGGTGCTGGGCTGGTACGACGGTGGCGGGCGTTCGTTCTACTGCGCCCACCGCTCGCCCGCCACCATCCGCGACCTGGCGGGGGCTTCCATCCGAGTGCAGCAGTCGGAGATCTATACCGAGATGGTCAAGCTGCTCGATGCGAAGCCGGTGGCGATGCCCTTCAAGGAGGTGCTGGGCGGTTTCGAGAAAGGCACCATCGACTGCGCCGAGAACAACATGCCGTCGTACGAGTCCACCGGCCACTACAAGCTGGCCAAAAACGTGTATGTGACCAACCACGTGATTTCGCCCGAGGCGCTGGTGGTGTCCACCGCGCTGTGGGCCAAGCTCTCGGCCGAGGACCGCAAGGCCTTTGCCGACGCGGGTGCGCAGTCGGCCTTGCTGATGCGCGAGCTGTGGAACAAGCGCGTGGCCCAGGCGCTGGAGACCACCGCCAAGCAGGGCTCGCAGTTCGTGCGCGTGAAGGACGTCTCGCCCTTCGTGCGGCGCATGGCCCCGCTTTACTCCAAATACATGGCCGACCCGACCACGCGGGAGGAGCTGCTGACCATCATTGCGAAGTAGGCTTCGCGCCGGAGCTTGCGTGAGGCCTGGCTTTTCAGGCCATGAACGGTGGGCCGTGAGGTTGCAGGCACATGGGCCGTTCGTCGAATGCCAGCCAGCCCAGCGTGTCGCAGAGCGACTGCACCCACGGGGTGTAGTCGGTGCGCAGCGAGCAGTGCATGGCGAGCGGGCCTTCGGACACGTCTTCGGGGAGATGGAATTCCACCCCGTGGCCCAGCACCGTGGCGTGGCCCCAGGTGGGCAGGGCCCATTCCAGGCCGGGCACCATCTGCGCGAGCGATGTTTTGATGTGATCGATGTCGCGCAGCACCAGCACCGTGTCGGGTGAGAGCTCGTCGGTGGACAGCGGCAACCTTGCGGGCTGGAAGAACAGGTAGGTATAAGCCATGGAGCGCGATGTTGCACCTTGTTGCACGGGCCGCGCGCAAGCCCGGAGCCCGCTGCGTGAACTATTGCGCAGCAGGGCCGATTGCCTGACGGGGCCTCAGCGACCCGCTTGCGCAGGCGGCAGCAGGTACTCGCGCACCAGGGTCCTGGCACGGTGCAGCCGGCTCTTGGCCGCCTCGCGCGTGGTGCCCAGGCGCCCGGCCATCTCCTCGATCGTGAGTTCCTCGAAGTCGCGCATCAGGAGGGCATCGCGGTAGATCGGTGGCAGCGAATCGATGGCCAGGGCGAGGTCGTGGCGCAGCTCATGGTCGGGGCGGTGCGACCAGGCGAGGTTGTCTTCGACTTGCGCCAGTGGCTCGGCCTTGAGCCACGCCAGCATCGGCCGCATGCACAGGCGCTGCACGATGCGCACCACCCAGCCACCAAACGCCGCCGCCTCGCGCAGCGCGCCCACGCGGCGGTACACGATGATGAGCGCCTCCTGCACCACGTCGTCGGTGGCCGTGGTGGCTGCGCAATGGCGCAGCGCATAGCGACGGATGTCGGGGCGGGTGAGGCGCAGCAGCTGCTCCATCGCCACGGCGTCGCCGCTGCGCGCGGCGGGCAGCAGCTGGGCGAGTGTGGGTGCGGTCATGGTTTTGGTCTTCCACAGCGCATTGCGCCACCCGCAGCCTGTGAAACCGGTGCGACCCCTGCGCGGGCAGCCGCGCAAGGGCCGCCCCGCCGCGCTGGCTGCGGTCCCCTGCCCACGCACAGCGTGAGAGCGGAGGTGAAGGCGCGAAGCGACTCAGGGGGGTGTTGTTTCATGTCATTCAACAGGCTTGCGGCCCACCATGGCGCAGGCGGGGCAGTAGCCGAATGCGCCGCTCAGGATGCTGCCCACGCCCGAGGCGGCCAGCGCAAGTCCCAGCGGCGATGCGGCCAGCCACCAGAGGCCCGCGGCGATGAGGGCGACGCCCCCCACAACGCGCAGCAGGCTTTCGGGGCGGGTGATGTTTTTGCGGTACAGCATGGGAATTGGCTCCTTGGTCGGTTGAAGGAGGTGCCAACACAGGGCGCCTCCACCACCAAGAGCCACGGGTTTCGCAAAAGGATTCATGGGTCGCGAAAAAAGTTTTGCTGGTCACGGCTGCCCGTTACCGGAAATGGTCAAACGAGGCGTAGCGCTTGTCTACCGGTTGGCCCTGTGCATCCACCAGTTGCAGGCCAGGTGTGGCCAGCACCGTGCCGATGCGGGTGACGGGCGTGCTGCTTGCCTGCGACGCGGCGGCCACCGCGTCACGCTGCGCGGGCGGGGCGGTGAAGGCCAGCTCGTAGTCGTCGCCGCCTGCCAGCGTGCATTGGTGGATAAATTCAGCATCAAGTGGGCCGCTAGCGCTTGATGGATAAGCGCTAGCAGCTATCAGTTTTGAAGTGATGTGCGTGTCGATCCGGGCCCCTACACCTGAGGCCTTGAGGATGTGCGACAGGTCGCCCAGCAGCCCGTCGCTCACATCCATGGCGCTGCTGGCCACGCCGCGCAGGGCCAGGCCCAGGGCCACACGCGGGGTGGGGCGCTCCAGCCGCTGGCGCGCGCGGGCCAGCACGTCGGCGGGCAGGGGGGGGTGGCCCAGCAGGGCTTCCAGCGCGAGGCGGGCGTCGCCCAAGGTGCCGCTCACGTAGATATCGTCGCCGGGCCGCGCGCCGCTGCGCAGCAGGGCCTGGCCGGGGGGTACCTCGCCAAACACGGTGATGCAGATGTTGAGTGGGCCCTGCGTGGTGTCGCCCCCCACCAGCTCGCAGCCGTGGGCATCGGCCAGCGCCCACATCCCGCGCGAGAAGCCTTCCAGCCAGGCCTCATCCACCCGGGGCAAGGACAAGGCCAATGTGAACGCCAGCGGGCGCGCGCCACAGGCCGCCAGGTCCGACAGGTTCACGGCCAGCGCCTTGTGGCCCAGGGCTTCGGGGTCCACGTCCGCAAAGAAGTGGCGGCCCGCCACCAGCATGTCGCTGGAGATGGCCAGCTGCATGCCGGGTGCTGGCGCCAGCAGCGCGCAGTCGTCGCCCACGCCCAAGGCCACGGCACCGCCGGGGCGCGCGGGGCGCGTGAAGTAACGTGCAATCAGGTCGAATTCACCCACGGTGCGGTCCTAAAGAATCAGAGGAAGAAAACGGCGCGAACCCGCTCAGGCGCTCGGCGCTGCGGCGGAAAACCACTGCGCCCAGTGGTCGATGCAGGCCTGGATCTTGGGCAGACGGTGCCTGCGGGTGAGTGTGATGGCATGGATGGGGCTGGGCTGCAGGTCTACGCAGTCGGCCAGCACCGGCGCCAGCAGGCCCTGGCGCACCAGGGGCTCCGCCACCACCGTGGCCAGGCGCGCAATGCCCAGGCCTTGGAGCGCCAAACGCGCGGTGATGGCCGTGCTGCCCGAGCGCCAGTGGCCCTCGGCCACCAGCACATGCGGTTCGCCATTGATCTGGAAAGGCCAGTGGTTCAGAAACGCCACCGCGCTGTTGGTGATGAGCCGGTGCTGGCGCAGATCGTCGGGGCGCTGGGGCATGCCATGTGCCTGCAGGTAGCAGGGCGTGGCGTACAGGGCGCGTGCCAAGCTGCCCAGCGGTCGCGCCACCACGGTGTCGGTGAGCGGTGGGCCGGTGCGAATGGCGATGTCGATGCCGCCCTGCGCCATGTCGGCCATGCGGTCGTCCACCACCAGTTCCACACGCAGTTGCGGGTGCTTTTGCTGCAGGCTGTCAAAGCTGGGGATCAGCAGGTGCTCGGCCACCACCGAGCTGGACGCCACGCGCACCCAGCCGCTGGGCTGGCCACTTTGCTGGGCGAACTCGCCCTCCAGCTCGTCGAGCGTGCCGGTGAGGCGGCGGCAGTAGTCCAGAAAGGTCTGCCCTTCGGCCGTGAGCGTGAGGCCGTGGGTGGTGCGGTGCAGCAGCCGTGCGCCACAAGCCTTTTCGATGCGCGCCAGGGTGCGGGAGACCTGGCTCACGGGCGCATCGCGCTCGCGCGCTACCGCCGAGAGCGAGCCCAGGTCGGCCACGCGCACGAACAGGTGCATGTCATCAAAGCGGATATCGCGCATCGGGCAATGGTAACGGCGGGGCCTGGGAGCCCCTGCACGAATCGCCGCGCTCGATTTATGCAGAGACACCCTTGCGATCCGTGCAAAACGGTCTTGCACCGTGGGCGGTTTCCGCCGCGCCTGGCGCTGCCTACAGTGGCTTCACCCCGAAAGGAATGCGCATGCAACCCCACCTGCACCCCGACGACTACCGGCGCCTGCACGATGAGGCCAGGCGCCACGCACGGCAGTTGCGCCAGGAGGCGATTCGCGCCGCCCATGCCTGGGTGGCGCGCGGGTTCCTGCGCATGGCCCGCCGGGTTTTCCACCTCGCGCGGACGGATGAAGCCGCGCCAACGAACCCTTCCACCCCGGAGCTGAAAACACCATGCCAACCCTCGTTCTAAAACTGGCCCCGCTGCAAAACCCCGAGCGCTACCGGCAACTGGCCAGCGCGCTGACTGACCTGACCGTGCACCTGCTGGGCAAGCGCCGTGAGGTGACGGCGGTGGTCATTGACGACCTGCCCGCTGCGCGTTGGCACATCGGTGGTGTGCCGGTCGAGCAGCCCACGGCGTTGCTGGAGATCAGCATCACGCAAGGCACGAACACGCAGGAGGAGAAGGCTGCCTTCATCCAGGCCGCGTTTGCTGAACTGCAGCGCCAGCTGGCTGGTGACGGCGCGCTGGCCCCCGCCAGCTACGTGGTGGTGCGTGAGCTGCCCGCCAGCGACTGGGGCTATGGCGGGCGCACGCAGCAGGCGCGCAAACTGGCGCTGGCGGCGTGAAGGTGCGGATCCGAGGCGAGGCGTTCAGGCTGGCGCGCCGCGAAAGCGCTGCGCCGCCTGGCGGCTGACCTCGGCCAGCAGTTGCTCTTCGCGCTGGCGCTCGCGCAGCCAGCGCGCATCGTTCTGGCCCGCTTCCGCTTCGGTGCGCAGCATGTGCATGGCGCTCGAAGCGCCTTGCACGGCGGCGTGCCCGGCGATCTTGTCCATGGTCTTGAGGATGTGCTCGCGCAGCGGCATGTGGTCGCCGGTGGCCGGGTCCACATACACCGCGTCCATGCCAAAACGGCAGGCCTGGAAGCGGTTGTAGGTGTACACAAGGTAGTCATCTTCGGCGGGCATGAAGGGCTGCTCGGCCAGAAACCATGCGCCGAGCGACTGCACGTAGCCCGCCAGTGCGGCGGCACGCTCGATGGTCAGCGGCGTGTCGAACACGCGGATCTCGATCGTGCCGAACTCGGGCTTGGGGCGGATGTCCCAGTAGAAGTCCTTCATGCTCTTGACCACGCCGGTGCGCGTCATCTTGTCGAAGTACGTGGTGAAGTCATCCCAGGTCAGAGCCATGGGAGCGCGGCCTGACAGCGGAAACGCAAACACCGAGTTCAGCCGCGCCGAGTCAAAGGCCGTATCCTGGCCCTGCACGTAGGGGCTCGATGCCGACAGCGCGATGAAGTGCGGGATGTAGCGCGACATGCGGTGCAGCATGAGCAGTGCGGCATTCGCGTCGGGGCAGCCGATGTGCACATGCTGGCCGAAGATGGTGAACTGCTTGGACAGGTAGCCATACAGCTCGGACAGCTCGCGAAAACGCGGCTTGTCGTAGATGCGCCGCTCGTGCCACTGCTGGAAAGGGTGCGTGCCTCCGCCCACCACGGCAATGTTGAGCTTGTCCGCGCTTTTGACCAGCGCATCGCGGATGGGCGTGAGCTGGCCCAGCACCTCGCTGGCCGAGTGGCAGATGCCGGTGGAAATCTCGATCATGCTGTTCGTCATCTCGGGCACCACGCTGCCGGGCAGCGGGGTTTTCTTCATGAGGCGCAGCATGTCCTCGGCGTAGGGGGCCAGGTCGTAGTCGTTGGTGTTGACGAGCTGCAACTCCAACTCGACGCCCAGCGTCAGCGGTTCGGAATGGTTGAAGGCTTCAAGACTCACGGCTGTTCTCTCCGTTGTGGCCACGGGTCAGTGGCGCCCAGGGTTTCGAGCTTTCGCCCGCACGGTAAATGGCCACGGTGGCAATCACGGCGCCCAGGACTTCCATCAGCAAAATGGCAGGCAACGCCACACCGGCAATTACATGGCCGGTGGAGGGCGAGGCCAGCACGAACTGCGAGGCGATCAAGAGTGCGATGGACGACATCGGTGTCATCGCGCAGCCCACCCACAGCGCCTGCTTCCAGCTCGCACCGCTGCCCACGTTGCCCAGTGCCACGCCGGTGGCCTTGGCCACCAGGCGCACGGCAATCAGGGCCAGCACCACGCCGGCCACGGGGGCGCTCCAGTCGGCCTGCGCAGCCACGGTGGAGACCAGCACGAACATCAGCATGGTGAGCAGCGACGATGCGTTGCCCAGCTGGCGCGGCCAGGCCCAGGGGCGGGGGTTGAGCTGCTTGAGCAGCATGCCGCCCAGCAACGCGGCCAGGGGGGCTGAGCCTCCCATGTGCGCTGCCACGGCGGTGCCCGCCGCCACCAGCGCCAGAAAAAGCATGGAGGTGTTTTCGCTCGTGGGGCTCATGAAGCGCAGCGCCATGCGCAGCACCAGGGCCAGCACGGCGGCGACGATGATGGAGACCCCCAGCACCACCATCACGGGGTACACGGTCTCCACCACGGTAAGGCTTTGGCGGTTGATCAGCTCGGCCTTGGCGCTGCCCAGTGTCAGCGCATACAGCGTGGACAAGGTGGTGAGCACGATGGCGCGCTCGGTGACCGGGCCCGCCGCGCGGGTGTCGGCCACCACGCGGGTGAGCACGGCAGGCGAGGCGGCCAAGGCCACCAGGGCCAACGGGCCGGCCACCTGGGTGGGCAGGTTCAGCCAGACCAGCACCCAGTACACGGCAAAATAGGTCAATACCGATTCGGCAATGCTCTGCACCAACACCATGGGGTTGTGGCGAAACCAGCGCAGCGGAATGCGGCCGCCACATTCAAAGAGGACGAGGGCAATGCCCAGCTCCAGCAGGAACAGGCCGATGCCCTGCAGTGGCCACACCGCCCCGCTGAACCCGGCCAGCCCGGCGGCGGTACCCACCAGCGAATAACCGAGCACCTTGGGCAGGCCTGTATGGCGCTGCGTGAGATAGCCTGCCATGGCCGCCACGGCCAACAGCAGTGACCATTGCACCGTGGGCAACCCGGCTGAGGGGCGCAGCCACTGCGCCCAGAAGCTCAGGATTTCATTCATGTCATGGAACCTCTGCGTCAGACGGGCGGTGCCCGTTGGTGTGAAAGGGCCGGCGCACAGGCCCTCCGCAGGGGGGAGGGGGTGCGCTTGGGCGTTGGTGCCCCGAATTTACAGGCCGAAACACTCCGGCCGTGTAGGACAGATGCGGCGGTTGCCCGGGTTCAGACCTGTGACGATACCCCCGCGCCGGCCGTCCGCTCTGGCACAAAAAAGCTCAGGGGCGCGCTGCGCAGGCGGGCGCGAATTGCTGCGTAGATGCGCGAGCGGTCTACACCGCTGACGTTCTGCGCACGCAGCGCCAGGCTGAAGGCCAGGTAGAAACTCACCGACACATTCAGGGCCCCCAGAAATGGCAGCGAGGCCACGGCCCACCAGAACGCCGGCAAATGCAGGACCTGCAGGCCCAGTGTGGCGCTGGCTGCCGCGACCTGGCCCGTGGACAGCGTGACGTGGCGCACATCCAGCCCCAGCCCGAAAAACGCCGCAAACGCGGGTACCAGGCCGAGCATGAAACCCAGCGAGACGTTGGCAGCAAGGCCCGAGAGGTTTTCGCGAAGGAAGCGGGCCCAACGCGCGGCGCGCTCGGTGCCCAACAGCCCCGTGATGCGCGGGTTGTAGTGCAGGGCCGAGTCCATGCGGTGGAGCACAAACCAGTTCTCTGTCCAGCCCGCAATGATGCTGGACGCAAACAGCAGCACCCCGGTAAAGGCTGCGAAGAACAGCGAAGGCCCGAGCAGGTGCAGGGATGCGAACACATGCTCGGCCTCCTTCAGGCTGATGGCCGGGCCGCCCGTGGCCAGGGCAATCAGCGTGGCGAGCGCAAGCACGGCCGGGAAGACCACCAGCACATTGCCCAGCACGGCCGCCACCTGGGAGCGCACCAGGTGGGTGATCTCGTCCACAAACGCCTCGATGGCGCTGCCTGAACCCAGTTCCTTGAGTTTGGCTGCCATGGCCGGCGCCGTCATGGCTGGTTGTTTGGTGGCCACGGTGAAGTGCAGCAGCTGGATCAGCACAAAGCTCACGGCGTAATTGATGCCCGCCATGAAGCCACCCCAGAACGCCGACAGTGCCAGCGCATAGAGGCCGAACTTCGCCAGTGTGGTGAACGCCATCAGGGCGCCGCCGCCCGCCGCCTTACGCAGCATGGAGCGGTATTCGGTGCCCGTGCGGGTAATGTAGTGCTCACCTGTCTCGGCACTGCGCTCGGCCACCTTGGCCGCCAGTAGCGAGGAATTGGATGCCAGCAGTGCACGCAGGCTGCGCCGCTCCTGCCCCACCATCACCAGGTGCGCCATGAGCTGCGCCGCCGTGACGGCCGGTTGGGCCGACAGCAGACAATCGAGCAACTCCCGCACGCGCAGGATGCGTTCGCGCAGCTGCCGCAGGCGGAACACCAGGCCCACCGAAATGCCGTTGTCTTCGAAATGCGCATACACGGTGGCCGCCGCCGCGCGGCAGGCCTCCAGGCGCTCGCGCAGGCGCTGGGCCGACTCGTTGAGACGGTCAGGCGTGCGCAGCGCATGCAGCACCTCCACGCGCAGGCTTTCCACATCGCGGATCAGTGCATGAAAGGGCTGAGCCTCGCGCGCGGATTCGCTCATGCGCAACCGCAGCTCGGGGGCAAAGCCGGTCGAGAGAATCTGCCCCGCACAGTAGGTGATCGCGTCGAGCAAGGCACGGTGCCAGCGCGTAGCCCCACCGGGGCTGTCGTTGCCACCGGCGGGGGCCAGTAGGTCGACCAGCCGGTTCAGCTGGGCTTCGTCGAGCGCCGCAAGCCACTGGGCGTCAAAAGCGCTGGGCAGGGCCAGCATGAAGAGCTCGGAGGCATCGATGGTCTCGGGACTGCCCGGCAGCAACTTGGTGCGCAGGCGCTCGGCGATCTCGCTGACCAGCGCAGTGCGGGGCGCAAAGCCAAAGTCCGCCAACAAGGTGGTGACATCGACCTGGTCCACCAGCGTAGCCCACCAGGACTGCAGCCGCTGCTGGAGGTCGGGCCGGGCGGCGATGGCGTCGATGAAAAGCTGCACCCGCCCCACGGACGCCGGAACCGAGTCCCGCTGGCCACGCACCCAGTCCAGCAGGTGGATGAGCCACAGGTGGCGATGGGCCAGGCCGGCCGTGGGGTCGAGCGCCGCGAGCAGGCTGGCCAGGTCGGTATTGGCGCGGTTTTTCATCGCCGGGCCGCCCCAAGATGAAAAGCGGCCCCCTCGGGGGGCAGCGACCACACGAAGTGGGGAGCGTGGGGGCGACTCTTCAATGCAGCACCCGTCCACTCAGCGGCTCACCCGAGGGGCCGTGGTTGATCGCTTCCAATACAAAGAGGGGTACGGGGGTATTGAAGGGCTCGCCATCTTCGGCCACGCAGTGAAAGGTGCCGTGCATGGTGCCGCTGGCGGTGCGCAGTCTGCAGCCGCTGGTGTACTGGAACGATTCACCCGGCTTGAGCAGCGGCTGGTGGCCCACTACGCCCAAGCCCTTGACCTCTTCGGTGTGGCCCCGGGAATCGCTGATGATCCAGTGGCGCGAAATCAGCTGCGCGGGCGCGTCCCCGGAATTGGTGATGGTGATGGTGTAGGCGAAGCTGAACACCCCGGTGTCCGGCGCAGACTGCTCGGGCAGGTATTCGGGCAGCACTTCCACGTCAAACTGGTACTTTGGCATGGGGCGAATGGTAACCGTGGAGATTCTCCAAAAGTGCATGTCCATGGGGTAAAACCCCTGACCTTCTGCGCTTTGCGACAATTGGGGGATGAGCCGCACATTCCGAATCGCCCCCTCCATCCTCTCCGCCGACTTCGCCCGCCTGGGTGAAGAGGTGCGCAATGTCATTGCCGCTGGCGCAGACTGGATCCACTTCGACGTGATGGACAACCATTACGTGCCCAACCTCACCTTCGGCCCTATGGTGTGCCAGGCGCTCAAGCCCCATGCCAAGACCGCCGCCGGTGTGGCCGTACCGATTGACGTGCACCTGATGATCCAGCCGGTGGACGCCCTCGCCGCTGCCTTTGCCGACGCCGGTGCGGACTACATCAGCTTTCACCCCGACGCTTCGGGCCATGTGCACCGCAGCATCCAGGCCATCCGTTCCAAGGGCGTCAAGCCCGGCCTGGTGTTCAATCCGGCCGAGCCGCTGGATGTGCTGGACTGGGTAATCGACGACATCGACCTCATTCTCATCATGAGCGTCAACCCCGGGTTTGGGGGCCAGAGCTTCATTGATTCAGCCCTGCGCAAGATCGAAGCAGTGCGCAAGCGCATCGATGCCTCGGGCAAGGACATCCGCCTGGAAGTGGATGGCGGCATCAAGACCGACAACATCCGCCGCGTGGCCGATGCGGGTGCTGATACCTTTGTGGCGGGCAGCGCCATCTTTGGCAAGCCGGATTACCGAGGTGTCATCGACGCGATGCGTGCAGAACTGGGGTGACCTCCTGAGCCGCTGCGCAGACTTTGCGCAGCTACCGTTGTGATGGGCCCGCGCGTGCTGTGAGGCCAGGCTACTGCTGAGCAGGGACGGTGATGGTGGTCGTGGTCGATTCGCGCAACACGCCGCCGCCGGACACCGAACCACTCGCCGGGCTGCTCTGCACGCGGCGCATGCAATCTGCCTGATCGGCGGCGGTCTGGAACGCCGCACAGCGTTGGGTGGCGTTGTTGGTCGCGGCGGTTCCAGGGTTGCTCAGATCGCCCTTGCGGGAAGCATCCAGCGCGTTATTGGCCTCGCGAAGGCAGGTGGCCAAGCTGTCCTGTGTGTTGTTGGTCATGCACTTTTCCCGCTCTTGCTCATAGCGTGCCCGCGCGTCTTGAGGTGGCGTTTGCGCGGATGCACCTGCGCAGGCCAGCAGCAAGGCGGCGGTGAAGAGGGAGGTGGCAAAGGGAATGCGTTTCATGAAAGGGCTCCTGGGGCAATCGCAGACGGTGGTCTGAACGTAAGCCTGCAGGGTAGGCCCCGCTGCTGTGCGCCCCTGTCGGACAGTGCCGCCCCCTGCCGTGCGCGGGACGCGCGTTTCGGGCTTGGTCAGCCCAGGCGCTGAAAGGTCAGAACGAAGGCCACGCCATCTGCCGTATTGCGCGCGTTGATGGTGCCGCCCATCTTGGCCATGTAGGTTTTGGCCACAAACAGCCCCTGGCCTCGGTGCTCGCCCTCGCCCAGCGGTGTGGGGCTGGCGGGGTCGGAAACGCCCAGTTCAAAAATCCGCTCCAGCAGTTCGTCTGCAATGGTGGAGCCCTGGTTGTGCAGCGTAGCGCTGGCGGTGGATTCCGACGCCGTGAGCGTCAGCCTGATCGGGCTGCCCGTGGGGCGATAGCGGTCGGCATTGCGCAAGATGTGGGTCACCACGTCTTCGAGCGCAAACTCATCGGCCCGCACGATGACCGGGCCAGGGTGGCTTGGGCTCAGGTCGTACACCACATCCAGAATGCCCGCAAAGTGGGCGTTGTCGGCCACGTTGCGCAAGAAGGCATCCAGGTCCAGTCGGCCCTCGGGCACATCGGCGGCCTGCAGCGCTTCGGCGGGCGATGCTGTGCCATAGAGCACGTGGATGGCCTGCTGCATGCGCTGCACATAGCGGTGGCCGGGGTCTTGTGGGCCGTTCAGCGCCATCAGCGACTGCAGGGGCGACATGATCTCGTGCCCCACAGCGTGCCACATGTCGCGTTCTTGCTGGGCGCGCAGTTGCTCGCGCTGCAGGTCGTCCTTCACGCGCTGCAGCAGGTCGGCCAGGCCCCCGGCCAGAATGCCCAGCTCGTCCGAGCCGCGCAGGTCCGACACATCCAGGTCGCCCAGCCGGGGTCCGGTGTGGCCGGGCTGCACGTTGTACGACACGGCGGCGGCGCGGCGGGTGAGGGCCGTCACGCGGCGGATCAGGCCCACCTCCACCACCAGCCAAGCCAGCGCAATGGCGGCCAGCATGGCGCCCAGGTACCACGACAGGCGCGTGGCCACAGCGGCCAGGCCCTGCTCCACGCCGCGCAGGTGGCCGGTGAAGTTGACCACGTAGTTTCCCGTGGGCGTGTCCAGAATGTCCAGGGCTGTAGGGGCGGCGGGCGTGGCTGCTGCCGGGCCTACGCCTGCGGCCTCCAGCGGCAGCCAGCGGATCAGGCGCAGCAGCCAGGGCGCGGACGGCTCGGCCTGTACCTCAATGCCCTTGAGGGTGATGGCGCTGGCTTCGTCGCTGCCCATTTTGCGGATCTGCACACGTTCGCCCGGCAACAGGCTGCGCGAGAGGTCGCCCAGCGATGCGGCCAGCTGCGCGCCGGGCGCGTCGCTGTCAAACAGTGGTTTGTTGTCTTCGCCCGGTGCCAGCATCTCCACCCGCACGCGCATCTGCCCCAAGTCTTCCGGCGGCCAGACCAGGCGCTCGTCCTTGCGGAAAAGCGCTTCGCGGAACAGTTCGACCGGCAGGCGGATGGAGTAGTGGGTGCGGCGCAGGCAGTCGGGGTTTATGGCGGCCCCGCCAGAGGGTTGTTGCGCCGATGGGGGCGGCAGATCGCGGCACTGGCCGTTTTGCCACAGCCAGCCGCGAAAGTCGCGCACCGGCCGTGCGCGGGCGTCGAGCTGAGGCGTGCCGTTGTCCACAAACCCCGTCAGGCGCCCACGCACAGCCGCGCTGCCCTGTGGGGGCATGGCCTCATACGGCGCCACCCAGCGGTAGGTGGCACCCCGCATGTCCAGGGTGATGCGTGCACGGTGTGCCTCGGCGGGCACCAAGGCGCCGCGCTCGCGGGGCGTCAGTTCGCCGGCATAGAAGCTGCCCACCAGGTAGATGAAGCCGCCTGCATAGGGGTTGTTGCCAATCGCCGCGCACACCGAGGCGCCATCGGGGTATTGCACGGAGCAGCCCGCCATCTCCACGGCCTGTTGCGATTTTTGGGGATCGTCAAAGTCGATGGCGGCGTAGGGCAGCAGCAGCGGCGCCAGCGGCGTCACGCCCTGGCCGAGGTGGCTGGCGTTGAGCAGCGCCAACTGACCCGAGGGGTGGCGCAGCCGCGCCATGACCTCTGCCTGGCTGCGCACAAATCCATGCTGGTAGGCCTGCCAGGCGCGCTCCTTTTCGTCCTTGAGCACCACCACGCTCAGCACCACCGTGGCCAGTGCCAGCAGCACGAACACCCCGCGCACCAGAATGCGCAGGCGGAACGCGGGCAGGCCCAGCCGGGGCATTTCCAGCGCGGGGCGGCGCAGCAGGCGCTTCATTTACCGACCCAGCGGAAGCCGCGCATGGGCGCGTTTTCTATTCCCTCAAACCCAGGATCGACTTCACGCAACGCCTCGCGGATGGTGCTCACATGCTTGCGCACGTTGTCGCGGTTGCGGCCGCTTTTCACCACCTCAAACAGCTCGTCATACGACACCACCTCGCCACTGCGCTGGTGCAGCGTGGCCAGGATGCGCTGGGCCGTCAGCGGCAGGTTGATGCGCTCGCCGCGCCAAGTGGGGGTGCGCTGCCACAGCGGGTCCAGCACCAGCGCATCACCCACGGGGGCGGGGGGCGCGCTGGCTGGGGCGTGGGCCTGTGTGGTACGCAGGATGTCGAGAAAGGTCTCGATGAAATCGGCCTCTTCGAACGTGGTTTTCTGCAGGTAGTCCCACGCGTCCAGCGCCTTCATGATGCTGCGGTAGATGGCCGCAGGCATGGCGGACACCACCAGCACCGGCGTGCCCTGGCGCAGCTTGTTGATGGCGTTGATGAGGGCCACGCCTGCATGGCGCTCGCGGCCTAACTCAATGTCCAGCACCACCGCGTCGTAGTGCTCGCGGGCCAACGCAGCCTCGGCCTCGTCACGGGTAAACCACTGGTCGATGACGATGCCGCTCTTGGCGCTGCGTATCCACCCGGCCAATTGGTTGCTGGTGGGCAGGTCGTCTTCGATCACGGCAATGCGGGTCATGGGCAGGGCGGGGCAGTAGAGGGTGGGCAGATTATCCCGGTGGCCGGTTCTGGCCGGTGTGAGTTTTTCTTCCGGGGCCGGAAGGTTCGTGCGGGCGGCGTGAGCGCATTGGGGGCTGCGCCGCATTGTTGCTTCCGGGGTGGATCCGAACAATCGGTCCTCAATGAGCAAGCCACAGCGGCAGCTCAGAAACGACAACAACACCGAACCAACCCGAGAGAGAAACACCATGAAAGCCACCTGGAACCGCATCGTGCAGACCCTGAAGGGCCGTCGCTCTACCCCGTTGTCCGAAGCAGGCACGGAGCCCGTGCTGGACGCTGAATCGCAAAGCTCTGTGGCGGCCGATGCATGCGGTGCCGATGGCCCTCGACTGAACTGGGCCTATCTGCTGCCCACCGCACGCACCGTGCGCTGGCTGACCGCTGGCGCTGTGGTGGCCGCCGCAGGCCTGATGGTGGTCCGCAACCCGCCGGTGCAGCACTTGGCACAAGGCGACCTGGGCGTGCGCCTGAACCAGTTCACCGGTGCCGTGAGCCTCTGGCGTGATGGCAGCGTGTGGGTGGTGCCCGGCCTGCACACGGTGCGCGTGTTCTCGCTGCGTGACCAGAGCTACCGCCCCGAAGCCATGCGCCAGGCCACGGGCAGCGCGCCGCTGCAGTCGGTGGAAGGCCTGTCGCTGGGCCTGGACCTGAGCGTGCGCTACGCCCTGGACCCCAACTCGCCCGCCGTCAAGGCTGGTAACCTGCCCGACAACGTGGGTGTCGACATCGTGGAGCCCGCCGTGCAGGGCCTGGTCTACAAGGTTTTTGCCCGCTACACGGTGCGCGAAATCTTCTCGTCCAAGCGCGCCGAGATTTCGCAAATCATCGAAACCGAACTGCGCGCCCGCCTGGCTGCCGACGGCGTGACGCTGCGCAGCCTGCAGATCGGCAAGGTGGACCTGCCTGCCGAATACCGCCGGGGCATGGACAGCCTGCTGGCCGAAGAGTTGGCGTCCGAAAAAATGCGCTACACGCTGGATCTGAAAGACAAGCGCGTGCGTGAAACCGAACTGGACGCCAACGCCGACAAGGTGCGCCGCGAAGTGGCCGCCGAAGCCGCTGCGCGTGAGCAAGTCATCGCCGCCAAGGCCCAGGAAGAGGCCATGAAGCATGTGCTGCCCTTCAAGCAGCGCCAGATTGAGCAGCGCCAGCTCGAAGCTGAAGCCGAACGTGTGGCCCGCGTCAAAGCCGCTGAAGGCAGCGCCCAGGCCCGCCGCATCGAAGCCAACGGCGAAGCCGACGCCCGCCAGAAGCTGGCAGAGGCCGAGGCCTACCGCATGGACCGCGTGGGCAAGGTCAATGCCGAGCAAATGGCCCGCGAAGGCGCACTGGTGACCAAACACCCGCTGCTCATCCAGAAGACGCTGGCCGACAAACTCTCGGACAAGATCCAGGTCATCATCGCGCCCCCGCCCACCAATGGCGACTTCATCGGTGCCGCGCTGCTGGGCGGCAACCGCAACGCCCAGGCCGGGGCCGCACAGGCTGCTGCTGTGGCCGACGACGCCACCACCACCCAAGCCGTGGAGCAGTGAACATGAACGCGACCTTCGCAACTTTGTTGGCAGCCGTGGCCAGCGCCGCAGTGACCGTGGCGGCCGAGGCCGCCCCCCAGCCATCGCCCGGCGCCCACGGCAGCGCCATCGTGGTGCAGGACCAGGCCAGCCTGCGCGCTGCACCGCGCGATGGTGCCCAGCAGCAGGCCAGCCTGTGGCAGGGCGAAGTGCTCGAAGTGCGTGGCGAACGCCTCGACTATTTGCAGGTGTGGGACCACAAGCGTGAGCGCGGTGGCTTCATCCGCGCCAGCGATGTGCGCCGCGTGGCCCTGACCGCGGCGGAAGGCCCCGCGCTGCTGGCCGTGATGCGCTTTGTGCAGGAAACGCCGGGTGCCGAGGCGCTGGGCATTGGCCTCACCGCCGCTTACCTGCAGGCCGCGCCCGCCAAGGCTTTGGCGGGTGTGGAGGGCGCCCAGGCCTTCGATGCCCTGGGCACCTTTGCCGACCGCCTGGCGCGCCGTGCCTCGGTAGCCGTGCCGGGCAAGGCCTCGGGCGCTGCGTTGTCGGCCCACCTGGATGTGGCCAACGGCTACGGCGTGCGCTTTGCCACCTATGAGGTTGAAGGCCGCATGCAGGTCTGCTACGAGGGCGAGGCCTTTCGCCGCCTGCTGGCCATGCCCGTGGCCGATGCCGAGCAGCGCGCCCGCGCCGTCCTGGCGCTGACCCGCCCCGAATGCATCAACCCCGACCTGCCCGCACACGAGCGTGCCAAGGTCACCACCTGGCAGGCCGAGGTGCTGGAGCGCGTGGACGTGGCGGGCCTGCCCGGCTACCTGCGCAACCGCGTGCAAATGCGCCGCGCCAGCGTGTGGGGTGCTGCGGCCTTCCAGCAAGCGCGCAAAAACGCGGCCGACCCGGCGGTGGCCGCCGCCGCTGCCCGTGCATTGACCGAATTCACCGGCGTGAGCAAGGCCGACCTGCCTGACGAAGACCAGAGCGCCTACAACGACGCTGCCATGCGCGTGAGCGCCGTACGCTGGGCGCTGGTGCCTGCTGCTGCACTGGTAGCGGCTGTGGGCACCCGCCCCATGCTACTCACGGAACCCGGTGCCCCCGGCGAAACTTGCGTGCTGCTGGTGGACGCGCAGCACAGCGCCAAGGCACCGCTGCTGCGCCGCTGCACCTACGGCGTGGTCTGGGCCGCATCGGCCAGCACCAACCGAGAAGGCACGGCGGTGGCCCTGGCGGTGCAGCCCCTTGAAAGCTGGCGGGAGCTGTGGGTGTTGCGCAAGACCGAAGGCGGCTGGCTGGCGGACGTACTGCCGCCTGCCGCCACCACGCCAGAAACCGGTGTGGCGGAGTGGGCCGGATGGGTGCCCGGCGGACAGCAGATGCTGGTGGCACGCGAAGCCCGGGGCCAGGGCCGCTACCGCAAGAGCTTTGAGGTGGTACGGCTCGACGGACTGGCCACCGAGCGGGTGACGGGGGATGTGGCGGCACTGCCTTTGTTCCAGCGCTGGCAAGACCCGGCCTGGAAGCGGCAGACGCTGAGCTTGCGATGAGGCGTATGGGACTTGCACAAATCGGAATGCCGCAGCCGTATCGCCTTGGGGTGAGCCGCGTGCCTGACCCCTGTTTTGCCTAAGCCATGGCGTATTTACACTTGGGATCTCCGTACTCTTTTGCCCGTGATCCTCTCCATGACCGACTCCGCCTCGTTCGCCTCTCTCCTGTCCCGCGTGGACGCTGTCATCGTGGACCTGGATGGCACCATGGTGGACACCATGGGGGACTTCAATGAGGCCATCAATCGCATGCTTCTTGAGCTGGCCCTGCCGGCCATTGGGGCCCAGCACATCGAACACATGGTGGGCAAGGGCTCGGAGCATTTGCTGCGTTCAGTGCTGAAACATGTGCTGGCGCTTGATGGTGGTGCGCAAGATGCTATAAAAATTGAAGCAATCTATCCTTCGGCCTGGGCCAGCTATCAGCGCCACTATCTGGCAATCAATGGCCAGTTTGCCGGGGTGTACGACGGCGTGGAGGTGGGGTTGCAGGCGCTGCGCACCCGGGGACTGCAATTGGCCTGTCTGACCAATAAGCCTACGGACTTTGCGCTGCCGCTGCTGAAGTCCAAGGGGCTCGACGGGTACTTCAAGAACGTGTTTGGCGGCGACGCGTTTGAGCGCAAGAAGCCCGACCCTCTGCCCCTCATCAAGACCTGCGAAGCGCTGGGCACCGTCCCCGCGCGCACGCTGATGCTGGGTGATTCCAGCAACGATGCGCAGGCGGCACGGGCGGCGGGCTGCCCCGTGGTGCTCGTCACCTACGGCTATAACCACGGCCAGCCCGTGCGGGCGGTGGATGCCGACGGGTTTGTGGGTTCGCTGGCGCAGCTGGCCTGAGCTGGCCGCGGTCGAGCTTGGGTGTTCAGGCGGGCAACTGGCGCGGCGCCACGCTGCGGTAGTCCAGCCGGGAGGCGCTGGCGCTGTTGCCACGCACGGGGGCGGGCATTGCATCGCTGTGGCGGCTGGCGCTGGCTGAGAGTCGGAAGACCGCGACCGCATCCACCAGCTGTCCCGCCTGCGTCTTGAGGCTGTCGGCCGCCGCTGCGCTTTGCTCTACCAATGCTGCGTTCTGTTGGGTGGCCTGGTCCATCTGCGTGATGGCTTCGCCCACCTGGGAGACACCCTGGCTCTGCTCGCTGCTGGCGGCGCTGATCTCGCCCATGATGTCGGTCACGCGCCGGATGGCACCCACCACCTCGGTCATCGTGGCGCCAGCCTTGTCCACCAGGGCGGTGCCGCGTTCCACGCGCTCCACGCTGGTACCAATCAGTCCCTTGATTTCCTTGGCGGCTTCCGCGCTGCGCCCAGCCAGGCTGCGCACTTCGCCTGCCACCACCGCAAAGCCGCGCCCCTGCTCGCCTGCGCGCGCAGCCTCCACGGCAGCATTCAGGGCCAGGATGTTGGTCTGGAAGGCGATGCTGTCGATCACGCTGATGATGTCGGCGATCTTCTTGCTGCTGTCGTTGATGCCCTTCATGGTCGTGACCACTTCGGCCACCACGTCGCCGCCCTGTTGGGCCACGGTGGATGCGCTCATGGCCAGTTGATTGGCCGTGCGCGCGTTGTCGGCGTTCTGGCGCACGGTGGAGCCCAGCTCTTCCATCGACGCGGCGGTCTGCTGCAGGGCCGAGGCTTGCTGTTCGGTGCGGGCCGACAAGTCGTTGTTGCCCGAGGCGATTTCGGCGCTGGCGGTGGCGACGCCTTCGGCGCTGTGGCGCACATTGCCAACGATGGTGGCCAGGCGCGATTGCATGGTGGCCAGAGCCTGAAGCAGTTGTCCGGTCTCATCGTTGCCATTGGCCTCGATGGGGTGGGTCAGGTCGCCGTCGGCAATGTTTTCTGCCGCCTGCTTGCCCCGCTGTACGGGTTGCACGATGGAGCGCGTGACGGTGAAGGCCAGCAGTGCGCCCAGCGCCACGGCGATCAGTGTGCCCACGCCCAGCAGCACCTGGCTGGCCTTGGCCAGCGTGCTGGTGTCACCCTGGCTGTCGGCCAGCTGTGCGGCCATGGCGGTGCGCAGATCGTCGAGGGATTTGAGGTACTTGTCCGCCAGGGGGCGCAGGTCTTTGTCCACCAGCGCAGGCACATTGGGTTCGCCACCACGGTGCAGCTCGCGGATTTCGGCGAGCTTGTCGGTGTAGGCCTTGCTGGCTGCGGCGATGGTGGCCAGCTGCGCGCGGTTCTTGTCGCCCTGTACCAGGCCTTCGATGCGTTTGACCTTCGTCTCGATGCCGGTGGATGTGGCCTGCGTGTCGGCCGTGAGCTTCTCCATGTAGTCACGGTCGATGGCCTTGAGAAACGCCTCGGTGCGCACCCAGTTCAGGCGGATGTCCGAAGCCCAGTTTTCCACCAGGGTCTGTTGCTCGATCTCCTGGGTGGCTACGCGCTCGCTGGCGCCTTGCAGGCTGGCGATGCGCCACATGCCGGTGGCGGCAATCAGCGCCGTGATGAGCAGGATGGCCCCAAAGGACGAGCCCAGGCGCAGGCCGACGGAAAGGTTGCTGAGTTTCATGGTGGTAGCTGGCGCAAAAAGGTGGCGTTACAGACGGCTCGCTGCGGGGCGCGGGTAGCGCGAAAAGCGTGGTTCAGGCCGTGGCATCGGTTGCTGCGGGTTGCGCGCAGGGATGTGCCGTTGTGGGGGCGGGTTGGTGCGGGTGCGATTGCCTGATGCAAAGACTACTCCCGAGGTGGGAGTGCGTCTGTCGGACGCGGGACAGCCCCCGGGGACTTTGTTTCGGGGTTTGTCCCAAGGCTTTTTTTAGGCGGGCTTGCCCAGCAGGGCGTCCTTCAACTTCCAGTCGGCCGGGGTGTTGCCCAACCAGATACCCAGCAGCGCGTTGAAGAATTCAGGCTCCTTGAACGGCTCGCCCTGGGGCTTGCCCTTGACCGTGATCACCGTGCCGGTGCCCGGTATCCAATCGATCATGAACTGGTCGCCCGCTTGCAGTTTCTTGTGGTCCGAGAAGATCTGGCTCATGCGCAGCACGCCTGGGATGAGCTTGGAGAACGCTGCGCGGTCCATGTTGTCTTCCATGCCGCGCGAGAACAGCTTGCCCAGCTCGGTGGAGTCGATCTCGCGCAGCATGGTGATGCTCATGCGCTTGGGCCCCTTCTGGGCCATGATGTCGGCCGGGGTGTTGGCCTTTTTTTCGAGGTACAGGCCTGCGGTGTACACCTTGAACACGGCCTTGTAGCGAACGCCTGCCCCGTTGAGCTGAAGGCTGCTGCCGCTCAGGCTGCTTGTCTCTTCATATTTGACGTCGGCCACGGTGATGGGCTGGGCAATGGCACCGGCCGCCAACAGGCATGCCACTGCCGCTGCGGCGCATCGCTGAAGGAACTTCATGCGCAACTCCTAAAAAAAGAACGCTCGTTCGTTTCCAATTGTTGCAGCGCTCCCGATGCCCCGCAACAGGGTTTTCGAGTGGTTGTGTGATCTCGCGTTGAGGGCGGTCAAACCGGGTGGGGAAAAAAGCTTTGCTACACTTTGGCCCATGTTCATTCATCACGTGTTCATCACAGGTTGCAGCGACCGGGGAGCCTGGCCCTGGCGTCGGCCTGCCTCTTTGAACGCCTGATAGCACCTGGGCAACCGCCCCAGCGTGCACCCGTGGCCTTCACCCTGTGCGGTGGGGCCGATTGAATGGACCGCAGCGCCACCCCTTACTCATTGCACAGGGGGCACGCGCTGCCACAGCTGGGAGCTCTCCCCGTGATCACAGAACTTGAATTCAAAAGCCTGGCCAGCGAAGGCTACAACCGCATTCCGCTCATGGCCGAAGCCTTTGCGGACCTGGAAACCCCGCTCTCGCTCTACCTGAAGCTGGCGCACAGCAAGGATGGCGGCAAGCACAGCTTTCTGCTGGAATCCGTGGTGGGTGGCGAGCGCTTCGGGCGCTATAGCTTCATCGGCCTGCCCGCGCGCACGTTGCTGCGCGCCAGCGGCTTCGGGGCTGCGGCGCGCACCGAGGTCGTTACCGACGGCCAGGTGGTCGAGACCGCCGAGGGCAACCCGCTCGACTTCATCGAGGCCTACCAAAAGCGCTTCAAGGTGGCTTTGCGGCCCGGCCTGCCGCGCTTTTGCGGCGGTCTGGCCGGCTACTTTGGCTACGACGCGGTGCGCTACATCGAGAAGAAGCTCGAGACCACCTGCCCACCCGACACCCTGGGCTGCCCCGACATCCTGCTGCTGCAGTGCGAGGAACTGGCGGTCATCGACAACCTCTCGGGCAAGCTCTACCTCATCGTCTACGCCGACCCGGCCACACCCGAGGCGTACGCCAAGGCCAAGAAGCGCCTGCGTGAGCTCAAGGAGCAGCTCAAGTACTCGGTGAGTGCCCCGGTGGTCAAGCCCACCGAGGGCCACCCCGCGCAGCGCGACTTCGCCAAGGCCGACTACCTGGCCGCGGTGGACCGGGCCAAGGAGCTGATCGCCGCCGGTGACTTCATGCAGGTGCAGGTGGGCCAACGCATCCACAAGCGCTACACCGAGTCGCCCCTGTCGCTGTACCGCGCGTTGCGTTCGCTGAACCCGTCGCCGTACATGTACTTCTACGACTTCGGCGACTTCCACGTGGTGGGCGCCAGCCCCGAGATCCTGGTGCGCCAGGAGAGCACGCCGGATGGGCAGAAGATCACCATCCGGCCGCTGGCCGGTACGCGCCCGCGCGGTGCCACGCCCGAGAAGGACAAGGCCGCGGAGATCGAACTCATCAATGACCCCAAGGAGCGCGCCGAGCACGTCATGCTGATCGACCTGGCGCGCAACGACATCGGCCGCATCGCCAAGACCGGCACCGTGAAGGTGACCGAGGCCTTCGCGGTGGAGCGCTACAGCCACGTGATGCACATCGTGAGCAACGTCGAAGGCATCCTGAACGACGGCATGACCGCCATCGACGTGCTCAAGGCCACCTTCCCGGCGGGCACGCTGACTGGCGCACCCAAGGTGCACGCCATGGAGCTCATCGACCAGCTCGAACCCACCAAGCGCGGCCTGTATGGCGGCGCCTGTGGTTACCTGAGCTACGCGGGTGACATGGACGTGGCCATCGCCATCCGCACCGGCATCATCAAGAACGGCTCGTTGTATGTGCAGGCCGCCGCCGGTGTGGTGGCCGATTCGGTGCCCGAGCTGGAGTGGAAAGAAACCGAACACAAGGCCCGCGCGTTGCTGCGCGCGGCAGAGCTGGTTGAGGAGGGCCTGGAATGACCCGCGCCATTGCCAAAGTGAAGGCCTGCACCACCATGCAGGATGTGCGCCGCGAAGTGAACGCGCTGGACGATGTGCTGGTGCCCCTGCTGGTGGAGCGCGTGGGCTACATGACCCAAGCGGCGCGCATCAAGCAGGGCGCCGAGCAGGTGCGCGACGAAGCCCGTATCGAGGCCATCGTCGCCCGCGTGCGCGAGCAGGCCCTGGCCGAAGGCGGCGACGCCGACGTGATGGAAGCCATCTACCGCAGCCTCATGGAAGCCTGCATTGCCTATGAACACCGCGAGTTCGCCCGTCTGCGCGAGCCCGCCCTTGCCGGGAGCGCCGCATGAAACTCTTGATGGTCGATAACTACGACAGCTTCACCTACAACATCGTCCAGTACTTTGGTGAACTGGGCGCCGAGGTCGAGGTGTTCCGCAACGACGAGATCACCGTGGCCGACATTGAGGCGCGCCTGAATGCAGGGCAGCTTGACCGCCTGGTCATCTCGCCCGGCCCCTGCTCCCCTGCAGAGGCGGGTATCTCGGTGGCCGCTATCCAGCACTTTGCTGGCAAGCTGCCCATCCTGGGTGTGTGCCTGGGACACCAGGCCATTGGTGCGGCCTTTGGCGGCACCATCGTCCGCGCGCAGCAGCTGATGCATGGCAAGACCAGCGTCATCACTACTACGCAAAAAGGCGTGTTTGCAGGCCTGCCGGAGCAATTCACCGTCAACCGCTACCACTCGCTGTCCATCGAGCGCTCCACCTGCCCCGATGTGCTGGAGGTGACGGCCTGGACGGAGGACGGCGAGATCATGGGCGTGCGCCACAAGACGCTGGCCATCGAAGGCGTGCAGTTCCACCCCGAAAGCATCCTGACCGAGCACGGCCACGCCATGCTGAAGAACTTTCTGGAGCAGCGCGCATGACTGCGCCAAACCCCCTCGCGCAGCTCTATGGGTACAAGCGCTGGGCCAATGAGGAGCTGCTGGCGCTTGGCGAGGCCTCGCAAACCGCATTGCCTGCGGATGACTACCGGTTGTTTGTACGCATCCTGAACCACACCTATGTGGTGGACCAGATCTTCGCTGCGCATCTGGCGGGTCGCCCGCAGACCGCTTATGCGGCCACCAATACCGAAGAAACGCCATCGATCGATGCCTTGCGCCAAGCCATCCGCGCGTCGGACGACTGGTATCTGCAGTACGTGAGCGGGCTGGGCGATGCGCAGCTTGCCGAACGTGTGGCGTTTCGCTTCACCGATGGTGACACGGGCAGCATGTCGCGCAGCGAGATCCTGAACCACATCGTTGTGCATGGCACCTACCACCGGGGGGCTGCGGGCCGTATTCTGGCCACGCATGCGGTGCAGCCTCCGCGTGATTCGCTGACGACCTTCTTGCACCGACTGGAACCCGGCCGCCGCTGGTAGACATCACCATGCCTGAACTCCATCAACTGCTCATGTTCATTGCCGCAGGCTGGTTGCTCAACCTCACGCCCGGGCCTGACGTGCTTTACATCGTCACCAACGCGCTCAAGTCCGGCACACGCGCGGGCATTGTGGCGGGGCTGGGCATCACGGCCGGGTGTTTTGTGCACATCTTCGCGGCTGCGGTGGGTGTGGGGGCGCTGCTGGCCACGTCGGCGACGGCGTTCACTGTGCTCAAGTGGGTGGGCGCCGCCTATCTGATGTGGATGGGCGTGCGCATGCTGTTTGCCAAGGCAGCTGCAGAGGGTGGCAGCAGTGCCGCCCTGGTGGCAGCGCAGTCGGCCCCCGCACACCATACGCCGCTTCGCAAGGTGTTCCTGGGGGGCTTCTGGACCAATGTGCTCAATCCCAAGGTCGCCATTTTCTTTCTGGCCTTTGTGCCGCAGTTCATCGCTCCGGGCACCGACAACAAGGCGCTGGCCTTTGTGCTGCTGGGCGTGCTGTTCAACGTAAACGCCATCCCCGTCAATGTGGGCTGGGCGCTGGCCGCTTCGTGGATGGCACGGCGCGCCACATTGATCCAGCGTGGCATGCACTGGCTGGACCGCGTGGCGGGTGCCATGTTCATCGGCTTCGGGCTCAAGCTGGCCTTCACAGACCAGCCCTCTGCATAAATACCAGGAGACATTCCATGCCCATTACCCCCCAGGAAGCGCTGCAGCGCACCATCGAGCACCGCGAAATCTTCCACGATGAGATGCTGCACCTGATGCGCCTCATCATGAACGGCGAGCTGTCGCCGGTCATGACCGCTTCCATCATCACCGGCCTGCGCGTGAAGAAGGAAACCATCGGCGAGATCACCGCTGCCGCGCAGGTGATGCGCGAGTTCAGCACCAAGGTGCACGTCAAGGACGCGACCCACATGGTGGACATCGTGGGCACGGGCGGCGACGGCGCCAACACCTTCAACATCTCCACCTGCTCGATGTTCGTGGCCGCCGCAGCGGGCGCCAAGGTCAGCAAACACGGTGGGCGGGGCGTGTCCAGCAAGAGCGGCAGTGCCGACGTGATGGAGGCCCTGGGCATCCACATCAACCTCAAGCCCGAGCAGATCGCCCAGTGCATCGCCGAGGTGGGCATTGGTTTCATGTTCGCGCCCAACCACCACCCGGCCATGAAAAATGTGGCCCCGGTGCGCAAGGAGCTCGGCGTGCGCACCATCTTCAATATCCTGGGCCCGCTCACCAACCCGGCGGGTGCGCCCAACATCCTCATGGGCGTGTTCCACCCCGACCTCGTCGGCATCCAGGTGCGCGCTCTGCAGCGCCTGGGCGCCGAGCACGCGCTGGTGGTGTACGGCCGTGATGGCATGGACGAAGTGAGCCTGGGCGCCGCCACACTGGTGGGCGAGCTGAAAAACGGCCAGATCACTGAATACGAAATCCACCCTGAGGACTTCGGCCTGCCTATGGCAAGCAACCGCGCCCTCAAGGTCGAAACGCCCGAGCAATCGCGTGACATGTTGATCGGCGTGCTCAAGGGCGAGCCCGGCGCCGCGCAGGACATCGTCTGCTTGAACGCCGGTGTGGCGCTGTATGCGGCCAATGTGGTCGATTCGGTGCCCGCAGGTCTGGCCAAGGCCCGCGCCGCGATTGCCTCGGGCGCCGCGCTGGCCAAGCTGGAGCAGGTGGTTACGCGCACGCACGCGCTGGCGGTCTGAGCGCTGCCTCAATGAAGCTGAAGCAGAGCCCTGAGTTGGTCCGTGGGCATCCTTTGCGACGCGCTTCACGTTGGCGATCAATGGTGTGTAGGTATACGTTGCCTAAAGGCGCGCTATGAATGAGACCGTGCGCCCGCTGGTGCGCCAGCGCAGCTTGAAAACTTGGGCTTCTGCCATTGAGCAGCAACCTCGGGTGTGGCTCCCGTTGCAGCTACTTGGGCAGGGGGTGGGCGCGTGGTCGGTGTTTTGGGGTACTGCGATAGTGGGCGTTGTCCTGTGGGTGCAAGCGTTATTCTTGCTTGATCTTCGCGGCATGGTGGCGCTTGCCTGTGGCCTATTAATATGCTGCTGCGTTGCCGGTGCAACCTTGTCATTCAGGAGAGCTCAGCAGCGTGACAGAAGGCGTGGTTGGGAGGTTGACTTTCAACGAAGGACGCTCACGCCGGTGGGCCTAGCTCAGCAGCAGGCCATTGATTTGGGGGCCGAGCACAGCCTGGGGTGTTACTTGAATGGCGGAGATTCAGAACGAAGTCTCTCGTTCCAGCTGGAGTTACGCCATGCGCGCAAAGGACCCATCGCGG
The DNA here is from genome assembly GCF_001429215.1 of Acidovorax sp. Root267. Classification (NCBI taxonomy): domain Bacteria; kingdom Pseudomonadati; phylum Pseudomonadota; class Betaproteobacteria; order Burkholderiales; family Comamonadaceae; genus Acidovorax; species Acidovorax sp. Root267. Next base: position 74,041 of record NZ_LMJC01000032.1, read on the forward strand.
CGCTCACCGTAGTACAGCTGCAGAGCGGCAATGCAGCGGACGTGGAGATACTCAACCGGTGTGTGAACCGTTTAGTGGAACGACTGGGCATTCGGCGCTCCGGTGCACCACTTCTTGCGCAAAAAGCCGCGACGAAGCGCGCTTCATATGGTGCTCGTTAGCATTGTTCTGCTTGGGCGATTCCGCCTATCCGACAACTTCATCCGCAAATATCGTGAAGGTTCAACCAATGTCTGACATCCTCAACAAAATCGTCGCCGTCAAGCACGAAGAAGTGGCCGCCGCCAAAAAGCGCCTGTCCCTCGACGCCATGCGCGCCGACGCCGAGAGCCGCGTGCTCACGCGCGACTTTGAGGGCGCCTTGCGCGCCAAGATCGCCAAGGGCCAGGCGGCGGTGATTGCCGAGATCAAGAAGGCCAGCCCATCCAAAGGCGTGCTGCGCGCCGATTTCGAGCCGGCCGACATCGCCCAGATCTATATGGAAGGCGATGGCAAGGTCAGCGCGGCCTGCCTGTCGGTGCTGACGGATCGCCAGTTCTTCCAGGGCCAGCCCGACTACCTGAAACAAGCCCGCGCCAGCACCTTGCTTCCCGTGCTGCGCAAGGATTTCATGGTGGATGCGTACCAGATCTACGAATCGCGGGCCATGGGCGCCGATGCCATCTTGCTGATTGCGGCCAGCCTGGACGACGCCCAGATGGCCGACTTCGAGGCCATTGCCCGCAGCCTGGACATGGCGGTGCTGGTGGAGGTGCATGACCGCCCCGAGCTGGAACGCGCCTTGAAGCTCAAGACCCCGCTGGTGGGCATCAACAACCGCAACCTGCGCACGTTCGAGGTCACGCTCGACACCACACTGGCCATGCTCAAGGACGTGCCATCGGACCGGCTGCTGGTCACCGAATCGGGCATCCTCAAGCCCCAGGATGTGAAGACCATGCGCGATGCGGGCGTGCACGCCTTCCTGGTGGGCGAGGCGTTCATGCGGGCGGATGACCCGGGCCTGGCGCTGGCCAAGCTGTTTGCCTGATGGGAATGAATACTATTATTTTAATAGCTATTTGCGCTTATCCATAAAGCGCTGGTGGCCATTTTTGCCATGAATTCATCAGCTCAGCCTCCCTCCCAGCTCCAAAGCGCCAACCCCGCCGACTGGCCTGTGGCACCGGGCTGGCAGCCTTTGGTGAACGCTTTTTTTGCCGGTGCCCGTGGGCAGGCGTTGCTCGCGTTCTTGCAAGCACGGCTGCAGGCGGGTGCGGCGATTTTTCCGCCCCTGCCACTGCGGGCGTTGGACCTCACGCCGCCTGAGCAGGTGCGTGTGGTCATCCTGGGGCAGGACCCGTACCACGGCCGGGGCCAGGCCGAGGGGCTGGCGTTCTCGGTAGCACCGGGTGTGCAGTTGCCGCCCTCGCTGCGCAACATCTTCAAGGAGATGCAGCGCGACCTGGGCACCGCGTTCCCTGCGTGGCCCGAGCCCGGAGGCAGTCTGGTGAAGTGGGCCAAGAATGGCGTGTTGCTGCTCAACACCGGCCTCACGGTGGAAGAGGGCCAGGCCGCGAGCCACGCGGGCAAGGGCTGGGAGGAACTGACCGACGCCGTCATCCGCCACGTGGCCGAAGGCCCGCGCCCGGTGGTGTTCATGCTCTGGGGCTCGCACGCCCAGGGAAAGCGCGCCTGGATTCCGCAGGACCGGGGGCACCTGGTGCTCACGTCCAACCACCCGTCACCGCTGTCGGCGCTGCGCCCGCCCGTGCCTTTCATTGGCAACGGGCACTTTGGCAAGGCGCGCGCGTTTCGCGAGCAGCACCAGGGTTGATACCCGCAGGTTCTTAGTCTGCCGGGCAGTCCGGAAAGCGTTTTTTCAGTTCAGCCGCAGGCATGGTTTCGGCCAGATCCATGTTGCGCACGATGGGGATGTATTCGCCCCGTTCGGTAAAGCGCATCAGCGTGGTCACCGCCCGGGTCTTGCCGCCGCCTTTTTGGCAACCGGCCAGTTCCAGCCCCAGGCCCAGCTCGCGTTGTCCGTCGTCCGTGGCCTTCCATCCCAGCGCCTTCGTGCGCAGTGCCTGCAGCCTTGGCAGGGCTGCGGGGTCGATGCGCCAGACCTGTGTTTGCGTCTGGGGGCGGTCGTAGTCCGCCAGCGCGCTGCGCTCAGCGGTGCTGCGCAGTTCTTGGAGCGGCAGTTTTTCCTCCAGCAGTTCGGTGGTGGTGCTGCCATTGGGCAGGCGCACTTTGCGCGACACGCTGACCGACAACACCAGCGCATCGCCATGGATCTGCAAGCCAGGCTGGTGCACCACTGCGGCGCGCAGCGCGGCGGGGTCCAGCGTTTCCAGGTTCAAGCTGCGCAGCTTCCACAGCGATGACACCGGGACGCTTCCGCAGGCTGCCAGGAGGGAGGCCGCGAGGGCCAAAGACAAGGACAAACGCGAGAGGCGGTGGAATGGGGAGTTTTTTTGGTGGGCCATGGCTTTCAAAAATTTCTGTATGACGGTATATTATTATTGTTTTACAGAAAAGTTTGAGAAAAAATCATGTCCTCTCACGCCACTTCTCAGGTCTCTCCTGTCCAAAGTTCTTCGTTTCGGCGCCTGGCCTGGGGGTTGCTGGCGGCCAGTTGGGCGTGCGCCCTGGTGTCGCTGGGGTTCTCGCTGGCACGGTGGGCGGCCATCGGGCAAGAGGCGGGCTGGGGTGGCTGGATGCCACTGACGGTCGTGCCGGCGCAGGCCCTGCTGGTGGGCCTGACACCGCCGCAGTCCATGGAGTTGCAGTGGCGTTGGGTGGGGGTGGCTTTGGAATGCATTCCCGCTGTGGCCATGTTTTATGTGGTGCTGTGTGTGCACCGCATCTGCCGCACGTTTTTGGCGGGTGAGGTGTTCGGGGCTGTGGTCGTGCGGGGGTTTCGCGGTGTGGGTTGGGGTTTTCTGGCGATGTTCGTGACGTCGCTGCTCTACCAGGTGGGGGTGACGGCGTTGTTGTCGTGGTTGGCGTCGGGCCAGAACGGCGGGATGATCGCGCTCGGCGTCGGATCGTTCGAGATGAGCGTGCTGGTGGTGGGTCTCATGATGCTGCTGCTGGCCCATGTGCTGGCCGAGGGCCGCCGCCTGCAGGCCGAAGCCGATGCGTTCGTATAACCGGGGCGCCGCATGCCGATTGTTGTGACCCTGGATGAAATGCTGGTGCGCCGCAAGGTGAAGTCGCGCGATCTGGCGGCGCACGTGGGCATCACCGAGGCCAACCTTTCCCTGCTCAAGAGTGGCAAGGTCAAGGGTGTGCGCTTCGAGACGCTTTCGGCCATCTGCGAATACCTGCAGTGCCAGCCGGGCGACCTGCTGGTGTGGGTGCCGCACGATGGGGAGGAAACTGACGGCCAGCGCGGGGCCTGAGCCGTTGCGGTTCGGCCTGGGGAGTCGCTTGCACCGCCGGCGCCTGGGGATGGCCGTGGCGCTGTCCCTGGTTCTGCATGCGGCGCTGCTGACGGTGTGGATGAAAAAAGAGGTGCGCCAGCCACGCGCGCGGCAGCCCGCCACCGCCGCGATGCAGTGGGTGACGGTCATGGCCCCGCCACCCGCAGCACCCCCACCACGTGCGCCGAAGGCTGAGGTGGCGGCTGCACAGGTGCTGCCGCGCTCTGCCTTGGGGCACCCGGCGGTGGCGGCGGGCCGCTCTGCCCATGCGCCGACGGACCCTGCGCCTGCGGCGCGTGCCGCAGTGGGAATCGCGGGCGCCGGTGTGGACGGCGAGCGCCATGGGGCCGCAGATCGGGCGGCTCCACCGGCGCAGGCTGCGGTGCCTTCTCAAACCGCCCCATCCAGCCCCCTGCCAGCATCTGCTGCATCTGCACCGTGGGAGGCCGACAGCATTGCCCGTGCGCTGCAGCGGGAGCGCACCTGGCAGCGGCGCCATGGCTCCCCTGCAACGGATGCCCTGACTGTACGGCGGGAGGCACCTGCACCCGGTTTGCCCATGGGGCATGAAATGTCGGTGCGCGAGTCGGTGGGGGCGGGTGGGGGCCGTGTCTCCCGGGTCCAGGGCGCCGCTGGCACCTACTGCGTGCGCGTGCCGTCGGCCAACCGCCTGCCCGAGCTGGGAGCCGCACCCCGGCTGGCGCCGGTCACCACCTGCCCATGACGCCGTGCCGCAACGGCGTCAGCGCGGCGGGCTGCGCTCCAGCAGCATGGCGTCGCCGTAGCTGAAGAAGCGGTACTGCTGCGCCATCGCATGCCGGTACAGGCCCATGATGTGGGCATAGCCTGCAAACGCGCTCACCAGCATCATCAGCGTGCTCTTGGGCAGGTGGAAATTGGTGATCAGCACATCCACCACCTGGAATGCAAAGCCCGGCGTGATGAAGATGTTGGTGTCGCCCGTGGCCTGGCCCGAGCGGGCCCAGGATTCGAGCGTGCGCACGGTGGTCGTGCCCACGGCCACCACGCGCCCGCCGCGCTGGCGGCAACGTTCCAGCGCCGCCAGCGTGGCCAGCGGCACTTCGTACCACTCGCTGTGCATCTGGTGTTCGGCCAGGTTTTCGGTCTTGCACGGCTGGAAGGTGCCCGCGCCCACATGCAGCGTGACACTCGCGCGTTCGATGCCACGCGCGGCCAGGTCGGCCAGCACGCCTTCGTCAAAGTGCAGCGCCGCGGTGGGCGCGGCCACGGCGCCGGGAGCGCGCGCAAACACGGTCTGGTAGCGCTGGCTGTCCTCTGCCTCGTCAGGGTCGTGGTCGTTGTTCTGCTGGCGCTCGATGTAGGGCGGCAGCGGCAGGTGGCCGTGGCGGTCCATCAGCTCCCAGGGCGATTCGCCCGCAGGGCCGTGCAGCGCGAAGCGGAACAAGGGGCCGTCCTCGGTGGGCCAGCGGCCCAGCAGCATCGCGTCAAAACCACCCGCCTTGCGGCCCCCGGCCATGTGCACGGTGCTGCCGGGCAGGGGCTTCTTGCTGACCTTCATGTGGGCCACGACTTCGTTGCCGGGGTTGCCCGCCTCGGCGGGCAGCACGCGCTCGATCAGGAGTTCCAGCTTGCCGCCGCTGGCCTTCTCGCCAAAGATGCGCGCCTTGACCACGCGCGTGTCGTTGAAGACGAGCAGGTCGCCTTCGCGCAGCAGTCCGGGCAGCTCGCGAAAGATGCGGTCCACGGGCTGCATGGCACGGCCGTCGAGCAGGCGCGAGGCGCTGCGCTCGGGGGCCGGATGCTGGGCGATGAGTTCGGGGGGCAGCGAGAAATCGAAGTCGCTGAGGGTGAAGACGCGCGGGGCGTGGGGCGCGCTGGTGGCCAGCGGTGCGCTGCGTGCGCCGGGGGAGAGATCAGTCATCGTGCTTGAGGGCCGAACGGGCCCGTGCCAAGGTAAAAATTGCGGAGGGCGCGATTGTCCCACGTGGCTGTGAGGCCCGCCGGGTGCGGCGATGGCTGTCGCTATGGCTGCGTGGCGAACGCCACCGGTGCCGGCACGCAGTGCACCAGCCGCTGCACATCGTCGGCCTGGGCCAGTGTCGTGCCAGGGTGCAGCAGGGCAGCGGCCCCTGCAGCCACGCCCCAGCGCAGGGCCTCGGCAGGGGCGTCGCCCCGGTCCAGTGCCCAGACCAGGGCCGCCAGAAAACAGTCGCCCGCGCCCGTGGTGCCCGTGGTGGCGGGCACATTGAGGGCGGGCGCCTGCCACACGCCCTCGCGCGTGGCCAGCACGGCACCTTGTTCGCCCACCGACAGGGCCACGATCCCGGCGGCGCCGCTGTGCACCAGCGACTGGGCGGCGGCGCACCAGTCCGCCGCGTGCTCCAGCGGTTGCTGCACCACCTCGCGCAGTTCGCGCAGGCTGGGCTTGACCAGGGCCACCCCGGCCTGCAGCGCAGCCGCCAGCGGTGGGCCCGAGGTGTCGATGGCCACGCGCACCCCCCGGACGGACAGGGCCCGCGCCAGCTGGGCGTAGAAGTTTTCGAGTGTGCCGGGCGGCAGGCTGCCGCTGGCGATCAGCCAGCGCGGCGGCGGCAGTTGTGTCGTCAGCGCATCCAGGCAGGCCTGCCATTCGGCGGCTTGCAGCGTGGGGCCGGGCAGCACAAAACGAAACTCCTGGCCCGTGGTGGTCTCGACGACCGAGAAGTTCTCGCGCGTATCGCCTGCAATGGGTTGCAGCACCGTGGGCACGCCCTCGTCGGCCAGCAACTGCCGTACCTGTGCGCCCGCTGCACCGCCCGCCAGCGCCCAGGCCAGCACATCGGCGCCCAGGCGGTGTAGCACGCGCGCCACGTTGATGCCGCCGCCCCCTGCGAAGCGCTGCACCGGGCCGCAGCGCAGCTTGTGGGTGGGCGCAACGTGGCCGGTGGTGGTGGCCAGGTCGAGGGCGGGGTTCAGCGTGAGGGTGATCAGCGTGGGCATGGGGCTACCAGACCTTTTCGGCAAAGCCCGACCACAGCTCGGTCAGGTCCGGAAAGCGCCACTTGTCGGGGTCTTCGCGCGCCACGATTTTTTCGTTGCAGTGCGGCGCGGACAGATCCACCATTTCGGGAGGGATGCGCAGGTCGGACTTGGTCGAGAAGAACACCTTGACCGTGGGGGCGGTGAGCGCGGCGGCCGATTGTTCGGTGACCACGCCGATGCGGCCCGAGGTCAGGCGCACGAGCGAGCCCACAGGGTAGATGCCGATGCTTTTGACAAAGGCCTGGAAGATGCGGGCGTCGAAATGGTCCGTGGTCCACTCGGCCATGCGGCGCAGCGACTCGGCGGGGTCCCAGCCGCGCTTGTAGGGCCGGTCGGAGGTGATGGCGTCGTACACGTCGCAGACGGCCGTCATGCGCGCGATCACGCTGATGCCGTCGCCCTGGAGCTTGTTGGGGTAGCCCGACCCATCGACCTTTTCATGGTGGTGCAGGCAGGCATCCAGCACGGCGTCGGGCACGTTGCCGCCTTCCTTGAGCATGTGAAAGCCCTCCACCGGGTGGCTGCGCACCACGGTGAACTCCTGGTCGGTGAGCTTGCCGGGCTTGTTGAGCACGGTCAGCGGAATGGCCGCCTTGCCCAGGTCGTGCAGCAGGCCCGCCATGCCGGCCAGCCGCTGCTGCTCGTCCTTGAGCTTGAGCTGCTGCGCCAGCGCGACCATGAGCGCGCACACGGCCACCGAATGCATGTAGGTGTAGTCGTCGGCCGTCTTCAGGCGCGCCAGGCTGATGAGCGCGCCTGGATTGCGGGTGACGGAATCCGAAATCTCTTCCACCAGGCTCTGTGCGCCCGCCGAATCCACCGCGCGGCCCAGGCGGGCCTCATTGAACATCGAGACCACGGCCTGCTTGGACTTCACGCAGATGGCGGCGGCCATCTTGAGTTCGCTGGCCATGTCCGTGGGCTTGCGGTCCCGCTTCGGCGGCGGTGGAGGAGGCGGCAGCGTGACCTTGAGGGGGGGCAGATCCTCCAGGCGGCTGAAGTCGGTGTCAATCTGGGCATCGGCCTCTTCGCGCGACACCGACACGGTGCCGGGCGCCACGTCCAGCCCCTTGCTGGTGTCAATCCAGCATTCCTGGATCGCCGTGGCCTGGATGCGGGCCAGGTCCTTGGGTTCCTTGAGCAGGAACTTGGCCCGCCAGAAGGGGTGGTCCATCCACGAGCCGCAGAACTCGTGCAGATACATGCCCAGGGTGAGATGTTGAATGTGGATGCGCTTGAGCATGACGAGAACCCTGGGCTCGGAAAAAACGCCCGCCTTCAGGTGTGAGCAACGGTAACCATGGTAGCCTTTTTGCCCAGTCCCTGCCGTTCGTAGAACCCGCTACATGCCCGCCGCCGCCCCCAGAGTTTCCCGCAACGCCAAGGCTTCGGCACCTCCTGCCGTGGTCAAGGGCGGCGCGTCGGTGGCGCAGAAGGCGCTGCAGAAGCTGGGACTTCGGCGCGACATCGACCTGGCCCTGCACCTGCCCCTGCGCTATGAAGATGAAACCCGCATCACCCCGCTGGCCAATGCGCGCGATGGGCAGATGGTGCAGATCGAAGCCACGGTGACCTCCAGCGAAATTCAGCTGCGCCCGCGCCGCCAGTTGCTGGTGCAGGTGGAGGACGACACCGGGGCGTGCGAACTGCGCTTCTTCAGCTTCTACCCCTCGCACCAAAAGACCCTGGCCGTGGGTGCGCGCCTGCGCATCCGGGGCGAAATCAAGGGCGGCTTCTGGGGGCGACAAATGATGCATCCCGCGTTTCGCGTAGCGGGTGGCGAACTGCCCGCCGCGCTGACGCCGGTCTACCCCACCACCGCCGGTTTGCCACAGCCCTACCTGCGCCGTGCCGTGGTCGGCGCGCTGGCTCGGGTGGATTTGTCAGACACCTTACCATCCGCTGCCGAGCCGCCTTTGGCCCGTTTTTATAGCCAAAATGGCCTCCAGCGCTTGTTCAGCTTGCGCGAGGCGCTCACTTTTTTGCACCACCCCACGCCCGATGTGGCGCTGTCGACGCTGGAAGACCACAGCCACCCCGCGTGGCAGCGCCTCAAGGCCGAGGAGCTGCTGGCCCAGCAGCTGTCGCAGCAGCAGTCGCGCCGCGCGCGCGACATGCTGCGTGCGCCCGTGTTGCGCGCACAAAAAGCCGCAGACGGTTCCTTGCCGCTGCACGAGCAGTTGCTGGCCGTGCTGCCGTTCAGCCTCACGGTGGCGCAGCGCCGCGTGGGCGAAGAGATTGCGGCCGACCTGGCCCGCAAGGTGCCCATGCACCGGCTGCTGCAGGGCGACGTCGGGTCGGGCAAAACGGTGGTCTCGGCCCTGGCCGCCTGTTTGGCCATGGACGCGGGCTGGCAGTGCGCGCTGATGGCGCCCACCGAAATCCTGGCCGAGCAACATTTCGCCAAGATGATCGGCTGGCTCGAACCCCTGCTGGCCGCCCGCGGCCGCAAGGTGGCCTGGCTGGTGGGCGGGCAGAAAAAGAAGGACCGCACCGCCATGCTGGCGCTGGTGGCCAGCGGCGAGGCCGCGCTGGTGGTGGGCACCCACGCCGTGATCCAGGAGCAGGTGCAGTTCAAGAACCTGGCGCTGGCCATCATCGACGAGCAGCACCGCTTTGGCGTGGCGCAGCGGCTGGCGCTGCGGCAGAAGCTGGCCGCCCACGGTATGGAGCCGCACATGCTCATGATGAGTGCCACCCCCATCCCGCGCACGCTGGCCATGAGCTACTACGCCGACCTGGATGTCTCCGTCATCGACGAGCTGCCCCCGGGCCGCACCCCCATCGTCACCAAGCTCATCGCCGACAGCCGCAAGGACGAGGTGATTGCACGCATCGGCGCGCAGGTGGAGGCCGGGCGGCAGGTGTACTGGGTGTGCCCGCTGATCGAAGAGAGCGAGGCGTTGGATCTGAGTAACGCCACGGCCACCCACGCTGATCTGAGCGAAGCCCTGCCGGGTTGCATGGTCGGGCTGTTGCATTCGCGCATGCCCACGGCCGAGAAGAAGGCCGTGATGGCGCTGTTCACCAGCGGCCAGATGGGCGTTCTGGTGAGCACCACCGTGATCGAGGTCGGCGTGGACGTGCCCAACGCCTCGCTCATGGTCATCGAGCATGCCGAGCGTTTTGGCCTCTCCCAGCTGCACCAGCTGCGCGGGCGCGTGGGGCGCGGTGCGGCCGCATCGGCCTGCGTGCTGCTGTATGCCACCAACGACAGTGGCCGTGTGGGCGAAACCGCCAAGGAGCGCCTGCGCGCCATGGCCGAGACCAACGATGGCTTCGAAATCGCCCGGCGCGACCTCGAAATACGGGGCCCTGGCGAGTTCCTGGGCGCACGCCAGTCGGGCGACGCGCTGCTGCGTTTTGCCGACCTGGCCACTGACACGCACCTGCTGGAATGGGCGCGTGAGCTGGCTCCGGTGATGCTGGATCGCCACCCGGAATTGGCCGCAAAGCACGTGGCGCGCTGGTTGGGTGGAAAATCCGACTATCTCAAGGCATGAAACGGCCTGCTGGAACACACCATGACCCTCACCGAACTCAAGTACATCGTTGCCGTGGCGCGGGAGAAACACTTCGGTCATGCGGCCGACGCCTGTTATGTATCGCAGCCCACGCTGTCGGTGGCCATCAAGAAGCTGGAAGAAGAGCTCGATGTGAAGCTCTTTGAGCGCAGCGCGGGCGAGGTCTCGGTCACGCCGCTGGGCGAGGAGATCGTGCGCCAGGCGCAGAGCGTGCTGGAGCAGGCGGCGGCCATCAAGGAGATCGCCAAACGCGGCAAGGACCCGCTGGCGGGGCCGCTCACACTGGGCGTGATCTACACCATCGGCCCTTACCTGCTGCCCGAGCTGGTGCGCCAGTCGATCGTGCGCAACCCGCAGATGCCGCTGATGCTGCAAGAGAACTTCACGGTGAAGCTGCTGGAGATGCTGCGCACGGGCGAGATCGATTGCGCCATTCTGGCCGAGCCCTTCCCGGACACGGGGCTGGCCATGGCGCCGCTGTATGACGAACCTTTCATGGCAGCGGTGCCCAGCTCGCATCCGCTGGCGACCAAGAAGTCCGTGACGGCGGCTGAACTCAAGAGCGAAACCATGCTGCTGCTTGGCGCGGGCCACTGCTTTCGCGACCATGTGCTCGAGGTCTGCCCCGAATTCGCACGTTTTGCGAGCAATGCCGAGGGCATCCGCAAGTCGTTCGAAGGCTCTTCGCTGGAGACCATCAAGCACATGGTGGCGGCGGGCATGGGCGTGACACTGGTGCCGCGCCTGTCGGTGCCGCGCGATGCGCTGCTCACCGTGTCGCGCCGCCGCAAGAGCGACGAGACCTACATCCGCTACCTGCCCATCCGCGAGGAAGATGGCGGCCCGCCGCCCGTGCGCCGCGTGGTGCTGGCATGGCGGCGCAGCTTCACGCGCTACGAGGCCATCGCGGCGTTGCGCAACGCGGTGTACGCATGCGAACTGCCGGGCGTGAAACGTCTGTCCTGAGCCCTCCTGGGTCTGCCTGGCGGGACTACACTTTCGCCCGCATGGCGTGTGGCGCGGTAGAGGGTCGCTGAGGACAAAACGCCACGGGTGGCACCAACCTGCCGCCCGCACTGCGGGGTTGCGCCACATGCAACCCGCGAGCGCCATGCGCACTCCACAACCCAAGGAAAGCAATCAATGAAGAAGATCCTGATGGCCGCCGGCTTGGCCGTGGGCCTGGCCGCGTGTTCCAGCATTCCCTCCTCGCACGCCCCCGTGGCGGGCACGGTCAAGAAGGCCGACATGGACCGCCTGGTGGCTTCGCTGCCCGCTGCGGCACAAGGCAGCTTCGGCGAGTTCCTGGCCCAGGCCGCCCGCGAGAACCCGATGCTGCGCGCCAGCGTCTCGGCCTATGCGGCCAAGCAGCCGCTGGCGGGGGACGACCTGGTCAACATCAGCCGTCTGCTCGGTCTGTACAACCGCCTGCACAACCAGGCGGCAGTGATCGACACCACCGCCAAGATGGTGGCGCTCCCCACGTTCCGGTCCGAGAAGGTGCCGCCACACGAAGACAAGTCCATCATTGCCTTCGGTGCGCTGGTGGAGGGCATGGCCCGCGATTTTGGCCTGCAGTACCGCAACGTGGACAACCGTGTCTTTGAAGTGAAGCTGCCCGGCAGCGGCACCGAGGAGTTTGGCATCCTCACGCACGCCGACGTGGTGCCCGTGGTGGCCGACGAATGGGTGCTGGACGATGGCACGCGCCTGGACCCCTTCAAGCTGACGCGCGTGGGTGGCAACCTGTACGGCCGGGGCTCGATCGACGACAAGGGATCGATCGCCACCGTGCTCTACGCGATGAAGGCGGTGAAGGAAAGTGGCCTGCCGCTGTCGCGCACGATCCGCCTCATGATCGAGACGACGGAAGAAACCGGCGGCGACGCGATGAAGTACTACCGCGCCAAGACCACGCTGCCTGAGTACAACATCGTGCTCGACAGCAAGTACCCCGCCGTGGTGGCCGAGAAGGGCTCCGGCGCGCTGCGTGCCTCGTTCGCGCTGGGATCGGTGGCCAGTGCCAGCGCCACCGCCATCACCGCCATGGCCGGCGCCGCATCGACCAACGCCGTGCCGCAGACCGCCACGGCCAAGCTGCAAGGCGGCAACACTGCCGATGTGGCTGCGCGCCTGAACGCCGCCAAGGCTGCGTTCGTCGAGAAATACAAGCCACAGGGCGGGGTCTTCAGCATCGACGTCACGCAAGACGGCGCCGCCGTGCAGGTCAAGGTCACTGGCGCATCCGCCCACGGCTCCCGCCCTGAAGAAGGCGTGAACCCGCTGCCGCGCCTGGCGCTGTTCCTCAAGGAGTCGGGCGTGGCGCTGGCCCCCAATGGCTACGCGCAGGCCGTGCGTTACCTCACCGACCTGTACGGCACCGACTACCTGGGCCGCACGCTGGGCCTGGCGTATGCCGACGACTTCATGGGCCCGCTGACGATGTCCCCCAACCTCGTGCGCGAGAAGGATGGCAAGGTCGATGTGCTGGTGAACGTGCGCATGCCCCGCGGCAGCACGCCCGAGGCGCTCTCGCAGGCCACGTCGGCCAAGATCAAGGCCTGGGGCACCCAGGCCGGCGTGGCGGTGGAGGTGGACCACCAACAGGGCAACTGGATGGCCCGCGACCCCAAGGGCGCCTGGCTCTCCACGCTGCTCAACACCTTTGGTGACACCACGGGCCTGGAAGCCAAGCCCGTGCCCACGGCCGGCAGCACCACGGCCAAGCTCATGCCCAACGCCATCAACTTCGGCCCCGCCATGCCCGGCAAGAAGTACACGGCCCACAACGCCAAGGAGTTCAAGGAAGTGGTGGACCTGGACGCGGACATGCAGATGTTCACCGAGATGCTGGTGCGCATCGGGAATTTGAGCCAGATGCAGTGATGGCTTTGGCGCCTGCGCTACAGTGACCACCAGCCGCCGTGCGCCGCGGCTCCGGAGCCTTCCGGACCACGGCGCACGGCGGATTCCATCGATTGACCGCCATCCCAACGAAGGAGCTTTCCATGGCCAAGGCCTCCAAGACCACCGCCCCCACCATCAACATCGGCATCAGCGAAAAAGACCGCGCCGCCATCGCCCAGGGCCTGTCGCGCCTGCTGGCCGACACCTACACGCTGTACCTGACCACGCACAACTTCCACTGGAACGTGACAGGCCCCATGTTCAACACGCTGCACACCATGTTCATGGCGCAGTACACCGAGCTGTGGAACGCGGTGGACCCGATTGCCGAGCGCATCCGCTCGCTGGGCCATGTGGCCCCCGGCTCGTACGCCGAGTTCGGCAAGCTGGCCACGGTGCCCGACGCGCCGGCCAAGCCTCCGAAGGCGCTGGACATGGTGCGGGTGCTGGTCGAAGGCCATGAGGCCGTGGCCCGCACCGCCCGCAGCCTGTTCCCGCTGGCCGACAAGGCCAGCGACGAGCCTACCGCCGACCTGTTGACCCAGCGCCTCACGGTGCACGAGCAGACGGCCTGGATGTTGCGCTCGCTGCTGGAAGAGTGAGGCACCGGGGTGCAGCACGTATTGGTGTACGCCGACTCCCTGTCGTGGGGCATCGTGCCGGGCACCCGCCAGCGCCTGCCGTTTGGGCAGCGCTGGCCCGGTGCCATGGAGCTGGCCCTGCTTGAGCAGGGGCGTGAGGTGCGGGTGATCGAAGACTGCCTCAACGGTCGGCGCACCGTGTGGGACGACCCGTTCAAGCCCGGCCGCAATGGCCTTCAGGGCTTGGCGCAGCGCATCGAAATCCACTCCCCGCTGGCACTGGTGGTGCTCATGCTGGGCACCAACGACTTCCAGTCCAGCCACCAGAACAGTGCCTGGCATTCGTCGCAGGGGCTGGCCGCGATCGTGGCGGCCATCCGACAGGCGCCCATCGAGCCCGGCATGCCGGTGCCGCCCATCCTGGTGGTGGCGCCGCCGCCCATCACGGTGGCGCACGGCGCGGTCACGCCCAAGTTCGAGGGAGGCGACCTGCGGTGCGTCGGCATGGCAGCCGCCCTGGAACAGGTTGCCCGCACGATGGACTGCCATTTCCTGGATGCGGGCCAGGTGGTCACGGCCAGCCCGGTGGACGGTGTACACCTGGATGCAGACCAGCATGCGCGGCTGGCGCAGGCGTTGACGCCGGTGGTCGCGCGCCTCCTTTAGCCGCTTCCAAGCCATGCCCGCCCGGTGGGTGGGCATGGGAGACTCTGCTGCTACATTCGGTGCGCCCGCACGTTTGGCGGGTTTTATAACCCTTCCGCACTCGCCAACGCATGCCGTCCGTCACCCCGCGCAGCCGCTTCGCCCTGTACCTTGATCTCATCCGCTGGGACCGTCCCGCCGGCTGGCTGGTGTGCCTGTGGCCCACGCTCTCCGCCCTGTGGATCGCGGCCGACGGATTCCCGGGCTGGCATTTGCTGGTGGTGTTCGTGTTGGGCACCATCCTCATGCGCAGCGCCGGCTGCTGCGTGAACGACGTGGCCGACCGCGACTTCGACAAACACGTCAAGCGCACCGCACAGCGCCCCGTGACTACAGGCGCGGTGGGCGTGAAGGAGGCGCTGGCCCTGGGGGCCGTGCTGGCGCTGCTGGCGTTTGGCCTGGTGCTCACCACCAACACCGCCGCCATTGCCTGGTCGGTGCCCGCCGTGCTGGTGGCCATTGCCTATCCCTTTACCAAACGCATCATCGCCATGCCGCAGGCGGTGCTGGGCATCGCGTTCAACTTCGGCATCGTGATCGCGTTTGCCGCCGTGCAGGGCAGCGTGCCTGCCGTGGCTTGGTGGATGTGGCTGGGCAACCTGTTCTGGGTGCTGGCCTATGACACCGAATACGCGATGGTGGACCGCGACGATGACCTCCGGATCGGCATCAAGACCTCGGCCATCACCCTGGGCCGTCTGGATGTGGCCGCCATTGTGGTGTTCTATCTGCTTTTCTTGTCAATTTGGGTTATGGCGCTTGATGGGTATGCGTTGGGTGCTATTTTTTATGTAGCGTTAGCCGTAGCCTTGGCGCAGGTGCTGTGGCATTTCACGCTGATCCGCACGCGCTCGCGCGAAGGGTGTTTCAAGGCATTCCGCGTGAACCACTGGCTGGGCGCCACGGTGTTTGCGGGCATTGCGGGCAGCTATCTGCTGCGGTGGCTGGGTGTGACGGGCTGACTGCGGCGTGCGGGCCGGGCTGGTCAGCGATTTGGTGGCGGGTTTTTACAAGCCGGTTTCCACGCCCTTCGCTACATTGCCTCAGAGCCTCCAGCCAGTCGGCATCTTTCATTCAAACCCCTTATCGCACCTCTCCATCCATGGCCGAAGACCGCGTCCATCAACTACTGCTGGACATCCAGCAGCACCATCCAGAGCAACACGGCTTGCTGCAGGGCGCGCGTGCCCTTGTTCTTGGCCTGGGGCTCGATGTGCGCGAGGAGGTCAAATACGGCGGCATCCTCTTCTCGGCACCCCAGCCCTTTTGTGGCCTGTTTGCGTACACCCAGCATGTGTCGCTGGAGTTTGGCGACGGCGCCCAGCTCCCGGATGCATTCAAGGTGCTGGAGGGGGCGGGAAAACAGCGCAGGCATATCAAATTGCGCACGGTAGAAGATCTCACCGCCAAGCAGGTGTCCCACTACCTGGGATTGGCGTGCTCCATCAGCAATAGCCAGAAGCGCCAATAGCCGCCAGCCACTGCGGCGAAGCCACCACCGCTGCGGGCGTGCGGCCCAGCCAGCGACCAAATTCGCGCGTCATGTGGGCCTGGTCGGTGTAGCCATGGTCCGCTGCGCACTCCGCGAGCGACGGGGCCCTCGGCAACGCCTGCGCAGCACGGCGCACGCGGGCCAGGCACTTCCAATAGGCCGGCGCACGGCCGGTTGCGGCCTGCACCAGCCGTTGCAGGGTGCGCTCCGACACGCCCAGTTGCCGCGCTGCCTGGGCCACCTGGCTGTGGCGCGCCAGGCTTTGCAGGGCATCGGCCACCCGCGTATCCAGCGCCATGCAGTCGTGCAGCAACGGCAGGGCATCGTGGGGTTCGTTCATGGTTTGGCTCTGCAGCAGGGCCAGCAGGCGCTCTGCATCTACCTGCGTGCCCGGCTGCATGCGAAACCCCCAGTAGCACTCGCCCACCGTGCCGGGCACGGTGTAGGTGCTGTCCGCAAGATCGGTCACAAACCAGGTGGACGGTTGGTGGGGGAGGGCATGCAGGATCAGGTCACGGCAACCATCCGGAACCACCACGGTGCTGTCGGCAGCGCATGAAGTGTGGTGCCAGGCTTCAAAGGGATGTAAGAGTTGTGACATGGCCGAGCGATTGTGCCAAGGAGCCCCAAAGATCGCACCCCGGTCGGTAAGATCGCGCCGCCGCACGGCAGCGCAATGGAAAGCCCGCCGCAGGGCGACACTGCCTGCCGCAGCGTTGGGCGTGCGGCGTGTGTCCCTGATCATAAAAACTCCTTCTCCCTGGCAGCATGAAAAACAAAACAAACACTGCGCGTGCCCTGCGTTTCTTGTCCGTGGGCGTGGTGCTGTCGTGTCTGACGGCGCCCGTGTTGGCGGCCGACTACAGCCCTTACCCCAAAGCGGGTGTCTATGAGGCCAGCGACAGCCGTTTTGAGCGGTTGCTCACCGTCAAATCCAACGGCAAGTTCACGCTGGAGGTGTCCGAGATGGGCAAGCCGGGCCAATTGCGCAGTGGCGCTGGCGAAGGCAAGTTGGCCGACGCGCCTGGCGGCTGGGATTTTCGCGAAGGCCGTTGCACGATGACCTTGAAGCGCGCAGCGGGGGGCATGCAGTTGCATGTCGAGGCCTGTGCCAGTGCCTGGGGGGATGTGCCGTTTGACGGCAAGTACAAGTTCCAGAGCGAGGAAGCCGCCGCGCCTGCAGCGAAGGCAGCACCGGCCCCAAAAGCCATGGCTGCGGCGGCGCCTGCCGCGGCGGCTGTCCCTGCAATGGCATCCGCACCCGCCAGCGCAGCGTTGCCGTCGCGCAAAGAATTGCGCCAGCAGTGGGCGCCACTGTCGTCGGACACCGTGGCGGGCAAGAGCGCGGGGTTCTGGGTGCGCTCATCCGGCGGCGCTGCGCCTGCCAGTGGCCTGGAGCATTTTTCGCGTGCAGGGTTTGTGGTGGACGCCAGCAGCGCCTACGACAGCATGCCCCCCGCCGAATTGGCCAAACCGCCGTTGAAGCTGGTGGAGGTTCCCTTGCCAACGGTCAGCGCCAGGGAAGGCCTGGAGTTTGAGGTGGAATGCCGCTACGGAAAATCTGACAAGGCCATCGCGGTCAATGTCAGCAGCCTGGGCAAAGGCCAGCAGATCACGCGCAAACGGACCAGTGCCTGGATGCTGGATGCCAGTTGGCAGGTGGTGGAGATCAAACCTGCCAGCAAGGCGAAGTGCCCGCAGGCACGGGCTGGATATTGAGTCACGCGGATAACGGGCGCTGGCTGCGTCGCCTGGCGGCCGGGGCCCTCCGCGTGCCGGGGCTAGGGGGCTGCAACGAACCTCTCTGCCCCCCAACGTTCACGCCCCAAATTCATCCCCCAGTTCATCGGCCCGCTTGCGCGCGGCTTCCATGGCGCGCTCGAAAGCGGCCCCCACGCCATCCGCTTCCATGGACTGCAAGGCTGCGTAAGTCGTGCCGCCCTTGGACGTGACGCGCTGGCGCAGCATGGCCGGCGGCTCCTCGGAGCGGCGGGCCAGTTCTGACGCCCCCACAAAGGTCCCCACGGCCAGCTGGTGTGCCTGTGCGTTGGAGAGGCCCATGCCCATGCCGGCGCGTGTCATGGCTTCGAGGAAATAGAACACATAGGCGGGGCCCGAGCCCGACAGGGCGGTGACGGCGTCGAGCTGGGGTTCGCTGTCCACCCACAGGAACTCGCCGGTGGACGCCATGATGGCCTCCACGCTCTCGCGCTCGATCGCGTCCACCGCAGGGCGGGCATACAGCGCGCTCATGCCCTTGCCCACCAGGGCCGGTGTATTGGGCATGGTGCGCACGATGCGCTCGGTGCCCAGCCATTGGGCAATGCTGCCCGAGCGGATGCCGGCGGCCACGCTGAGGTGCAGGGCGTTTGTTGTGTGGGCCTTCGCTTGGGCAGCGGCGTCCTTGAAGGTCTGGGGCTTGACGGCCCAGACCACGATGCGCGCGCGCTGCAAGGCGGGCCCGGCTTCAGGCTGGGCTTCAATGCCGTAGTTCTTGCGCAGCGCGTCGCGCGCCTCGGCCCAGGGTTCGACCACCTCGATCTGGCTGGCCGGGTGGCCTTGGTGGATCAGCCCGCCAATGATGGCGCTGGCCATGTTGCCGCCGCCGATGAAGGCGATGGTAGGGAGTTGTGGGCTGGCGGTTGCGGAAGTGGGGGCGGTCATGGGGCGGTCGCGCGAATGTGAACGGGCCACGATGGTAGCGCCGAACCGTGCGAAGCCGCCCTCGTTGCGGGCGGGGCCCGGCATGTGCCATTGACGTGCCCGAAGAACCCCCGCCCCTGGCGGCTGTGCCTAGGCGCCGGAGGCGACTCAGGGGCGCGTCCCCTATCTCACGCCGCTGTCGTTTGCCGCACGGCATGTTCCCAGTTCGCCATCAGCTCCTGGGCACGCGCGTTGCTCAGGGTCGGCACAAAGCGGCGATCGGCGCGCCACAGTTGCGAGAGTTCGTCGGTGCTGCGGTACACGCCGCTCGACAGCCCTGCCAGGTAGGCGGCGCCCAGCGCAGTGGTCTCGATGACCGCAGGGCGCACCACCGGGATGCCCAGCAGGTCGGCCTGGAACTGCATGAGCAGGTCGTTGATGCAGGCACCGCCGTCCACGCGCAGCTCGCTGACCGGTGCGCCGCCAGCGGCCACGGCATCACGGCTCATGGCCAGGAGCAGGGCGGAGCTTTGATAGGCAATGCTCTCCAGGGCGGCGCGGGCAATGTGGCCCAGCGTGGTGCCGCGCGTGAGGCCCGTGATGGTGCCGCGCGAGTCGGGCTTCCAGTACGGGGCGCCCAGGCCGGTGAAGGCGGGCACCATCATCACGCCGCCCGAATCCGGCACGCTTTGCGCCAGCGATTCGACCTCGCTGCTGGTCGAGATGGCGCGCAGGCCGTCGCGCAGCCACTGCACCACGGCGCCGCCGACGAAGACGCTGCCTTCCATTGCGAACTCGGGCGTTGTCCCGGTCTGCGCCGCGCTGGTGGTGAGCAGGCCGTTCTGCGAGGTCTGGAACTTGCTGCCCGTGTGCATCAGCATGAAGCACCCCGTGCCATAGGTGTTCTTGGCCATGCCGGCGGTAAAACAGGCCTGGCCGAACAGCGCGCTTTGCTGGTCGCCTGCCACACCGCCCACGGGCGCGGCGTGGCCCAGCAGGTCGGCGGCGATGTCGCAAAAGTGCGAGCTTGATGGCTGTACCTCGGGCATCAGCGATCTGGGGATCCGCAGCAGCGCCAGCAGCTCATCGTCCCACTGGTTGGTGTGCACGTTGAACAGCATGGTGCGCGAGGCGTTGCTCACGTCCGTCACATGCACCTGTCCGTGGGTGAGCTTCCACATCAGCCAGCTGTCCACCGTGCCAAAGGCCAGCTCGCCGCGCTCGGCCGCATCGCGCGCGCCGGGCACGTGGTCCAGCAGCCACTGCAGCTTGGTGCCCGAGAAATACGCATCCACCAGCAGCCCGGTCTTGGCCTGGATGGTGGCCGCGTGGCCCTGGCTGCGCAGCTGGGCGCAGGCGGGTTCGGCGCGCCGGTCCTGCCACACGATGGCGTGGTGCACGGGTTGGCCAGTCTTGCGGTTCCACAGCACGGTGGTCTCGCGCTGGTTGGTGATGCCCACGGCGCGCACGGCACTGGCGGCAATGCCGGCCTTGGCCAACGCATCGCGCGCCGTAGCCAGCTGGGTGCGCCAGATTTCCAGTGGGTCGTGCTCCACCCAGCCGGGCTGGGGGTAGATCTGCGGCAGCTCCAGCTGCGCCTGCGCCACGATGTGGCCCTGCTCGTCAAAGACGATGCTGCGGGAGCTGGAGGTGCCTTGGTCGAGTGCGAGCAGGTAGGTCATAGGTAAGCAGGTTATGTCAGGCCGTTGGGTTGGCCCTTGAGTTGGATAGCCGGCCCATGAACGGGCGCTGCTCCAGCCAGCGACCGCCGCGCAAGGGCCGCCCCGCCGCGCTGGCGGTGTCCCCCTTCCCGAATTGCGCAGCAATTCGAGAGAAGGGGGAAGGCGCGAAGCGCCACAGGGGGTTGTCCTGATTCATGCGGCGACAGTACAGATGACTTCGGCGTCCTGCAAAAGCGCGGGGAAGGGCTCCGGCGGCGGCGCGTCGGTGAACAGGCGGTCGATCTGCGCCAGCGTGGCCAGCTGCACCATTGCCGGGCGGTTGAACTTGCTGTGGTCGGCCGCCAGCCAGACCTCGCGCGACTGTTCGATGATGGTTTGTGCGACCTTCACCTCGCGGTAGTCGAAGTCGCGCAGCGAGCCGTCGGGCTCCACGCCCGAGATGCCGATGAGCGCGATGTCGACCTTGAACTGCCGGATGAAGTCCACCGCCGCCTCGCCCACGATGCCGCGGTCGCGGGTGCGCACCACGCCGCCGGCCACGATGACTTCGCACTCGGGGTTGCCGCTCAGGATGGCGGCCACATTGAGGTTGTTGGTGATCACGCGCAGGCCGCGGTGGTGCAGCAAGGCCTTGGCAATGGCTTCGGTGGTGGTGCCGATGTTCAGGATCAGCGAACAGTCGTTGGGCACCTGGCTCGCCACGGCGCGGGCAATGCGCGCTTTGCCCTCGGCATGCAGCGTTTCGCGCTGGGTGTGGGCCAGGTTCTCCACGGTGGAGCTGGGCACACGCACGCCGCCATGAAAACGCGTGAGCAGCCCGGATTCGGCCAGGCGCTGCACGTCGCGGCGCACGGTCTGCAGCGTCACGCCGAGGGTATCGGCCAGTTGCTCGACCGTGGCAGATTTGCGCGCGCGGACTTCTTCCAGCAGCAGCAGTTGTCGAGGATTCGTATTCACGCGTATTAATTGGCTATGGGGTGCGGATACTTTAAATCGAACAAAAAGGAACTCATTAAGGGTAAACCTTGATTCAATACGATCAGAAAAGAACAAAAATGAACGCAATCGAAAACGAGGTGTCGGACTGCGTGCGCAGTCGGCGCCAGATCCCTACGGCCCCGGGAGGGGCCTACTAGAAAGGTTGCGTGATGCAGCTGGCACTGGACAGCATCAGCAAAAAGGTAGGACCGCAGACCTGGCTTCATGACATGAGCCTGGCGCTGCACAGCGGCGCCGTCACGGTGTTGCTGGGTGCCACGCAGGCGGGCAAGACCAGCCTGATGCGCATCATGGCCGGGCTGGACACCCCCACGGCAGGCCGCGTGACAGTCGACGGCGTGGATGTGACCGGCATGCCGGTGCGCGACCGCAATGTGGCCATGGTGTATCAGCAGTTCATCAACTACCCCTCGATGAAGGTGGCGGCCAACATTGCGTCGCCGCTCAAGCTGCGCGGCGAAAAGAACATCGAGGCCCGGGTGCGCGAGATCGCCAGCCGCCTGCACATCGACATGTTCCTGGACCGCTATCCGGCCGAGCTGTCGGGCGGGCAGCAGCAGCGCGTGGCACTGGCCCGTGCTTTGGCCAAGGGCGCGCCGCTGATGCTGCTCGATGAACCCCTGGTGAACCTGGACTACAAGCTGCGCGAAGAGCTGCGCGAAGAACTCACGCAACTGTTTGCCGCAGGGCAGTCCACGGTGGTCTATGCCACGACCGAGCCGGGCGAGGCCCTGCTGCTGGGCGGCTACACCGCGGTGCTCGACGAAGGGCAGCTGCTGCAGTACGGCCCCACGGCCGAGGTCTTCCACGCGCCCAATTCGCTGCGCGTGGCGCGCGCCTTTAGCGATCCGCCGATGAATCTGCTGCCCGCCACGGTGGCCGCGCAGGGGGTGCAGCTTCCGGGTGGCACGGTGCTGTCGATCCCGCTGCCCCAGGGTGCGGCGGCGGGTGGCGTCACCGTGGGCGTGCGCGCCAGTGCGCTGCGCGTTCACGCCCGTCCCGGCGACGCAGGCGTGAACGGCACGGTGGAGCTGGCCGAGATTTCGGGGTCCGACACCTTCGTGCACGCATCCACGCCGTGGGGCGACCTGGTCGCGCAGCTGACCGGCGTGCATTACTTTGAATTGGGGGCGGCCATCACGCTGCATCTGGACCCGTCGCAGGCCTACGTGTTTGGCGCCGACGGCCGCCTGGTTTGGGCGCCCGCGCGACACCGCGCCGTACAAGGAGGGCGTTGAGATGGCCCGCATCAGTTTGGATCTCGCGCATTCGTACAAGCCGAATCCGCAGCAGGACAGCGACTACGCTTTGATGCCTTTGACAATGGAGTTCGAGGACGGCGGCGCCTACGCGCTGCTCGGCCCCTCGGGCTGCGGCAAGACCACCATGCTCAACATCATGTCGGGCCTGCTCGTGCCGTCGCATGGCAAGGTACTGTTCGACGGGCGTGACGTGACCCGTGCCAGCCCGCAGGAGCGCAACATCGCCCAGGTGTTCCAGTTCCCGGTGATCTACGACACCATGACCGTGGCCGAGAACCTGGCGTTCCCATTGCGCAACCGCAAGGTGCCCGAGGACCAGATCAAGCAGCGCGTGGGCGTGATCGCCGAGATGCTGGAAATGAGCGGCCAGCTCAACCAGCGCGCGGCGGGCCTGGCGGCCGACGCCAAGCAGAAGATTTCGCTCGGCCGCGGCCTGGTGCGCGCGGACGTGGCGGCGGTGCTCTTCGACGAGCCGCTCACGGTGATCGACCCGCACCTCAAGTGGCAGCTGCGCCGCAAGCTCAAGCAGATTCACCACGAGCTCAAGCTCACGCTGATCTATGTGACGCATGACCAGGTCGAGGCACTGACCTTTGCCGACCAGGTGGTGGTGATGACGCGCGGCAAGGCGGTGCAGGTGGGCTCGGCCGATGCATTGTTCGAGCGGCCTGCACACACCTTCGTGGGCCATTTCATTGGCTCGCCGGGCATGAACTTTCTGCCGGCCCAGCGCGATGGCGCAGACCTGTCGGTGGCGGACCATCGGCTGGCCCTGCCGGCCACTCGGGCGTTGCCCGCAGGCGCGCTGCAAGTGGGCGTGCGGCCCGAGTACCTGGCGTTGGCCGAGCCAAACCAAGCCGGCGCGCTGCCCTGCACCGTGGTGCAGGTGCAGGACATCGGCACCTACCTGATGCTGACCGCCAAGGTGGGTGAGCACACGCTCAAGGCGCGCTTCACGCCGGAGACGCGCTTGCCCTCGGCGGGCGACGCGGTGTGGCTGCAAGTGCTCGGCGAGCACACCTGCTTCTATCAAAACGAACAATTGCTGGCCGCGGAGGTCACCCCATGAGCGCCGCCCGGCCGCCCGAAGGCGCTCAGCACCGCAGTGCGCAGCACGGAGGTTTCCAATGAGCACGACGACCAAGCCCGTGAACCAGAAGGCCTGGTTCCTGATCCTGCCGGTCATCATCTGCGTGGCCTTCTCGGCCATCCTGCCGTTGATGACGGTGGTGAACTACTCGGTGCAGGACATTATCTCGCCCGAGCGGCGCGTGTTCGTCGGCACCGAATGGTTTGCCGCCGTGATGCGCGACGAGGAGCTGCATGCCGCGCTGTGGCGGCAGATCACGTTCTCGCTGTCGGTGCTGGCGGTGGAGATTCCGCTCGGTATCGCGCTGGCCCTGTCCATGCCCGCCCAGGGTTGGAAGTCGTCCGCCGTGCTGGTGGTGGTGGCCCTGTCGCTGCTGATCCCGTGGAACGTGGTGGGCACCATCTGGCAGATCTATGGCCGGGCCGACATCGGGCTCATGGGCCGCATGCTGCAAGAGATCGGCATTGAATACAGCTACACCGGCAACGCCACACAGGCCTGGCTGACGGTGCTGCTGATGGACGTATGGCACTGGACCCCGCTGGTGGCGCTGCTGGCATTTGCCGGGCTGCGCTCGATCCCCGACGCTTACTACCAGGCCGCGCGCATCGACGGCGCCAGCAAGTTTGCGGTGTTCCGCTACATCCAGCTGCCCAAGATGCGCGGCGTGCTGATGATCGCGGTGCTGCTGCGCTTCATGGACAGTTTCATGATCTATACCGAGCCGTTTGTGCTGACGGGCGGCGGGCCGGGCAATGCGACCACCTTCCTCAGCCAGTACCTCACGACCAAGGCCGTGGGCCAGTTCGACCTGGGGCCGGCGGCGGCGTTTTCGCTGATCTACTTCTTCATCATCCTGCTGCTGTGCTTCATCCTCTACAACTGGATGCAGCGCGTGGGCACCCAGCAGCCCGAGGTGCAGGAATGAGCTTTGAAAATGCAGCTAGCGCTTATTGGGTAAGCGCTGATGGCTATAAAAATAGGAGCAATCATGCCTGAGCGCAGATTCCGCAAGCGGACGATCTTTCTGCTGGCGTACCTGGTGTTTGCGGTGCTGCCCATCTACTGGATGGTCAACATGAGCTTCAAGACGAACGCCGAGATCTTGTCGACGTTCTCGTTCTTCCCGCAGAACTTCACCTGGGACAACTACAAGACCATCTTCACCGATGAGTCCTGGTACTCGGGCTATATCAACAGCCTGATCTACGTGGGCATCAACACGGTGATCTCGCTGACCGTGGCGCTGCCGGCGGCGTATGCGTTCAGCCGTTACCAGTTCCTGGGCGACAAGCATGTGTTCTTCTGGTTGCTGACCAACCGCATGACGCCACCGGCCGTGTTCCTGCTGCCGTTCTTTCAGCTCTACACCACCGTGGGGCTGATGGACACGCACATTGCCGTGGCGCTGGCGCACTTGCTGTTCAACGTGCCGCTGGCGGTGTGGATCCTGGAAGGCTTCATGAGCGGCATCCCGCGCGAGATCGACGAGACGGCGTACATCGACGGCTACAGCTTTCCGCGGTTTTTCATGACGGTGTTCCTGCCGCTGATCAAGGCGGGCGTGGGCGTGGCAGCGTTCTTCTGCTTCATGTTCAGCTGGGTGGAGCTGCTGCTGGCCCGCACGCTGACCAGCGTGAACGCCAAGCCCATCGTGGCCACCATGACGCGCACGGTGAGCGCCAGTGGCATGGACTGGGCGACGCTGGCCGCCGCTGGCGTGCTGACCATCGTGCCGGGCGCCATCGTGATCTGGTTTGTGCGGCACTACATCGCGAAGGGTTTCGCGATGGGCCGCGTCTAGCGTGAAGGGAGACAGAACCATGAACTACACCAGTTCGCGGCAGAGTGCGCAGGCCTTCCGACGCCAGCGGCAGTCGTGGAACGGGCTTCGCCCGGCCACTGGCTGCGCCCCCTTGGGGGGAAGCGCCGCAGGCTCTCAGGGGGGTACAAATGTTTGAGTGGATGGCCTGGACCCTGCCGGTGGCAGTGTTCTTCACATGCATCGTGCTGATGCTGGTGGGCATGACGGTGTGGGAGCTCAAGTCCCCCACGGCGATGCGCAAGGGGTTCCTGCCGCTGGAAACCACGCGCGGCGATCGCCTGTTCATCGGCCTGCTCTCAGCCGCGTATGTGAATCTGATTTTTGTGGGCATCAGCGGCAAGCTGGCGCAGTGGTTCAGCCTCGGCGAAGACCCATCGATCTGGTTCAGCTTCGTGCTGTCCATGCTGCTGCTCGCGTTGATCATGCGCAAAGGCTGAGCGGCCACCAAGGTTCCCGTCGCGCGGCTCGATCCTTCCCCGGAGCCACGCGGCCCTTGCATCCAAAAGGGGAGATGACTATGAGGAGACAGGCACTATGAAGACGCGGTACACAGCGCTGGCACTGGCAGTTGCGGTCATGACGGGCCAGGCCGCCATGGCGGGCGAGGCGGAAGCCAAGAAGTGGGTCGACAGCGAGTTTCAGCCGTCGACGCTGAGCAAGGACCAGCAGATGGCCGAGATGAAGTGGTTCATCGAAGCAGCCAAGAAGCTGCAAGCCAAGGGCGTGAAGGAAATCTCGGTGGTGTCTGAAACCATCACCACCCACGAATACGAATCCAAGACGCTGGCCAAGGCGTTTGAGGAAATCACTGGCATCAAGGTCAAGCACGACCTGATTCAGGAAGGCGACGTGGTCGAGAAGCTGCAGACTTCGATGCAGTCGGGCAAGTCGATCTATGACGGCTGGATCTCGGACTCGGACCTGATCGGTACGCACTACCGCTACGGCAAGATCATGAGCCTGACTGACTACATGGGCGGCGCGGGCAAGGAGTTCACGAACCCGGGCATCGACCTCAAGGACTACATCGGCACCAAGTTCACGACCGGCCCCGATGGAAAGATGTACCAGCTGCCTGACCAGCAGTTCGCCAACCTGTACTGGTTCCGTGCCGACCTGTTCGACCGCAAGGACATCAAGGACAAGTTCAAGGCCAAGTACGGCTACGACCTGGGCGTGCCGCTCAACTGGAGCGCCTACGAGGACATTGCCGAGTTCTTCACCAACGACGTGAAGAACATTGATGGCAAGCCCATCTATGGCCACATGGATTACGGCAAGAAGGACCCGTCGCTGGGCTGGCGCTTCACCGATGCCTGGCTGTCGATGGCCGGCACGGCCGATATTGGCGCGCCCAACGGCCTGCCGATCGACGAATGGGGCATCCGCGTGGCCGACGACAAGTGCACGCCGGTGGGCGCCTCGGTGGCCCGTGGTGGTGCTACCAACTCGCCTGCCGCCGTCTATGCGCTGACCAAGTATGTGGACTGGATGAAGAAGTACGCGCCCAAGGAAGCCACCGGCATGACCTTCGGCGAAGCCGGCCCCGTGCCCGCCCAGGGCCAGATCGCGCAGCAAATCTTCTGGTACACCGCCTTCACGGCCGACATGACCAAGCCCGGCCTGCCCGTGGTGAACGCGGACGGCACGCCCAAGTGGCGCATGGCCCCCGGCCCGAACGGCCCGTACTGGAAGCAAGGCATGCAAAACGGCTACCAGGACGTGGGCAGCTGGACCTTCTTCAAGGACCACGACGCGAACAAGACCGCCGCCGCCTGGCTCTATGCCCAGTTCGTGACGGCCAAGACCACGTCGCTCAAGAAGACCATCGTCGGCCTGACCCCGATCCGCGAAAGCGATATCCAGTCCAAGGCCATGACCGACCTGGCACCCAAACTGGGTGGTCTGGTGGAGTTTTACCGCAGCCCCGCCCGCGTGGCATGGTCGCCCACCGGTACCAACGTGCCTGACTACCCCAAGCTGGCCCAGCTGTGGTGGAAGAACGTTGCCCAGGCTGTGACGGGTGAGAAGACGCCCCAGGGCGCCATGGACACGCTCGCCGACGAAATGGACCAGGTGATGGCCCGCCTGGAGCGCGCTGGCATGGCGCATTGCGCTCCCAAGCTCAATCCAAAGAGCGACAACGCGAAGTGGCTGAGCGACAAGCAGGCGCCATGGGCCAAGTTGGCCAATGAGAAGCCAAAGGGTCAGACGATTGCGTACGGCACCCTGTTGCAGGCATGGAAAGACGGCAAGGCACGTTGATCTCCTGAGGTCGCGTTCCTGACGACCCCGCCGACGGCAGCCAGGGCTCACAAGGTCTCTGGCTGCCTTTTTCGCTCCATATCGCCCTCGGTGTCTCTGGCCCGAAGGCGCGTTTTCTCTTTTGGAAGTGCCAAGAATTTAAGGGTAAACCCTTAAATTTTGCTTCCGCCCATGGACAATCACCCCATGACCATTGCCACAGCCCCCCTTCCCACACGACGCGCCGACCTGCTGGCCCGTCTGGCCGAGCCGCACCAATACGACCTCGCTGTGATTGGCGGCGGGGCGACAGGGCTGGGTGTCGCACTGGATGCGGCGGCGCGTGGTTTCAGCGTGGTTTTGGTGGATTCCCACGACTTTGCCAAGGGGACCTCTTCCCGCGCCACCAAGCTGGTGCACGGGGGGGTTCGTTATCTGGCGCAGGGAAACATTGCTCTGGTCCGTGAAGCGTTGCACGAGCGCACAACGCTGCTAAACAATGCGCCGCATCTGGCGCAGCCTCTTCCGTTCGTCATGCCGTCGTACCGATTCTGGGAGACGCCTTTCTACGGCATCGGACTCATGATGTATGACGCACTGGCTGGAAAAGCCGGGCTTGGCGCGACCCAATTTCTGGGCCGTGCCCGCACCCTTGAATGCCTGCCCACAGCCCGTGCCGAGGGGCTCAAGGGTGGCGTCAAGTACTGGGATGGCCAGTTCGACGATGCCCGTCTTGCCCTGGCGCTGGCGCGGACTGCGGCGAGTCTGGGTGCCTTGCTGGTCAATTACTGTCCCGCGCGTGCCTTGGTGCATGAGGCTGGCAAGGTGGTTGGATTTACTTGTGAAGACTCCGACAGCGGGCAGCAATTCACGGTGCGCGCACGCACCGTGGTCAATGCCACCGGAGTTTGGGTGGACACCTTGCGCCAGATGGATGGCGAGGCCATCGGGCGGCCCGTCAAGCCCATCGTGGCGCCGAGCCAGGGGGTTCATATCGTGGTGGACCGGGAGTTCCTCCCGTCCGACCACGCCTTGATGGTGCCCAAGACCGCCGACGGTCGGGTCCTGTTTGCGGTGCCATGGCTGGGCAAGCTCATTCTGGGAACTACGGACAGTCCGCGCCAGGACATCGTGCGCGAGCCCGAGCCATTTGGGGAGGAGGTCCGTTTCATTCTGGAAGAGTCGGCCCGCTATCTCACCCGCGCTCCCAAGGTGGAGGACATCCGGAGTATCTGGGTCGGTCTGCGCCCTCTGGTCAAGCCGCAGGACGATGATGGCGACAACACCAAGAAGATCAGCCGGGAGCACACGGTGCTGGCCAGTCGCAGCGGCCTGATCACCGTGACGGGCGGCAAATGGACCACTTACCGTGCGATGGCTGAAGATGTGTTGCAAAAATGCTTCAGCACGGGACTGCTTCCGGAAAAGCCAGCCGGTGTCACGAACCATTTGCCCTTGGTCGGGACGCCCAAAGAAGCTGTCAAGCACCGCATCAGCGATGCCCAGGGGTTGCATTCCTATGGCGGGGAGGCGGCTGCCGTTCTGGGGCTCCCCGGTGCGCAGACTGCGCTTGGAGGCGGATTGACCGTCGCCATGGTGCGATTTGCCGCGCGTTTTGAGTACGCCCGTACGGTGGAAGACGTTCTTGCCCGCCGTTCCCGGCTGCTGTTCTTGGACGCCCGCAAGGCGATGGCTTTGGCGCCTTCTGTCGCAGAGCTGTTGCGCGAAGAACTGGGGGCAGATCCGCAGCTCGAAGCCTTTCTGGCACTGGCGCAACAGTATTTGCACGTGCCGGTGTGATAGGGCGCTTGACTTCTCCAAAGCTTTTGGCAATAATCGAGGGCTTCGCGTTTCCTGCGTGAAGTTTCTGCCCAGCGGGAAGTGCTGCAAATGGTTTGCGGTGCGGACGACGGGCCCAAGACTGACTGGCTGATTTGCAGCCCTTGAGAAGTTCTCTGGGGCCGTGGTCTTCTGGTGCAAGTTGGGAATATTGAAATGATCCAGACAGAATCTCGGTTAGAGGTTGCCGACAATACCGGCGCCAAGTCCGTCCTTTGCATCAAGGTGCTGGGTGGCTCGAAGCGTCGCTATGCAAGCGTTGGCGACATCATCAAGGTGAGTATCAAAGAAGCCGCTCCGCGTGGCCGCGTCAAAAAAGGCGAGGTTTATAGCGCAGTGGTCGTTCGTACCGCAAAGGGCATCCGCCGCGGTGATGGCTCGCTCGTCAAATTCGACGGCAACGCAGCAGTGTTGCTGAATGCAAAGTTGGAGCCTATCGGCACCCGCATCTTTGGACCCGTGACGCGTGAACTGCGTACCGAGAAGTTCATGAAGATCGTGTCCCTGGCTCCTGAAGTTCTCTAAGGACGCGCCATGAACAAGATTCGCAAGGGCGACGAAGTCATCGTGCTGACAGGGCGCGATAAGGGCAAGCGCGGCACAGTGTCGCTGCGCAAGGATGACTCCTACGTGGTCATCGACGGCATCAACATGGTCAAGAAGCACGCCAAGCCAAACCCCATGAAGGGTACGACGGGCGGCATCGTTGAAAAGTCCATGCCAATTCATCAGTCCAACATTGCCATCTTCAATGCCGCTACTGGCAAGGCTGATCGCGTGGGCATCAAGGTGCAGGCCGACGGTTCGCGCAGTCGCGTGTTCAAGTCCAGCGGCGCTGAAATCAAGGCGGCCTAAGGGGTAAACATGGCACGACTGCAAGAAATTTACCGCGACAAAGTCGCTCCCGAACTGATCAAGCAGTTCGGCTACACCTCGCCGATGCAGGTTCCCCGTCTGACCAAGATCACCCTGAACATGGGCGTGAGCGAGGCAGTCTCGGACAAGAAGGTGATGGACAACGCTGTGGCTGATCTGACCAAGATTGCTGGTCAAAAGCCCGTGGTGACCAAGGCCAAGAAGGCTATCGCTGGTTTCAAGATCCGCGAAGGTCAGGCCATCGGTTGCATGGTCACGCTGCGTGGCGTGCAGATGTATGAGTTCCTGGACCGTTTCGTGACCGTGGCTCTGCCCCGTGTCCGTGACTTCCGTGGTATCTCCGGTCGTGCTTTTGACGGCCGCGGTAACTACAACATCGGCGTGAAAGAGCAGATCATTTTCCCTGAAATTGAGTATGACAAGGTCGACGCCCTGCGCGGTCTCAATATCAGCATCACCACGACGGCCCAGACCGATGAAGAAGCCAAGGCGCTTCTCGCTGGCTTCCGTTTCCCGTTCAAGAACTGAGGCGAAGCATGGCTAAAGTAGCTTTGATCCAGCGCGAACTGAAGCGCGAAAAACTGGCGGCCAAGTACGCAACCAAGTATGCGGAACTGAAGGCAATCGCTGGCGATGCCAAGCGCAGCGACGAAGAGCGTGATGCGGCCCGTTTGGGTCTGCAAAAGCTCCCACGCAATGCAAATCCCACGCGTCAGCGCAACCGTTGCGAAATCACCGGTCGTCCACGTGGCACCTTCCGTCAATTCGGTCTGGCTCGCGCCAAGATCCGCGAACTGGCTTTTGCAGGCGACATCCCCGGTGTCACCAAGGCCAGCTGGTAAGCAGGCAGGAGAGATTAAACATGAGCATGAGTGATCCCATCGCTGACTTGCTGACCCGCATCCGTAATGCACAGATGGTCGCCAAGGCCACGGTTCTGGTGCCTTCTTCCAAAGTGAAGATTGCCATCGCCCAGGTGCTGAAGGACGAAGGTTATATCGACGGCTTCCAGGTGAAAACCGAAGCTGGCAAGTCGGAACTCGAAATTGCCCTGAAGTACTACGCAGGTCGTCCCGTGATTGAGCGCATCGAGCGTGTCAGCCGCCCCGGACTGCGTGTCTACAAAGGCCGTGATTCCATTCCACAAGTCATGAACGGTCTGGGTGTGGCAATTGTCACGACGCCCAAGGGCGTGATGACTGATCGCAAAGCGCGTGCTACCGGTGTCGGTGGCGAAGTGCTCTGCTACGTGGCCTAACCCGCGGCATTGAGGAGAAACTGAAATGTCCCGAGTAGGAAAAATGCCCGTGACCATCCCCGCTGGCGTGGATGTGTCCGTGAAAGATGACCAGATCTCTGTCAAGGGTTCTGGCGGCGCCCTGTCGCTTGCACAAAATGTGCTGGTGAAGGTGTCGAGCAATGAAGGCAAGCTCAGCTTTGAGCCTGTCAATGACTCCCGCGAAGCCAATGCCATGAGCGGCACGATTCGTCAGTTGGTCAACAACATGGTGGTCGGCGTCAGCAAAGGTTTCGAAAAGAAACTGAGCTTGGTTGGCGTGGGTTACAAGGCCGCTGCTTCGGGTTCCAAGCTGAACCTGGCTGTTGGTTATTCGCATCCGGTCAATATCGAAATGCCCGCTGGTATTACGGTGGCTACCCCAACCCCCACTGAAGTGGTGGTCAAGGGTGCTGATCGTCAACGCGTCGGTCAAATCGCTGCTGAGATTCGTGCTGTTCGTCCTCCCGAGCCCTACAAGGGTAAGGGTATCCGCTACGCGGACGAAAAGATCACGATCAAAGAGACCAAGAAGAAATAAGGAGCTGCAACATGTTGACCAAGAAAGAGCAGCGTCTTCGTCGTTCGCGCCAGACCCGCATCCGCATTGCACAGCAAGGCGTGGCGCGTCTCACGGTGAACCGCACGAACCTCCATATCTATGCCAGCGTGATTTCTGGCGACGGCAGCAAGGTGTTGGCCAGTGCCTCCACTGCAGAAGCCGACGTGCGCAAGGAACTCGGTGGTTCGGGCAAGGGTGGCAACGCCGCCGCCGCCACGGCCATTGGCAAGCGCATTGCTGAAAAGGCAAAGGCTGCAGGCGTCGAGAAGGTTGCATTTGATCGCGCAGGCTTTGCCTACCACGGTCGCGTCAAGGCCCTGGCCGACGCAGCCCGTGAAGCCGGCCTGCAGTTCTAAGCGGAGCGGAATATAAAATGGCTAAATTTCAACCCAAAGTGCAGACCGAAGGTCAAGACGACGGTCTGCGCGAAAAAATGATCGCGGTCAACCGCGTGACCAAAGTCGTGAAGGGCGGCCGTATTCTCGGTTTCGCTGCACTGACTGTGGTTGGCGACGGTGACGGCCGCGTCGGCATGGGCAAGGGCAAGTCCAAGGAAGTGCCTGCTGCTGTGCAAAAAGCGATGGAAGAATGCCGTCGCAACCTGGTCAAGGTTTCGCTCAAGAGCGGCACCATTCACCACTCGGTGAAGGGTCACCACGGTGCGGCTTCGGTGGAACTCCACCCAGCTCCCAAGGGTACCGGCATCATCGCTGGTGGCCCCATGCGCGCTGTTTTCGAAGTGGTGGGCATCACCGACATCGTGGCCAAGAGCCATGGTTCGTCGAACCCCTACAACATGGTCCGTGCCACCTTTGATGCGCTCGTCAATTCGACCACCCCGTCGAATGTGGCAGCCAAGCGCGGCAAGACGGTCGAAGACATCTTCGCCTGATAGGAAGCTGGAAATGACTACGCAACAAACCGTCAAGATTCAACTGGTGCGCAGCCCGATTGGCACCAAGGAATCGCACCGCGCTACCGTTCGCGGCCTGGGTCTGCGCAAGCTCAATAGCGTGAGCGAACTGCAGGACTCGCCCGAAGTGCGCGGCATGATTAACAAGATCAGCTACCTGGTCAAAGTCCTCTGAGAGATAGATCATGGAACTCAATAGCATCAAGCCCGCAGACGGCGCCAAGCATGCCAAGCGCCGCGTAGGCCGTGGTATCGGCTCCGGCCTGGGCAAGACCGCTGGCCGTGGTCACAAGGGTCAGAAGTCTCGCGCCGGTGGTTACCATAAGGTTGGCTTTGAAGGCGGTCAAATGCCTTTGCAACGCCGCTTGCCCAAGCGTGGCTTCAAGTCGCACTTGCTCAAGTTCAACGCAGAAGTGACGTTGACGGCATTGGATCAACTCGGCCTGGCCGAAGTGGATGTGCTGGCTCTGAAGCAAGCTGGTCTGATCGGTGAACTGGCTAAGGTGGTGAAGGTCATCAAGAGCGGTTCCCTGACCAAGGCTGTCAAGCTGAATGGCGTGGGCGCTACGGCTGGTGCCAAGGCAGCGATTGAAGCTGCTGGCGGCAGCGTCGCCTGAGTGTGACTCTGAAGGAAGGCATCTGTGGCTACTAGCGCAGCTCAAATTGCAAAGACCGGTAAGTTCGGCGACCTGCGCCGTCGTCTGGTTTTTCTGTTGCTTGCGCTGGTCGTGTATCGCATCGGGGCTCATATCCCTGTGCCCGGTATCGATCCAGCCCAACTCCAGCAGCTCTTCAGTGGCCAGCAAGGCGGGATACTGAATCTGTTCAACATGTTCTCGGGTGGTGCGCTTTCGCGTTTCACGGTTTTCGCGCTAGGGATCATGCCGTACATCTCGGCATCGATCATCATGCAGTTGATGACTTATGTGGTTCCCACATTCGAGCAGTTGAAGAAGGAAGGCGAAGCCGGTCGCAGGAAAATCACGCAGTACACGCGGTATGGCACCTTGGGTCTTGCTCTGTTCCAGTCGTTGGGTATTGCGGTGGCGCTGGAAAGTTCTGCAGGTCTTGTGCTCAGCCCTGGCTTCGGATTCCGCATGACGGCTGTTGTCAGCCTGACAGCTGGCACGATGTTTCTGATGTGGCTGGGTGAGCAGATCACAGAGCGGGGTTTGGGCAACGGAATCTCGATCCTGATCTTTGCAGGTATCGCTGCTGGTCTGCCAAGTTCCATCGGTGGTCTGCTGGAATTGGTTCGTACAGGTGCCATGAGCATTCTGGCCGCTATCTTCATCGTCCTCGTGGTTGGTCTGGTGACCTACTTCGTGGTGTTCGTGGAACGTGGCCAACGCAAGATATTGGTGAATTACGCTCGTCGGCAGGTGGGTAACAAGGTCTATGGCGGTCAGTCGTCGCATTTGCCCTTGAAGCTCAACATGGCAGGCGTGATTCCCCCGATCTTTGCTTCGTCGATCATCCTGTTGCCGGCAACCGTAGTGAATTGGTTCAGCGCGGGTGAATCGATGCGCTGGTTGAAGGACATTTCGGGCGCACTGACCCCAGGTCAGCCGATCTACGTGATGTTCTATGCCGCTGCAATCATCTTCTTCTGCTTTTTCTACACGGCCCTGGTTTTCAACAGCCGGGAAACTGCAGACAACCTGAAGAAGAGCGGTGCGTTCATTCCAGGCATCCGCCCGGGTGAGCAAACGGCACGTTATATCGACAAGATTCTGGTTCGCCTGACTCTGGCGGGCGCTGTCTACATCACCTTTGTGTGTTTGCTGCCAGAGTTCCTGATCTTGAAGTACAACGTTCCGTTCTACTTTGGTGGAACCTCGCTGCTGATCATTGTGGTTGTGACCATGGACTTCATGGCCCAGGTTCAAAACTACATGATGTCGCAACAGTACGAATCGCTGCTCAAGAAGGCCAACTTCAAAGGCAATGCAGGTGGCGGTTGATGATGAAGAAGGTAGTGTTCGCATCGCGACACTGCCTGCAAGAACTGGATATCGGTTGAGTTGGCGCCCCACGATTTTTCGCGGGCACAAATTGTGTTCCGTGCGAAACAGCCGGGACGGATGGACAAGTTTTAGGAGAATGCAATGAGAGTTTCGGCTTCGGTCAAAAAAATCTGCCGCAACTGCAAGATCATCCGCCGCAAGGGTGTGGTGCGCGTGATCTGCACGGATCTGCGTCACAAGCAGCGCCAAGGTTGATTGGAAAGTATTAGAGGACGCATATGGCACGTATCGCTGGCATTAACATTCCGCCGCACAAGCACGCGGAAATCGGTTTGACCGCCATTTTTGGCATTGGTCGCACCCGCGCTCGCAAGATTTGCGAAGCAACTGGTATCGCTTACTCCAAGAAGATCAAGGATCTGACGGACGGCGATCTGGAAAAAATTCGCGAGCAAATCGAGCAGTTCACCATTGAAGGTGACCTGCGCCGCGAAACCACCATGAACATCAAGCGATTGATGGACATCGGCTGCTATCGTGGCTTCCGCCATCGCCGCGGTCTGCCAATGCGTGGTCAGCGCACCCGTACCAATGCACGCACTCGCAAGGGTCCGCGCAAGGGTGCAGCTGCACTGAAGAAATAAAGATTGAAAGATCATCATGGCTAAGTCTCCTGCCAATAACGCAGCTCAGCGCGTTCGCAAGAAGGTCCGGAAGAACGTTTCGGACGGCATTGCACACGTGCACGCCTCGTTCAACAACACCATCATCACGATCACCGATCGCCAAGGCAATGCCTTGTCGTGGGCTTCGTCCGGTGGCCAAGGTTTCAAGGGCTCACGCAAGTCCACTCCTTTCGCAGCTCAAGTGGCTTCGGAAGTGGCTGGCCGCGCTGCCATCGACCAAGGTATCAAGAACCTTGACGTTGAAATCAAGGGCCCTGGTCCTGGCCGTGAATCTTCGGTGCGCGCACTGGGCGCACTGGGCATCCGCATCACGTCGATTTCTGACGTGACCCCGGTGCCCCACAACGGCTGCCGCCCTCAAAAGCGTCGTCGTATCTAATCTCTCTAAGCCCACCGCCGCCTGTGAACGCGCAAGCGCCTCAGGCGGCTCCCGCAATGGTTTGCGGTAGATGACACAAAGGAAGCTCAAGTGGCACGTTACCTCGGCCCCAAGGCCAAACTCTCCCGCCGTGAAGGCACGGACCTGTTCCTGAAGAGCGCCCGTCGCTCGATCGCCGACAAGTCCAAATTCGACTCCAAGCCTGGTCAGCACGGCCGCACCTCTGGTGCCCGTACTTCTGACTATGGTCTGCAACTGCGTGAAAAGCAGAAGGTCAAGCGCATGTACGGCGTGCTGGAGAAGCAATTCCGTCGCTACTTCGAAGCCGCTGACGGCAAAAAGGGCAACACCGGCGCCAACCTGCTGTTCCTGCTGGAATCGCGTCTGGACAATGTGGTGTACCGCATGGGTTTCGGCTCGACCCGCGCTGAAGCGCGTCAGCTGGTGTCCCACAAGGCGATCACCGTGAACGGCAAGTCCGTGAACATCGCTTCGTACCTCGTGAAGACGGGTGACGTGGTTGCAGTGCGTGAAAAGTCGAAGAAACAAAACCGCGTTGTGGAAGCTCTGCAACTCGCCGCTCAAGTAGGCATGCCGGCTTGGGTGGAAGTGAATGCTGAAAAGGCTGAAGGCATCTTCAAGAAGGTGCCAGACCGTGATGAGTTTGGCGCCGACATCAACGAATCCCTGATCGTTGAGTTGTACTCGCGCTAATCGCTCGGTACGTATTTCGAGAAAACCGTCCCTAAACCGCGAGGCATCGCGGTTTAGGCGCTTCACCAGCCTTACCGGTGTAACGAGCTGGGGGTATTGAGAGGAAGTCTGAATGCAAACCAATTTGCTGAAACCCAAGGCGATCAATGTCGAGCAGCTTGGCCACAATCGTGCCAAGGTCGCACTGGAGCCGTTCGAGCGTGGGTATGGCCACACGCTGGGCAACGCCATTCGGCGCGTCCTGCTCTCGTCCATGGTGGGTTACGCAGCGACGGAAGTCACCATTGCAGGCGTTCTGCATGAGTACTCGTCCATTGACGGCGTTCAAGAAGATGTGGTCAACATCCTGCTGAACCTCAAGGGCGTGGTGTTCAAGCTGCACAACCGTGACGAAGTCACGTTGAGCCTGCGCAAGGATGGTGAAGGTGTGGTCACGGCGCGTGATATCCAGACCCCTCATGACGTGGAAATCGTCAACCCTGACCATGTGATTGCCAACCTGTCGGCTGGCGGCAAGCTGGACATGCAGATCAAGGTTGAGAAGGGCCGTGGCTACGTGCCTGGCAGCCTGCGCCGCTATGCAGACGAATCGACCAAGTCGATTGGGCGTATTGTGCTGGACGCATCGTTCTCCCCTGTGAAGCGCGTGAGCTACACGGTGGAAAGCGCCCGCGTGGAGCAGCGTACCGACCTGGACAAGCTGGTCGTCGAGATCGAGACCAATGGTGCTATCACTGCCGAAGACGCAGTGCGTGCATCGGCCAAGATCCTGGTGGAACAACTGGCTGTGTTTGCACAGCTGGAAGGCGGCGAGCTGGCCGCGTTCGATGCACCTGCAGGTCCACGCGGCAACGCCACGTTCGATCCGATCCTGCTGCGTCCTGTGGACGAGCTTGAACTGACCGTGCGTTCGGCCAACTGCCTGAAGGCTGAGAACATCTACTACATCGGTGACCTGATCCAGCGCACCGAGAACGAGTTGCTCAAGACGCCTAACCTGGGCCGTAAGTCGCTGAACGAGATCAAGGAAGTGCTCGCATCGCGTGGTCTCACGCTGGGCATGAAATTGGAGAACTGGCCACCAGCCGGTCTGGACAAGCGTTAAGTTATAATTCTGGGCTCTCCGAATAGGAGGGCTCGGTTTTTGGTTCCCTTGAAGGGGACAGTGCCTCGGGCAGTACCTTATACGGCTGCCTGATTTAATTTTAAATAAGGAAAAAGCACCATGCGTCACGGTCACGGCCTCCGCAAACTTAATCGCACTAGCTCGCACCGCCTTGCGATGCTGCAGAACATGATGAACTCGATCATCGAGCACGAAGTCATCAAGACCACCGTCCCCAAGGCCAAGGAACTGCGCCGTGTGATCGAACCCATGATCACCCTCGCCAAGGTGGACACCGTTGCCAATCGCCGCCTGGCTTTTAACCGCCTGCGTGATCGTGACAGCGTCACCAAGCTGTTCAACGACCTGGGTCCCCGCTTCAATGCGCGTCCCGGTGGTTACACCCGTATTCTGAAGATGGGCTTCCGCGTGGGCGACAACGCCCCTATGGCCCTGGTTGAACTGGTGGATCGTGCAGCTGAAACTGAAAATAATTCGGCAGCAGCTGAATAATAGGGTATAATCTATTTCTTACCGCGCGATGGAGCAGTCTGGTAGCTCGTTGGGCTCATAACCCAAAGGTCGGAGGTTCAAATCCTTCTCGCGCAACCAAAAAATAGCAGGCATCTGCTAAGCAAAACGCCCACTTCATAGTGGGCGTTTTTGTTTGTGGGCCTTGGCTGGCGCTGCGCCCACACGTGTCAGGCAATTGCTGTGTCCTGCTGGGGCAAGTGATGCGGGCAGCCCTCCGTTAGCCCGTCGCGCGTACTCAACGGGGCAAATACCCTGGTGGCTCGCTCAGGGAGGTGGCGGCTGTGTTCAGCTATTGCGCCAACTGACCCCATTGCTGAGCACCGGTTTTCTGTAGCCACAGCAAAGCGCTTTGGCTGTGACAGGGGAGCTCCTCGCAGGGAATTCCCTGCGCAGTTACGGCCCGCATCGGGAGGTCGCTCATCGCCCAAAAAGATCAGCCTTTGCCGCCTTGGTAATTGCCACCACGCAAGGGTGCGTGATGCGCCGCTCCACGGAGATTGCAAAAAACTCCTCGACCAGCTCTGTAGTGCGACCGATCACCTCGACACCGAACTGGGTGGTGGTTTCCGCGTCGAGCACCGTGGGTGAGGTAAAAACTCCCCGGCCTTCGCGGCCGAAGGCATTCATGAGGGCGCTGTCATCGAACTCTCCCACGATCCGGGGCTGAAGATGGTGTTTATTGAGCCAGTGGTCGAGCTGCTGGCGCACGGAGGACATGGGCCCCTGGATGAGCATGGGGGCTCCTTGGAGGCATTGGGGGAATGTTCCGTCCAGCTGCGCCCTCAGGCCAGGCGCGCTGAAAAAACTCATGCCGCTGGTTCCCAAAGGGTGGTTGAACGCCTTGACACCGATCTTCTTGGAGACCGGCTCGTCCGCGAGCACCAGATCGAGCTTGTGCAGGCTCAGTTGTGCAATCAGTTCTGGAAATTTCCCCTCCTGGCAGGTCATGTGCACCTGCTCAGGCATTCCAAGCGCCGGCTCCAGAAGGTGATAGGCCACGGATTTGGCAATGGAGTCGGCCACCCCCACACGAAATTCCAGCGGCTTGGCCTGGCCACGCGAGAGGCGGATGGATTTCTCCAACTCGTCACCCAGCGCAAAGATCTGTTCGGCGTATCCCAGGGCGACACGGCCTTCGCTGGTGAGTTCAAGCCCGCGCCCGCGCTTGCGAAACAGGTCGTGGCCCAGCCATTCCTCCAGTTGCTTGATCTGGCCGGACAGCGTCTGGGGCGTGGTGTGCAGTTGTTCTCCAGCCCGCATGACGCCGCCGGCTTTGGCAACTGTCCAGAAATATCGGAGGTGTTTAAAGTTCATGGGGGTAGATACTGCGGAAAAAGCGAATTATTTGCTTTGATAAAACGAATATACGCGAAGTATCAAACGTCCTACATTGAACCCTTGGCCCATTTCCGCAGCGGTTCGCGCAGCGGTCTGGAACTGTCAACGTTCACAAGGAGTAGCAACGATGCGGATCACCACCCGAGGACAACTTGCGGTATCGGCAATGACGGATTTGGCACTGCGCCAGAAGATGCGGCCGGTAGCACTGTCGACGATCAGCGCACGGCAGGGCACCTCGCTGTCGTACCTGGAGCAGCTGTTCAGTGCCCTGCGGCGTGCCGGGCTCGTGGACAGCACACGCGGCCCTGGCGGCGGCTACACCCTGGCCCGGAACACCGACCAGATCTCGGTTGCCGAGATCATCCTGGCCGTCGAAAACCTCAAGACTGACGATCTGCAAAGCCTGGATGTCGGCCAGGCTGCCCAGGTGAAGTCGATGACGGGTGAACTTTGGTCCACCTTCAACGCGCGGGTCATGGAGTACCTGCAGTCAGTGACTTTGCAGGACCTTGTGGCCGAGCAGCATGCCAAGGGGGTGGTTGCTGAGGAGATGGCGCCTGTCGCACCCCGGCCCAAGCTGAACGCCAAGCCACGCCCTTTGATGGCGCGGGTGGGGGTGCCCAACTCGGTGTTCGCACTGGGCACCATCCCGTTGCTGCAACGCCGTTGAGCTTGCGCGCCGGCGGCGCACTGTAGTTGCTGGCATGCCAGTACTACGGGCGGAGCGGAGGTGGAATCCCCGGTTCCCCTCCCTCGCTTTTGGGCGCGCGCGGCGGCTACAGCTGCTGCGCGAGCTGCTTGATCCCCCGGATCAGCATCTCCACCGAGATGGCGACCAGGATCAAGCCCATCAGGCGTTCAAACGCCATCACCACGCGTTCTCCCACCAAGCGCTGGATGCGTTCGGCCATCAACAGCACCACGGCGCACACGGCCATGGTCACGCACAGCGCGCCCACCCATTCCCAACGGCGCTCGGGGGCCTGGGCCACCAGCAACATCACCGTGGCCAGGGCTGAGGGGCCGGCCAGCGCGGGAATGGCCAGCGGCACGATCAACGGCTCACCCGGCAGCTCGGCCTGTGGGCCATCCGCCGACGGAAAGATCATGCGCAGCGCGATCAGAAACAGCACCACAGCGCCTGCAATCTGTAGCGACAGATCGCTCAGGTTCATCACGCGCAGAAACTCCGCGCCGAAAAACAGGAACACCAGCAGCAGCGCAAACGCGATCAGCACCTCCCGCAGGATCACCCTTGCACGGCGCTCGGGCGCCACACCGCGCAGTGCGTTGGCAAAAATGGGGATGTTGCCCAGCGGATCGGTGATCAGCAGGAGCAGGATGGTGGCCGATGCGAAGGTGTAGCTCACGGTGCGTACACCGCGTCCAGCGAGCGAAAGCCCTTGATCTCGATGGGATTGCCGCTCGGGTCGTGAAAGAACATCGTCCACTGTTCCCCGGGCTGGCCTTCAAAACGCACCTGTGGCTCCAGGACAAAGGCGGTGCCAGCTGCTTTCAGGCGTGCGGCCAGCGCATGCCAGTCGGGCAATTCCAGGATGGCGCCGAAGTGCGGCATGGGCACCAGGTGATTGCCGACATGGCCCGTGCGGGCGCTGGAAAAGGGTGTGCCCAGGTGCAGCGAGATCTGGTGGCCAAAGAAATCAAAGTCCACCCAGGTGTCGGTGCTTCGGCCTTCCTGGCAGCCCAGCACACCGCCGTAGAAGCGGCGGGCGGCATCGAGGTCGGTCACGTGAAAGGCAAGGTGAAACAGGCTGCGCATCCTGCAAAGGATAGCAGCCAGTATCGGTAAGGATGCGGAGGTTTTGCTGGAAGTGATGGCGGAACGCTGGAGCAGCGTGCGCCGATTCAGGCTGCGCGGCGATGCTGCTCGGCCTTCTCCTGGCAATGCACGCAGCGCGCAGCTTCGGGGGTGGCATGCAGGCGGGCGGCGGTGATGTGGGTGCCGCAGTCCGTGCATTCACCGTACGTGTCGGCTTCGATGCGGGCCAAAGCAGCTTCCACGGCGGCCAGATGGGTGGTTTCGCGTTCGTCCAGCGCAAATTCCAGTTCACGCTCGGTGGCCAGCTGGGCCCGTGGGTCCTCGGGCTGGCCAAAGTGGTCGGCAGCGGCCTCTGCACGGCCTATGACGCCGCCGCGCTGCGCAGCCAACTGCGCCCGCAGCCCGGATTGCTGGGCCAGCAACAGTTGGCGGAATGGGGCGGCTTGGGTCTTGTCCATGTGGTGTCTCCTCGGGTGAGCGGATACCTGCATGGTGCGCCTGCGTGCAGAGCCCCTGGTTGACCAGGGTCAAGGGATGACGCCCCGGCCCTTTGCGGAAGAAGGGCGCTCAGCGCTTGGCCGGCCGTGCCAGCATCTCCGCGGTATTGGTCTTGCGATCCGCATTCACGCGCTGCACGTGCGGGCGCTCGGCCATGCGGGTCAGGTAATCCCGCACCGGCAGGCCAGCCAGGTAGTCGCGGCCATAGATGATCTTGGTGGCCGAGCTGACCAGCGGCAAGTGCACGATGGCGGCGCAATCGGCCAGGGTGAAGGTGTTGCCACCCACGTAGGGGCTGAACTTCGCCAGCTGGCCGAAGGCGGCAATGTTCTTTTCCAGTTGCGCCCCCACCTTTTCCTTGGCGGTATCGCTCACCGTGCCGCCAAAAAAGGCCTGCGGGTACAGGTTGCGCGCCACCAGCTCCAGGTGCAGCTCCAGAAAGGTGATCAGCTCGCGCACCTTGGCGGCCTGGTAGGGGTCGGCGGGGATCAGTGGGTGCGCGGGGTGGGCGGCCTCGATGTAGTCGGCGATCACCGCCGATTCGCACAGCGGGCCCTGGGGGGTGCGCAGGTAGGGCACCTTGCCCAGCGGGCTGGCGCTGCGGTCGGTTTCGCCCACCCAGGCCAGTTCCTCGGTGAACGGCAGGCCCTTTTCAAGCAGCGCGAGCTTGACCTTGTTGTAGTAGTTGCTGGCCGAAAAGCCGCAGAGTGTCAGCATGGTGTTGTCTCCGTCATGGTGGTGAATGCAGCACGCATCCTAGGTGCGGGCGGGGGTGCAGTCCGTCGCGCAGATGACCTCCGTCAAGGAGTTCGCGCGCCGGCCCCCTACAATCCGCACCCATGCCCTCCCTCCAAACCATCCGCAGCCTTCGCTGGCTCGCCCGCCTTGTGCTGGCGTGGTTTGTGTTGTCCATGGGGGTGGCGGTGGCGTCGCCCCTGGTCAATCCGCAGGCGATGGAGCTGATCTGTTCGGGCTCGGGCGCCATCAAGGTGCTGGTCAAGACCGACGACGGCGCCAAGGAGCTGCCCAGCCACACGCTGGACTGCCCGTTGTGCGCGCATGTGGGCGCTCCTCCCCCATCGTCACAGGCGCAGCTGCCTGTAATCCATCCCCTGGCGCATGCCCTGCGCCCCATTCCCGCCGCACACATTGCTGCGCGCACCGCCGCGCCGCTGCCGCCGCGCGGGCCTCCGGCCTTCTCCTGAAATTGCTATTTGTTTGATAGCTGTTTGCGCTTGATAGATAAGCGCTGACGGCCTATTTGGCTTGAAATTCAGGAGTTCCCATGCGCAAAAGCCGCATGGCGCTGGCCGTGGCCAGCGCCTTTCCCCTTACCCTGTCCTGGGCTATGCCCGTGTGGGCCCAGACCGCAGACAGCACCAACGCACCCGTCAAGGAGCTGGGCGTGGTCACCATCCGAGGCGGCCAGCCCACCTCGCTGCCCACGCAGATCCCCACCACCATCGAGGGCGTGACGCGCGAGCAGATCGAGCATTCGATCAACGCCACCGACAGCGAAGACGCCCTCAAGTACCTGCCCAGCCTGCTGGTGCGCAAGCGCTACATCGGCGACTACAACCACGCCGTGTTGTCCACGCGCGCCTCGGGCACGGGCAACCCGGCGCGGTCCATGGTGTTCGCCGACGGCATCTTGCTGAGCAACTACCTGGGCAACGGCCCCACCAACGCGCCGCGCTGGATGCTGGTCACGCCCGAGGAGATCGAACGCGTGGACGTGCTCTACGGCCCCTTTTCGGCGGCCTATGCAGGCAACTCGGTGGGCGCCGTGGTGGACTATGTGACACGCATGCCCACAAAGTTCGAGGTGCACGGCAAGGTCAGCTACCAGCACCAGCCATTTGACCTGTACGGCACCAACGCCACTTACGCGGGCAAGCAGGTCAGCGCATCCGTTGGCAACAAGAACGGTGACTGGTCCTGGTTCCTCAACTTCAACAAGACCGACAGCGAAGGCCAGCCGCTCACCTTTCCCACCCGCCTCGTCTCGGCGGGCACCGTGGGCAACGCAGGTACGCCCGTCACGGGCGCCGTGCCGGGCAACAACCGCAGCAACCAGCCCTGGTACCTGCTGGGCACGGCCACGCAGTACCACACGCAGCAAGACCACATCAAGGCCAAGATCGCCTACGACTTCTCGCCCACCGTGCGTGCGGCCTACACCCTGGGCTGGTGGCACAACGAATCCGAAGGGCGCCCCACCAGCTACCTGCGCGATGCCAACGGCAATGCGGTGTACGGCGGCACGGTCAACATCAATGGCCGCTCGTTTGCGCTGGCGCCCACAGACTTCAACGTCTCCGACGAAAGCCTCACGCATTTCATGCACGGGCTCTCGGTCAAGAGCAACACCAAGGGCGTGTTCGACTGGGAGGTGGCCGCCAGCCTGTATGACTACCAGACCGACACCCTGCGCGCCGCTACCGTAGCGATGCCCGCCGCTTTGAGTGGTGGCGCAGGCCGCATCGTCAACAGCAAGGGCACGGGCTGGAACACGCTGGCGGCCAAAGGCACCTGGCGGCCCGATGGCGTATTGGGCGCGCACATCGTGGACTTTGGA
This sequence comes from Acidovorax sp. Root267, assembly GCF_001429215.1. NCBI lineage: Bacteria > Pseudomonadati > Pseudomonadota > Betaproteobacteria > Burkholderiales > Comamonadaceae > Acidovorax > Acidovorax sp. Root267. The sequence continues at coordinate 118,453 of NZ_LMJC01000032.1, forward strand.
CTGCAGCGCGACAGCTACCAGCTACGCACCATCGAGAACGCCACGACGAACTGGATCAACGGCGCTGTGGGTGCCCGCAACCAGGCCTTCAACGGCGACACCCAACTGCTGGGCCTGTGGGCGCAAGACACCTGGAAGATCGCGCCGAAGTGGAAGGCCGTGCTGGGCGCCCGCGCCGAGCGCTGGAGCGCAAGCAACGGCCAGACCGGCAACGCCACCACCACGGTGAGCCACGCCGAGCGCAACGAAACCTACCTCTCGCCCAAGGCTGCGGTGGCCTACCAGGCCAACGACCTGTGGGTGCTGAAAGCCTCCACCGGCCGCGCCGTGCGCATGCCCACCGTGGCCGAGCTGTACCAGGGCGGCATCAACGGCAGCGGCACGCTCATCAACAACGACCCGAACCTGAAACCCGAAAAGAGCTGGACCACCGAGCTGACCGCAGAGCGGGACATGGGCAACGGTTTGCTGCGCCTGACGGCCTTCTCTGAGCGCACGAAAGACGCCCTGTACTCCCAGACCAATGTGCTCGTCACGCCCAACGTGACCAACGTGCAGAACGTGGACGCCATCCGCACCAAGGGGCTGGAGCTTTCGTACCAGGCCGCCAACGTCTTCGTGCGCGGGCTGGAGCTGGGCAGCAGCCTGACCTGGACGGATTCCAAGATCACGCGCAACGACAAGTTCCCGGTCAGCGTGGGCAAGTGGCAGCCGCGCATCCCCGAGTGGCGCGCGAGCGCCGTGGCCACGTACCGGCCGGATGACAAGTGGTCATACACGCTGGGCGCGCGCTACAGCGGCAAGCAGTACAGCACGCTGGACAACACTGACGTGAACGGCTTTGCCTACCAGGGCGCGAGCCGCTACTTCACTACCGATGTGCGCGTGCGCTACCAGATCACCAAGCAGGTGAGCGCCGCGGTCGGTATCGACAACCTCAACAACTACCGGTTCTGGAACTTCCACCCCTACCCGCAGCGCACCTACCTGGCTGAATTGAAAGTAACCCCCTGAGCGGCTTGCGCCGCTTCCCCCAAGGGGGACGCCTCCAGCGGCCCGGCGAAGCCGGTTCCGCGGTGGCGCTCGCCTCGGGCGCGCCAGTGTTGAAGGCAATGAATCGTTGAAACGCAAGGTCTGAGTATGAAATCAAACACTATGAAAAATATAGCTGCCACCGCTTTACTATTAAGCGCTGGAGGCCTTTTTGGCTCTGCATCCGCCCATGTGGTGCTCGAATACCAGGTGGCCCCGGCAGGCGCCAGCTACAAGGCGAGCTTCAAGGTCGGCCACGGCTGCGGCGCGTCGCCCACGCGGCAGGTCGCGGTGGACATCCCGGCCGGCATGCGCGGCGCGCGCCCCATGCCCAAGCCCGGTTGGACGCTGGAGGTACAGCGCGAAAAACTCGCACAGCCGTACACCAGCCACGGCCGCAGCATCACCGAAGACGTGGTGCGCATCACCTGGACGGCCAAGACGCCGGACGACATGCTGCAAAGCGCCCATTACGATGAGTTCGTGCTCGTGGCCCAGGCGCCGGAGCAGGCTGGCACCGTGTACTGGCCCGTGCGCCAGGCCTGCGCCGAAGGCAAGAACGACTGGACTGACGTGCCCAAGGCGGGCCAGAGGCTGTCGGACCTGAAGTCCCCTGCGGCAGCGCTGGAGATTCTGCCCACGGGCGGCGGTGGTGCGCACAATCATTGACAGTCAGGTCCGCCCCGCGCCTGCTTCACCCCATTTCCTCCAGACATTCGAAAGACATCCATCATGAAAAAACTGCTTCACCGCGCCGCCCTCGTTTCCACACTGGCCGCAGCACTGGCCAGCGCCCCCGCATGGGCCCAGACCGCCGCCGTCAAGGTCGAAGGCGCCTGGGCCCGTGCCAGCGTGCAGGGCCAGAAGGCCACGGGCGCCTTCATGCGCCTCACCGCCAAGGACGGCGCCCGCCTGGTGCGCGCCGAATCGCCCGCCGCTGGCATCACCGAAGTGCACGAGATGAAGATGGAAGGCGACATCATGAAGATGCGCGCCGTGCCCACGCTCGATCTGCCCGCGGGCAAGACCGTGGAGCTCAAGCCCGGTGGTTACCACGTCATGCTGCTGGACCTGAAGGCGCCCCTGGCGAAGGACAGCTCGGTGCCCATCACCCTGGTGTTCCAGGATGCCAAGGGTGCGGAAAGCAAGCTCAACCTGACGGTGCCTGTGGGCACGGCGGCACCCGGTGGTGCCACTGCGGGCGGCATGATGGATGGGCATAAACACTGAGGTTCCCGCCGCCGCAGCGCCTTCGCGGGCGCAACGCATTGGAGTAAGCTGTGCCTCCACCACAGATCACCCTCGTCCACCTCTTGCGGAGCGGCCATGAGCGACACATCGAATTTCGGTTTCGGCAAACTTGTCCCAGGTTTTGACTTTTTGCAGAGCCTGGCCAAAGGGGCGTCCAACAGCATTCCGCAGTTGCCCAACCTCAGCAACTGGGTGGCGCCTACCATCAGCGTCGAAGAACTCGAAAAGCGCATCGACGAACTCAAGGCCGTGCAGTTCTGGCTGGAACAGAACTCGCGCGCGCTGGCCGCCACCATCCAGGCGCTGGAGGTGCAGAAGATGACCCTGGCCACGCTCAAGGGCATGAACTTCAGCATGGGCGACGTGGCCAATGCCTTCAAGCTCAAAACCGCCGACACCGTGATGAGCGGTGTGCAGAAAGCCGCCGACACCGTGAGCGGCGCGGCGGGCGCCATCGCTGGGGCTGCCGCCCGTGTCACGGGCCGCGCGAGCGCTGCCGAAGAAGCAGAAGAAGACGAGCGCGAGGAAGCCGAGCCCGCCGCCCAGCCTGCCGAGGCCAAGGCGAAGGGCAGCAAGGCATCGGCCGCCGCCGCCGCGCCCACCGTGGTGGACCCTATGCAGTGGTGGGGCGCGCTCACCGGCCAGTTCCAGCAGATCGCCGCCAACGCCATGAAGGACGCGGCCAAGCAGACCGCCATCGACACCACCAAGAACATGGCCACGGGCCTCGCCAAGGAAGCCCTCAAGACGGCCACCGGCATGGCCACCCAATTCGCCGCCAAGGGCATGCAGACCATGCAGGGCGGCGCCAAGCGTGCCGCTGCACCGGGCGCCACCAAAAAGACCACCGCCACCCCGAAGCCTGCGGCCCGCAAAACCACGGCGAAACCCGCCGCCAAAAAAGCCAGCAGCAGCACCCGCAGCCCAGCGGCCCGCAAGCGAGCGGGCTGACGCCAACGCGGGCGGGTGTGGCAACAACCCGCAAGTGGGCGCAACATCGGCCCACCACCGCCCTGGCATGGAGATCCACCCCATGAAACTTTTCCCTTCCGGCCACGCCACCCACCCCCAGTGGCGCATGGCCGCCGCGCTGGTGCTGGCGCAATTGCGCGCCCAGATGGCGCTGCCCGAATACGCTTCGGCACCCACCCTGGGCCTGCTTTACGTCACCGACCACTACGGCAACGAAGCCCAGGCGCTGCTCGACTACCTGAGTGGCGAGCTGCCCGAGGTGACGGACTGGACCGGTACCGTGGGTGTGGGCGTGTCGGCCAACAATGCCGAATACTTTGACGAGCCGGCGCTGTCGGTCATGCTGCTGGATGTGCCGGCCGACCAGTACCGTGTGTTCTCCGGCGTGGCACCGCTGCCCACGCACGCGCCGCACCCGGGCGCAGGCTTTGTGGCCCACACGGCGCTGGTGCATGCCGACGGCCGCACCCCCGAACTGACCGAATTGCTGGCCGAGATGGCCGCACGCACCGACACCGGCTACCTGTTTGGTGGCCTGTCCGCCAGCCGCACGAGCAACGTACAGTTTGCAGTGGGTGGCGACGGCAACATGGCCGGGCAGGGCGGCGCCAGCGGGGTGTTTGACGGCGGCTTGTCGGGCGTGGCGTTTGGCGCGGGGGTGGCGCTGGTGTCGCGCGTCACGCAGGGCTGCCAGCCCGTGGGCGCGCTGCGCACCATCACCGCCGCGCAGGACAACGTCGTTCTGGCGCTGGATGGCGAGCCCGCGCTGGATGTGCTGCTCGATACGCTGCAGGTCTCGCTGGACAGTGGAGACCCCCAGCCCGCGCTGCGCAAGGTGCGCGCCACTCTGGCCGGGTTGGTCAGCGCGGGCGAGCAGCCTCAGGGCCAGCGCCGCACGGGCCACTTCGGCACCGATACGCGCGTGCGCCACATCGTGGGGCTCGATGGCAGCCGCCGGGGCGTGGCGCTGGCCGACCACGTGGAGGCAGGCATGCACCTGGCGTTCTGCCAGCGCAATGTGGCAGCGGCGCGCGCCGACCTGATGCGGATCTGCGCCGAGATTCGCGAGGAGCTGGAACCCGAGGAGCTGGAGCCTGCGCCGATGGTGTCGTCAGACACCCTGGGCGATCTGGCCGCGGCACCGGGGGCTGCGGCGCGGGGCACCAGCGCTCTGCCCCAGACCGGGCGGCGCATCTGCGGGGCGATCTATGTGAGCTGCTCGGGCCGGGGCGGCCCCCATTTTGGCGGGTCCAGTGCCGAGCTGCAGATCGTGCGCCACGCGCTGGGCGATGTGCCGCTGGCCGGCTTTTTTGCCGGGGGTGAAATTGCGCACCACCATCTGTACGGCTACACCGGGGTGCTGACCGTTTTTGTGAACGGCGAATAGGGCCGTCGCGATCAGGCCACCGGGCTGTCCTCGGCCTCGGCCTTTTCCTCGGGCGTCAGGCGTGTGGCGAGGATCTTGTCGATGGTCTTGCCGTCCATGTCCACCACTTCGAGCTTCCAGTCTTCCCATTGCACTGCGTCGGTCACCTTGGGCAGGCGCCCGGTCAGCAACATGATCATGCCGCTGAGGGTGTGGTAGCGGCCGCGTTCTTCCTCGGGCACGGAGTCCAGGTTCAGCCGGTCTTTCAGCTCGGGCACCGGGATGTGGCCGTCCAGCAGCCAGCTGCCGTCCTCGCGCTGCAGCGCCCACGAGGTCTCGGGGTCGCGCGGCTGGAACTCGCCGGTGATGGCCTCGATCAGGTCCTGCAGCGTGACGATGCCCTGCACCTCGCCGTACTCGTCGATGACAAACGCCATGTGCACGTCCTGCAGCCGGAAGTTGTCCAGCAGCTCCATGCCGGTGATGGTTTCGGGCACGTACAGCACGGCCTGCAGCGTCTGATCGGCCAGGGTCTGGCTGCGGTCGCGCAGCGCGCGGGCCAGCCACTGGCGGGCATTGATCACGCCCAGGATGTTGTCCATTCCTCCGCGCACCACCGGAAACCGCGCGTGGTCCGACTCCTCGATGCGCGCCAGATTCTCTTCAAACGGAGCATCGACGTCCAGGCACACCACGTCGCCGCGCGGCAGCATCAGCGAGCCGATCTGGCGGTCGTCCAGCCGGAACACATTGCGCACCATGGTGTGCTCGTGCGATTCGATCACCCCGGCCGTCGTGCCCTCGACCAGCATGGCGTGGATTTCTTCTTCCGTCACGGGGCTGCCGCTGGTTTCCTTCACACCCATCAGGCGCAGCAGCGTGCGGGTGGAGGTGGACAGCAGCAGCACAAAAGGCTTGGTGGCCAGCGCGAGAAAGTTGATGGGCCGTGCGACCAGGCGGGCAAAGGTTTCGGGGTAGGACTGGCCGATGCGCTTGGGCACCAGTTCACCCACCACGATGGAGAAATACGTGATCAGCACCACCACCAGCCCGGTGGCCGCATAGCCCCCATAGGGCAGGGGCACGCCCAGCGATTCAAGCCACGCAGCCAGCGGTGCGGCCAGCGCGGCCTCGCCCACGATACCGTTCAAGACACCGATGGACGTGATGCCGATCTGGATGGTGGACAGAAAACGCGTGGGGTCTTCGCCCAGCTTCACGGCGGCGGCGGCGCCGCTATCGCCCTCATCAATCAGCTTTTGCAACCGGGCTTTGCGGGCCGTGACCAGAGCGATCTCTGACATGGCAAACAGGCCGTTGAGGAAGATGAGGGCGAACAGTATTGCTATTTCCATACAAAGGGCGCCTTGCGCGCCCTTGGGTGTTGAGAAGCGACCAATTGTAAGGACAGGGGCCAGAGGCCTTGCGCAGGCTCCTAGCCACCTTCGGTGGGCAGACCGGTTTCGTCCCACTCGGGCAGTCCTCCGCGCAGCCAGTACACCGACTTGAACCCCTTGGCGGCGGCCACCTTGGCAGCTTTAAGAACTTGCTCACGATCTCGCAGGGGATCGCGTTGGAGCGCAATCGGGATGAGTGGATGCTTCGGGTGCGCCGCATGGGCTCATGCCCATGCAAGCAGCCGGGGCGTCCAATCGCCCGATTTCGCTCCAACCCTTCGGGCAGTGGTCTTGGCGGGCGGTCTGCGGCGTTGCGGCGCTTGTGGATAGCCGGGCTATCCACTGCGCACCGCGCCTAGCACACCATCCCGCCAAGGCCACTGCGCGACCCCTGAGAGATCGCGAGCAGGTTCTTTGGACTTCCAGCATTCGGCACCGTTGCAGGCAAAAATCACGGGCTTGGCCTTGTCCAGGCTCTGGAGCTTGTCCAGTGCCTGGAAATCGTCCTGGGCCGCATTGAAGGCCACGTCCTTGAGGCTCTTTTCCACATACGCGGCAAACACGGCGCCCCGGATGCGCTTGGCCTTGAATTCCTTCTCGGTGCGCGTGTCCACCAGCGTGGCGCCCTGCGCCTGCAGATTCTGTGCCTCGCGCGCGGTGATACGGTTCACGCCCGGCAGGCTGGTGGGCGTGAAGAGGCCCAGCTCGGCAACGCGGCGGTATTCCACAGCCTCCGGGCGCACAGACACCGGCGGCAGGCCGCTGGCGGAGGACGATGCACTGAACCACTGGGCCAGCTTGTTGCGCGCATCAGCAGACAGATCTTTCTTCACCACAATGGAAAACCCGCCCGGCACGGGCTGCGATGTGGCCAGCACGCGCGCGATGCCCGGGTGTGCCGCAGACCATTCTGCCCAGTCGTCCTCCCGCACCACGGTGGCGTCGGCCGTACCCAGCGTCAGGGCCGTGAGGCCCGCCTGGGGGAACTTCTCGTATTGCACGGCGCGCAGTTCCTGGAACGACAGCCCGGCCTCGTTGAGCATGCCGCGCGCCATGTACGTGTACAGCGAATCCTGCTGGGGCAAGTAGAGCCTTCGGCCCTTCATCGCGGGCACCGCTGCGATCTGCTGCAGCCCGACCAGCAGGTATCGGTCCGATTTGTGCGTGGCGCCCACCAGCTCATAGCCGCGTTGCAGCGCGGATGCGGCCACCTGGGCCGGGCCAATGAAGATGTCGTAGCCCGCACTGCGCGTCGCACGCATCACATCCGCCAACTCGTCGCTGGTGGTCAGCGCCACCGTCTGGCCAGCGGCCTTGGACAGACCGGACTCGGCGGAGGTGCGCAGGATGGAATGCGCCGCCTTGCGGGCGGTGGGCTCCACGGCCACGATGGCCGTCAGCTGGGCCTGCACCGCGCTGGAGCTCAGCCAAAGGAAAAGCAGCACTCCCCATTTGCCGCCGGTGGGTTTCCTGTTTGTGTTCATTGCGCTTTCCTCCCCCCCAAAACAAAGCGCGAATATGCCCACGGCCTTCGTACCTGTGTACGAATGTTTCCGATGTTTTGTGTTTGTTACTTTTGTTAACGACGCATTGCGCGCCACGGTAAAGGCTGCCGCACAGAATGCGGGCTGGGCCCGCCCCGGCATGCCCCTGTCAGGCGAGGGCGGGGAGAAAACCGTTTGTTCACCCACATTATCTGGAGACGTTTCCATGAAAGATTCCATGACCCTGCCACGCCGCCACATGCTGGCCGGAAGTGCCGCAGCCCTGAGCGCGCTGGGCCTGGCCGGATGGGCTGGCACTGCCAGGGCGCAGCAGGCCACGAGCCCTGCCAAGCCGCTGCCCGCCTATGCGGGATGGAAATCTCCGGACGCGCTGATCGTGCACAGCAGCAGCACCCTGGAAACCCGGCGCTCCGCGTTCGGCACCAGCGTCATCACCCCGTCGAACCAGCTGTACGTGCGCAACAACCTGCCCGCGCCTGATGCGGCCATCCTGGACAACCGCGATGCCTGGAGCGTCGCCATCGAAGGGGTGAAGAACCCACGCAGCCTGACGCTGGCCGAACTCAGAACCCTGGGCGTCGAGACCGTGGCCACGGTGCTGCAATGCTCGGGCAATGGACGGGGCTTTTTCCCCAGCAAGCCCAGTGGCACGCCCTGGTCCGTGGGCGCTGCGGGTTGTGTGGTCTGGAGCGGCGTGCCGCTGCGCAACGTGGTGGCTGCGCTGGGCGGGCTCGCCGACGGCGCGGCCTACCTCACGGGCACCGGTGGCGAAAAACTGCCAGAGGGTGTGGACCCGCTGTCTGTGCTGGTAGAGCGCTCGGTCCCCGTGAAAGCGCTGGACGACGCGTTGCTGGCCTGGGAGATGAATGGCGAGCCCTTGTCCCTGGCGCACGGTGGGCCGCTGCGGCTGGTGGTTCCGGGCTACCAGGGCGTGAACAACATCAAGTACGTCAAGCGCGTGGCCTTCGCCAGTGCGCAGTCGCAGGCGCGCATCATGTCGCACGGCTACCGCATGTCGCCCCCCGGCTCCAAGGCCAGCCCGGACCAGCCTTCGGTGTGGGAGATGGGCGTCAAGTCCTGGATCAACGGCCCCCTGCCCGACAAGGGCCCGCTCAAGGCGGGCCAGGTGCAGGTGCACGGCGTGGCCTTTGGGGGTACGCGGGGCATCAAGGGGGTAGAGGTCTCGGCCGATGGTGGCAAGACTTGGCAGGCGGCCAAACTCATCGGACCGGACCTGGGCCCCTTTGCCTGGCGGCAGTTTGCACTGCCGGTGCGCCTGGAGGCCGGCACGCAGGTGCTGGCCAGCCGCGCCACCGACACGGCGGGCAACGTGCAGGCCGAGCAGCGCGAGGAAAACCTGGGCGGCTACAACAACGCCAGCTGGCGCGACCATGCCGTCACGTTGACCGTGGCATGACCTTGTTCCTCCCTGAGGCGCTTTGCGCCGTCCCCCCGGAGGGGGGACGCCAGCCGTGGCCTGGCAAAGCCAGTTCCACCGTGGCACTGGCGTGGGTGCGTGCCGCTGTCGGACGGCATCGGGTGCCGGGGTGTGGCTTGCTGGTGGGGGTGGCGTTATTGTGGGCGGGTGCCAGCTGGGCCGCCGACCCTGCCGAACTGGCGCGCGGCAAGGAGCTGTTCACCAAGATCCAGCCCGCCTGCGCCGTGTGCCACACGCTGCAGGCTGCGGGCGCCGAGGGACAGGTCGGCCCGGTGCTGGATGAACTCAAGCCCGATGCGGGCCGCGTGCTGCGGGCGTTGAAGGCGGGCATCGGCGCGATGCCCTCGTATGCCGAGCGCATGAGCGAAAAGGACATGTTGGCCGTGGCCGCCTTCGTGGCCCAGGCCACGGGCGCGGCCCCATAACGCCGGGCCGCCGGTTCAGGCCGTCGTGCGCGAGGGCAGCAGCGCGGCCGGCCGCCGGTCGCGTTCCAGCCCCTGGAAGTCGAAATCCACCTGCGGCGCGCGCCCGCTCACGATGTCGGCCAGCGCCTGGCCCGAGCCGCAGGCGTGCGTCCAGCCCAGCGTGCCGTGGCCGGTGTTGAGGAACAGGTTGGCGAGCTTCGTCTTGCCGATCAGCGGCACATTGCTGGGCGTGGCGGGGCGCAGGCCGGTCCAGAACTGGGCCTGGCTCGCGTCGCCTGCGCCAGGAAAAAGCTGCTCCACGCGGCGCACGATGGCGTCGCAGCGCACCTGGTTCAGGTGGCGGTCGTAGCCGTTCAATTCAGCGGTGCCGGCAATGCGCAAACGATCACCCTGCTGGCTGGTGTAGCGCGAGAACACGAGCTTGAACTCGTCGTCCGTGAGGCTCACCTGGTGCGCCTTGGACGCGTCCTTGACCGGCATGGTCACCGAATAGCCCTTGGCTGGGTAGATCGGCAGGTGGATGCCCAGCGGCTGCGCCAGCAGCGGGCTGAACGAGCCCATGGCCAGCACGAAGGCTTCGCCCTGCACGCGCTCGAAGCGGCCCTCGGCGTTGGTCACTTCCACATGGTCGATGTTGCCGCCTGCCTCGCGCAGCGCCGTGATGTGGTGGCCCAGACGGAACTGCACACCCGCCGCCTCGCACAGTTTGGCCAGCTCGCGCGTGAACTGGTTGGCATCGCCCGATTCGTCCTCGGCCGTGAAGGTGGCGCCTGCCAGCTGCGGGCGGATGTGGGCCAGCGCTGGCTCGATGCGCACGGCCTCGTCGGCGCTGATGACCTGGCGCTCGCAGCCCAGGGCGCGCATCTGCTCGGCCGGGGCCAGGGCGCCATCGAACTCTTTCGCGTTGGTGTAGAAGTGCAGGATGCCTTGCGTGCGCTGGTCGTACTGGATGCCGGTGGCTGCACGCAACTGCTGCAGCACGCTGCGGCTGTAGGTGCCCAGGCTCACGATCTGCTCGATGTTGTGGCGCGTGCGCGCCGGCGTGCAATTGCGCAGAAAGGCCAGGCCCCAGAGCCACTGCCGCATGTCGGCGCGCAGGCGAAACAGCAAGGGGGCGTCTTCTTTGCCCAGCCACTGCAGCACCTTGAGCGGCGCGCTGGGGTTGGCCCAGGGTTCGGCGTGGCTGACCGAGATCTGCCCACCGTTGGCAAAGCTGGTTTCGGCGCCGGGGGCTCCCTGGCGGTCAATGACGGTCACTTCGTGGCCGAGCTGTTGCAGGAAATAAGCCGAAGTCACGCCGAGCAAGCCGGCACCCAAAACAATCACGCGCATTTTTGAAGCCTTTTAAGGGTTCAGCGCTTGATGGACGTGCGTTAGTAGCTATTTTTTATATAGCAAGCAGTTGGCGCGCGTCCGCCAAGCTGCCGCTCCCCCTGTCCTTGGTACCTGAGAGATTCACCACACAGCCCACATGGCGCGCGGTTTGCTCCTTCGGTGCGCCACGGTGTGCCCGTGGCGGCTCTCCAGACGGCTTTGATGAATGGTGCAGTACGGGACCTGAGCGTGTATGGGAGTTTGCGCCTTCGGTGCAGCGGCGGGCGTGTGGCCTACCGTGCTCTCCTGCGGGGCCCATTCTAGGAGGGCACGGGCGGCGGCAAAGTGTTTTTGCCGGCTAATGGGTGGCAATCGTTGCTGATGGTAGGAGGTGGCAGGTCGCCATAATCCAGCGACTTGACCCAGCCCAGGACGCTTTCCCTATGCCCGACACCGCTTTCGATCCCTTTGCCAGCGCGGCCGTCATCACCATGGCCCGCCAGGGGCGCACCCCCCGGCCGCTCGATTTGCCCGCAGCGCTGCGCCCGCGCGATGCGACCGAGGCCTATGCCGTGCAAGACATCGTGGTGCGCGAGCGGGGGGAGATTGCAGGCTGGAAGGTGGGCGCCGCGTCGCCCCAGGCCCAACCCACGCGGGCAGCGCTCACCCGTGATTCGGTGTTTGTGGCGCAAACCGTGCAGGCGGTGCATTTGTCTGCTGCAGGGTTCGCCGTGATGGGGGTCGAGGCCGAGCTGGTGTACGAGCTGGGTGCCGATTTGCCAGCCCGCTCCACGCCCTACAGTGCGGTCGAGGTGCTGGCTGCCGTGACCTCGGTGCGCGCCGCCATTGAGGTGTGTGATACGCGGTTCGCGGCCTGGGGGCTGCAGGGCGAATGGAGCCGCCTGGCCGACCAGGCCTGCCATGGCGCACTGATCGTGGGTGCGGGGGTGGCCGATGTGGCGGCGGTGAAGCCTCTGGCGCAAGCGGTGAGCTTGTCAGTGAACGGGATGGTGGCCGTGCAACACGCCACCTGGGGCAACGCGGCGGGCGATCCGCTCGGGCTGCTGGTGTGGCTGGCCAACGAAGGCGCGCGCAGCCTGGGTGGGCTGCGTTGGTGGCGCCGGGTGCGGTGGTGGTGGCTGAGTTTCCAGGCCTCGGACGCGCCGAGGTTCATCTGGTGTGACAGGCGAGGAGCGCTAGGCTCCCCCAGCGCCATCAGTTGCGACGCGGGTTGTCGGGCTGGCTGTCGCGGCGATTGGATACGCCGTCGCCATCGCGGTCGCGGTCGTTGCGGTTGGCAACGCCATCACCGTCCCGGTCCCAGCCACCGCGTTGCATTTCCCAGCGGCCTTCACGCTCCACCCACTGGGGCTGGCGGTACTGGTGGCCATGGCGTGCTTGCACCCAGTGGCCCCGGACCCAGCGGTGGCGGTTGCCACGCCATTCCCAATGCCCTTCTTCCCACACCTGTCCGCGCCGTGGGCGTGGCACGGCTTCATGCCGTGGGGGTGGGGGGGCGGGAATCACCTGGTAGTTCTGCGTGGATTGGTATCCACGTTCTGGCTGACCCGATTGAATGATGACGGTGCCTTGCGGTGCAGAGTGCGCGGGTGCAAGGGGCAGCAGTGCCATCAGGGCGAGGGCGGCTGCAGTGAATGTCTGGCGGGTCATGGTGATCTCCTAATGTTCCTTGCGGAATCGGTCTGTGCATGGTGGCGGTTCGGCGCGCTGCGCCACGTAGGCGCTGAGCGGGGTCAGCCGTAGGCGAAGAGTGCGGCTTCACCCGGGTCTTCCCGGGCCGCCCCCGGCCTTCACCCCTCCGTCAGTTGCGGTACGGGTTGTCTGGACGGCGATCGTGGCGGTTCGGCACACCGTCGCCGTCGCGGTCCCGGTCGTGGCGGTTGGACACGCCATCGCGGTCTCGGTCGTGGTGATCGCGGTCATAGCGGTTGGGAATTCCGTCGCCATCCCGGTCGCGGTCATAGCGGTTGGGGATGCCGTCTCCATCCCGATCCCAGCCACCTGGGCGCATTTCCCAGCGGCCGCCATATTCCACCCAACGGGGTTCGCGGTAGTAGTAGCCAGGGCGGGCCTTCATCCAGTGGCCCTGGACCCAGACGTGGCGGTGGCCACGCCAATCCCAGTACCCGGGCACCCACACCATGTCCCGGCGGGGGCGGGGCACCACTTCATAGCGGGGTGGTGGTGGCGGGCCGTATTGCACCACCATGGGCGCGGGCGCTTGGTAGTGGTGGGGTTGTCCCGACTGGATAACAACGGTGGCGCTGGTCTGTGCCTGCGCCACCGTAGCGGCACCCAGCGACAGCAGGGCGATAGAAACAGCGGCGAGTGCATTGCGGGCCATGATGGTCTCCTCAAAATGATTCCTTGCGGAACCGGAGACTTCATGGTGCAGACGCTGCGTCAAGACGGTGTAGGCGAATTGCGAAGTCTTGTGAAGTTGTGTTTCCTGCAGCGGTGTCGACAGGGGTTTCCGTGATTTTTCTCACACTCCAGACGGCCCACCCCGTGCCTTGCCGAGGGTGCCCTCAGCGCCACCACACCAGTGCGGCCACCACCAGCAAGGCAAACCAGGCCGGGTGCCTGCCGTCGGTGGCATAGAACACCAGCAATCCGCTGACCAGGGTGGCCAGCCCCGCCACATCAGCCACCCAGGCCCCCAGGTTGGTATCTCCTGGCACGGTCCCCAGGCGCCACAGCAGGGCGCTCAGGGCCCACCCCAACACGGTGGCCAGGTGCCAGGTGCCCCAGAGGATGCGCACCTGCCGCTCGTGCAGTACGGGCCGCCCTCCGGTGGGCACGATGCCCTGCGTGCGCAGAGCGCGAAACACGAGGAATTCACCCAGCACCGAGTGCGCAACACCCACCAGGGCGAGGCCCCCGGCTGCCAGTACCAGCGGAGTATTCATGAACAGTTTTCAAGTCAATCAGGATGGCTGTAGAAGGTGCAGACGCGGCGCATCGACCCGTCTTCGTTGCCTTCAACGCTTTGGGGGCCAGCACAGGGCCAGCGCGGGCGGCAGCGCCAGCCAGAAACCCGATGTGGGCATGAGCACAATGCCCAGCGCCGTGAGAGCCAGCAACCCGGCACCCAGCCCGCGCAAAGGAACGGGCGCCAGGGCTGCATTGCGTTCGATCAGCAACATGGCCCAGCCCAGCAACGCGAACAACACGCCGAACAGTACAAACCAGACCACGGCGCCCACGGCCGGGTCTTTTTGCACGCTGTTGAAAACGCCGCGCCGCACGATCTCTTGCAGCTGGGTCGGAAACACGACGGTGGCATACAGCGTGTGCAGCAGCGCCACGGCCAGCATCCACCGGCCCTTCCAGCGGTTGCGAAGCGGTATGGCCGTGGAGCGAGGGGAGGGGGAGGTCAGGGTGGTCATGTGGGTGGGTTCCTATGAAGAAAGAAGGGCGGGGCAATGCGTGTGGACCCGTGCGCCCAGCCCCGTAAGCAGGTGCATGAGGCCCATCCACATGCGCTCGAACGCAGGCATCTCGCCGGGCACCTGCACCAGGTGCTCGCCCAGCACGCGCTGGTGCCGTCCGGCGGTGATGGGTGGCGGCGTCTTGACGCCAAAATCGAAAACCGGTTGCGTGAAGGGCTCCATCTGCCAGGCCTGCATGTCAGCCAGTGCGGGCGCGAGTTCGGCGGTGTAGGCCGGCACGGTGAGGCTGGCATTGACGAGTCCGAGTGCCTGGTAGGCCTGCAGCACCAGTGCGTCTCGCTGTGGGTCGGTGGGAGGGCGCAGCAGTGCGGACCACGCCTGTGTCACCTGCGCCAGAAAACCGCCAGAGAGGCTGCGGGTGCAGCCAAAGTCGAGCACGCCCACCGTGCCATCGGGCGCGAACAGAAAGTTGCCAGGGTGCGGATCGGCATGCACCCGGCCCAGCACAAAGATGCAATGCATGAACCAGTCCCACAGGTGCTGTCCGGCCAGGTCGCGTTGCTGCTGTGTGGGTTGCGTGGCCAGCCAGGCCTGCAGGTGCTGGCCCGGCAGGAACTGTTGCGTGAGCACCTGGGCCCGTGTGTGCGACAGGATGGGCTGCGCGAGCACCACGCCGGGCAAAGCCGCGTGCTGCGCAAACCATTGCAGTTGCTCGGCCTCCTGCAGGTAGTCCACCTCGCGCAGCAGTGTGGCTTCGATCTCGGTCATCACGCTGTCCACCACGGTGTTGGCGGGCAGGGGCATGTCGGTGTGGGCCAGGGCGCGCAGTGCAGTGCGCATCAGTTGCATGTCGCTGGCAATGGTGGCGGCGATGCCGGGGTACTGCACCTTGACGGCCACCGTGCCGTGGCCCGCCAGTTGAGCGCGGTGCACCTGGCCCAGGCTGGCGGCGGCGAAGGCTGTGGGATCGAACTGGTCAAACAGCGCCTCGGGCTCCTGCCCGAAAGCCTGGCGGAACACGCGTCCCACCAGCGCGCGGTTGAGCGGCGGTGCCTGGTGGTGGGCGCGCGCCAGCTCCTGCCGCACGCCGTCGGGCAGCAGGCCCGGGTGCATGCTGAGCAGCTGCGACACCTTGAGCGCCGAGCCCCGCAGCTGCCCCAGAGCGCCAAAAAGGATACGGCCCAGGGCGGCCTCGTGGTCGGCCTGCGCCTGGGCTGACGGCGTGCGCACACGGTGCCCCAGCTGGGCCATGCCGATGCGCGCCGCGGCCAAGCCCGTGATGGTGCCGCGCGCCAGGCGGCCGGTGCGGGGCGCGTCAGCGCGCGCCATGGTTTGAAAGGGCCAGCTGCTGCAGCATGGCCTGCACGATGCGGCGGTGAAACGGCGTGATGACGGCCATATAGGCATGGCCCAGCGTGTTGTGGATATGCACCACGGTGCTGATGACGACCGTGGGGGCGCTGCCCGGCTGCCCGTGTTTGGTCAGCGAGACCTGCACATCCAGGTGTTTGTCGTCCTGTCCCATCACCACCTCGGTGTCGCTCAGATGGCGAATCAGGAAGATGCCCACGCGGTCTCCGACGCGGTAGCTGCGCGTATTGGTCGGGGAGGCTCCGCTGGCAAGCGGATGCACGTCCTGCAACTGCCCCACGTCCTTGAGACCCATCAGCCGCACCAGCTTGTTGCGCACGGCCAGAAGTTGCTCCGTCCACCGCGGTGTCCTGGCCAAGACGTCTAGCCAGGTCTGCAATGCGCTGGTGGCGGGGCGAGGGTCGGTCGTTGTGAAGGCGTCAAAAAAATCCGCGTCATGCAAGGTTGCATGGATGACAGTGCCTGCGGGCACCTGGATCTCGCGCACGGTGTGGGCGGTGTTCATGCGGACTTCCTCTTGCGTGGCGTGGCCGCTGGCTTTGCAGCGGTTGCCGGGCTGGCAGCGCGGGGTTTGCGCGGCGCGTGCGGCGGTGCTGAACGCTCCGGCGAGGGGGATGGTTCAGCCGTTGCCGTGTAGGCGGGGGCTGGGCCGGGCGGTGCGCCGGCCATGGCCTGCTTGGCCAACTGCAGCATGCCCATCAGGCCGCTGCTGTGCTGCACCATGCGGGCCATCTGGCTGCGCAGCACAAAGCCGCCCAACTGCAGCACGCGGTTGACGAGCCCACCGCGCAGCGCCTGCACCAGCACACCCAGCGACAGGTCCACCAGCTGCGTGGTGTCGGCAAATTCATCTGAGGTATCGGCCAGCCAATACGTCACCACACCGGCCAGGTAGTCGGTGTACAGCCCGCCCGCCAGGCCCTTGAAGTCGCAGGGCTCGATCTCGCCACTGGCCTCGGCGGCTTCCAGAAAGCTGGCGACGGCCTCGCGCAGGCTTTGCCGTGCCGCCAGGGGCTCTGCCAGCATCGACAGCGGCGAGCGCCGCGCCAGGCTGCGCACCTGGGCCACAAATTCGCGGTCGGCCAGCAGGCGCTCCAGCACCGCGTCGGTCAGGCGCTGGAGCTTCTCCTGCAGCTGATAGCCCGCAAATCCCGGCGTCTGCAGCGTGTCGGCCAGCGCCTGGTGGGCCACGTCGTCCAGGTAGCCCAGCACGATGCGGTCCTTGGTGGGGAAGTATTTGTAGATCGTGGCGTCGCCGATGCCGGCGGCGCGCGCGATGTCTTTCATCGTCGTGCCGTCGAAGCCCTGGCGGGTCATGAGGTCCACCGCGCTGGCCACGATCTGGCGGCGGGTGGCGTCTTGCTGTTGGCGGGTGGTTTTCACTTTGGTATCTTTAAAATCGTTGAATCAATGATTTAAAGAATAGTGAATTTTCATTAAAGCGTCAATGGGTATCGAAGGATGGGCCCGACGAAGGTGCAGACACCTTCGCCTGTGCGCTGGGCTGCGGCTCAGTCGTCGGGCACAAACACCTGCTCGATGGTCCGCCCGAGCACGGTGGCGATCTTGAAGGCCAGGGGCAGGCTGGGGTCGTATTTGCCCGCTTCGATCGAGTGCACGGTCTGGCGGCTCACACCCAGCGCGTCGGCCAGGGCTTGTTGGGTCATCCCGCGGTCTTGCCGCAGGGCTTTGACGTGGTTGTGCATGCGGGTTGCCTCAGTCCGGCGCCAGGCCATCGGCCACCAGCTGCGCCACGTGCTCGCCCAGCGTGGCGCTGGCCGGCCGGTAGCGGACGCCCAACTCGGCCTGGCTGCGTGCGGTGTCGAACTGCAGCGGATGACCCACGTTATGGCGCACGTAGCTGCGCGTCATGCCGGCCATGGGCGCGATGAGCCACATCAGCCATCGGGGCACCTCTTTGGTGGGCAGCTTGGCGCTGCGGTCCGGGTGGCTCTGGCGCAGGCGCTGCGCGATCTCCAGCAGGCGCAGGCTTTCGCCCACCACCAGGTAGCGGCCCGAGGCTGCCGGCTGCAGCGCGGCGCTGACGTGCGCCTGGGCCACGTCGCGCACATCCACCGTGCCCAGCCACAGCGGCGGCACGCCCTGGCGGAAGGACCCGTCCAGAAACTGGCGCAGCAGCTGCACGCTGGTGGCATCGTCGCGCTGCGACAGCGAGGGGCCGAAGATCGCACCTGGATGCACGCTCACCAGCGACCAGCGTTTTTGCCGTGCCTGCAGATCCCAGGCCAGGGCCTCGGCGCGCGTCTTGGAGAGCGCGTAGGGATTGCCTTGCGCGGTCGACGTGCGGTTGGTGTCCTTTTCGTTGAGCACATGCCCCGGGCGGGATTGCAGCTCGTCGCTGTCGCCGAACATCGCCACGATACTGCTGGTGATGACCACACGCTCCACGCTCGCCGCGCGATTGGCCGCATCCAGCACGTGGCGCGTGCCCGTCACAGCGGGGGCGATGAGCTCGCGCTCGGGGTCGGCCGAGGGCCCCAGCTTGTAGGGCGAAGCGGTGTGCAGCACCGCGATGCAACCCTGCATCGCAGCGTCAAAGCCCTGCGCACTGAGCAGGTCGGCCTCAAACAACATGAGCTGGCCTGGATGCGCTTGCGCCAGGCGCTGCAGGTGCGCGACCTTGCGCTCGTCCTTCAGGCTGCGCACCGTGCCGTGCACCGTGTGGCCCTGCTCCAGCAGCAGCTTCACGATCCACGACGCCAGGTATCCGGCCGCGCCGGTCACCAACACGCGGGCCATGCTCAGCTCACCCGGTGGTGGGTGATGCACAGACCCAGGCCCCAGGCGGCGATCAGCCCGGCGGCCACGGCCAGCGGGTGCACGGCAGGGGCCATGCCCAAGGCCTGTACCGCGGACACCACCAGCAGCATGGCCAGCACCAGCCCCACCGCCCATTGGCAGGCGCGGCCATGCATCTGGCGCTGCAGTTCGTCCAGCTGCCGGTAGCGGCGATAGCCCAGCCACGCCAACAGACCACACGCTGCCGCCAGCAGCCCCGCCGCCCACCGGCCCGACGCCAGCGGCAGGTGCGCGAGCTCCAGGCTGGCGAGGCCCAGCAAGATCACCACGAGCAGGCCGGCGAGCACCTTGGCCAGGTAGCTGATTTGTTCCAGGGGAGGGGGAAGTTCGTTCATGCGGGCCTCAAGAAGTAAAGTTTGCTTTACAAATTGTCGTGCCGCGGCGATATCCATGTCAAGTTTCTTTTACTTTTGACGATGTGGAGTCGGCCACAAACATCAAAAATTAAGTATTTTTAGCCGCTAGCGCTTGTTGTGTAAGCATTTATTGCTATCAATAAACTAGCAAATGACACACAACCCTATTGCATCGCCCAATCTCAAACAAGCGACGGCAAGCCAAACGCCCTAACGCCGCGTCGTTCCCTCACTGAGGACAGCCACGCAGTGGCTTAAAGGGGCAGCCTCCTCATCCCCGTGAACGCTTCGAACTCCCAGCTGCGCATGGCCAAGAGCAGCGTGTAGCCCTCCAGCTCCCGCGGTGGCAGCTTCTGATCGGCAAGATGCTGTTGCGCAAAGTCCTGCGCCACGCGCTGCATGCGCTCCATGAAGGCAGGCGCCAGGCCCCGGCTGATGGTGCCGTGCACCAGCAGCACACCTTCGCCAGCGCCGTCGAAGCCGCCGGAAAAGTAGTCGAGCAGCGCGTGCTCGCGAAAGTAGTTCATCACCGGGCCGTGGGGCCGCCAGCGGAAGGTCTTGGCGAGCTTCAATCGGTAGCGGTTCAGTGGCCGCAGCTCGATGATGCCGATGCGGTCGAGTTGCGCCAAGTACTTGATGCCCTCGGCCTCGGACAGGCGGTAGGTGGTGGTCACCTGCTCCAGCGTCCACTGGCTCAGCACGCAAATGGCCATCAGCAGCAGCTTCTTGTCGGCGACCACGGCGCGCTCCTGCTCCTGCGTCAGCTCCTTGAGCAGGGGCTGGTTTTCGGCCACGCGGCGTGCGAGGTCGGCAAAGTCCAGCGCCAGCGCGCGGCAGATCGCGTCGATGCGCGACAGCGGCATGTCGCCCTTGGCCAGCATGCGCTTGACGCTGGACTCGGCCATGCCCAGGGCCTGCGCCAGGTCGGCGTAGGTCATCTGGGCGGTCTTGAGTTCTTTTTTCAGGGCGAGAACGAGGTCGGCTGTGGTGCTCATGGGTATCGATTATCAATACCGAGGGTGTCTTTGGCGGCAATCGGTGCGACTTTTTGGTGGTGACGTGGCGTGGGCTGCGCACACTGCGCCGCATTCACTGCCCAACCCTGCGGATGCGAAGACCATGACCTTTCTGATTTCTCTCCCCACCCGGCGCCACAAGCCCGTGACGCACGCTGAAGCGGGCCTGCTGCTGGGCGTGGTCGCGTTGCTGGCGCTGGCCGTGTTCGGGCCGGTGTTGCCTGCCAGCGTGCACCAGCACGGTTTTGCCGATCAGCGGGCGCTGTGGGGTATTCCTTGTGCGATGGATGTGCTGAGCAATCTGCCGCTCGCCATCGCAGGGGTGTGGGGCTTGCGGGCATTGCGCCGTCTGGCCGCCGGCGCTCTGGACCACACATCCCACGCGATGGTCATGCTGTTTTTCGTGGGGTTGGTGTGCACGGCCATGGGCTCGGGCGTGTACCACTGGCAACCGCAGGACGCAGGCCTGCTGTGGGACCGGTTGGGCATGGTGCTGCCTTTTGCGGGCCTGTTGGGGCTGGCGGCGACCAGCCGCGTGAGCCAGCGGGCGGGGTGGGCCACGGCGGGCGCGATGCTGCTGGCCGGACCGCTGGCCGTGCTGTGGTGGTCGCACGCCGGCAACCTGATGCCCTGGGCGGTGGTGCAACTGGGCGGCATGCTGGTGGTGCTGGCACTGGCTTGCTGGCCCCGGCGCGATGGCGCCCTGGCGGTGCACCTGGGCGCGGTCATTGGCCTGTATGCCGTGGCCAAGTTGTTCGAGGCCGCCGATCACGCGGTGTTTGACGCCACAGCGCAGTGGGTGTCGGGACACAGCATCAAGCATGTATTCGCTGCCAGCGCTGCCTGGCCGGTGTTGCTGGCACTGGCGGCATTGCGCAACAGCGGTGCACGGGGTGCGCCGCACGTCACGCTGTCCGGGCAGAATGGCGCCCACACCGTGGGTGTCGCACGCAGGTTCCGCGCCTGAGTGGCGGGGCACTGGATACACAAACACAAAGACACAGCAAACCCATCGGAAACGAGGAGAAAAGCATGCACCCCGAGACCCCCTCAACCAGCGTTGCGCCAACGCATGAGGACCCGAACCAGTTCGCCCTGCTGCGCCAACGGCGGTTTGCGCCGTTTTTCTGGACCCAGTTTTCAGGCGCCGCCAACGACAACCTGTTCAAGTTCGCGTTCACCGTGATGGTGACCTACCAGCTCAGCGTGTCGTGGCTGCCGCCGGCGATGGCGGGGCTGGTGATCGGTGCGCTGTTCATCCTGCCGTTCCTGCTGTTCTCGGCCACGTCGGGCCAGCTCACCGACAAGTACGACAAGACGAAGATGATCCGCTTCGTGAAGAACCTGGAGATCGCCATCATGCTGGTGGCGGCGGGCGGGTTCATCGCGGGCAATGTGCCCATCCTGCTGCTGTGCACCTTCCTGATGGGCGTGCACTCCACGCTGTTCGGGCCCGTCAAGTTCGCCTATATGCCGCAGGTACTCAGCGAGCGTGAGCTCACCGGCGGCAACGGCATGGTCGAGATGGGCACCTTCGTGGCCATCCTGCTGGGCAACGTGGCGGGCGGACTGCTGGTGGCGCTGCCTGGCATCGGCCACACCACGGTGGCCGTGGCGTGTGTGGTGGCCGCGCTGATTGGGCGCGCGGTGGCGCAATTCATCCCGTCGGTGCCAGCCACCGACCCGGGGCTCACCATCAACTGGAACCCCTTCACCGAGACCTGGCGCAACCTCAAGCTTGCGCACGAGAACATCGTGGTGTTCCGCTCGCTCCTGGGCATCAGCTGGATGTGGTTCTTCGGCGCGGTGTTCCTGTCGCAGTTTCCGAGCCTGGCCAAGGAAGTGCTGCACGGCAACGAGCAGGTGGCTTCGCTGCTGCTGGTGGTGTTCTCCATCGGCATCGGCATTGGCTCGCTGCTGTGCGAGGTGCTCTCGCGCCGCCATGTCGAGATCGGCCTGGTGCCGCTGGGTGCCATTGGCATGAGTGTGTTTTCCATCGACCTGTACTTCGCGGCGCGCAGCCTGCCACCGTCGGAAATCATGGGCCTTGGCGCCTTCCTCGCGCAGAGCCAGCACTGGCGCGTGATGCTCGACCTGGCGCTGCTCAGCCTGTTTGCGGGCCTGTACAGCGTGCCGATGTACGCACTGATCCAGATGCGCAGCCAGCCCACGCACCGCGCGCGGATCATCGCAGCCAACAACATCCTGAACGCGCTGTTCATGATTGCCAGTTCGCTCATCGCCGGCGCACTGCTGGGCGCGGGCTTCACGGTGCCGCAGATCTTTTTGTTCGTAGGCTTGGCGAATGCGGTGGTGGCGTTCTACATCTTCATGCTGGTGCCCGAATACCTGCTGCGCTTCGTGGCCTGGATGTCATCGCGCTTCGTGTACCGCTTCAAGGTGCAGGGCGACGAAAACCTGCCCACCACCGGCGCGGCCATCCTGGCGTGCAACCACGTGAGCTTTATCGACGCGGTGCTGCTCATGGCCGCGAGCCCGCGGCCGATCTATTTTGTGATGGACCACCGCATCTTCCGCGTGCCGGTGCTCGGCTGGCTGTTCCGCCTGGCCAAGGCCATCCCGATCGCGCCGTACAAGGAAGACCCCGCCACCTACGACGCCGCCTTCGAGCGCGCGGCCCAGGTGCTGCGCGAAGGTGATCTGCTGGCCATCTTCCCGGAGGGCGGCATCACCAAGGACGGACAGCTCCAGGAGTTCAAGGGCGGCATCATGAAGATCATCGAGCGTGCGCGCGAAGAGGGCGTCGAGGCGCCGGTGATCCCCATGGCGCTGACCAACCTGTGGGGCTCGTACTTCAGCCGCATCGAGCAGGGCGGTGCGATGGTGCGGCCGTTCCGCAGGGGGTTCTACAGCCGGGTGGGGCTCAATGTGGGCCGTCCTGTAGCGTCTCAGGCCGTACAGCCCGCGCTGCTGCGCAGCCAGGTGGCAGACCTGTTGCAAACATGAGCACGGCAGACGTTGCCATCGCGGCCGTGCCGGCAGCGGACCCCGGTGCATTGACGGATCGCATCCTGGATTTCTTGCGCGGCATCGGCCTTGCGGTCTTTGAGGCCGAGGTGCCCGACGACAGCTTTCTGCCTGGCGTCCGCATCGAGCGGGGTGGGCTGCGCGTGGACCGGGCGCGGCTGCGCTGGCCCGGTGACCTGCTGCACGAGGCCGGCCACTTGGCGGTGGTGCCTGCCGCCCAGCGCCCCACCCTGGACGACGCACTGCAGGACCTGCCCGCAGTGCCCCATGGCGGTGAGATCGAGGCAACCGCCTGGGCGTGGGCCGCGCTGTGCCACCTGAGGATGGATTCCGCTGTGCTGTTCCACGACGGCGGATACCACGGGCGGTCCGCCGGGCTGCGCACCGCTTTCGAGCTGGGGGTGTACCTGGGGGCGTCGGGGCTGGCAGCTGCGGGGCTCACCCTGCTGCCTGCGCAGCAGGTGCCTGGCGGTCCGCATGCCTATCCCCACATGCTGACCTGGCTGCGGGACTGAGGCTCCGGAAAAGCGCAGCGCTCACTCCGCACGAATCTGCGCCCGTTGCGCAATCGCCCGCATGCGTGGCAGCTCGTCCTCGATCTGCGCCAGCACGGCATCGCCTGGTGCGTAGGCGGGCTCCAACCCGCTGGCCACCAGCTTGCTGCGGATTTCGGCATCCGCCAGGGTCTCGGCCAGTGCCTTGTGCAATTTGGCCTTGGCCTCGGTGGGCAGGCCGCGCGGCGCGACCACAGCCAGCCAGGAGTCGGCCGAGAACCCCGGAAAGCCACTTTCTGCCACCGTGGGCACGTCGGGCAGCTGCGTGGCCCGCGTGGCGCCTGTGACGGCAATGGCCTTGATCTTGCCCGCCTTGAGCTGTGGCAGCGCTGCCGCCACGGTGTCGATGGTGAGGGGGATCTGCCCGCCCATCAGGTCGGCCATGGCGGGGGCGCTGCCCCGGTAAGGCACGTGCATCAGCTTGATGCCTGCGGCCGACCAGGTCAGCTCGGCTGCGAAATGCCCCGTGGTGCCGTTGCCGAACGAGCCGTAGGAGAACTTGTCTGGAGTGCGCTGCACGGCGGCGATCAGCTGCCGGAGGTTGTTGACCGGCACATCGCGGTGGGCCAGCAGAATCAAGGGCACACGGGCGACCAGGCCGACGGGCTCGTAGCTCTTGACGGGGTCGTAGGGCAGCTTGGCGTTCAGCGCGGGGTTTACGGTGAAGGTGGAGCCCGAGCTGATCAGCAGCGTGTAGCCGTCCGCCGGTGCGTTGGCCACAAACGATGCGCCTACGATGGTGCCCGCGCCCGCCTTGTTTTCGATGACCACCGCCTGGCCCAGGCGTTCGCCCAGCTTCTTGCTGATGAGCCGGCCCACGATGTCCACCGCCCCGCCGGGCGGGAAGGGCACGATGAGCTGAACGGGTTTGGCGGGGTAGCCGTCGGCGTGGGCCTGGGTCGCAAAACCTAGCCCCCCAGAAGCGATGGCGGCAATGGATAGGGCGACGCCAGTGCGTCGCGTCAGAGGCAAGTGGTTCATTCGGCGATCCTTCGGATGAGGGCTGGTTGTGTTCAACCGTTGCTACCTGCGGACAGGGTCCAGGATGCGCCAGTCTTCGTTTCGCTCTGGCGGCCCGCCAGGGCCTGTCGCTACCACGGAAGTTCGGTCAGCCGCCATGGCCGGCGGGATGGACCGGCCGTGGCGGGGAGACCCGGCGGCGTGCACGGGTCTGAGGAAACGCAAAGATAAAAAAGCAGAGGTGCTCAGATCACGGAGAGCCCGGCCAGCCGGCACAGGCGCTGCTGCTCTGTCTCCTCGCGCGGGGCATCAGCCGTTGCGAAAAAGAAAGCTGTAGGCGTTCAACGCCGGCACCCCTCCCAGGTGCGCGTACAACACACGGGAGCCTTCGGGGAATTCGCCCTTGCGCACCATGTCGATCATGCCGTGCATGGACTTGCCTTCGTACACCGGGTCGGTGAGCATGCCTTCCTGGCGGGCGCACAGGCGGATGGCTTCGAGCGTGCCCTCGTTGGGCAGGCCGTACTCGGGGCCGCCGTAGCGCGTGTCCAGCACCACATCCTCGGCCGTGATCTCCTGGCCCAGTTCCACCAGCTTGGCCGTGTTCTGTGCGATGCGCAGCACCTGGGCATGGGTCTTTTCGGGCTTGGCCGACGCGTCGATGCCGATCACCTTGCGTGCCCGGCCGTCGGCCGCAAAGCCCACCACCATGCCGGCCTGCGTGCTGCCGGTGACCGAGCACACGACGATGTAATCAAACTGGAAGCCCAGCTCTTTTTCTTGCTGGCGCACTTCTTCGGCAAAGCCCACGAAGCCCAGGCCGCCGTACGGGTGCTCGGAGCAGCCTGCGGGAATGGGGAAGGGCTTGCCGCCGGCCTTCTTCACGTCGTCCATGGCCTGCTCCCAGCTGGGGCGGATGCCGATGTCGAAGCCCGCAGCGTCCAGGCGCACGTCGGCGCCCATGATGCGGCTCATCTCGATGTTGCCCACGCGGTCGTACACCGCGTCGGAGTAGTTGACCCAGTTCTCCTGCACCAGCACGCACTTCATGCCCAGGTGCGCGGCCACGGCGGCCACCTGGCGCGTCTGGTTGGACTGGATGCCGCCGATGGAGACCAGCGTGTCGTAGCCGCCTGCAATCGCCTCGGGGATGAGGTATTCGAGCTTGCGCGTCTTGTTGCCGCCAAAGGCCAGGCCGCTGTTGCAGTCCTCGCGCTTGGCATACAGGTGCACCTTGCCGCCCAGGTGGGCCGACAGGCGCGGCAGCGCGGTGATGGGCGAGGGCCCGAAGGTGAGCGGGTGGCGGGCGAATTTCTGCAGGTTCATGGCGGTGTTCCGGTCGATGGAAGGGATGGGGTGCAAGGGGTGGCTTGCAGTGCCTTCATCGTAGAAAGACACGCGCATCAAGTGGTTGCGAATTTCATCGGTATTTCAGGGTTTTTCATTTATGAATCAGAATATCGACGATAAATATTTCTTGAAAAGAAAAATGTGCGCAACAAAAGTTCGTGCCAAGAATGTACCGCAGGCCGATGTGTCGGCTGAGCTGGACCGCACTGACAAAGCTATCCTGCGCCAGTTGCAGCGTGATGCCTCGCTGTCCAACGTTGCGCTGGCAGAGAAGGTGCACCTGAGCGCACCCGCCTGCCTGCGGCGCGTGGAACGGCTCAAGCGCCTGGGGCTCATCGACGGCGTCGTGGCACTGCTCAACCCCAAGGCCGTGGGTGCTGGCATGCTGGTGATGATTGGCGTGGTGCTGGACCGCTCCACGCCCGAATCGTTTGCCGAGTTTGAAAAGGCCGCCGCCAAAATCTCGGGCTGCATGGAGTGCCATGTGGTCACCGGCGAGTTCGATTACTTCATGCTGGTGCGCACGCGTGACAACGACAGCTTTAACCGCCTGCACGCCGAGCAGCTGATCTACCTGCCCGGAGTGCGGCAGGTGCGCTCGTTCATGGTGCTGCGCAATGTGCTCTCGACCACGGAGTTGCCGCTGGCGCTGTAGCGGCCGTGGAGAGGCTCACTGCGCCCCGCGCAGCCGCCCCATCACGGCCGCCCAGGCCGGGCCCCCGAACACGTTGACCACGAGGCCCGCCATCAGCAGCCCCGCACCCGCAAAGTGCACGGGCAACAGTTGCTCGCCAAACACCCACCAGCCCGTGGTCAGGCCCACCACGGGCACCAGCAGGGTGAAGGGCGCCACGCGGTTCACGGGATAGCGCGACATGAGATACGTCCACAGCCCGAAGCCCAGCAACGTGGAGATCCACGCGATATAGGCCACGGCGGCCATGGATTTGAAGGACAGGTGCTGCACGGCTGCCAGTACAGCGGTGGGGCCGTCCATCACCAGCGCCAGGGCCACGAACGGCAGCGGTGCGACCACGCTGGACCAGACGATGAAGGCAAACTGGTTCATCGGCCCATACCGCCCCACGGCGCGGGTGACGATATTCCCGCAGCCCCACATCGCAGCGGCCGCCACGGTCAGCGCAAAACCCGCCAACGGCATCGATGCGCCGTGGGCACTGCCAATCAGCACCAGCCCCACGCCTGCCAGCGCCAGGCCCGCCACCTGGTTGCCCTGCCATTTCTCACGCAGCCACCAGGCCGCCAGCAGCAGCGTGAAGAACGACTGCGCCTGCAGCACCAGCGAGGCCAGGCCCGACGGCATGCCGATGTGGATGGCGGTGAACAGCAGGGCAAACTGGCCCACGGCCATGGTCATGCCATACAACAGGTACAGCCGCAACGGAACCTTGGGGGGCTTAACGAACAGCAGCGCTGGAAACGCCGCCAGCAGGTAGCGCAGCGCGCCCAGCAGCATGGGCGGCACATCCGCCACGCCGACCTTGATCACGGCAAAGTTCAAGCCCCAGACGACGATGACAAGCAGGGCGAGGGCAAGGTCGCGGGGGCGCAGGGCAGTGTTCATTCCCTGCATTTTGGAGGATTCGCTCGGTGGGTGGCCGAGCGTTTCAGGACCAGCGTGGTGCGAAAACGGACAAACCCGCAGGGAAGCTCCGCGACCTCCGGGACGTTACGCCGATTCGACCGCGAAGCTCAGCCCAGCGTTGGCCTGCAGCCGCGTTATCAGCTTGTCACCCAGCGCGGGGGCCGTGGTCCAGATGCCGCCCGGAGTCTCGGTGGCATCCTGCAGCAGGCACACGGCGGCCTCGGCGATCATCTTGGAGGTGGAGCCGTAGCCCGGGTCGCGGTCGCCCTTCACGCCCACGCGCAGGCTGTTGCCAGCGGCGTCGGTGCCCAGGAACAGCACGTCGTAAAACCCCTTCTCGCGTTCTTCGCGCGAAGGGCCTTCGCCGGGTTTGGGGCCCTTGTCAGAGCCCAGCGACTTGTCGCCCGCCACGGCATTGGCCATGGCTTCGCCCTTTTCTCCGGGGCCGGTGATGAGCATCTCGTCGTAGACGAAGTCGGCGCCGTAGGCGTGCTGCAGCAAGAAGTTGGAGCGGTGCACGTTGCGGGTGTTGATGGCCGCCATCACGAACGGTGCCACCCAGACTCCTTCACCCAAGGCTTCGTCCACCATGGGTTTGTGGCCCGAGGGCTGGCGCGGCCCGTCAAATCCGGGTGTGAGCGAGAACGGGTTCTTCAGTAAATCCAGCACGGCGGGGTTGGTGGCCGCTGCGGCCATGGTGGCCTTCAGACTGGCGGCGGTGCCGCCCGAGAACGTGCCCTTCATCTTGCGCACCCGACCGCGCACGCGTGATGCGGGGTGGCCGAAGCGCTGGCCAAATTCCTTTTGCAGCAGGAAAACGCCCAGGTCGAACGGGATGGAGTCGAACCCGCACGAGAACACGATGCGCGCGCCGCTGGCCTTGGCCGTGGCTTCGTGCGCGTCGATCATCTGGCGCATCCAGGCGGGTTCGCCGCACAGGTCCACGTAGTCCACGCCGGCCGCCGCGCAGGCGGCCACGAGTTCGTTGCCGTACAGCTGGTACGGGCCCACCGTGGTCAGCACCAGGCGGGTCTGTGCCGTCAGGGCCTGCAGGCTGGCGGGGTCGGTGCTGTCGGTCACGATGAGCGGGGTGTCGGCGGGGGCGCCGACTTCGTCGCGCACGGCGGCCAGCTTGTCGGCGCTGCGCCCGCCCATGGCCCAGCGCAGGCCGCTGCCGGCGGGGTAGCGCTGCAGCAGGTATTCGACGACCAGGCGGCCGGTGAAGCCGGTGGCGCCGTGGACGACGATGTCAAAGGGTTTGGCGGTGGTCATGGGGCGGTCTCCGTGCGGGCGTTGCAGCAGTCAAAGGCTGCGATTGTCAAAGACAAGCCGGTGCAATGATGTCGCCCAGGTGCCCCGGTCCATGTGGTGAAAGTATCGCCATTCGATACCGAAGAGCCGGGCAGCCGCCACTGGCGCAACCCGTTGGCGGCGGCGGCGGGCCGGCGCGGCACTATCCGCTCCGTGTTCAACCACGGCCCTTTCAGGCCACCCCATTTGTATGTCGTCTTCTTCCACCCTCATCCAGCGTGACACCCGTGCATGGCAGCTCCAGGTGTGGGTCTCGTTCGGCCTGGCCGTCTTTCTGTGCGCCGTGGGGCTGGCCTGGTTGCCGGGCGAACAGTTGGAGCAGGCGTTCATGGTGATGGGCTATGTGTTCTGCCTCTCGGCCGCGTTCGTGCTGGCCAAGTTCGTGCGGGACAACGAGAGCGCAGCGCGCCGCGGCGCGGGCGACACGCCGATGTGGAAGCTGGTGGTTTGGGGCGGCTTCGTGGTGGCCATGGGCCTCACCGGCTGGGGTCTGTTCGGCATGGAGATCAACGTGACCTACAAGGCCTTTCTGGGTGTGAGCTGGCTGTACCTGATCACCACCGCCTTCACGCTGGCCAAGATGCTGCGCGACCGCCACGAGGCTGACCTGCTGGAAGCACGCCTGCAAGGCCGCCGCGAAGCTGCCGCAGCACATGCTGCTACGTCTGGTAACAACGCCAGCTGAGTTTCCGGCGTTCGCCATGGAGCTATGGGGGATGCTCGGAGGTTGCCCTGAAAAAAACCGGTGCTGCAGCGCTACTGCGCAGCACCTCCTGTGAGGAGTGAAACCATGAAGAAATTGTCGAAGATCCTGACCCTTGCCCTGGCCGCCGGCCTGCTGTGCACGCTGGCTGCCCTGCCCGCACGGGCCCAGAGCGAGGCCTCGGCCGCGCTGTCGCTGTTGCCCATCGCGTCGGTGGTGGGCACGGCCTCGGTGGCGTCTGCCGCCGCTGGCGCGGTCGTGACGGTGCCAGCGGCCCTGTCGGTCGCCGGTGCGGTGCTGACGGTGAAGACGGTGGAGGCATCGGCCACTGGCACGGTGTACCTGTTGGAGCGCGCATCGGACGGCGCCCGGGTCAGCGTCGAGGTGGCGGGGCGGGGCGTGGGCGCATCGGCGCACGCCGTGGGCACCGTGGTGACCTGCAGCGTGATCGGCACGGGCGTGGTGCTGTCGGTGGCGGGCGAGGCGATTGCCTTCGTGCCCAACGCCATCGGCCGTGCGCTGCTGCACAACGAGCGTCTGTAAGGGCACCGCCATGAATGTGCAGCAGATGACCGTGACGACCCCGGCGCGTGCCCGCGTGCGCTCTTCTTTCAACCCCGCCATGCTCGGCCTGGCCCTGGTGGCTGGCGCGGCCTTGCTGGCGGTACCCGCGGCCCACGCGGGCCGCTCCTGCGAGGCCGCGAAACCCGTGCCTGCCAAAGTGATCGAGCGCGGCATGCAGCTGGCGCAGCAGACCTCGGCCGCGCTGGATGCGGAGCACGCCAGGTCCGGCGCCCAGGTGGTGGTGCTCGCCCGCGCGGGGCAGGACTTGAGCAAATACGGCCTGCGCTATTCGCACCTGGGCTGGGCGTACAAGACGCCCGAGGGCCCATGGTGGGTGGCCCACAAGCTCAATGAATGTGGCACGGCCGTTGGACACCTGTACCGCCAGGGCCTGGGCGAGTTCTTCCTGGACGACCTGTGGCGCTACGAGGCGGTGTACGCCGTGCCCACACCCGAGGTGCAGCAGCGCCTGATCGCCGTGCTGCAGGACAAGGGCCGCACCACGGCGCTGCAGCATCCGCCCTACAGCATGGTCAGCTACGCGTGGGGCCGCAAATACCAGCAATCCAACCAGTGGGCGCTGGAGACCCTGGCGATGGCCATGGAGCCCACCACGGTGCGCACACGCGACCAGGCGCAGGCCTGGTTGCAGTTCAAGGGCTACGAGCCCACCGCCCTGAAACTGGGCCCGCTGACCCGCATGGGCGGGCGCGTGGGTTCGGCCAACATCGCATTTGACGACCACCCGAACGAGAAACGGTTTTCGGACCGCATCGAGACCGTGACCGTCGATTCGATGCTGGCCTGGCTGCAACGGGCGCAGCTGGTGGCTGCACCGGTAGTGCTGGTGGTGAAGAATTGAATAAAATGGCCTTCAGCGCTTTATGGATAAGCGCTGATAGCTATCAAATGCATAGTATTCCCTGAGGGAAACGATCATGAGCAAATCGCTTCGGCTGTCCGAAAAATGGTTTCGCCGTGGCCTGTGGCTGGTGGCGCTGGTGTTTGCCAGTTTCCTCATCGGCCTGGGCGGCACCATCGTGGGCGATTTGCCCAAGGTCGAAACCCCGCTGCGCGTGGACGACTTCCTGGACAAGCCAGCGGCCGAGAGGCTGCGCGCCCAGGTCAAGGACGCGCGCCAGGCCGAGCAGGATGCGCAGACCGCGCTGGACCAGGCCCAGCTGCAGCGCAGCAAGGCCCGCAGCGAAACGCAGGCCGCGCGCGAGACCTTCAACAACTGGCTGGCCACGCGCAACGCCACCCAGCGCGCCGACCAGGACCCCGAAGTGCTGGCGCGCACCCAGGCGCTGGACGTGCTCAAGCTCGCCGAGCGCAAGACCCAGCAGGCGGTCGAGGCGCAGCAGCAGGCTGCGCTGGACGCACGCCAGGCGGCGGCAGCCACGCAGGAGCGCCTGAACGACATGGAAGCCGATGGCTACGTCAAGCTGGAGGCCGAGCGCCGCAAGGTGGAGCTGCGCGTGTTCCTGTACCGCCTGGCCCTCACCCTGCCACTCTTGGCGGTCGCCGGCTGGCTGTTCGCCAAGAAGCGCAAGGGCACCTACTGGCCGTTTGTATGGGGCTTCATCTTCTTCGCGCTGTTCGCCTTCTTCGTGGAGCTGGTGCCTTACCTCCCCAGCTACGGCGGTTATGTGCGCTACGTGGTGGGCATCGGCATCACGGCGCTGGTGGGGCGCTACGCCATCCTGGCGCTCAACCGCTACCTGGAGCGCCAGAAGTTGGCCGAAACCCTGCCCGACCAGGAGCGCCGCAAGGAGCTGAGCTACGACGTGGCCCTGGCGCGCCTGGCCAAAAGCGTGTGCCCCGGCTGCGAGCGCCCGGTGGACCTCAAGAACGAGAAGATCGACTTTTGCCCACACTGCGGCATCGGCCTGTTCGACCACTGCGGCCAGTGCACGACCCGCAAGAGCGCTTTTGCGCGGTTCTGCCATGCCTGTGGCACCGGTGCCGGCGTGCGGCTTGCCCGGGATGACTGATCGGCGCAACGCTTGAACACCGTGAAGGGGCTGCGCCGCCGTGAACTCCTGGGTGCACTGGCCGCCGCAGGCCTGGTGGGGGCCGCGGCGCCGCTGCGGGCCCACAGCGCTCCCGGGGCGCTGATCGAGAACGTGACCCGCCTGTACCCCGTGCGGGTATCCCGGGTGGTGGTGCCTGGCAGCGTGCAGGACGTGGTGCAGGCCGTGCAGAACTGGCCCGGCGCGGTGGCCGTGGGCGGCGGGCGCTACAGCATGGGCGGGCAGGTGGGCGTGGAGGGCGGCCTGCACATCGACATGCGCAGCATGAAGGGGCTGGTGTGGCTGGACACCACCGGCCGCAAGGTGCGCGTACAGGCCGGCATGCGCTGGCGCGACCTGCAAGACCACCTCGACCCCCACGACCTGGCGGTGCGCACCATGCAGAGTTATTCGAACTTCACGGTGGGCGGGTCCGTGTCGGTGAACGTGCATGGCCGCTATGTTGGGCACGGGCCCATCGGCGCGTCCGTGCGGGCCCTGCAGATCGTGCTGGCCAGCGGAGGCGTGCGCGAGGCGAGCCGCCACCAGCACCCCGACCTGTTCCGCGCCGCTCTGGGCGGCTATGGCGGGCTGGGCGTGATCACCGAGGTGGAGCTGGACCTGGATGCCAACACCGCCCTGGAGCGCGCCGTGGCCCACGTGGCGCTGGACGACTACCCGGGCTTCTTTGCCGCCAAGGTGGCCGCCAACGCGCAGGCCGTGATGCACAACGCCGACCTGTTGCCCCCCAGCTTTGACCGCGCCACTGCGGTGACCTGGACCCGCACCGACAAGCCCGTGACGGTCCCCGAGCGCCTGGTGCCGCGCGGCCAGCGGTATGACCTGGACAAGAGCGTGATCTGGGCCATGACGGAGCTGCCGGGCGGCCACCAGCTGCAGCACAAGGTGGTCCGCCCCGCGCTGCTGCGTGGACATCCCGTGGTGTGGCGCAACCACGAGGCCAGCCTGGATGCCGCCTCTTTGGAGCCGGCCAGCCGCGCACAGTCCACCTATGTGCTGCAGGAATACTTTGTGCCCGTGGCCCGGTTCGCCGCTTTCACGCGGGGTTTGGCCCACATCCTGCAGCAGCACGGTGCGCAGGTGCTCAACATCTCGGTGCGCCACGCGCCGCCCGACCCCGATGCCGTCATGGCCTGGGCGCGCGAGGAGGTGTTCTCGTGGGTGCTGTACTACAAACAAGGCACCAGCCCCGAGGCCCGCACGGCGGTGGGCCTGTGGACGCGTGCGCTGATCGACCTGGCCCTGCAGCACGGCGGCACCTACTACCTGCCCTACCAGCGCCATGCCACACAGGCGCAGTTCGCGGCGGCCTACCCGCAGGCAGACCGGTTTCGTGCCACCAAGGCCGCCTGGGACCCCGAGGGGCGGATGACCAACATGCTGTGGAAGCAGTATCTGTAGCGTGCACCGGCGCTGCGGGTGGGCTGCTTTTGCGGCCCACGCCGTTTCAGCTTTTCAGGGTGCACCGTGCCGCCCGCGACGCCTGAAACGGGCACGGCCTCAGGCCAGCAGGTGCAAAGCGGCTTTTTGGGGCTTACCGCTTTGGGGGCTTACCCCATCATCACCTGGTTGCGCCCTTGGGCCTTGGCCCGGTAGAGCGCGGCATCGGCGGCGAGCAGCAGCATTTCCATGTCGGAATCGCCGCCCAGGCTGGCGCTGTGCACAAGGCCGACGCTGACCGTGGCGTGGTGCTGCGGGGCACCGCCTTCGGCGCCAAAGGGCAACTGTTCCACCACCTTGCGCAGCCGTTCTGCAATCGCATGCGCCTCGGCGGGCGAGGCATCGGGCAGCACCACCGCAAACTCCTCGCCGCCCAGGCGGCCCAGCACGTCCTGGGGGCGCAGCGCACTGACCATGGCCTGGGCGATGCCAATCAGGAGCTGGTCGCCCGCACCGTGCCCCAGCTGGTCGTTGACCTGCTTGAAATGGTCCACGTCCACCATCAGCACCGCCAACCCGGCGGATTCGCGCTGGTAGCGTGCCACCAGCCGCTCACCCTGCTCCAGGAACGCGCGCCGCGCGAGCACCCCGGTCAGGTCGTCGTGGCGCACTGCGTGGTCCAGACGGCGCAGGGCCTCGGCGCGTGCGGCGCTGGCGCAGGCCACAGCCAGCGGCCCCAGCGCCAGCAGCGTGACGCCCACGCGCAGCGAGAACACATCGCTGGCATGCGCGGGTGTGAAATTGAGCACGCCAGTGGCCACCCCGGCCATGGTCCACAGGCACACCACCAGCGACAACAGGCTGGAAATGAAGGGGCTGTAGCTGAGCGCGCACCACAGCAGCCCCGGCACCACAAAGGCCAGCATGCCAGGACCGCCGATCACCGTGCGTACGCCCTCGGCCAGCAGCAGCGAGCTGACGGGGGCCAGGCGCCAGAACAGTGGCACACCCTGCAGACCGCCCTGCGGCGCGGGGGGCGGGGCATCTGCGCGCGGCGCAGCCAGCACCACCGGCACGATGAGCATGTAGTTCATGAGTTCGGTGCTGAACCACAGCGACAGCAGGTCGGTCCATGGGGTGTTGAAGTAGACCGGTGCGGCGCCACAGCCCGCCAGTGCCCCCACAGCACTGGCGGCCAGCGCAGCGAGCAGCAGGTAGAGCGCCGACACGGTGCGCTGCAGGCGCCGGATGCCTTCGTCCAGCCGGCGCAGCACCAGCCAGCCCGCCGTGGCGCCCAGCAGGTTGGCCGCATTGAGCCACAGAGCCATGCCCCAGTGGCTGCCCGTCACCAGATCTGCCGCCACATAGCCCACGGCGGCCGCTACCCAGGCCGGTGGGCGCGCCAGCGTGGGGTAGCGCACCAGCAGCCCGAGCAGCAGCGCATTGGCGGGCCAGAAGGCCGACAGAAAGCCGATGGGCCGCGCAAAGATGCCAACCAGGCAGGCGGCAAAGATCAGCAGTGCCAACCCCAGCCAGGCCATGGGGGGCGAAAGGGGTCGGTGGATCACAAAAGGGCGGTACATAGGTGGGCTGCAGGGGGCGGCGGGGCGGCGCCCAGGTCCATGCCGATTGTCCCCGGGCCGGGTGTGTTGGGAGCGCTGCTGCGCAACCTTCAGAAACAATTGTTGACGATCTCCGGGTGGGCCGGGGAAGGTTTTCACTCTGTGGGTAGTGTGGTGTTGCACGCTATCCGGCACTTAAAACCGCGTCTTTTCGGCCAGAGCTGTGTCGCAAATCCGCGCGATACCTGCGGGTATCGCTGTGGGTTGCGCCTTGCCCTGGCCAAAAATCCATCGGTTTTGAATGTGCCGCCAAGCATGCAGCACCCCACTAGGCGCTGCCCAGCAGCAGCGCCACGAGTTCACCCGTGCTGCTGGCCCCCAGCTTGCGCATGAGCCGTGCGCGGTGCGCGTCCACCGTGCGGTGGCTGATGTTCAGGTAGCGCCCGATCTGCTTGCTGGTGGCTCCGGTGACGATGTGCTGGGCGATTTCGCGCTCGCGCAGGGTCAGCGGTGTGCTGACGGGGCGGCGGTGCGAGATGTCCTCGAACATCCATACCGCACGGGCAAACGGATCCGCCCGGTCCAGCGTACGGCCCACCACGTGGCACCAGAACAGCGATCCGTCGCGCCGCCGCATGATGCGCTCGTCGGCATAGCCCCCCGAATCCTTCATGGCCTGCAGGCCCAGGTGGCCGGTATGGGTGAACTCGTCGAACGAGGGGTACAGCGGCGCCAGCGGCTGGCCCAGCAGGTCGGCCAGTTCGTGGCCGAACATGTGGGCAAAGGCGTCGTTGCAGATCTCGATGCTGCGTTCGCGC
Organism: Acidovorax sp. Root267; assembly: GCF_001429215.1. Lineage (NCBI taxonomy): Bacteria > Pseudomonadati > Pseudomonadota > Betaproteobacteria > Burkholderiales > Comamonadaceae > Acidovorax > Acidovorax sp. Root267. The sequence continues at coordinate 153,958 of NZ_LMJC01000032.1, forward strand.
GTCACGCACATGCCCACCGGGGCCAGGTTGAAGGCCAGCTCCAGTGCTTCGGTCAGGGTGGCAAAGGGTGGTGCGGGCATGGGGTGCGATTCTGCCGCAGGCCAATGGGCACAGCCCTGGGGAACCAGGGCCGGTTCAGGCCGTGCGCTCGTGCGTCACCACGACACGGTTGCGGCCAGCGCGCTTGGCGTCGTACAGCGCCCGGTCGGCCGCGCCCAGCCAGTCGGCCCAGGTTCCGCCACCGGAGTTCACGCAGGCCAGTCCAATGCTGACGGTGACGGGGATGTCCTCGCCCTGCTCGGACAGCCGGATCTGTTCCACGGCTGCGCACAGCCGCTGCGCGACGGCGGCCGCATCGCTGGCCGTGGCGTCTGGCAGATAGACCAGGAATTCTTCGCCACCCATGCGGGCCAGCAGGTCCGAGTCGCGCAGCTGGCTGCGCAGGGCTTGGGCCGAGGCGACGAGCACGCGGTCGCCCCGCCGCATGGCCAAAGCGGTCATTGATGCGCTTGAAGTGGTCCAGGTCGAGCTGCGCGATGGCGCTGCCCGCCGGCAGTCGCGCGGGCAGCATCGACGTGGCCCAGCGGCGGTTGCCCGCGCCCGTGAGCGTGTCGGTTTGCGCCACCCGTTCCAGGCGCACTGCGGCCCGCTCGCTGGAGAGCGAAGAAACCATGAGTGCGATGCCGAAGTGGCAGAACATCTGCACATAGAAGGCCCGGGCAAATCCTGCGGAACTTGCGTTGTCGGTGGCGATGTACAACAGGCGCAACGCAAAGATGCTGGCGCTGAGCAGAAGAAGCCCTGCCAGCAGGGGGCGGGACGGCAGCGGTTCCGTGCGGTGATCACGCCATACCTCGTGGGCCGATCCGACCAGGGCCACGGCGGCGGTGATGTGAAAGGCGCCAGCGCGCAGCAGATTGTCCAGCGGAAACTGCGTGACCAGGCCCAGCACCAGCCAGCCACCGGGGACCAGGACGAGCACCGCCATCGGGATGCGCCTGCGCCCGCTCAATGCCCGCATGCCCGCCCAGAAGAGGGGGTAGCCGACCGTCCCCAGCAGCAGGCTGGTGTGGGTCCAGAGCCAGTCGGGCAGCACCAGGTATTCGCCCCGGCCCGCCAGTTCGGCCCCTATGGCCAGCAGCAGGTAGGCCACCGCCAGCGGCTTGAGCCCCTGGGGTCGGCACGAATGCCGGCTGACGTGAAAGATGCTCAGCGCACCGGCCACCAGGGCGGTCTTGTAGAGCAGGAGGACGGTGGGGAGATCAAGCTGGAGGCCCATGTCGCGGAGCAATGGCGGTTTGGTTGTGGTCCCAGGCGGCGGTGGACCATGTCTGTATATCTTGGCTGGAATGGGGCGACAGGCGCTACCGTGAACTCCCGCAGTGCTCAGCGGCGGCGCCAGCGTTGCGCCCACTGCCGCCGGATGACCCGCGCCACGCGCCAGGCCCACGAGGCACGGGCACGCTCCAGCACGGTGTGCTTGAGGCGCATCCAGCGCGCATAGGTCCAGGCAAACCAGTGCAACTGCATGAGTGCTGGCTGCGTCAGCGTGAACAGCCGCGCCACCACGGCGGTGCCCACCACCTTGGCCAGCACGATCACCAGCATGCCCAGCACCACATGCCCCCGGCCCACCGCCCACAGGGCCAGCAGCTTGATGGGCAGCAACAGGGCCGTGGGCAACGCAAACACGGCCACCGCCGCCCACGGCGGCAGGGCGCGCACGCAGCCTTCGATCCAGCGCAGGCCTGGCCAGCGGCCAATGCGTGCCAGCAACTGCTGCAGCGGTACCCAGCCCCATTCCTCGAACAGGATCAGCAGGGCCAGCAGCCCGCTGCCCAGGCCGGTCAGTATGCGCGCAGGCCAGCGCAGGAGGTGGTGCAGGAATTTTTGAATGATTTTGGCCTCTGGCGCTTATTTATAAAGCGCTGATAGCTAGCATTTTTATAGCTTTTGACCGTGCTTACACGCCCCGCGCCCGCTCGGCCTTGAAGCGTGCGCGGAACTGCGCGAACTCGCCGGCATCCAGCGACTCGCGCACTTCGCGCATGAGGTTCAGGTAGTAGTGCAGGTTGTGCACGGTGGTGAGCATGGGGCCCAGCATTTCGCCGCAGCGGTCCAGGTGGTGCAGGTAGGCGCGGCTGAAACCCTCGCGCCCGCCGTCGTCCCACGACACGCCCGAGCTGCCCGCGCAGGCGTAGCAGGTGCAGCTGGTGTCCAGGGGCTGGTGGTCGGCCTTGTGGCGCGCGTTGCGGATCTTGAGGTCGCCAAAACGCGTGAACAGGGTGCCGTTGCGCGCGTTGCGGGTGGGCATCACGCAGTCGAACATGTCCACGCCATCGGCCACGCCCTGCACCAGGTCTTCGGGCGTGCCCACGCCCATCAGGTAGCGCGGTTTGTGCGCAGGCAGGCGGTGCGGGGTGTGGGCCATGATGTCCAGCATCTCGTCCTTGGGCTCGCCCACGCTCACGCCGCCCACGGCGTAGCCGGGGAAGTCCATCTCGACCAGGCGCTCGAGCGACTCCTGGCGCAGGTGCTTGAACATGCCGCCCTGCACGATGCCAAAGAGCGCGTTGGGGTTCTGCAGGCGCTGGAACTCGTCACGCGAGCGTTTGGCCCAGCGCAGGCTCATCTCCATGCTCTTGCGCGCTTCGGCCTCGGTCGTCAGGTGGCCTTTGGTCTCGTACGGCGTGCACTCGTCGAGCTGCATCACGATGTCGGAGTTGAGCGTGGTCTGGATCTGCATGCTCACCTCGGGCGACATGAAGAGCTTGTCGCCGTTGACGGGGCTGGCGAACGTCACGCCCTCTTCGGTGATCTTGCGCATCGCGCCCAGGCTCCAGACCTGGAAACCGCCGGAGTCGGTGAGGATGGGCTTGTCCCACTTCTCAAAGCCGTGCAGGCCGCCAAAGCTCTGCATCACGTCGAGGCCCGGGCGCATCCACAGGTGGAAGGTATTGCCCAGGATGATCTGCGCGCCCATGTCGTGCAGGCTGCGCGGCATCACACCCTTGACGGTGCCGTAGGTGCCCACGGGCATGAAGATGGGGGTTTGCACCACGCCATGGTTGAGCGTGAGCGTGCCACGGCGTGCGTGGCTGGTGGGGTCGGTTTTGAGAAGGTCAAACTGCAGCATGATGGGGCGCATTGTCCCAGACGGGCCAGCCTGACCTGGCACAAGGGTATGGGCTGGCGCTGGCGGATGGCGTCGCTACACTGGTCTTCACTGACTCAAGGAGAACACCATGCTCAAGATCCTCATCGCCGTGGACGGCTCCGAACTCGCGCTGGATGGCGTGCACCACGCGCTGGCGCTGGTGGGCCAGGGCCTGAAGGCCAGCGTGGTCCTGGCCAATGTGCAGGAACCCGCCACTCTGTACGAACTGGTGACCACGCGCGACCCCGACCTGATCGCCGCCGCCAGCCTGGAGGCGGGTGACCATCTCATGGCGTCGGCGCGGGCGCTGCTGGATGCCGCCGGGGTCGCTTACGAAACCGATGTGGGCGTGGGCGATGTGGCCCACACGCTGGTGGACATGATCGAGCGCTCGGGCTGCGACATGGTCATCATCGGCGCCAAGGGCCAGGGCGCTATCACCAGCGCACTGCTGGGTTCGGTGTCGCAGGAGGTGGCGCATTCCAGCCCGGTGCCGGTGACCATCGTCAAGCATGCTGAGGTGCTGGAGAGCGCGGACAGCGACGTGGCCGAGGACACGGAGGCCTGAGAGGCTGAGAGTCTTTTATCCGTGCCCGCCTTGCACGCGAAAACGCCCCGGCTCGTCGTTGCAAATGCTCGCCATAGCCCGGGCTATGGCTGTGCTTTGCGCCTAGATCCGAGGCGTTTTCGCGCGCCTTTCGGGCTCGGCTAAAAAACTCTCAGCCTCTGAGCCCTTTCCGGGGCGCTCCCAGAAAAAAGAAAAGGGCCGCTGTGTGCGGCCCTGATCGGGATCTTTGAGGATGCTCGCCTGGTTTCAGGCTGCCTTGCGAAACGGCTCCGCAGGTCGCTGCAGCTTGCCATGGGGCAGGGTGGCCAGGCGCGAGAACATGCGGCGCACGTAGCCACGCACCCACAGACATTTGTTGAGTTCGTCCACGGGCAGCGGGCCCGACACCACCACGATGTCGTTGGCCACGTCCTGCGCTCCGGCGGCGCGCAGGCGGCGGCGCGTGTTGTTGGCCCAGGACTGGATGCGCGTGGGGCTGCCGTGCTGGTGCACCTCGCCCGTGTGTGCGTCGAACGCAATGGCCACGGTATCGGTTTTCAGCTTGAACCTGCGCTCACCCGTCACGGCACTGGGCGCCTCGCGCATGTCGTAGAGGTAGTAGCTGCCTGCCTTGAGCTGGTATTGCATGTCCATGGGTGTGTTCCTCTTTATCGGCATTGTCGAGGGCGCACGGTGCAGGCAATGGCAGGTAAAACGGTGGGAAAGGGGCTCTTTTTGGGAGCCCTTCGCCAAGGGCCATGCTGGTTTCTGTGCGCGTGCCATTGTGGCGGCGCGTCGGCGCCACCGCGCGAAACTTGAGGACGATGTCGTAACGAGTTGTGAGTGGAGTGTTTGGCGCGTCTGGCATTTGGTTGCGCCCGGCCGTTGCGTTGCCCAAGGGGTATGCAACTGGCGCGGCCCACGCCAGAGCAGCCAAGCAAGGGCCGCCCCGCAGCGAGGGCTGCGTCCCCCTGCCCGCGCAGCGCAGCGGAGCGAGAGCGGGGGGGAGGCGCGCAGCGCCTCAGGGGGATGTCTCTGCTAGAAATCCACCAGGCTCAGCCCCACGCTGAACACGGTGCGCTTGCGGTTGTAGTCGATCATGCTGTCGCCATAGCCGCTGAACAGCTGCGTGTGCAGGCGCAGGTTGCTCTTGTTGCCAAAAAGGCCCGTGCCCACGGTCTGCAGCCATTCCAGCCGGACCGAGCCCCGGTCGCTGCTCGACAGCGAGTGGCGCAGCGTGGCGCCCACGGTGTTGTCCTTGTTGACGTTCCAGAATGCCGACAGCTCGCCCCGGCCGATGTAGTCGCTGATGCCGGGGTTGTCGTCGCTGCCCGAGCTCTCGGGCACGCGCTTCCAGATGCGCGCGTTCACGCTCACGCTGTTGCCCAGTTCCATGCCCGTCATGAGGTACGCCCGGTTCCAGCTGCGGGACAGGGGTTTGCTCTGGCCATTGGACTGGTGCACCAGTCCGATGCCGCTGTAGCGCCACTTCCAGCCAAACGGCAGTTGGGCCGTGGTGGGGTAGACATACATGACCTCGGGCTCATGGTCGGTGGCGCGGAAGGGGCGCGAGATCTGGGGTGTGAACAGCTGCCAGTACGACTGCTGCGAGTAACCGAACCACACCGAATCCTTGAGTGTGGGGTGGCCCTGCGTGAGCAGGCCTTGCGCGACCTTGGTGCGCACCGACAGCTGGATGCGGTTCTCGGTGCGTCGGTAGGGCGTGGACTCGGTGGCCGAATGGTCGGCCGCATCCGATGTGGGCTGGCGGTTCACGTTGCTCGACGCCACCACCGACACGGTGATGGGCCGGTAGCCCCGGAAGCTGAAGGTGCCGCAGTCGCTGCCCGACTCCAGTTCCCAGAAGCGCGAGAGGTCGCTGTACTGCGGGTCGCGGCAGCCTTCGGTGCGGGCCACATCGATGACGCGGGTGGCGGGCAGGGTGGTGTCCACCGGCGGTGGTACGGCCGTCGAGGCCGTGGCGCCGGGGGCGTTCCAGCCTTGCTGGTCGGTGGCCCACTGGTCAAAGCAGGCCAGACGCGCCTGGTTGTCGTTGGACAGCGCGGCGCAGCGGCGCCAGGCGCCGTCGGCGCCCGTAGCGGGGGCTGCCGCTGCCGCGCCACTGGCGGGCGTGGACTGCGCCAGCGCGGCGCCCGCAGGTGCCAGCGCGGCGGCCACCAGCAGGGCCAGCGTGTGGTGCCGGGGCCTGCCGCTGCGCTGTGGTGCTGGCGCGGTGGTCATTGCCAGCCCGCCTGCTTGCGCAGCACGAAGGGAGCCGAGGGTGCCGAGGGGGTGGGGTTGGCGTTGTTCCATGTTCCGCGTATTTCCTTGCCGCAACTTCCATCGACCACCTGGCCTGTCCAGGTGGCACTGATGTTCGTGCCGTTGATCGATTCTTCCAGGGTCAGGTCGCCGCCATCGGCGTCTCCGCTGATCTGCGCCGTGGCGCCATTTCTTTGCACGGTGCCACGCACGCTCTGTGCCAGCTCGGGGTGCGGACCCAGTTGCAATGTGGCGGTGGCGCCAGTGGCATCCGGGGCTACGCCCTGCAGCTCGGCCAGCCAGCGCCCTTGCAGGTGCTGGTGGTCCAGCTCTGCCGTGGACGGGCATGCTGCCGTGGATTGTGGTTCATTTTGGCTGCTAGCGCTTGTAGGATAAGCGCTGATAGCTATCAAAATTAAAGCAACCCCCATCAGGGGCGTGGGCCGGTGGGTGCGGGGCTCCATGGGTGGGGTGCGTTGTGGTGGGTGCCGTGGCTGCAGGGGCGCTCATTCCGGGGTGGCTGCTGCCGCCGCGTTGGCGGCCGTGGTGGCCTGGGCCTTGGCGGCAAATTCGGCGCGCAGGGCCTTGAGCTTTTCGCGCGGGTCTTCGCGGGCGGTGGTCTTGTCCAGGCCCATCTCGGCGATGAAACGGCTGGGCTGCGCGGCCACCATCTCGCGGCCCTTCTTGCGCCGCTTGGTCCAGCTCACCGCCAGGGTGCGTTGCGCACGGGTGATGCCCACGTACATCAGGCGGCGCTCTTCCTGCAGGCGCTGCAGCGTGTCGTCGCTCACCTTCTGTTGCCGGCCCTCGTCGTCGTCGAGCTTGAAGGGCAACATGCCTTCGGTCACGCCCACCAGCACCACGTGGGGCCACTCCAGCCCCTTGCTGGCATGCAGGGTCGACAGCGTGACCATGTCCTGCTCTTTTTCGCGCTCGGAAATGGTGGACAGCAGTGCGATGGTCTGCGAGACCTCCAGCAGGCTCTTGGTTTCCTTGGCCACCACGGCGCCTGCGGTGTCGTCGATCTGGCCGCCCGCGCGCTGGGCCATCCAGTCGCAGAACTCCATCACGTTGCTCCAGCGGGCAGCGGCCACCTTTTCGCTGTCTTCGTTGTCGTACAGGTGCTGCTCGTAGCCGATTTCCTTGAGCCATTCGTTCAGGAACGTGCGGGCTTCTTCCGCGCCGTGCGTGCGGCGCGCGCTGTACTCCAGGTAGTTGATGTAGCGGCCGAACTCGTGCAGCCCGTCCATCGCGCGCTTGGGGACTGCGGCTGGCAGCATGCCGTTGAACAACGCGCCAAACATGCTCTGCTTGTGCTGCGTGGCAAACGCGCCCAGCGATGCCAGCGTGGTGTGGCCGATGCCGCGTTTGGGCGTGGTGATGGCGCGCAGAAACGCCGGGTCATCGTCGTTGTTGATCCACAGCCGGAACCAGGCGCACAGGTCCTTGATTTCGGCACGGTCAAAAAAGCTGGTGCCGCCCGACACCTTGTAGGGGATGTTCGCCTTGCGCAGCGCCTTCTCGAACGGCTTGGCCTGGTGGTTGGCCCGGTACAGGATGGCAAAGCCTTTCCAGTCCGGTGGCGGGTTGCTGGCGGCCCGCAGGCTCTGGATGCGGGCCACGGCGCGTTCGGCCTCGTGCTCTTCGCTGTCGGCGTCCACCACACGCACCGGCTCGCCTTCGCCCAGCTCGCTGAACAGGGTCTTGGGAAACAGCTTGGGGTTGGGCCCGATCACGTTGTTGGCCGCACGCAGGATGGCGCTGGTGGAGCGGTAGTTCTGCTCCAGCTTGATGACCTTGAGCTGCGGGAAGTCGATCGGCAGCTTCTTGAGGTTATCCAGCGTGGCACCGCGCCAGCCGTAGATGGACTGGTCGTCGTCGCCCACGGCGGTGAAGTGGCCCCGCTCGCCCACCAGCAGTTTCAGCAGTTCGTACTGCGTGGCGTTGGTGTCCTGGTACTCATCGACCAGCACATGGCTGAGCAGAGCCTGCCACTTGGCGCGCACTTCGGGGAAGTCGCGCAGCAGGCGCAGCGGCATGCCGATCAGGTCGTCAAAGTCCACGCTCTGGTAGGCCGCAAGGCGCTCTTCGTAGCGTGCCATCAGCGTGGCGATGATGCGCTCGTTGTCGTCCGCCGCCTGGGCCAGCGCCTGCTCGGAGGTCAGGCCCATGTTCTTCCACTTGCTGATGACCCACTGCCACTGGCGCGCCGTGGCCATGTCGGTGGTGCCCCCCGAGGCTTCCTTCAGGATGCCGGTCACATCGTCGGCATCCAGGATGCTGAACTGGGGCTTCAGGCCCAGCACCACGCCATCCTCACGCACCATGCGCACCCCCAGGGCGTGGAAGGTACACACCAGCACATCCTTGGCGCGCCGGCCGATCAGGCCCTTGGCGCGCTCGCGCATCTCGGCGGCTGCCTTGTTGGTGAAGGTGATGGCGGCAATGCGCTGGGGGTCCATCCCCTTCTCGATCATGTGGGCGATCTTTTGGGTGATCACCCGCGTCTTGCCCGAGCCCGCGCCGGCCAGCACCAGGCAGGCACCGTCGGTGTAGTGGACAGCCTGAAGCTGGGCGAGATTGAGACCGGCAGACATGGGAAGGAAGGGGGCTGAGCCGTGGAAGGCAGGAAAAGGAAGGCGGGGTGGGCGGCGTGGGCCCCTGGGCGGGTGGCGGCGGGACCAGATCGTGCCGCGCAAGGGCGCAATGATACCGGCGCAGTCCGGCAGCCTGCGTGCGCCCGGGTATGGCAACCCACGCAAGGTGGGCGGCTGACGCACCCCTGACAGGAAGCCGCCTCCGGCACCCGCCGGGCCATGCGCTCCGGGAAACCCCGCTAGGGGCTTTGTTTTCACAATTTGATACTGGCTGGCCAGTACATCCCTCAACGGGATGGGTGTGTTGTGAACCGAGCCCCACCATGAACTCCTCTGCCTTGACTTCCACCGTTCAGACCGCCGCACCGGGCATCCCAGGCCCGCGCCGCCCCCGGTGGCACCACAACGCCTGGAGCGCCGTGGTGGCCGCCAGCGTGCTGGCCTGCACAGCCCTGCTGCCCGCGCAGGCCCAGATCGGCAGCACGGCGCCCGTGCGCATTGGGGTGGTGGGGCCGTTCACGGGGCCCTCGGCCGACTTTGGCGTGCCCATGCTCAATGGCATCAAGCTGGCCGTGGATGAGATCAACGCCGTGGGCGGCTACCTGGGGCGACCGCTGGAGCTGGTGATCAAGGACGATACGGCCAATCCGGACCAGGGCCGCAAGGTGTCGCAGGAACTGATCAGCGAGAAGGTGGTCGCCACCATCGGTTTTTGCAACACCGGCGTTGCGCTCAAGGCCATCGACCTGTTCCAGGAGGCCAAGAGCCCGCTCATCGTGCCGTGCTCCACGGGCACGGCGGTCACCGCCAAATATCCCGCTGCAGACAGCTACATCTTCCGCGTGCAGGGACGTGACGCGATCCAGGCCCCTTTCATGGTGGAAGACATCGTCAAGCGCGGCTGGGACAAGGTGGCCATCTTTGCCGACAAGACCGGCTACGGCGAAGGTGGCTTCAACGATGTGGTGGCTGCCCTGGCGGCCAAGAACCTCAAGCCCGTGCACGTGGCGCGCTTCGACCTGGGTGTGAAGGACCTCACGGCCGAACTCACGGCCGCCCGAGCCGCCGGGGCCAATGTGATCCTCAGCTACACCGTGGGCCCGGAAAACGCGGTGATCGCCAATGGCAAGAAGGCGCTGGGCTGGAAGGTGTCCCAGGTGGGGCCATGGACGCTGTCGTTCCCGTTCTTCCTGGAGGGTGCCAAGGACGCCGCCGAGGGCGCACTCATGGTGCAGACCTTCATTGCCGAACCCAGCAACGAACGCCGCGCATCGTTCCTGTCGAGCTACACCCGCAAGTACCACGGCAAGGTGGCCGTGCCCATGGCGGCCGCCAATGCCTACGACGCCACTTACCTGCTGATGTATTCCTTCCTGGGCGTGCGGGACGGCAACCTCAACGGCAAGGCCGTCAAGGAGTCGCTGGAAGGCAAGATGAAGACCTACTACGGCGTGGTATCCACCTACGACAAGCCGTTCAGCGTGCAGGACAAGGACGCCATCACGCGCAACATGCTGGTGATCGGCATGGTCAAGAACGGCGCCATCACCTTTGCCTACCCCGAAGACGCCAAGCGCAACCTCATCATCCAGCGCAAGCAGTAAGGCACCCACGGCCGTGGCCGTGGTGGTTGGGGGATCACCGTTCGCGAACCCTCCCCCCTGACGTTGCGCTGACCACCGCCCGGGGCTGGGGGTCCTGGCGCAGTGCGCAGCACGGACAATAGCGCCGTGCTGTCCGTCCTCCTCATCACCTTCCCCTTCTTTGCCCTCGTGCTCTGCGGCTACCTGGCCGCACGGCGTGGGGTGCTGCCCCAGCCCGCCATCCCGGGGCTCAATGCCTTCGTGCTGTACTTCGCGCTGCCCTGCATGCTGTACCGCTTTGGCGCCAGCACGCCCATCGCGCAGCTGCTGGACCCGGCCGTGGCGGGCGTGTATGTGCTGTGCGCGCTGGTGATGGTGGGCGCCACGGTGGCGCTCACGCGCAGTGCGCGCATCGGCTGGAACGATGCGGCGTTTGGTGCGCTGGTGGCCGCCTTTCCGAACACCGGCTTCATGGGCGTGCCGCTGCTGGTGGCGCTGCTGGGCGCGCAGAGCGCAGGCCCGGCCATCGTGACCATCGTGGTGGACATGGTCGTCACCAGCTCGCTGTGCATTGCGCTGTCGCGCCTGGATGGCGCGGGCACCCATGGCGTGGGCGTGGCGCTGCGCAGTGCCTTCCGGGGCATGGCCACCAACCCCATGCCCTGGTCGATCGCGCTGGGCGCACTGGCATCGGCCCTGCACTTCCAGCTGCCCGGCCCGGTGGACAAGACCATTGCCATGCTGGCCGACGCGGCCTCGCCCGTGGCGCTGTTCACCATCGGCGCGGTGCTGGCGCGCTCGCAGATGAACCAGCACGAACAGGTGCCCGCGCGCGATTACGTGCCGGTGGCCCTGGCCAAGCTGCTGGTGCACCCGCTGCTGGTATGGGGCGTGGGCATGGCCGCCATGATGCTGGGCGTGCCGCTCACGCCGTTTGCGCTGACGGTGCTGGTGCTGCTGGCGGCCTTGCCCAGCGCGAGCAACGTCTCGCTGCTGGCCGAGAAGTTCGGTGCCAACAACGGGCGTGTGGCGCGGATCATTCTGGTGTCCACCGCGCTGGCGTTTCTGAGCTTTTCGGCGGCGGTGGCGTTGCTGACCTGATTGCTATATTTTGATAGCTTGTAGCGCTTTCCCATAAAGCGCTGGCGGCCAAAAACACTTGAAATTTTGTGCCGCCCTCTACCTGGGGCGCATTCCCTGGCCGCGCCGCAGCCAGGCACCGGTCGCCAGCAGCCCCAGGCAAAGCACCACCAGCGCCCAGGGCGAGTTGACGGGGATGTTGCTGGATGCCACCTCCTCCAGAACCAGGTCGTCGTGGTAGCCCGCTGCGTCGAAGGTGAAGAAGCTGCCGGTTTTGAGCGCAATGGTCACCTGGCTGGAGGCTGCGGTGAAGGTGGCGCCAAAAGGCTCCCACTCGAACTGGAAGACCCCGTTGAGCGCCAGGTTCGACACGTCGCGCCGGGCGATCAGCGTGTCCAGCGGGCCGGGCGCGGCATCGATGGTGGCGGCCCCCACGGCGCCGTCGTAGGCCACGACTTCCCACCAGGTGGCGTTGCCGCCCGCATTGCCCGTCACACCCCCCGACCAGGCGCCGCGCAGCCGGTACACCCGCCCGGGGGTGACCGCCACGGTCTGGAACAGGCCCCCGTGCGCGTTGCCCCCACCACTGCCTTTTTTCTGCGCGTGGGACGTTCCGGCGCCACCGAACGGGCACTGGGTGGGCACCCAGATGTCGCAGTCGTTGCTGTGTATCCAGGTGCCGTTCCAGAAGCCCGGCGGCGCCGTCCAGGTGCTCCAGCCGGTGAGGCCGGATTCGAAGTTGCCGTTGGTGAGCAGGTTCTGGGCACGCACGGCGGTTCCGCCCGCCAGGAAGACCAGCAAGATCAGGGCACGAACAATGGCTGTCATTGGTAAGGCTTTCTGAAAATGGAAGAAGCACGGGCGGGGCGTACATCCGGTGCCGGTCCACCGGACCCGCGCAGCACAGGCATGCCCCGAGGCGATGCCGTGTGAGGCCGCAGTATCTGGGGCGAGCCCACGGCATGCAAGTTTTATCGGGCACGGGGGCGCCGCAAGGTGGGGGATTGCGCGGGGCCGCCCTTGCCAGGCCCGCGTGCCTCGCGCCTGCGGGTTGCAGATCACACCGTGTTTTCTGCACTTCGTCGCAAACGCCTCGCAGGGCCTGGGCGGGCTGGGCACAGTGCGGGTCGATCCGGGCGTGGTCCCGGCTTGTACCCCCACAGAAAGCCCTTTCATGAAAAAACGGATTCTTTTCCTGGCCGCGTTGACCGCCCTGGTTGCCCACGCCGCCGACCTGCGCATTGAAGTCACCGTGCCTGCGCAACAACAAGGCACCGTGCTGGCAGCCCTTTTTGACCAGAGCGAGGGCTTTCCGCGCGGCAAGCCGCTGCAGACCGCCGCCGCCCCGCTGGGCGATGGCAAGGCCGTGGTGCAGTTTGTAGGGGTGCCCGCAGGCGACTACGCCGTCTCGGCGTTTCTGGACGAGAACGGCAACATGAAGCTGGACACCAACCTGTTCGGCCTGCCGACCGAGTTGTATGGCTTCAGCCGCAATGCACGCAGCCCGGTGGGCCCGCCCACGTTTGCCGACGCAGCCTTCCGCGTGGGCGCGGATGCGGACCCCCAGGCCATCGAACTCAAGTAAGCCGACAAGGAGCCCGCGATGACCCACCCCCATCCACCGCGCCGCGCCGTTCTGGCGGCCCTGGGCGCCAGCCTGCTGCCCGCCCTGGGCCACGGCGCCGATGCGCCCCACGCCTGGCGCAGCAGCTACACCCCCTACAACGGGCCCTTGAAGGCGCCGCTGGTCAGCGGCCCGCTGCCCGTGCGGGGGCGCTGGCCAGCCGCATTGCAGGGCACGCTGTACCGCATCGGCCCCGCACGGCGCGAACTCGGCGGCGTGGCCATGAACCACTGGTTCGATGGCGACGGCATGCTGCAGGCGTTTCGTTTTGAGGGAGGTCAGGCTTCAACGCAAACACCGCCCCGCATATCCCACCGGGGCGCCCTGCTGGCCACCCCCAAGCTCACGGCGGAAGAGGCCGCTGGCCGGCTGCTGTACTCGGGCTTTGCCACCACGCTGCCCGGTTCGCCGCCGCTCAGCGGGCCCGACGCCGTCAACCCCGCCAACATCAACCTGCTGGCCCTGCCCGCGCGCAAGGAGCTTTTTGCGCTGTGGGAAGTCGGCTCCGCGCTGGCGGTGGACCCGGTCACGCTGCAGGCCCAGGGGTTCAAGGCCTGGTCGCCGCAGACCCAGGGCGCGCCATTTTCGGCGCACCCGCGCGTGGCGCCGGATGGCTCGGTATGGAATTTCGGCTACATGCCGGGCTCCGGGAAACTGCTGGTGTACGACATTGCACCGACAGGCCAGCTGCGCCGCCAGCATGTCCTGACCACGGAGCAGGCCGACATGGTGCATGACTTCGCCATCACAGAACGGCACCTCGTGTTCCTGCTGATGCCGCTGCAATTCAACGGTCACCCCGGCGCAGGGAGCCCGCTGTCCCACTACCAATGGAACGACAAGGCGCCGCTGGTGGTGCTGCTGGTGGGCAAGGCGGACTTCAAGGTCCAGCGCTTCGAGTTGCCCGCCACAGGCCTGTTCCACCTGGCCAACGCCTGGGAAGAGGGCGGCACGGTGCAGGTACGGTTTGTGGCGCAGCCCGACATCCTGAACGCACTGCACCACCTGAATGTGGATGGCGCGCGCAGCACCCCGGCTGCGGCCGCCACCCGGTGGGCACACATCACGCTCACCCCGTCCACGGGCCAGGCACGGCTGGAAACCCCGGGGCTTGCCCACGTGGAGTTCCCGCGTATCCACCCGGCACGCAACGGCCTGCCCACGCGCTTCACCACCCTGATGGCGCGCAGCCCGGGCATGGATGCCCAAGTGCAGGGCTTTGACACGGTGCTCACGCTGCAGGGCGACAAGACACCGCAGCGCCATCGGTACGGCGCGGGCTGGATCGCAGAGGAGCATGTCTACATACCCGCCAGCCCTACCGCCACCGAGGGCCGGGGCTGGGTGCTGGGCACCGCCTACCACTGGCCCAGCGAGCGCACCACGCTGTCGGTGTTCGACGCGCAGGCGGTGAATGCAGGGCCACTGGCCAGCGTCACGCTGCCCTATGGCCTGCCGCTGGGCCTGCACGGCCAGTTTGTTCGGGCCTGAGGCCGCCCCGGTCCTTGGCGGCGGGTCGCCAAGGACCGGGCGCGCGCGCAGTGCGTGTCAGCACACTGCGCGGGCGGATGCTTCCAGTGCGCCCAGGGCATGCGCCAGCACAAACGCGCCGCCCAACAAAATGGCGCCCTCCAGATGGATCTGCAGCCCGAAGCCCGGCCTGTGGATGCGCGTGACCATGGTGTGGATCATCTTGCACATCCATGCCAGGGGGGTTGCCAGCATGCCCAGGTGCGCCCACATCTTCCAGCCGTACAACGCGGAGCCTATGTGGGTCGCCATGTTGCATTTGATGACGGCGCCGGTGCGTGGCCAGTCGCTGTAGTCGAACAGGAGGGACAAAAAAACGACGCCGGCAATGGGCACCATCACAAAGAGCCAGAAAACCACCCATTTGCCGTCGTGGGGGTTCCAGCTCGGTCCTGCCTCGGAACCTGCCGTGCTGCGGTCACCGGGATGTTCATGCGCCTGCTTCGTGTGCGAGCCTTCCGACCGCACCACCTCGTCGGCCACGTCGGCGGCCGTGTCCAGCCAGTGGCGCCACTCGCGCACGCGGGGTTGTCGGCCCAGCGCTGCGACATAAACGCGTTGATCGTCCACACACGCCTGTTGCACGGACGTGATGCGGTGGGGCGGCAAATACCAGTCCTTGGATTTGCGCGGCAGCCGCATCACGAAGACGGTGGTGGTATCGGTCCCGCTTTCGGCGGTCAGGCCCGTGGCCCGGTGTTCAAGCTCGATGACCATCCAGTCGTAGCCCCGGTGCTGGCCCTTCACGATCCACTGCGGCCGCAGCCCTGACAGGTTCAATCTTTCCCACAGCGGAGCGGAAAAACTGTCGAGCAATCCGGGGGGTGGAGCTTCCTTGACGGCCATTTACAAGTCCTCCAGGTCGGCGTCGTCCTGCGCTGCGCGCCCGGCCTGGAACCCCACGACGAAGGCGACGATGGCACAGCCGAGCAGGTTCCACGGGCTGGGGATGCCATACACGGCGAAGCCCACCCCGACCACGCCCAACAGGATGGCCATGCGCAACAGGGCCTGGCCTTCGCCCAGCTTGATGCCAAAACCCAGGATCACGTTGAACAGTACCAACATCAGAGGCCAGCCGATGAGGCAGCCGAACATCAGCAGGAAGGCCGCCATGCCTTTGGCCTGGGAGAACCACGATCCCCAGATCCAGTTGGTCGCCAGTGTTGCCACGGTGATGGTGATGGTGGCCCACAGGGGCTGCAGTTTGTGCAGGTCGTTCAGTTCTTTGTACATGGAAATCTGGCGTGGGAGGGGACGGTCACGTCCCGGACATCAAGGGGCCGTGTGTGCTGCAACGGGACAACGGGAGGTAGCTTTACGGAGTTGTCCGGGAGCGTGGGCTCTTTTTGTGGACAAGGCTGCCCGCCACTACCTGCGGTAGCGTGGCGCGGTACGCGGAGACGCCGAACGCGTGAAGCACGGGCCAGGTGCGATATGGAGCATGCGACCTTGCGCGCCTGCGGCCCTCAGGGCGGGGGCTTTCGGCCCACCAGATAGCTCACCCCGGCGGGCCCATAGAACTCTGAATGCGGTTCCTGGGCCTGCAGGTGAAAGACCTCGCCCATGCCATACACGCGTTCCGCCCGTGCCGTCACGATGCGGATCTCGCCGGACAGGATCAGCGCCTTGGCCTCGAACGGATGGGTGTGGTCGTCCAGCATGCCGCCCGCATCGCGTGTGACGGTGACGGGGTGCTCGAAGCCTTCACGGGCCAGGGTCTGGGCAAATTCCTCGGAGGTCATGGGCGTGCTCCTGTGTGGGCGGCGGCGCAGTGCCCGGGAGGACCTTCCCCCAGGCCTGTCGCCGGCGAAACGCTCGCGGCGGCCTGGCCGCGCACACAATGCTATCGCCTGTGCCACTGCAGCATGGGCGTATCCATCCATTCATGAGGAGACATCCATGCGTTTTGCGAAGCCTTGTTTTCGGAGCTGGCTGGCAGCGGCCGTTGTTCTGTCCGCCGCCGCCACCGCGCACGCCGGCCAGGTGTTTGCCGACCAGGCGCCTTCGACGGCTTTGGGCCGCGACGTGAAGTTCACGGTGTATGTGCCCGACGGTTACCAGCCCGGCGGCACGGTGAACTATCCCGTGGTCTACCTGCTGCATGGCGCGGGTGGCGATGAGAACGAGTGGCGCACCAAGGGAGGTGCGGTCGAGACCCTGGACGGGCTCATCAAGCGAGGGCTGATCCGCCCGTCGGTGGTGGTCATGCCCACGGCGGGCCCGGCGTCGTGGTGGGCCGATGGTGCGGCAGAGAAGGCGGGCACGGCCATCATGAAAGACCTGCTGCCCTACGTCGAGTCGCGCTACCGCGTGCACAAGGAGCGCAGCGGCCGGGCCATCGGTGGCCTGTCCATGGGGGGCTATGGCGCGTTGAACCTGTCGCTGCGCAACCCCACACAGTTCTGCGCTGCGGCGGTGATCAGCCCTGCCATCTATGACCCGCTGCCGCCGGACACCTCGGCGGCACGGCGCACCCCGCAGTTCGTGCGCGACGGGCAGTTTGACCCCGACACCTGGAAGTCGCTGAACTACGCGGCCGCGCTCGATGCCTACAAGGCGGGCACGCCGCGTGTCCCGATGTGGATTGTGTCGGGCGACCACGACTACCTGGGCATCGCCCCCATGTCGGCCACCCTGTACTGGCGGCTGTACCAGATCCAGCCCAAGCTGGTGGAGCTGCGCGTCATCGACGGCGACCACGAATGGCTGGTGTTCCGCGACGCGTTGCCCGACGCCCTGCAGTACGTGGACCGGCAGTGCCGCCAGGGGTGACCACCTGGCTGTCGCGCACCCTGGCCCGGAATCTGCCGGAGGTCAGGATGCGCTGGGGTGCGAATGATTTTGCTATTAATTAAATAGCTGTTTGCGCATATCCATCAAGCGCCAGGGCCGTAAAACGCTTGGATTTTCAGCCTAGATCGCCAGGGGGTCCACGTCCACCAGCCACCGGATCAAGCCCTTGTGCTCGGGCTGGCTGCGCGTGGTTTGCAGCATGGGCTGCCATGCGGCCAGAAAGCGCTGCAGTGCGGTGCGGCTGCTGCTTTCCATGAGCATCTGGGCGCGTTCGACATTGGCCACGCGCTGGATGGTCAGGGGCACGGGCGGGAACAGCGTCACCACGTCCAGCCCCGGCAGCCCGGCGGCTTGTGCGGCGGCCGTGGCGGCGGTCAGAAACCCTTGTGCCACGTCCTGCGTGCGGGCGTCGGCGCGCACCAGGGCCTGGTAGGAGAAGGGTGGCATGGCGGCCTCTTCGCGCTCCTTGAGCTGCTGGGCGGCAAAGGCCTCGTAGTCGTGCGTGCGCAGCGCCTCGAACACGGCGTGTTTGGGGTGAAAACTCTGCACCCACATCTCGCACGGTGTGCCCTGCGCGGCCATGTAGGCGGCGTCGCGCCCGGCGCGGCCGGCGGCCTGCATGAGCAGCGCAAACAGCCGCTCCGACGCGCGAAAGTCGCTGCTGAACAGGGCGCCGTCGGGCTGCACGGCCGCCACCAGCGTGATGCGGCGAAAGTCGTGGCCCTTGGCGATCATCTGCGTGCCCACCAGCACATCCACCTCGCCGGCGTGCACCTGCGCCAGCTGGGCCTCCAGCGCGCCCTTGGCCTTGGTGGTGTCGGCGTCGATGCGGGCGATGCGCGCGGGCGTGCGGTCGGGCCGCAGCACTTCGGACAGCAGGGCCGAGAGTTGTTCCTCCAACTGCTCGGTGCCCCGGCCCATGGGGTGGATGTCGGGGCTGCCGCAGGTGGGGCAGTGGCGCGGTACCCGCAGCGTGTAGCCGCAGTGGTGGCAGCGCAGGGTGCGGTCGGTCTTGTGGAAGACCTGGTGCGCGCTGCAATGGGGGCAGTCGCTTTTCCAGCCGCAGTCCACGCAGTGCAGCACGGGGGCATAGCCCCGGCGGTTGAGCAAAATCATGCTTTGCTCGCCGCGCGCCACACGTTCGGTGATGGCCTGCAGCAGCGGCGCGCTGAACACTGCGCGCCGGGGCTGCTGGTTCATGTCCACCCGCCGCACCCGGGCCAGGGCGCCCGCGCCAATCCGGCTGGGCATGTGCAGGCGCACGTAGCGCCCGCCCTCGGGGTCTTCGGGTGTAGGCGGCCGGCTGGCGTGCCAGCTCTCGAGCGACGGTGTGGCAGAGCCTAGCAGCACCTTGGCGCCTTGCTCGCGCCCGCGCCAGATGGCCAGGTCGCGCGCTGAGTAGCGGGCACCCTCCTGCTGCTTGTAGCTGGGGTCGTGCTCCTCATCGACCACGATCAGCTTGAGCCCCGGCAGGCTGGCAAACACCGCCATGCGCGTGCCCAGCACGATGCGCGCGTTGCCGCTGTGGGCGGCCAGCCAGCTTTTGAGGCGCTGCGGGTTGGTCATGCCGCTGTGCAGCGACACCACGGCGCCCGCGCCAAAACGCGGGGCGAAGCGGCCCACGAAGCGTTCCTCGAGCTGGGGCGTGAGGTTGATCTCGGGCACCATCACCAGCGCCTGGGCCGTGGGATCGGCCTCCAGCATCTCCTGCACGCAGCGCAGGTAGACCTCGGTCTTGCCGCTGCCGGTGCTGCCAAACAGCAGAAAGGGACCTTTTTCTGCAGAAATTCGGGACCTGGCGCTTTCCTGTTCTGCGGTGAGTGCTATGTTTTGAATAGCATCTGCGGTCTCCCCAGCCGCCTTGCCGGGGCGGCGAAGGCGGCGCGCCAGTTGCTCGGGCCGCAGGTCGCGCAGCTGCGGAGGCAGGGCGGCCATGGCGATTTCGCCCAGGGCGCGCTGGTAGTAGCGCGCCGCAAACGCCACCAGGCGGCGCCAGGGCAGATCCAGCGGGGCCACGCCGTCGAGCACGCCGGCAACCGCGCGCAGCGTGGCGCCATCGGGCAGTTCGCCCGTGGCTTCGTCGGCATCCCACACCACACCCAGCACCTCGCGCGTGCCCAGAGGTACGCGCACCAGCGTACCGGGCGCGAGCGGGCGCTCACTGGCGTAGCTCAGCAGGTCGCCCACGCCGCTGTGCGACGGGGTGTGCAGGGCAACCTGAACGAGGGTGGAGGGGGCGGGCACGGCGAAGGGCGGGTTACAGCGGCTTGTGGAGGTCGCGCGGAGGTTTGGAGGCTAAGTGCTTGATTTGACAAGATCGGGGGAGTAATCCCGACTTTCTGTGGATAACTTTGTTGACATCCTGCCCGGACACCCTGCCAACCCGCATGAATGCTGGCTGCGAACAGATTGCCCGGAAATGCGGCACGCCCAAAAAATCCTTATGAATCAATCATCTGAAGAAATTTTGCTGCAAATTCTGTGCTATGGCTCCGGTCTGGCTTTATGTTGCGCCGCATCACGTTTTGTGTGCATAAGTCGGACATCGGTGGCCCGTCAAGGGGGTGGGAGGCCCCAAATTTGTGCTAGCGGCTTGCCTGCGTGTTGAGGGTTTGGTGCGAAACAGGCTGCAAGTGCTTGATTTGACTGGGAATTTGTAAGAAATCCAGAATTTCTGTGGATAACTTTGTTGATATCCCTTGGGTTTGCAGCGCAAGCCCTTGAAAAACCGTGCTTTCGGTGGATTGCCTGTCAAAAAAGCACGGGATTAAATTCCTTATGAATCAATGGCTTATGAGATTGGAATTGTTTTTTTACAAACCAGGGCGCCGCTGGGCGACAGCCCCGCGCACGCTCCATTTTTGTGCATAAGTACGCCGTGCTAACGCCGGGCGCTCAACCCTGGCGCTGCGCGCGCGAGTAGCCGTGCACCGCTTCCACCAGCGCCGCCACATGCTCGGGCGGAGTGAACTGGCTGATGCCGTGGCCCAGGTTGAAGATGTGCGTGGGGCCGGTGGTACTGCGGTCGGTATGTGGCCGGCCAAAGCTGTCCAGCACGTGGCGCACCTGGGTGGCGATCTGCGCGGGCGGAGCGAACAGCACGTTCGGGTCGATGTTGCCCTGCAGCGCCTTGCCGGGGCCGCCGGCCTGGCCGCCCACGATGGCGCGGGCCTTGCCCAGGTTGGCGGTCCAGTCCAGGCCGAGCACCTCGCAGTCGATGTCCTTCATGTCTTCCAGCCAGATGCCGCCGCCCTTGGTGAAGACGATGCGCGGCACGTCGGTGCCGTCCACGCCGGTGCGCTTCAATTGCGCGAGCACCCGCTTGGTGTAGGCCAGGCTGAACTCCTGGAAAGCGCCGTCGGCCAGCACGCCGCCCCAGCTGTCGAAAATCATCACGGCCTGGGCGCCCGCGTCGATCTGGGCATTGAGGTAGGCGGCCACGCTGTCGGCGTTGATGGCCAGAATGCGGTGCATCAGGTCGGGGCGCGCATACATCAGGCTCTTGACCAGGCGGTAGTCGTCCGATCCCTTGCCTTCGACCATGTAGCAGGCCAGCGTCCAGGGGCTGCCCGAGAAGCCGATCAGTGGCACCCGGCCATTCAGGGCCTTGCGGATGCTGGTGACGGCGTCGAACACATAGCGCAGCTTGTCCATGTCGGGCACGGCCAGCTGTTCAACCGCGGCTTCGTCCCGCACCTGCTTGGCAAAACGCGGGCCCTCGCCCTCGGCAAACGTCAGGCCCAGGCCCATGGCGTCGGGCACGGTGAGGATGTCGCTGAACAGGATGGCCGCGTCGAGCGGGAAACGCTCCAGCGGCTGCAAGGTCACTTCGGTGGCGTAGTCCACATTGGTGGCCAGGCCCATGAAGCTGCCGGCCTGGGCGCGCGTGGCCTTGTATTCCGGCAGGTAGCGGCCCGCCTGGCGCATCAGCCACAAGGGCGTGTAGTCGGTGGCCTGGCGGCGGCAGGCGCGCAGGAAGGTGTCGTTGGAGAGGGGGGCAAAGCTCATGGCCTGAATTGTCGCAGGGTGCGCAGTGCGCCCCGCAGGCCCGGCCTGCCCCGGGTGCTTGCCATCACGTCACGGCGCGAGTTTCTGCTGCACCAGCTCGTAGACGCTGTAGCCCACCAGGTCGGGCATCGCATGGCTGGGGAAGGCCTTGGCCATTTCCGCCTGGATGGCCTGATGGTGCGCGCCCTGGCGCGCGGGATCGCTCAGCTCGCTGGCGCGGCTGCCCAGGCGCTGGAGGTAGCCCGTCACCACCGCGTCGGCCTTGTCGAGATAGGCCGTCTGCTCGGCCACCGCCTGTGCCACGGGCACGAACACGCCCCGCCCGCCGTAGACCTTGCCGGTGCCCAGGCGGGGCAGTTCGGCCAGGCCGGCCTTCCAGCCCTCCAGTGTGGGCAGGGGCTTACCGTTCACGATGCCGCCTTCGAGCCAGGCGTGGGTGTGCGTGTGCACCAGGTCGCCCACGGCAAGGTCGCCGGTCTGGTCAAAGCGCACCACGGTCTGGTTGCTGGAGATGCCTGGCTGGGGCAGCTCGAACAGCGTGATGGTTTCGCCCGACTTGAGCGTGATGCGGTGCTGGCCGGAATACGTGGTCTTGATGGCCTCTGCGCGCGGGTACGTTGCGTCCGTGAACGCCTTGGCGATCTTCACCCAGAAGTGGCGTTTGTACGCGTCCGTGTCCGGCACGGCGGCGGCGGTCTTGGCGGAGGCAATGCTCTCGATGCCCTGTGCGTGGAACACCGAGAGGCCGTTGAATTTGTCGGGGTTGGGGTGCGTCACGACCACACGGGTCACCGGGGACTTGGTCTGGCCGCGGATGGACGCGAGCAGGGCCTCGGCATGGGCGGGGGTGAACTGGGCATCGACCACCGTCACCTCCTGGCCGTCGTCGTACCAGACGGAGTGGGTGTTGAAACCGGCGGCATCGGAGGTGAACACTTGCACGGCGCCCGCCCAGGACGTGATGCTGGCGAACGTGAGGGCGATGGCAGTCAGCGTGCGCAGAGCGCGAGGGCGGCGCTGGGAGCGGAAGGGGCTGAAAAAACGGGTGGAATAGGGGGCAGTCATGGTGTGGGCTCTGTGAAGTGGAAATGAGCCTCTAAGGTAAATTTGCGAGGCGTGGCCGTCTCGGCGCACCACGACAAAAAATATGCCCAAACAGACAAACGCAACGAACGCTGCCCAGACGCCTGCGCCGGGCCGCCGCAGGCCGCGCACTGCGGTGCTGGCCCCGCCGGTGCTCGACAACCCGGTCGATGCCGATACCGCCGGGCGCGCAGTCTGTGCGGTTTCTGACCGCTACCCGCCGTTTGACGGCCACTGGCACGCCCACCAGAGCGCCCAGTTTGTCTATGCCTGCGAGGGCATGCTGACCACCCACACGCAGCGCGGTACCTGGATCGTGCCGCCCCACCGCGCGGTGTGGCTCCCGCCCGGCATGGTGCACAAGGTGGCCGCCGATCGCCCGGTGTGGCTGCGCACGCTGTACGTCAAACCCGGCGCGGCCGACACCCCGTCGGAGCCAGGCGTCGTCACGGTCGATCCGTTGCTCGACGCCCTGCTGGCCGAGGCCGCGAGTTTTGGCATCGACTACCCGCTGGGCGGGCGAGAGGAGCGCCTGATCGCCGTCATCCTGGACCGCCTGCCGAACCTGGAAACCGTGCCGTCGTACCTGCCCACTCCGGCCGACCCGCGCCTGCTGCGCCTCACCACCGCGCTGCAGGCGCAGCCCGCCGATGCACGCACGCTCGATGAACTGGCCGCCGCCTGCGGCATGACTGCCCGCACCGCCGCGCGCCTGTTTGCCAAGGAGACGGGGCTGACCTTTGCCCAGTGGCGCCAGCAGTTGCGCCTGCTCAAGGGCATGCAATGGCTCAGCCAGGGCCGCAGCGTGACCGAGGTGGCGCTCGAAGTCGGTTATCTGGATGTGTCGGGCTTCATCACCGTGTTCAAGCAGGCGTTTGGGGAAACGCCGGCGCGGTACTTTCGGCGCGGAGGTTGAGCAGGGCTTGCTCCGCAGGGTGGCTGGTCGGGTACGAACGAACTACCGCTCTGCGATGTAGTGCGACATGCGCACCACCTCGCCGGGCGCGAGGAATGTCCGCACCTCGGTCTCCAGCGCCTGGTCGGCCATGGTGGCGCGGGCGCGCTGGTGCAAATAGTCGGCCCAGGACTCGACGATGAAACGCTCCACATAGCGTGAAGGCTCGCCCAGGTCCTTGTACACCCGCCAGAAGGTCGCGCCATCGCGCCGGCGCGGGGCCTTCATGCGGCTGATGGTGTCAAGAAACTCGGTGTCGGTGCCGGGCGCAATGCGGTAGCCCACCTCCACGGCCACGGGCCCGGCCTCCGGCAGGGGCTCGGCCTCGATGAAGAGTTCATCCCAGGGCGTGGCCTGCGTTACCTCGTGCAGAGCCCCCATGCGCAGCGGCATCGGCCGCGCCAGCAGCAAGCCTGCGCCCATGAGCGCAGCGGCCACATACAGCGTGGGTGCCAGGCCCACGATGTCGGACGCCGCCCCCCAGAAGGCCGATCCCATCGCAAATGCGCCCAACGCTGCCACCATGTGCATGGCCACCGCGCGGGAGCGCACCCACTGCGGTGCGCTGGCTTGCGTGGCGGTGTTGAAGGTGGACATCGCCGACATCCAGGCCGCGCCCGCAAACAGCATGCCGATGTAAACCACCCATGCTATCTTGGTCAGTGCCGCCACCAGCATGGCCGCTGCAAACACCACGCCGCCCACGCCCACGATGGCTTCCATGCCAAAACGCGCGCGCAGCCGCCCCAGCACCAGGCCCACAGCCACGGCGCCGGTGCCGAGGCACCCCATCAGCAGGCCAAAGCCCGGCGCGCCGGTGCCCAGGCGCTGGGCAATGACGGGGAGCAGGGCCCACAGGGCCGAGCCCGCGGCGCTGAATGCCATCACCCGCACCAGTTGCGCCAGGATGATGCGCGAGTGCCATGCAAACCGCAGGCCGCTCAACGTGCCGCCCCACAGGCGCTCGGCGGGCAGCTTGGACGGCGGGTGGGCCTTGGGCGGCCAGCGGCGGATGGACTCCCACATCACCAAGGTGGTGGTTACCGTGACGGCGAACACCCAGCCCGCGCCCAATTGGGCAAACACCAGCCCGGCCAGCGTAGGTCCGATGGCGCGCGCTGCGTTGTACGCAATGCTGACCGCAGTGATGGCCTGCGGCCACTCGTCGCGCGGCACCGGGTCGATGACCGAAGAGTTCCACGCCGGCGTGAGCACCGCCGTGCAGCAGCCGCAGATGAACACCAGGAACAGCACTGATGCCGGGCCACCCCAGCCCCCCAGGACCAGCAGTGTCAACAGTGCGCAGGCCCCCACCTGCGCCAGCAGCGCCCCCGAGATCAGGCGCCGCCGGTCCGTCGTGTCGGCCAACACACCCGCCGGCAGTGCCAGCAGGAACATCGGCATGAACACCGCCGTCTGCACCAGCGCCGCCAGGAACGACGAGCCCGTGAGCTCCACCATCAGCCAGGCAGCTGCCATGGTCTGCATGCCGCTGCCGATGAAGAACACGCCACCGCAGACCCACAGGCCCCGGAATGCTGGTTGGCGCAAGGGGCTCCACAAAGAGGTTGGGGGCGATGACATGTAGGGGGGGTGTAGGCAAGCGGATGAAGATTGAGAAGGACCGGCCAACTGCGCAGGTCGCCGTCACTGGCGCCGCACCATTGTGCGTGCGCCCGGGGCGTTGTGCTGAAAGGAGGCTTCTACAGCCTCCCTGTGGCGGCTGTCATCCCCAAAATGAGGGATAGACGGGTGCCAGCCTACTGTTACGATGGATACACGCTGTAACAGTATGTTTGCTGTCCACGGCGGCCACATAGCAACTTTATTGGTGAGAGGAGAGGGAAATGGACATGAAAAAATGCGTGATGTCGATGGGCATCTTGCTGGCAGCGGGGCTGGCCCATGCGGACTTGCAAAACATCAGTTCGGGTACCGTGCACTCCGCGTCTGACCTCCAAGGCGTGGCCTGTACCGTCGTTGGGACGGCCGGCCCGTTCTACCGAGGTAGAAAGATTCTGTATGTACTCGCCGAGTCGGTGGGCAACGGTCGCGACACCAACCTCCAACTCCGCTCGCTCAAATACGACCTGGTGCTGCAAAACGACGATTGGCAAAAACCCTGGTACGTCAACGGCGTGGCGCAGGACCCCGTGCCCCTCATCCTGTACACCGAATTCCTGCGCACGCCCAACCGAACCACCGATGCCGGTGTGATCTATTTTGCCGACCCGGGCGAGGCCCTGTGCGTGTTCACCAACGAGCGTACCAACGACGGCAATCTGTACCAGGTGCAGATCTCCATCACAGACCGCACCGCCGCCATCACCGCCGCAGGCATCAAGTCGGCGCAAACCGGCGAGTTGCTCGACCCCACCGGCGCTGTGCGGGCCGAGCTCGACCAGTTCATGCTGCAGCAGCAGTCCAGCACTGGCAAGTAAGCAGGCAAGCAGGCGCTCGCCCAAGAACGTTTGGGCGGCTGGCACTTTCTGCATCTGCGCAGTGCGCTACTGATTCAGTAGCGTCCCGCTTTCTCCCGCCTGCAGCAGCCGCGTGAGCAGAGGGTGCATCAGCTTGCGGGCGCTGTAGATCAGGTGGAACTGCTCCTGCATGTCGGGTGTGGTGCCCACCTGCACCAGCTCCAGCATCTTGGCAAGGTGCTCGCCCAGTGATACCGGCGCGGGCATTGCGCCATGCCGGAATCAGCTCGGCGCAAAAAGGTTCTGCCATTGACCCGAATGGAATGCCGCGATCTGGTTTGAATCAGATCATGGTTATTCATTCCAATGCGCAGCAATAAAAGTGTGCGGTTGCACGGTACGGTGCCAGGTAAACAAGATGGGTCACCGCCGCAGCCTTCCGCGTCCATCGCCTCCCGGGCCATTCAAGGGTGCTGCCGCCCACCCCGCAACCGGTAGGTGCGCGGCACATCGGTGCGGCTGGCTACCAGCGCTTCCGCCCGCTTTTGCATATCTGCCAGTGCGTGGTCCAGCGCTTGCACAGCCCCCTCGTCCAGTCCCGCCAGCAGATCCTGGTTGAGCGCCTTCACTTGTGGGAACAGGGCATCGTGCAGCGCTTGCCCTGCCTGGGTGAGTGAGAGCACGGCCTGGCGCCGGTCGCCCGGCATCGCATCGCGGGTGAGCAGCTTCTTGGCCAAGAGTGACGTGATGGCGCGTGACGTGCGCGCCCGGTCCAGTCCCAGGCGCTGCGCCAACTCGGCCGGGGGCATGCCGGGGTGCTGCGCCAGCATCATGAGCAACCCCCACTCGCGCCGCGTGATGCCATAACCCCCTTCGCACAGCCGCACTACCAGGCTGCCTGCCACTGCCAGCAGGCGGTTCAGGCGGTACATCAGCAGGTCATTGGCGGCCGCGGGGTGGGTCAGTCGGTGGCCCATTTCGGCGGGGTCGCAGGGTGCCGGGGCAGGCGCAGGCATCAGGGTATTTCCGGGCAAGAATTGATTAGATCAATTGATTGTGTGGGCAATACAGTGCGCCCATCAACCTGCGCAGCCGCGCAGAGCCCTGCCATCGCCCCAGGAGACCCTGACCATGTGGAAACCTCTTTCCTCCTTGCTGGCCACCGTGCTGGCCTTGTCCGCATCGCTTGCACAGGCGCAGGAAGCTCCCCTGCGCATCGTGGTCGGCTACGCCCCCGGCGGCGCGACCGACCGCGTGGCCCGTATCGTGGCCGACAAGCTGGGCACCAAGCTCGGCACGCCCGTCATCGTGGAGAACAAGACCGGCGCCGGCGGCCGCCTCTCGGCCCAGGCCGTGAAGGCCGCGCCCGCCAACCAGCCCACGCTGCTGCTGGCCAACCCGGCCGTCATGCTGGTGGCACCCCTGGTGTTCCCCGACGCAGGCTACGACCCCGAGCGCGACTTCCGCCCCGTGAGCCATGTCAACAGCTACGAGTTCGGCGTGGCCGTGGCCAGCGCCGTGCCGGTCAAGGAGCTGCCGCACCTGATGGCCTGGCTGCGCGCCAACCCCGACAAGGCCAACTTCGGCGTGCCAGCCACGGGCAGCCTGCCGCACTTCTTCGGCCTGATGGTGGGCGACGCCGCCAAGGTGCGCGCCGAGGTGGTGGGCTACCGCGGCTCTGCGCCGCTGCTCAACGACCTGCTGGGCGGCCAGGTGCCCGTGGCGTTCGACACCTTCGACACCCTGCTGCCCCAGCACGAGGCCGGCAAGATCCGCATCCTGGCCGTGTCGAGCGCCAAGCGCAGCCCGCTGGACCCCAAGATCCCCACCTTCAAGGAAAGCGGCATGGACCTGGCCGCGACGGGCTGGAACACCTTCTACGCCCCCATGAGCATGCCCAAGGCCCAGGCCGAGCGTCTGGCCGGGTTGATCGTGGAAGTGATGAAAGACCCAGACACCCAGCGCAAGTTCGAGGCCGCCAAGATGGAGCCGGTGGTGGCGACCATGGCGCAGACCGAAGCGATGCTCAAGGCGTACCGCGCGCAGTGGGCGCCGGTGGTGCAGCGCTCGGGCTTCAAGCCTTGACAGGAAGCCCCCCTGAGCGGCTTCGCCGCTTCCCCCTCGAGGGGGACGGCGGCCTTGCTGCGGGGCGGCCCTTGCTAGCCGCCCCTCGCCTCGGCCGTGCCTGTCGCGAAGACTGCGGGCCACGTTGAGTGAAACTGGATTTCGAGATGACCTTACAACCCCGCCCGAACATCATCTTCATCGTTGCCGACGACCTCGGCTATGCCGACCTGGGCTGCTACGGCGGGCGCGACGCCAGCTTCGGCGCCGTGTCGCCGGTGCTCGACGGCCTGGCCGCCCACGGCCTCCAGCTCACGCAGGGCTACTCCAATTCACCGGTCTGCTCGCCCACGCGTTTTGCGCTGATGACCGCGCGCTACCAGTACCGCCTGCGCGGCGCGGCCGAAGAGCCCATCAACAGCAAGAGCCGGGGCAGCACCACGCTGGGCCTGCCGCCCGAGCACCCCACGCTGCCGTCGCTGCTGCGCGCATCGGGCTACCGCACGGCGCTGATGGGCAAGTGGCACCTGGGCTACCCGCCCGCGTTTGGGCCGCTGCGCTCGGGCTACGAAGAGTTCTTCGGGCCCATGTCGGGTGGGGTGGACTACTTCACCCACTGCAGCTCCAACGGCACGCACGACCTGTACCTGGGCGAAGAAGAAAAGCAGCAGGACGGCTACCTCACCGACCTCATCACCGACCACGCGCTCGACTACGTTGCACGCATGGCGCCCGGCGCACAGGCCGGCACGCCGTTCTTCTTGAGCCTGCACTACACGGCGCCCCATTGGCCGTGGGAGACGCGGGACGACGAGGCGCTGGCGCAGGAGGTCAAGGGCAACCTGTTCCACCTGCACGGCGGCAGCATCGACACCTACCGCCGCATGATCCACCACATGGACGAGGGCATTGGCCGCATCATGGCCGCGCTGCAGCGCCATGGCATCGATCGCGACACGCTGGTCGTTTTCACCAGCGACAACGGCGGCGAGCGCTTCTCGGACAGCTGGCCCCTGGTCGGCGGCAAGATGGATTTGACCGAAGGCGGCATCCGCGTGCCCTGGATCGCCCACTGGCCCGCCGTGATCGCGCCGGGCAGCGTGAGCCCGCAGACCTGCATGACCATGGACTGGTCCGCCACGATGCTCGATGCAGCGGGCGCGATGCCGCACGCCGACTACCCGCTGGACGGCCGCTCGCTGATGCCGCTGCTGCGTGATTCGTCGGTGCTGCACGAGCCCGCGCTGTTCTGGCGTATGAACCACCGCGGCCAGCGCGCCATGCGCCAGGGCGACTGGAAGTACCTGCGGGTGGACGGCAACGACTACCTGTTCAACCTGGCGCAGGACGAGCGCGAGCGCGCCAACCGCGCGCCGCTGGAGCCCGCGCGGCTGCAGGCCATGCGCGCGGCGTGGGAAGCGTGGAACGCCTCAATGCCCCCGATTCCGGACGATGCGACGGTGAGCCTGGGCTATTCGGTCAAGGACATGCCGCAGCGCTGAGAACCCGTCGACGATCTCTTTGGGGCCGCCGCACGCATTCGGCTGGAAGGGTGGGCTTGCCCTGTTGCCTGCGGGCAGGGCTTGCCGCTAGATTGGCGCCATGCCTGCAGTTCCTGCATCCGCCACCCCGCCTCCACTGCGCCAGTGGACGACCGATGTGGTCGCGCCCGCAGCGCGCCTGGACTATTGGGTGGGGGCCATCTGCGAAGCGTTCCTCGAGATGGAGTGCAGCTCGCGCGAAGCACCCACGTTTGATGGGGTGCTGCACAGCCTGCCGGTTGAGACCCTGTCGGTCAACCAGGTTCGCGCTTCCACGCAGGACGTGTACCGCACGCCGTCCGGCATTGCGCGCAGTCGGCAACTGCCGTTTTACCTGATCGGCCAGGCAGAGTCCGCCTGGCATGTGCGGCAAGACGGCCAAGTGGCCTACCTGCGCCCCGGCGATGTGGTGCTGGTGGATTCGGCCCGGCCGTATGAATTGCATTTTCCGGACGGCGTGAACTGTGTCTCGTTGCAGTTGCCGCGCGTCTGGGTGGGGCAATGGCTGGCTCAGGCCGAGGCACACGGGCCCCGCGTGGCCTGGCGGGACCAGGGCTGGGGCCAGAGCCTGGGCGCACTGGCCGTGCAGCTGGCGCGCGACCCGGCTTCGGCGCAGGCCCTGTCGCCTTCGCTGTTGTCGAACCACCTCGGAGCCTTGCTGAGCGCAGCGCTGGAGCCGTCCCAGCCGCCCACTCCCTCCGCCGTGCGAAGCCTGCATGTCCGCCTGTGCGCACTGCTGCGCGCCCGCATCGACCAGCCAGGCGTTTCCGCCGAGGCTCTTGCAAAGGAGGCGGGTGTCTCGGTACGCACCCTGCACCGCGCGTTTGCGGCGCAGGGCCACACCTTTGCGGGCACGCTGCGGCAGATGCGCCTGGAGCGCGCGGGCGAGCTGCTGCGCCGGCCTCAGCTGGCCCATGTGGCGGTGGCCGAGATTGGGCGGCGCTGTGGTTTTGCCGACGCGTCGCACTTCGCGCGGGCGTTTCAACGCGCCATGGGGGCATCCCCCGCGCAATGGCGGCGCGGCGGCTGAGCCTGGTCGCGATGTGGCCCATTTGGCGCATCCGGCACACCGGGCTGGCACGCGCAGGCCATTTTGGACAGCGCTCTCTTCGTAAGGTGGCGGCAGGGCAGATCACCCTGTCCATCCCGCAACAAAACCGAAGGAGACACACATGGCGGATACCTATGTTCTGGTCCATGGCGCCTGGCACACCGGCGCCGAGATGGAGGCCACGGCCGGCCACCTGCGCGCACGCGGCCACACCGTGCACTGCCCCACCCTGGCCGGCAACCGGCCGGGCGATGACCGCGCAGCCACGGGCCTGGCGGATGCGGTGGACTCGCTTGCGGCTTTTATCGAGGGCCACGGCCTCACCGATGTGCGCCTGGTCGGCCACAGCTATGGCGGCATGGTCATCAGCCACATGCCCGCGCGGCTGCCCGGGCGCATCCGCCGGCTGGTGTACTGGAACGCGTTTGTGCCGATGCACGGCGAATGCCTGAACGACTTGGTGCCGCCGCACTACCGCGCGCTGTTCGACCAGGTGGCGGCGGCCAGCGGCAATGCCGTGATGCTGCCGTACGCCATCTGGCGCGAGGCCTTCATCAACGACGCCGACGAGGCCTTGGCGCGCAGCAGCTACGCGCAGTTGAATCCGCACCCGTACCGCACCTTCACCGAGCCGGCGCAGTTGCCCGTGCCGCTGGCGGCGCTGGAGATTGGCAAGAGCTACCTCAACGCCCAGCAGGATGCGGCGCTGCCCCACAGCCTGCCTTGGCACCCGCGCCTGTCGGAGCGGCTGGGCCTGTTCCGGCTGGTGGAGTGCGCGGGCAGCCACGAGATCTGCTTTTCGGACCCGGAGATGGCGGCGGCGAGCATCGAGCGGGCCGGGCGGGATTAGCTGGATACCCCCTGAGCGGCTGCGCCGCGTCCCCCTGGAGGGGGACGACGCCATCGCTGCGGGGCGGCCCTTGCTGGGCGCCTCTGGCGTGGGGCGTGCCTGTTTCGTGGAGGGGGCGATTGGCGCTGCCGCAGGGAGAATAGTTTTTAGTCTTTTTGGTCCCCGCCGCTTGATAGAAAAGCGTTAATAGCTATTAATTTAATAGCATTCCGCTCTTCCCCACCTCCAGCAGCCGCGTGAGCAGCGGGTGCATCACCTTGCGGGCGCTGTAGATCAGGTGGAACTGCTCCTGCACGTCCGGCGTGGTGCCCACCTGCACCAGCCCGTGGGTCTGTGCCAGGTGCTCGCCCAGCGACACCGGCGCGGGCATCACGCCCATGCCGGTGGCGGCAAAGGTGCTCAGCAGCGCGCTGTCTTCAAACTCGCCCGCGATGCGCGGGCGGATGCGTTCGCGCTCCAGCCAGTGGTCGATGCGCGCGCGCATGGCGGCGTGGTCGGTGGGCAGCAGCACGGGCACCACGGCCAGGCTGTGCGGGAAGTCCGTGGCGGCCGCATCGGCCCACAAGGGCGGGGCGTACCAGGCGATGGCGCTCGTGCCCAGCAGCTGGCTGGTGGTGCGCAGCGCGCGGTTGGGCGGTGCGGCGCGGTCGGCCAGCACCGCATCGAGCTTGTGCAGCGCCAGCTCGCCCAGCAGCGGCTGGAACTCGCCCTCGTGGCACAGCAGGCGCAGGTGGGGCTCGTCCAGCACGGGGGTCAGCAGCCGGTGCACGGCCAGCTTGGCGATGCCGTCGGAGATGCCCAGGTTCAGCCGCAGCGTCTGGCCGGTGGCGGCCTCGCGCACGCGCACGGGCAGTAGCTCGCCCAGCGCAAAGATGTGGTCCGCCTCGTGCAACGCGGCCACACCGGCGTCGGTGAGCACCAGGTTGCGGCCCTCGGTGCGCAGCAGGCTCACGCCCAGGGCCTTTTCCAGCTCGCGCACCTGGGCGCTGATGGTCTGCACGGCCATGTCCAGCCGTTCGGCGGCGCGT
This sequence comes from Acidovorax sp. Root267, assembly GCF_001429215.1. Taxonomy (NCBI): domain Bacteria; kingdom Pseudomonadati; phylum Pseudomonadota; class Betaproteobacteria; order Burkholderiales; family Comamonadaceae; genus Acidovorax; species Acidovorax sp. Root267. The sequence goes on from NZ_LMJC01000032.1 coordinate 186,134, forward strand.
GCGATGCCGCCCTCCTTGGCCACGACCCAGAAGTAAAAAAGATGGCGGTAGTTGAAGCTCTGGCTCATGATTTCTCGCAATCGGCACAACGGTGCGGTGGCATTGGTTCGTAAAAACCGAACCAATGGTACTGATATGACAGGTTTTTAAGAATCGATTCCGCCCCTACAGTCCGTCCAGTCATCGGCAGGTCTTGCCCGGTGAAACATTTTTCCCCTCGGAGCTATCAATCATGGAAACCATAGGAACCTGGTGGATGTGGGCGGGTTTTGCCGTCTTTGTGGTCGTCGCGATCGGCGTCGACCTGTTGGTGATGGAGCGCCAGGGCGCGCACAAGGTCACGATGAAGGAAGCGCTGCGCTGGAGCCTCTTGTGGTTCTCGCTGGCGTTCGTGTTCGTCGCCATCCTCTGGTGGTACCTCGACAGCAGCCAGGGGCGCGAGGTGGCCAACACGGTGTCGATGCAGTTCATCACCGGCTACCTGGTCGAAAAGAGTTTGTCGATCGACAACATCTTTGTGTTTCTGATGCTGTTCAGCTACTTTGCCGTGCCGCCGCAGTACCAGAAGCGCGCGCTCATCATCGGCATCATTGGCGCGATCGTGTTGCGCACGCTGCTGATCCTGGCGGGCGCCTGGCTGCTGGCCACCTTCCACTGGCTGCTGTACGTGTTCGGCGCGTTCCTCGTGGTCACGGGTGCCAAGATGTGGTTCGCTGCCGGGCAGGAGCCCGACATCGCCACCAACCCGGTGCTCAAGTTCCTGAAAAAGCGCATCCGCATCACCGACCAGTTCGACGGCGAGAAGCTCTCCACGCTGGTCAACGGCGTGAAGCACTACACCCCGCTGTTCGTGGTGCTGGTGCTCATCGGGACCACCGACATCATCTTCGCGGTCGACAGCATTCCTGCCATCTTCGCGATCACCAACGACCCGTTCATCGTGCTCACGGCCAACATCTTCGCCATCCTGGGCCTGCGTGCGCTGTACTTCCTGCTGGCCGACCTGGCGGACCGCTTCCACCTGCTGGCCTACGGCCTGGCGCTGGTGCTGATCTTCATCGGTGGCAAGATGCTGCTCATCGACCTGGTCAAGATCCCGATCGGCTACGCCCTCCTGGTGACAGCCGGCCTGATCGCAGGCTCCATCTTCCTGTCGCTGCGCAACACGGCCCCGGGCGCCCACAAACCTCTGGCACTGCCGCCCAAGGACTGAACGGAGCATAGAAGACCATGGAACTCCTCGATGCAATCATGTTGTGCGTGTGGTGCGGCTTGGCGTTGGCCACGGTGACGGCGCACCGCGCTGGCAATGAGCGGCGGGATGTGCGCCTGCTGGCGGGCCTGACGGCCCTGTGGGGCGCCGGAACGGCCACGGCCCTCGCGTGGGGCTGATCAGGGTGGTGATGCAAATGCTGTGCACCCTGCGCCGTTGGCTGCGTGGCCTGGAACCCCGGGCCCGTGTGCACCTGGACCGCGGCTGGCTCGCCAGCTTGCGGCCTTGGCTGGAGCGGCGCGAGCTGTTCCGCTTCCAACGCCAACCCCTGGCGCGCGGTGTGGCTGCGGGCATGTTCTGCGGGCTCATCCCCGGCCCGCTGCAGATACCGGGCACGTTGATGGTGTGCGCCTGGCTGCGCGGCAACATCGTGGCGGGGGGCGTGGCTACTTTTTATACCAACCCCCTCACCACCGTGCCGCTGTATGCGCTGGCCTTTTACTTGGGCGCGCTGGTGATGCCGGGCGAGCAGACGCTGCCTGCCTGGAGCAGCGTGGCGCCGGGTGGCGATTTCTCGGTGCAGGCGATGGCTGCCTGGATCCAGGCCCTGGGAACACCGCTGCTTGTAGGCCTGCCCACGCTCGGTGCGTTGCTGGCGGCGCTGGGCTATGCCACGGTGCAGTTGCTGTGGTTGGCCCCCGCACTGCAGCGCAAGCGCCGACTGGCACGCTGCCGCAGAGCAGCCGCTTGACGCACAAAACGGGCGCTGCCCACACCAGTGCCACCGTGGAACTGGCTTTGCCAGGCCAGGGGTGGAGTTCCCCTTCAGGGGGAGGCGGCGCAGCCGCTCAGGGGGTCAATCCAGCTTTACGCCCACCTTGGTAATCACCCGGCCCCACTTCTCGCGCTCGGTGCGCGCAAAACTGCCCATTTGCGCTGCGGTGCCGGGCATGGGCTCCACACCCAATGCCTGGAGGCGCGCCTTGGTGCGTGTGTCGCCCAAAGCGGTCTGCAAGGCATTGCTGAAGGTGGCCACGGCATCGGCAGGTGTGCCTGTCGGGGCCACGATGCCCTGCCACGCAAAACCTTCAAAACCCTGCAGCCCTTGTTCTGAAATGGTGGGTACATCGGGCATGGTGCCCACACGCTGTGGGCTGGCCACACCGATGGCCTTGACCTTGCCACCGTTGAGAAACGGGTACACGGTGGCGCTGTCGATCCACATCGCCGGCACTTGGCCGCCGATCACATCCTGAATGGCCGGGGCCGCACCACGGTACGGCACATGCGTGAGCTTGAGGCCGCTCTGCTCGCGGAACAGCTCGCCCACCAGGTGGTGCGGGCTGCCCGGCCCGGCCGACGCCCAGTTCACACCATCGGCCTGGCCTTTGGCCCAGGCCATGAATTCCTTGAGGTTCTTGGCGGGCACGTTGTTGGACACCACGAGGAACATCGGGAAACGCACCAGCAGGCCCACCGGCTGGAAGTCCTTCTCGGCGTTGTAGCTCAGCTTGCTGAACAGGGACGGATTGGCCGCCAGCGTGGCGAAATCGGCCGAGAAGATCAGGTTGCCATAGTCCTTGTTGCGTGCGCTGTACTCGGCGGCAATGTTGGTGCCTGCACCGGGTTTGTTGTTGATGACGATGGGGCGCCCCAGCGTGGCCGACATCGACTCGGCGATGGTGCGTGCCACGATGTCGGAACCCCCGCCTGCGGCATAGCCCACCACCCATTCGAGCGGCTTGGCGCCTTGCGCATGGGCCAGGGGGAGGGCGGTTGCCAGTGCCAGCCCGGCAAGGGTGGCGAGGAAGTGTTTGCGCAGCATGTTGGTGTGTCTCCGGTGGTTGTGTGTGATGGGCGAGAAAAGGCCATGCACCGTCTTTTTGCGGCGCTTGGGGGCGGGTGTGCATTCAGGAAGGCAGGATAGCCCTGGCGGTGGGGCGTCTCAGGCGTTTGCGTGGGTGGGCACCACGGGCGTGATGGCTTTGCGCTCTGCCGCAGCGGGCAGGGCACCGTGGGGTGGGTTGCCCCGTGCCAGCTGCAAGGCCTGCAGCAGTGTGGCCTGGTCGCCGATGTGGTTGGCCAGCAGCAGCACCAGGCGTGCATTCATGGCGTGGCTCTCGGGGGTCGACAGGCCTTGGTGTGCGGCGATCAGTGCTTCGTAAAAGTCGTCGCAAGCCTGCAGATGGGGTTGGGTGTTCAGCATGTTGGTTTCCTTGTCCGAGGCCGCTCACAAGACCGTTGCCGTGGCACGGGCCAGAGCGGCGCGCACGGCCGCTTCGGTGGGGGCGTGCCAGCGGGCACACACATGCTGATCGGGCCGCACCAGGTACGCCGTGCCTGGCAGCGCGTCCAGCCGCTGCGCCGCCAGCGCCTGGGCGTCGATCACGTCCAGTCCGATCTGCAGCACCCGCACATGGGGCAGTGCGCCAGCCCAGGTGGGAGCAGGGCCAAACACCAGCAGCGTGAACTCCGGCCCCAGCTCGCGCAGCAACCAAGTCGGCTGGCCTTGTTTCGTCAGAGGCGCATCGAGCAGCACCGCGCCAGGCACCTGGGTGCCCACAAAGGTATCGGTATCCGGCGTGTTCAGCGGCGATGTGTGCAGCGTGGCCGGCACCGACAGGCGCCCGCTGTTGACGATGCGGCGCGCAAAGGCATGGTCGCGCGCCAGGTGCAGCGCGGCGTCGCGGAACAGGCGGCTCACCTCGCTCTTGGGCGTGATGAAGTCGGTAGCGCGCGTGGAGTTGCACAGGTTCTCATCGGCCGCGTATTCGCGCTCGGGTCCATACGTCGCCAGCAGGGCGGTGCCTGCACGGCCCTTGAGCACCCAATCGAGCTTCCAGGCCAGGTTCTCGGCGTCCTGCACGCCGCTGTTGGCGCCGCGTGCGCCAAAGGGCGAGACACCGTGCGCGCTGTCGCCGGCAAAGACCACGCGGCCGTGCACGAATTGGTCCATGCGCAGGCAGGCAAAGGTGTAGACACTCGCCCAATCCAGTTCGAACTGCGCATCCGCGCCCAGCAGTGCCTTCACGCGCGGAAGGATGTTCTCGGGCTTCTTTTCTTCTTCCGGGTCCGCGTCCCAACCGAGCTGGAAGTCGATGCGCCACACGTTGTCGGGCTGGCGGTGCAGCAGCACGCTCTGGTTGGGGTGAAAGGGCGGGTCGAACCAGAACCAGCGCTCGGTCGGGAAGTCCGCATCGCCCGCCAGCTTCACATCGGCGATCAGGAAACGGTCCTGGAAGATGCGGCCTTTGCTCTCCAGCCCCAGCATCTGCCGCGTGGGCGAGCGTGAGCCATCGCAGGCCACCAGCCACTGGGCGTCTATTTGGTAGCTGCCTTCGGGCGTCTCGATGCCGAGCAATGCGCCGTCCTCGCGGCTGGCCACGGTGGTCACCTTGTTGTGCCAGCGGATGTCGATGCCGGGCAGCTGCAGTGCCCGCTCCACCAGGTAGGCCTCGGCGTAGTACTGCTGCAGGTTGATGAAGGCCGGGCGTTCGTGGCCCTGCTCGGGCAGCAGGTTGAACTCGTACAACTGCTCGTCCTTGAGGAACACCTTGCCCAGGTTCCACGACACGCCCTTGTCCACCATGCGCTGCCCCACGCCCAGGCGGTCCCAGATTTCGAGCGTGCGCTTCGCGAAGCAGATGGCGCGCGAGCCGATGGAGAGCTTGTGGTCGTTGTCCAGTACCACCACGCGCTGGCCGCGCTGCGCCAGGTCAATCGCGAGCGACAGGCCCACGGGGCCCGCGCCGATGATCACGATGGGGTGCCGCGCGGGTTGGGCGCTGTCCTGGTCGGGCGAGTGCACGTAGCCGAAGTCGATGGCCTGCACTTCAGGGCCGCTGGCGTGGAAGGCTTCGGTGGGAATGTCTCTGGGGTTCATATCTTTTGTCTCTTCCAACCTCGGCGGCTCAGCCTTCCAAAGCCTTCCACATTTGAATGTCACGCTCGGCGGTCCAGATGCGTGGGTCGGGGTATTGCGTGGCCTCGTCGTACGCACGGGTCACGTCAAAGGGCATGCAGTGGTTAAAGATCACCCAGTGCCCGTACTTGGGCTGCAGCTTGGCGAACGTGGCCTCGTACACCTTGCGCAGGTCTTCGCCTTGCGCAGCACTGGCCTTCACGCTCTCGTACAGGTCGCTGATGAAGGCGCGCGTACCGGCCAGGCCCGCCTGCACCTGCTCGGGCGTCTGCAGTGCGGCGCCCCGGCCAGGCACCAGCTTTTCGGGCTTCAGGGCCGCGATGTTGTCCAGGGTCTGTGGCCAGTCCTGGAAGTACGCATCGCCCGCATACGGCGTGGCGTCGAATTCCACCAGGTCGCCGCTGAAGAGGATCTTTTCCTGCGGCAGCCAGGCCACCGTGTCGCCCTTGGTGTGGCCTCGGCCCAGTTGCAGGATTTGTACTTCCACGCTGCCCAGCCACAGCGTCATCTTCTTGTTGAAGGTCATGGTCGGCCAAGTCAGGCCGTCAGGCACGCTCTCCACGTTCTGGAACAGGCGGGGGAAGCGGCCAATCTCGCTGTCCTTGTCGAACTGCCCGCGCTCCACGATGAGGTCGCGCGTGTCTTCGCTGGCGATGATGTGCTCGGCCCCGTAGGCACTGGCGCCCAGCACGCGCACTGCGTGGTAATGGGACAGCAGCACGTACTTGATGGGCTTGTCGGTCACCTCGCGGATGCGGCGGATCACGTCCTGCGCCATCACGGGAGTGGCCTGGGTGTCGATGACCATCACCGCGTCGTCGCCAACGATGATGCCGGTGTTGGGGTCGCCTTCGGCCGTGTAGGCGTAGGCGTGGTCGGATAGCTGGTCGAAGCTCACCTTCTTCACTTCGAGGTCAGCGGCGGAGGCAAAGGTTTTGACGGTGCTCATGGTGGTGATTTGTTAATGGTGAATGCGTTTATCTAAACGGAATGTTTTGATGTTAGGCAAGAAATTTGTTTATGTCTAACGCATTTGTTTAGGTGAAAACCCGAAGGGCGAGGCGGTGCCATGGTGCGTGGACAATCGGGCCTATGGCCTCCACGACCCTCGACCTGCCCCATGCCGACGACGAAGACACGCCCCGCACCCCGCGCGGCATCCAGAGCGTGGAGGTGGGCGGGCAACTGCTGAAGGTGCTGGCGCGCACCGGCCGCCGCATGGCGCTCAAGGACCTGGCCCGCGCGGCCGACATGACGGCCGCCAAGGCCCACCCCTACCTGGTGAGCTTCGGCAAGCTGGGCCTGATCGAGCAGGACGCCGTGAGCGGCCATTACGGCCTGGGCCCCTTGGCCATGCAGCTGGGCCTCATCAGCCTGCAGCAGGTGGACCCCGTGCGCCTGGCGATCGCCGAGCTGCCCGCGCTGGCCCAGCGCATCGGCTACACCGTGTCGGCCTCGGTCTGGGGCGACAGTGGCCCCACCATCATTCGTGTGGAAGAAGGCCCCACCGCCGTGTATGTGGCCATGCGCCACGGCACCACGGCCTCGGTGCGGCATACGGCCACGGGCAAGGTGTTCGCGGCTTTCGGCCCGCGCGAGCGCGCTGCCGCCGCACTGGCGGCCGAAGGGTTTGCGGGCGCGCTGGATGAGCCCGCATTTGCGGCCGAACTGGAGGCCGTGCGCCAGCATCAGATCAGCGCAGTGACAGATCAGCTTTTGCCCGGCATCAGCGCGCTGGCCACGCCGGTGTTCGATGGGTTCGGGCAGCTGGTGCTGTGCATCGCCGTGATCGGCCCCAGCGCCACGCTGCAGACCGGGCCCGCGAGCCCGGCGGCGCAGCACCTGCGCGACACCGCGCGCAACCTGTCGCAGCGCCTGGGCGCCGCTCAGGGCGGCAACCCCTGAGCAGCCGCCTCTGAGCCGCTGTCGTCAGCCGCCGCGCAACATGCGCGCCTTGATGCGGCTGAGCGCCACCGGTGTCACACGCACATAGCTGGCAATGTCGCGCTGGCGTACCTGGGTGGCGATCTGTGGGTGCTGCTGCAAGAAACGCCGGTAGCGCTCCTCGGGCGACAGCGTGAGCAACTCCATCTCGCGCTGTTCCTTGCGCTGGCCGTACAGGCGGTAGGCGTTGCTCAGCGCACGTTGCCACAGGCTGTGGCGTGCGGCCAGCGCCTCCAGCGCTGCATGGTCGATCTGCTCTACCGTGCAGGGTCCGCCCTCGGCCAGGGCGGCATAGCTGGTCACGCCGCCCGGCTGCAGGGCTGTGAGACTGGCAAAACACAGGCCGGCGGGCGCAAACCCCTTGACCCAGGCGTCGCCCCCGGCTGTCTCGTACACCATCTTGATGAGCCCCCGGTTCACCACAAACACCCGGGGCTGCGCCTCGCCCGCGTGGAACAGCACCTCGCCGGGCTGCAGCTGCCGCACCGTGGTGGCGCGCTCCAGAGCCTCCCACTCGGGCAGCGGGGCCTGTGCCAGTTGCTCCAGCACCGTGTGGGTGGAATGAGAAAAGGTCGGCAAAAGAGGACTCCGTTAACCCAGGTTATCGCCAGCACAGCGCGCCATCGGCAGACTGCGGCCCATGTCTTGATTTTGCAAGGAGAGGTCGGAATGCAACGTTTGCTGCTGCCCCCTGTGGTCTGGTTTGCGTCGGTGGGTGTGATGGTGATTTTGCAGCGCACTTGGCCCCTGGCCGCGCTGCCCACCGATGCACGCGTGCTGGCCTGGTGGGCGGGGGGTGTGCTGGTGCTGGCGGGCCTGGCCATGGCCCAGTGGCATGCTCGCCTGTTCAAGCGCATCGGCACCAATATCAACACCTTCGGCGAGCCCGGCACGCTCACCACGGCGGGCCTGTTTGCGTACACGCGCAACCCCATGTACCTGGGCATGCTGCTGGCCCTGGCGGGCGTGGCGCTGGCGCTGGGTGCCTTGTCGCCGTGGATTCTGGTGCTGCTGTTTTTTGTGCTGGCGCAGTGTTGGTACATCCCCCTGGAAGAGCGCAAGCTGGTAGCCCGCTTTGGGCGCCAGTATGCGGACTACCGCCGGGATGTGCGGCGGTGGTTGTAGCCCATCAAACACAGGAATGCCGGAGGTTGCGACCAAGTCTGCTCAGGTTTTTCAAACTAATGGCGGCAGGTTGTCGCCAAGAATTTTGGCTGTTGCGCTTACTGCTGCAAACGCTTGCCTTTGAGTTGGGGATTCGCCTCTGTGCGCAACCATATTGCGAGGTTCTACGAGGGCGGATTTGATATTTTCAGGAACAGCGAAACCCATTGCTCTCGCTAGTTCAACTCTGCCACTGAGCATTCTGAACTTCTCGAGGATCTTGTCTGTATACGGGAGTTGATCGAGGCGGAGGCGATTTTCAATGGCCTGCGTGAGAGCAATCTCCGACGCAACTGCAGTTTCAACAATAGCTTTTCTAAAGTCCTTTTCCTTGATGGCCCGATACGCCGCCAGTTGAAACCGATATGGAAGCGACAACTCTGTATCGCTCGACGCCAACATACAAGCCTTCTCGATCTGAGTTTGAGTCAAAGCAGGATCGGGGGCCGCCGGATCTTCGTAAACAGCGACTTGAGTTCCCTTTTTTTTATATGGGCGTTCCTGTTTGCCTGATTGATCAAAAACAAATAAGTTCAGATCGCCTGGGGACGGACTTACTACTGTCGTTGAATTGGCAAACCATCGCGTGCTGAACAGGTCAAACCCGTCAAAAAGTCGGGTTCTCCATCGATCGAAATTTTGATAGACAGCGGTACTCAGTTCTGCCGTCTTGTCGGGGATAGTGTCAAACCACAGCAGCGCACGCAATACTTCAGGATGACCGTCCGGGTACTGGTATGCATGCCGAAGTCCCCACAAAATTGGTGGATCTCCCTGCCTCCACGTCTTTGCATCCTTAGGCGGTACAAGGGGTTCGCGCAGTGGGTCAGCCGGCCGCCCTGATTCGATGGGTTCCGAGGGGAACTCAAAGTGTCCTTGAACACCACCGATACAGATGGGGAAGCTAGTACCAAGTACCTCTTTGAGACAAAGCAACGGTTGTTCGAACTTAACGATGCCGTAAATTCGAACTGCTGCCAAATTTCCAGCCGAGACTGCGTCGGAAGTTTCCACAGTAGTAGTCTCCTAGCGGCGCATTGTTCCAAAAATTGGCTCAGAGGGATTCTGTCGCCCGCCCCAGCGCCTGGTCCACATCCCACAGGATGTCATCCAGATCCTCAATCCCCACCGACAGCCGCACCATGTCCGCGCTCACGCCTGCGCGGGCCAGCTCTTCTTCGCTCAGCTGGCGGTGGGTGGTCGATGCGGGGTGGATCACCAGCGTCTTGGCGTCGCCGATGTTGGCCAGGTGGCTCAGGAACTCGCAGGCGTCGATGAATTTCTCTCCGGCCGACGCACCGCCTTTGACGCCAAAAGTCAGGATGCCCGAGGCCCCGGGCGTGCCATCCACGGCACGGAACTGCTTTTGCGCCAGATCGAAATACGGCGAATCCGCCAGACCGGGGTAGTTGACCCACGCCACCTGCGGATGGCTTTGCAGAAACTTCGCCACGGCCAGCGCGTTGCGGCAGTGCTCGCGCATGCGCAGGTGCAGCGTTTCGGCGCCTTGCAGCAGCTGCCACGCGTTCATGGGCGACAGCACGCCGCCGAAGGTGCGGTTGACCTCCATGCGCGCCTTCATGGTGTAGCCAAAGTCGCCAAAGGTCTCGTAGAACTTCACGCCGTGGTAGGCGCGGCTGGGCTCCACCATCTCGGGGAAGTTGCCGTTGTCCCACGGGAACTTGCCACCCTCCACCACCACGCCGCCCATGGTCGTGCCGTGGCCGCCGATGTACTTGGTGGCGCTGTGCACCACTATGTCGGCGCCCAGCGCCAGCGGGTTGCACAGGTAGGGGCTGGCCACCGTGTTGTCGATGATGAGCGGCACGCCGTGGGCATGCGCCACCTCGGCCACGGCGGCGATGTCAAGCACGTTGACCAGCGGGTTGCCGATGGTTTCGCCATACACGGCGCGGGTGTTGGGGCGCATGGCGCGTGCAAAGTTCTCGGGGGCGGCCGGGTCCACAAAGGTGGTCTCTATCCCTAAGCGCGCGAAGCCCACGCCCAGCTGCCCCACCGTGCCGCCATACAGCGTGCTGGCCGCCACGATGTGGTCGCCGGTCTTCAGGATGGCCAGCAGCGCCGCCATCTGCGCGGCCATGCCGCTGGCACAGGCCAGGGCGGCGCGGCCGTTTTCGAGGCTTGCAATGCGCTCCTCGAACACCGCCACCGTGGGGTTGCTGATGCGGCTGTAGACGTTGCCAAAGGTCTGCAGGTTGAACAGGCTGCTGGCGTGCTCCGCGTTGTCGAACACAAAGCTGGTCGTCTGGTGGATGGGCGTGGCACGAGCGCCAGTCACGGGGTCGGGCTGGGCGCCGGCGTGGATGGCGCGGGTGCCAAAACCGAAGTCGCGGTCGGCGCCGGAGGGGTGGTTGGAAGACATGATTTTGAATAAAATTGGCCGCCAGCGCTTGATGGATAAGCGCTAGGAGCTATGAATTTGCTAGTAAGGCAGCTGTCGCAGGCGTTTGGCGCTGATGACGCGGGTGTTCACGCCCATCCAGCCCAGGCCGCCAAACAGCCGCGCGTGTTCGATCTTCACGCAGCGGTTTTCGATCACCTGGAGCCCGGCGGCCTTCGCCTGCAGGCGGGCAGTCTCATTGAACACGCCCAGCTGCAGCCACAGGCAGCGCGCGCCGATGGCAATCGCCTCCCCGGCCAGCGGCGGAATGTCCTCGCTCTTGCGAAAGCAGTCCACCATGTCGATCCGTTCGCCCCGGGCCGCCAGCGCCTGGGCGGCATCGGCCACGCTGGCGTAGGCCGTCTCGCCCAGAATCTGCCCGCCCTCGCGCGCGACGAGCGGATTCACCGGCACGATGCGGTAGCCGTGCGCCTGCATGTATTTGGCCGCGAAATAGCTGGGCCTGTGCCATTGGGGCGACAGTCCCACCACCGCAAGGGTGCGGCAGTGCGTCAGAATATCGCGCAGGGTGCTGATGGTGTCGGGCGTGCGTTTCATACATGGCAGTGTATGGGGGCGAACTGCTGCGGCGCCAGAGCCCCGCGTTGTCCACCAACACTGCCATCAACACTGTGGCCCCGCCCCAGATTCCGAGGAGATCCCGTGCAGAACCCCCCACGCGCCCGCCGCGCCACTGGCCTTGTGGCCGCCGTTGCCCTGTCCACCATTGCCCTGAGCGCCTGCACACCGCCGCGCGCCCCCGATGTGCCCAAGGTCCAGCGTGTCACGACCTACGCCTGTGACCGTGGCCCCATGCTGGTGGTGCACTGGCCCGCCCAGCCCGATGGCCCTGCGCTGCTGGAGATGAACGGCCGCACCGTGCCGCTGCAGCCTGAGCGTGTGGTCACCGGCTTTGGGTACGGCGACGGTGGCACTTACATCCGTGGCCAGGGCAACACGATGTTCTTCCAGGCGCCCCGTGTGCTGCGCGTGAACTGCGTGGCGCGCTGAGCCGAGCCCGCCACACTCGTAAAAACTGGCGTGCTCCCCACACCAGTGCCACCGTGGAACTGGCTCTGCCAGGCCACAGGTGGCGTCCCCCGCCGGGGGAAGGCGCGCAGCGCCTCAGGGGGGCTTCCTACTTGTACTTGATGCTGCAGCCATACGGCTGTGTCGTCGCCGCCGAGATCGGCTTGCCCGCCAGCGCCTCCGACAGCCCCACCTTCACGTAGTTGGTGGCTTTCTCGATGTCGGCCGGGCGGGCCGAGGGGATGCTGTCGATGCCGCCCGCATAGACCAGCACGCCCTGCGGGTTGACGATGTACAGGTGCGGCGTGGTGCGCGCACCATAGCTTTTGCCCACGGTGCCTTCCTCGTCCATCAGCACGGCGGTGGGCACGGCCTTGCGTTCGGTGACCCAGGCCGTGAGTTTGGCGGGCTCCAGGTAGTCGCTGCTGGCCTTCTCGGTGGAATTGACCGCCAGCCACACCACGTTCTGGCCAGTGGCATCCTTCTGTGTGGCGGGCATGTTGCCGCTGTCGTAGTGCTTGCGCACAAACGGGCAGCCGGGGTTGGTCCATTCCAGCACCACGTGCTTGCCCTTGAAGTCCGACAGGCGCACCGTCTTGCCGGTGGCGTCCTTGAGCGTGAAGTCGGGGGCGGGCTGGCCCACGGTGGCGGCGGCCTGGGCGCCCAGCGCGACCAGGGCGGCGGTGGCGATCAACGTACGGCGAAGCAGCTTCATGGCAGGTCTCCTAGCGGTTGGCGGGGGGCGAATTGTTCTGGCAATCAACAGGGCAGCGTGGAGGGGTGCTACTCGGCGCGCAGTGACCGGGTGGCCCCTCAGACAATCAATTTGGACGGGGTCGAAGCTCGCCAGGGGGGACTCCTGGGCGGGCCTTGCTGTGTGCCCACAGCCCCACGCCCGCCGCGATCATCGGCAGGCACAGCCACTGCCCCATGCTCATGCCCAGCGACAGCAAGCCCAGGTGGGCATCCGGTTCTCGGAAATATTCGGCGATGAAGCGGAACACACCGTAGCCCACCAGGAAGGCGGCGGCCACCTGGCCCGGGCGGCGTTCTTTGCGCGCATACAGCCACAGCAGGATGAACAGCAGCAACCCTTCCATCAGAAACTGGTAGACCTGCGATGGATGGCGTGGCTGCAGCGAGCCGCTGTGCGCAAACACCATGCCCCAGGGCAGGTCCGGGCTTGCAACACGGCCCCACAGTTCGCCGTTGATGAAGTTGCCCACGCGCCCCGCAGCGAGGCCTGTGGGCACACAGGGCGCCACAAAGTCGGCCACCTGCAGCCAAGGGCGCTTGCGCGAATGCGCAAACCACAGCATGGCAACCACCACGCCCAGCAGGCCACCGTGGAACGACATGCCCGGGGTCCAGATCATCAGGATTTCCAGCGGATGGCTCAGGTAGTAGGCGGGCTTGTAGAACAGGCAGTAGCCCAGGCGCCCACCCACCACCACGCCCACCACGCCAAGGAAGAGGATGTCCTCCACATCCTTGCGTGACCAAGCGCCAGGGCCGCTGATGGAGGCGAACGGTGCGTGGTGCAGGCGCAGACGGCCCAGCAGCAGGAACAGCCCGAAGGCTGCGAGGTAGGTCAGGCCGTACCAGTGAACGGCCAGCGGTCCAAGCTGCAGCGCGACGGGGTCGATGGCGGGGTAAGTCAGCATGGGGCGGCGTTATGGCTGGGGGTTTTCAAATACATCGCATGCCGTGCGCTTGCAGTATTCCTGCCCTATAGCTGGGCAATGGTGGCGCGCACCTCGTCCACGCTGAGCACCTCGGTCAGCACCACGGGCGGCTTGCCGGCCCGGTAGAACACATACACGGGCACGCCGCTGCGGCCCAGCGCCGCCAGCGCGGCCGTGATGGCGGGGTCGCGGCGCGTCCAGTCGGCGCGCAGCAGGGCCACGTTTTTGGTCTGCAGGTCGGCGACCACGTCGGTGTTGGCCAGCGTGGTCTTCTTGTTGTACTGGCAGGTCACGCACCAGGCGGCGGTGAAGTCCACAAACACGGGGCGGCCCGTGGCCACGATCTGCTCGGCCGCGCCCGGTGCCCAGGGCTGCCAGCCGTTGGCGGATGCCTGGGGGCTGGTTGGTGTGGTGGGCACGTTGGTGATATGCGGCGCAAAGGACCAGACCAGCAAGGCCATGGCCGCGACGGACACGGTGGCCATCCACACCCGGGCGCGGCCCGCCAGCGACAGCGCCCACACCACCAGCGACAGGCCCACCAGCAGGATCAGCAGCGCACCGGCGCCGTCGATGCCGCTTTGCTGGCCCAGCACCCACACCAGCCAGACCACGGTGGCCAGCATGGGGAAGGCCATGAGCTTGCGGAAGGTGTCCATCCACGCGCCGGGGCGCGGCAGTGCGCGGGCCACGGCGGGGATAAAACTGGCGGCCAGAAACGGCAGCGCCAGGCCCAGGCCCAGCGCCGCGAACACGGCCAGCGCCTGTGGCGCGGGCAGCGTGGCAGTGAGGCCGAGCGACGCGCCCATGAACGGTGCGGTGCAGGGCGATGCCACGGCAACAGCCAGTACGCCGGTGAGGAAACTGTCGGCCACCGGGTGGCGCGCCTGCAGGCTGGCCACCGAGGAGGGCAGGAAGTGCCCGAACTCGAACACGCCTGCCAGGTTGAGCGCGATCAGCGTGAACAGCGCCGCCAGTGATGCCACCACAGCCGGCGACTGCAGCTGAAAGCCCCACCCAACGGCCTCGCCCGCCGCGCGCAGGCCCAGCATGAGCGCGCCCAGCGCAATGAACGACAGCACCACGCCAGCGGTGTAAGCCATGCCACTCAGCCGGTGCGCCCTGCGGTCCTGCGCATGCTGGGTGAAACCCACCACCTTGATCGCCAGCACAGGGAACACACAGGGCATGAGGTTGAGGATGAGGCCACCCAGCAAGGCTCCCAGCAGCGCGGCCGTGAGCGTGAGCGACGATGCGCCCGAGCCCGCAGCCGATGTTGCCGCTCCCCCCGCTTGCGCTGCATTGGCTTTGAGCGCGGCCTCCAAGGCAGGCGATACGCTGGCCACCGAGGCTGCGGGAGGCCAGGTGCCCAGCACCTTCAGCTCGGCCCGGTAGCCCGTGCGGGTGTCGGGGCCGGTGCCGTGGCCTGGCGCTGCCTGCTCGGCCACCACAACGGGCATCAAGTTGGGGCTGGCGCTGCGCTGGGCCGAAAGGGGAATCTGCGCCGTCCATACGCTGCCATTCCAGGCCTGCTTCCAACTGGCGGCGTTGTCGATGACCTCAGCGGTTTCGGGGAACAGGTCCAGCGTCTTGCCCCGCAGCGCCACGGGCAGGCCGTGCACGCTGACCTGCAGCGTATTGCCATCGGCAATCTGCGCCTGGCTGTCCGGCACGATGCCGGTGGTGCCCGCCAGCACCGGCCGGGGCTGTGCTTTGGCGGCGGCGTCAAACGCGGCACCGTTCAGCGCGGTGGTGCTGCGGATGGGCAGCTGCAGTGTGAACTCGCCCTCTTCGGGAATGCACTCCTTGCGGCACACCAGCCACGAGGCGCGCAGCTTGATGGTCGCGTCCTGCACCAGCGGGGCCGCCGCGAAGGTGCTGGCCACCGTGACGGGGATGGGCAGCAGCACCGTGCCTTCATAGCCATAGTTGGCCAGCGTGCCGATGGGGATCTTCCTGGGCAGGGGCCAGGCGATCTCGCCCGCGTCCAGGCCTGCGGGCAGTGTCCAGGCCAGGTCGGTGGGCAGGCCGGAGTCGCCGGGGTTTTTCCAATAGGTATGCCACTCGGGCTGGTGGGTGATTTGCAGCCCCAGCCACAGCGGCTGGCCGGGCGCCACGCCCTGGGGCGCATGGGCCAGCAGCTCGGCACGCACATAGGGCGTGGTGACCACGCTGGTGCCTGGGGCACCGGATTTGGAGCCAAATTGGGCGCTAGCGCTTGTCCATAAAGCGCTGGCAGCTATCAAAAGCAGAGTAACTGCAAGGCGGTGGAGCAGGCGGTGGGGCATGGTTGCAGTGTGGGAGCGGGCGCAGCGCCGTTGGTTCCGGTGCTCGCCCGTCCATTCCAGTGAATCCGACATTGTGCGCGGGGACGCACCGCCCCCGGAAACTGTCGCCCCACGCGGGACACCCGTGTGGGACGCAGCGCAGCGGCCCAAGGGCCATCGCGCGCCGCCCCATGCTTGGAGCCCTCCGCCTTTTGAAACTGGCGCGCCCTGGGCGAGTGCACCCGTGGATCCGGCTTTGCCGGTCCACCGGGTGCGTCCCCCTCTGGGGGAAGCCGCGCAGCGGCTCAGGGGGCTACTGAGTAGTCAGGGTCAATTCCGCACGCGGTGTCCACTTTTCAGGCGGGTTGCCCGCCTTGGGGGCGGCCACGAACAGCCGCTCCACGGGCAGCTTCTGCGACACCAGATACGAACGGATGGCCTGGCCGCGCTGCGTGGCCAGATCAGCCGCCATGGCCTCGGTGGCCGGCTGGTTGGCCAGCAGCAGGGCTTCCATCTCGGGCACGGTGAGTTCCTTGGCCAGGCCGACCAGGTTGCGCGGCTTGGGCATGTCGGCGCGGCGGTACACCTCCTTGAGCAGGGCGGGGTATTCAGCCGCCGACACGGGGGCGGTGTCCGCCGGGTTGGCGCGGCGCTTTTCGGCCAGCACCAGCTGCTGCACGCGTTCGCGCTGCAGGCCTTCGCGTTCCTCCTTGAGGCTGGCCATGCCTGTCACGGTGATCTTGAGGGTGGGACGGTCGGTCAGGGCCTTGACCACCTTGCCCAGGTTCTGCTGCGCCTCGGGCGTGAGCGCGGCGCTGCCGGGGGCAAAGGGCACGTTGCTCATTTCGTCGCCACCGCCAAAGGCACTGGCCAGCAGGCTGAAGGGCGAGGTCAGCGCCTTGCCGATCAGGTTCACGATGATCTTGAAGATCACGGGGCCGACGCGGAACTGCGGGTCGTTGAGCGAACCGCTGATGGGCAGGTCCAGGTCGATCACCCCGTTGCGGTCGGCCAGCAGGGCCACGGCCAGTTTCACAGGCAGGCTGTTGGGCGCGCCTTCCACGGGTTCGCCAAAGGTCAGCTGGTTGAGCACCAGCCGGTTGCTGGCGGTGAGCTGGCCATTGGGCAGCACCTTGTAGTTCACGTCCACGCTGAGCTTGCCGCGTTCGATGCCATGGCCCGCGTACTTGACCGCGTACGGCGTGAGCGGTGGCAGCTCCAGGTCGCGCACCTTGCCCACGATGTCGAGCGCCAGGGGCTTGGCCAGCGGGTTGAGCTTGCCGGTGACTTCGAGCGACGCCGAGCCCTCGGCGCGGCCGCGCAGCTCCAGGTCGGCCAGCAGGGGCTCGCCGCCGGGGGCTTCGGACGAAAACGCGCTGAGCTTGCCGGTCAGCTCGGAGAGGTCGGCCGAGTAGTTGGGCTTGATGAAAAAGTCCGAAAACAGCACCTTGCCATTGACCAGGCTCACCGGGCCAAACACCACCACAGGGGCCAGCGGGTCAGCCTGGGCCACGGCGGCCGGGGCGGTAGACGCTGCGGCGGCGGGTGCAGACGCTGCGGGCGCTGCGGCGGTCTGGGCGGCTGCAGGGGCGGCTGTAGGGGCGGCTGTAGGGGCGTTGGCGCTGGCTGCATTGGCGGCCTGGGCCTCGGCCGGGGTCTTGGCGATGTCGGTGAGGTTGATGCGGCCCGCTTCGTTGATCGTGATGCGGGCGAAAAAATCGACCAGGCTGGTCTCCTTGACCTCCACGCGCGGTGCGGTGCCGGGGGCGGTGGCCACGGAGAGGCCCCGCAGGTTCAGGCTCTTCCAGGCCAGCAGTTCCTCGCCCACTTGGGCTTCGGTCTTGGGGGTGGATGCGGCGGTGCTGTTGGCCTTGAGTTCTTCGACCACCGCATCGCCCGCCAGGCGCAGGCTGATGCCTTTGTCCGTCTGCGCCAGGGTCACCTGACCGCGATAGCCCACATCGGCGCGCAGCAGCTCCACCGCGAACTGGCTGGCCAGATAGCCGTCCAGTGTGTGCAGGGGCAGGCGGGTGGCGTCGAGCTTGCCCTGGGTGGCCAGCGGCTGCAGCGCCAGCGTGCCCTGGTAGTCGAGCTTGCCCGGTGCTGTCTTGTTGCTACCGCCCTTGCCCGGCGCGGCTGCGCGGGCCGTGAGCTGGAAAGCCTCGGGCTTGCTGCCGTCGGTGGCCAGGTTGCGGGCGGTGATGCCCAGGGAGGTCACTTCCAGCGCCACGGGGCGCTGTTGCGCGTTGTCGGCCAGCGAGACGGTGCCGCCTTGCAGCGAGAAATCGGCCACGCGCAGCTTCCACGTTGGGGCGTTGGGGGCAGAAGATGGTGTGCTGCCTTGCATGGCGGGTGCCGCTTTCAGCCAGCGCTCGAACATCCAGCGCCCGTCCGCGCCCCGTTCCACCGCCAGTTGCGGCTGGCTGAGCGCCAGGCGCTCCAGCGTGGCGGTGCGCGCGTCCAGGAGCACTTCAGCGCCCGCGATGTCGAGCTTGCCCAGGCTGGCCAAGGTGGTCTTGCCCTGCTTGACGGCCAGCTGCTCCAGCGCCAAGGGGCCTGCCTTGACCGTGACACCCGTGGCACCGGCCTGCGCGGCCTGTGGCGTAGGTGCTTGCCACACCACACCCACGTCGCCGGTGAGCTGGCCGGTCACCACGGGCTCCAACGTCTGGGCCAGGTAGGGGGCGGCCAGCTGCAGCGCCAGGGCGTTGAGGGTCGCGTTGACCTGCGCCTTCTGGTCGGTGGCTTCGCCGGTAAAGCTGAGCGTGCTGCCCTGCAGGTTGAGCCCGCCTTTGAAGGTGAAGGGCTTGGCATTCTCTTTGGCAAAGGGCACGGCGACGTCGGCCGCATCCAGCGTGACCTCGGTGGCCTGCAAGGCCGCTGCGGGGCGCGTGGTCTGGTCGGCCCAGCGCAGGGTGCCGCCGCGCACGGCGGCGGTGGCGACTTCCACCACCCAGGCGGGAGCGGCCTTGGCCTTGGCTTTGCTGGAGGAAGCGGGGGAGGCAGAGGCCGATGCTGCGCTGGCGCTGGCCAGTGGCGAAGATGCCGGTTCAGCAGAAGATGCAGGCGCCGCAGGTGTGGTGGTCTTGCCCTTGACCGGCGAGGGGGGCGGTGCGGGCGGAGCCAGTTGGGCGAGGTTGATCTGCCCGGCTGCATCGCGCGTAGCAGTCACCACGGGCGCCGTCAGCTCGATGTGCTGCAGGCGCACTACCTGGTCCAGCGGGCGCACATCGGCCATGTCGATTTTCAGGCGCTCGTAGCTCAGCAGGTCGGCGCCCTGGCGGTCGGTCATGCGCACCCCGCTGGCTTGCACGGTGCCGGTCAGCTTCACGGCCATGCGGGGGTGCTGTTCGAAGGCCACCTTCACATCCGCGTCCAGCGTGGCGCCCTGCACCCTGACGGGCAGGTCGGCCGGCAGGTAGGCCAGGTACGGTGCCAGATTCAGCCCGTCCAGGCGCAGCTGTGCATCGGCCTTGCCGGTCTGCGCAAACGGGGTGCCCTGGGCAGACGAGTCGAACCGGCTGCCATCGAGCGTGAACGCCAGGTGGGGTTCCACCTTCACCTCGCGCTGCGAGGGCAGGGTGCTGATGAAGGGTACCGTGAAGGCCAGCGCGCGCACTTGGTGGGTCTTGTCCACGGCCTGGTCGATGAAGTCGATGCTGCCGCCTGTCAGCGCCAGGTTGTACAGCGCCAGGCGCGCGGGGCCGGTGTCGGGCTCGCCCGTGGGCGCCGTGACCTTGGCGATGATGTCGTCCACGTCGTAGTGGCCGTCACCCAGGTGGGTGAGGCGCAGCACGGGGTTTTCGATGGTGAAGGCGTCCACCACGGGCGCCAGGCGCAGCAGCGATTGCAGCTCGCCATCGGCGTAGATCCGACCAATCGTCAGCTGCGGGGGCGCACCTTTGGCGCCCGCCACGGCCACGTCGCGCAGTGCGAATTCCAGGCTCCAGGGCTGGAAGTCGATGCCCCCCACGGTGACTGTGCGGCCCAATTGCTCGGAGGCGATGCGCTCCAGCGGCCCCTTGACCAGGGGCGGGATAGCCAGCCAGGTGACCAGCCACAACACGATCAAACCCACCAGCGCGCGGACGGCGGGGCGGAACCAGCGGTGCTGGCGCAGGGAGGCAAACGAGACGGAGCGCAGAGAGATCGGCATGGCAGCAGGCAAAAGTGAGCGCCGCAGCCCCAGGACGCCTGGTGCAAGAAGTCCAAAAAAAGCCGCGCGCGCGGGCCGCTATTGTCCCCGTTGTGGGTCCGGCGGGGTAAGCCACTGCAACCGGGGGCTGCGGCGGCTCAAGATTGTTGACATTTGAGGGGCGTGCTCGTCGCTGCGCTCACTGGGCAAAGCCCAGCACCATCCTGCGGGTGGTGGTTGATGCCAAGGCTTTTGGTGCGCACTCACTTGCGTTGCACGCAAATGAGTGCACCCCAAAGAAAAGCGCTCTTCGCTACGCTCACTGGGCAAAGCCCAGCACCACCCTGCGGGTGGTGGCGCTTTTCTTTTCAATCTTCGTCACCACGATGGCGCCGAGCTCCGACGTATTGGCCACATGCGTGCCGCCGCAGGGCTGCAGGTCGATCAGCGGTGCGTCGTTGTCGCCCCCGATGCGGATGGTGCGGATGCGTCCGGTGCCACGCGGGGGCTGCACGCTCATGCTTTTGACCAGGGCAGGGTTGGCGTCCAGTTCTTCGTCACTGATCGAAGCCACCGTGAGCGGGTGCGCGGCGGCCACCAGGGTGGCGATGGCGGCGGTGAGGGCTTCCTTGTCGAGCGGGTCGGTCATCGCAAAGTCCAGCCGCGCGTAGTCGGGCGTGATGGAGCAGCCATTGACCAGCTGCGGAACCACATGGCACAGCAGGTGGGAGGTGGTGTGCAGGCGCATCATGCGGTGGCGGCGCTCCCAGTCGATGCGGGCCGTGACGGCGGTGCCTGGTCCCTGTAGGGCCAGCTGCGCCACGCGGTCTTCCTGCCCGGGGGCGGGGATGTGCACGATGTCGCTGGTGGGGTTGCCTTCGGCGTCCTTGCCCTTGCGGGTGTCGGTGATGGCGATCTCGGTGCCGTCGGCCAGCACCAGCACGCCGCTGTCACCGGCCTGGCCGCCGCCCAGGGGGTAGAACACGGTCTGGTCCAGCACGATGCCGGTATCGGTGACGGCGGTGATGTGGGCACTGCATTCGCGCAGGTAGGCGTCTTGGCGGAAGAGGTCTTGGGTCATGCGGTGATGGTAGCGGGATGGGCGGCGGCGCGCGGCGGTGGGGCGGGCGCTATGCTGGGCTGCAGGGGTTTCTGCCACCCATCATCCCGCGCCGCTCCACCTTCGGTTTTTCATGAACACGCCCTTGCCCTCATCGCCACAGTCGTCTTCTTCGGCCCCGCTTTCGCGCAGGGCGGTGTGGGTCTCGCGCACGCTGGACGTGCTGTTGCTGGGGCTGTGCGTGGCATTGGGGGGCCTGTCCTACTACACCTTCACGCTGTACTGCGAGAGCTTTGGCTGCCTGGGCGTGGGTCTGTTGTGGATGCTGTGGGTCGGGCTGGCAGCGGTGGGCTGGGTGGTGGCTCTGGTGGTACGCGCCTGGCAGCGCCGCCGTGGCCTGGGCAGCTGGGCCAGTGGGTTGGCATCCACCGCTCTGCTGGTGATGGGCGTGGCACACCTGCTGGTCTGGCTGGGCAAGATGGCGCTGAAGTGACGCGGCCCGGAACAGGCCCTAACATCGCGGCATGACCGCTGCCGCCGCGCCCCAATCTGCACCACTCTCCTTGCCCTCGCACTTTTGGGCCGACCTGTCCACCCGCGACTTTGCTGCGCTGCAGCACAGCGGCCAGGCCGATCAGGTCGTGGCGGTGTTGCCCGTGGCCGCCGTCGAGCAGCATGGCCCGCACCTGCCGCTGTCGGTGGACGCCACGCTACTGCAGGGCGTGATCGACGCTGCATTGCCGCAACTGCCTGCCGACCTGCCCGTGCTGTTTTTACCGTCACAGAACGTGGGCCTGAGCCCGGAGCACATCCGCTTTCCGGGCACGCTCACGCTGTCTCCCGCCACGGTGATAGCGTTGTGGACCGAGATCGGTGAATGTGTCGCCCGTGCGGGCATCAAGAAGCTGCTGCTGTTCAACGGCCACGGCGGCCAGGTCAGCGTGATGGACATCGTCGCGCGCGAGCTGCGCACGCGCTGCGACCTCATCGTCTACAGCGCCAGCTGGTTCAGCTTGCCGCTGCCCGACGCGGTGGCCAGCCAGTTCAGCGGCGAGGAGCACCGCTTTGGCATCCACGCGGGCGAGATCGAGACCTCGATGATGCTGCACTTGGCACCCGGCACGGTGCACATGGAGCATGCGCGGGATTTCCGCTCCACGTCGCAAGACCGGTCGGAGCGCTACGCCATTCTGGGCAACGGCAAAAGCGCCAAACTGGGCTGGCAGATGCAGGACTACCACCCGGCGGGTGCCGTGGGCAATGCGGCAGGAGCCACGGCGGACAAGGGGCGGGCGGTGGTGGATGCTGCGGCAGGGCAACTGGTGGCGCTGCTGCAGGAGCTGGTGCACCTGCCGCTGCAGACCGTGCGCCCCGAGACCGAATGAGCGAGCGCATTGGTGCAGTCCCTCCCGTCCGCCTCCGCATGACCACGATCCGGCGCGCCATCTTCCCCGACGATCTCCCCGCAGTCACCGCAATCTTTCGCGAGTATGTCCAGAGTCCGACGGCCAATCTTGACTTTCAGGACTATGAGCAGGAGTTCGCAGCGTTGCCCGGCAAGTACGCGGCGCCCGATGGCTGTGTCCTGCTGGCCCTTGTCGAGGGCAGCGTGGTGGGCTGTGCGGCCCTGCGCCGCGTGGAGGGCGGCACCTGCGAGTTGAAGCGTGTGTATGTGCGGCCAGCAGCCCGGGGAATGGACTTGGGGCGACAACTGGTCGAAGAGATGCTGCGCGTTGCTCGCCAGGCCGGCTACCGGCGCATGTGCCTGGACGTGCTTCCCGAATTTGTTGCGGCCCAAAGGCTCTATGAATCCTTGGGCTTTGTCACGGCAGAGCCCGTGAGCTTCAACCCGGTGCCGGGAACCCGGTTTCTGGCGCTGGATTTGTAGAGGGGCGGTAACGCCTCCCCACACAGGTTCCGGTGTGAGAGCGGCCTGGGGTCGCGGTGCTGCTGCCTGGCCCAGTTGGGGGCAGGCATGTCAGTTTGCTATAAATTACATAGCTATTGACGCTTTTCCAATAAGTGCTAGAAGCCAAAAATACCCAAAAATTCCGGCCTCAGGCGTCAAGCATGTGTCACCCATCCCGCATGCTCCAGCTCATTCAAATGCGGCAGGGTGTTGAACGTCTGCAGCATCAGCCGCTTGGGCGCAATCGAGAACTCCGTCACCGCGCTGTTGCGGATGCGCATGTTCAGCGCAATCGTCACCTCGGGTGCGGTGCCCAGCACCTCGCCCACGGCCGTGGAGATGGGGCCGCCGCTGCTCACCAGCAGTACGTTGTGGCCCGCGTGGTGGTGCCGCACATGGTCCAGCGCGCTGCGCACACCGGCTGAAAATTCGTTCCAGCTGGGCATGCCCTGGGGGCTGATGACGCCTGCCATCCACTGCGCCAGCGCGTCGCACAGGATGCGAAAGTGCGCGCGGTAGCGCTCTGGCGTGTCGGCCGGGCCCAGGGGCTGGGGGTGAATGGCCGCGATGAGTGCGTGGCTGTCGTATTCGTTGAGGCCTGGCAATTGCAGCACTTCGTGCGTGGTCTGCAGGCCTTCGGCGATGCCTTCCAGCGTTTGCGTGTGGCGGCGCAGCGTGCCGGTGATGACGGCGTCGAACGCCATCCCCCGCGCTCGCCAGTATTCGCCCAGGCGCACGGCCTGTTCGCGGCCCCGGGCGCTGAGCACGTCATAGTCATCTGCGCCAAACGAGGCCTGGCCATGGCGCACGAGGTAGAGGGTTCCCATGCGGCGGATTGTGGCCAGAACAGGGCCCTGGCGCTTGTCACGCAAGCGACCAATGCTACTGAATGAATAGCATGGTAGCTTGTGTCTGCAACGGGATCAGCCCGCCAGAACGCTGCTGAACATGGGCGCATCGACGTTGCCGCCCGTCAACGCCAGGCCCACGTGCAAGCCCTGGAGCTGGTCGCGCTCCTGCAGCGCCGCCGCCAGCGCGGCAGCGCCTGCGCCCTCGGCCACGTTGTGCGTGTCGGTGAACAAGGCGCGCATGGCGGCGGCCACTTCGGCATCGCTCACCTGCACGATGTGGTCGATGTGCGGGGCCATCACGGCCAGGGCTTCGGGGTCTGCCACGCGGCAGGCCATGCCGTCGGCGAGTTGGGTGGTGACGGGCGCCTCGACCACGCGGCCTGCCGCCAGCGAATCGGCATAGGTGGTGGCGTGGCTGCTGACCACGCCCACCACGCGCACGGGGTGCTGCAACGCCAGCTTGGCAGCGATGGCCGAGCACGCGCCCGAGCCCTGGCCGATGGGCACATACACCACGTCGAGCTGCGGCACTGCGCGCAGGAATTCCCACCAGTAGGTGCTCACGCCACGCAGCAGGTCGGGGTGGAAGCTGGGCACCATGTGGGCGCCGCGCTGGGCGGCCAATTGAATGGCGTGTTCGCGCGCTTCCTGAAAGTCGTCGCCGTGTTCGATGAGGGTGACGCCCAGCGCGCGCATGGCGGCGTTCTTCTCGACCGAGTTGCCACGCGGCACGACGATGGTGCAGGCCACGCCGTGGCGGTGCGCGGCCCAGCCCATGCTCTGGCCGTGGTTGCCGCGTGTGGCGCTGATGACTTCAGAGGGCAGTGCGCCGCGCTGGGCGAGCTGGTCGAAGTAAGTCAAGCCACCGCGAATCTTGAAGGCGCCCACGGGCGTGTGGTTTTCGTGCTTGAGCCAGCAGTCGGTGCCCAGGCGCTGGCTGAGCAGGCCCCAGCGGTACTGGGGCGTGGCGGCGAAGTCGCGGTACACCACCTCGGCAGCGGCTTCGATGTCGGCCAGGGTGGGCAGCAGGGCGGTGGGGTCGAGGCGGGTGTTCATGCGGCGGCTTTCTTTTCGGTGAGGAGGCGCAGGGCCAGCAGACCCAGGACGGTGCCCATGAAATAGCGCTGGGCGCGCATCCATGCGGCGTTGCGGTTCAGGAACAGCGCCACGCGGGCGGCGCACAGGATGAGCAGCGTGTTGACGGCTGCGCTGGTGGTGATCTGCACGGCACCCAGCGTCAGGCTCTGCAGCAGCAACTGGCCGCGCTCGGGGTGGAGGAACTGGGGGAAGAACGACAGGTAGAACATGGCCACCTTGGGGTTGAGCAGGTTGGTCATGAAGCCCATGAGGAACAGCGTGCGCGGCCGGTCGTGGGGCAGGTTGCGGGCTTCGAACGGCGCGTTGCCGCCGGGTTTGACGGCCTGCCATGCCATCCACAGCAGATACGCGGCACCGGCGTAGCGGATGGCGTCGAAGGCCAGCGGCACGGCGGCCAGCAGCGCCGTCAGGCCCAGGGCAGCCGCCAGCAGGTGCACGACAAAACCCAGCACCACACCGGTCAGCGAGATGAGCCCGGCGCGTGGCCCCTGGGTGAGGCTGCGCGAGACGCAGTACACCATGTTGGGGCCGGGCGTGAGCACCAGCACGAGGGCGGCGAGTGCGAAGAGCAGCAGTTCCTGTACAGAGAAAAGCATGGCGGTTACTCCTGGGGGGTGAACGACGAGAGAGTGACCGGGCCCCGTGGCGTGCTGAGCTGCGCGGTGAGCCGGGGAGTGTTGCCGGGTGTGATGGCGACGGAGTTTGCTACCCCCACGGCTTCGCACGCGGCCTGCAGCGTGGCGGCCTGCGGATGCTGCAGCGCGAGCTGCTGCAGTTGCACACCACTGGCGGGCAGGCTGCTGCACGGGTGCACGTCGCCCCACTGGATGAGGGTGGGCAGGCAGCCGTCCATGAGGCGCAGGCCGTCGTCGCGCACGGTGATCTGCCATTGCAGCAGGCCATTCGGCGTGGGGCGGCTGGCGGTGACGATGGCGCCGCGCTCGATGCCCCGCGCCGCCAGCGCGGCACACCGCTCGGCCACGTCGGGCACGCTGGCCACCCAGTGGATGAGCTGTGGGCCGTGTTGTGCCACCTGTTGTCGCAAGGCAGCATCATCCATATCAAACCAGCGGCTGGCGCTTTCTGGTATTGCGGGAATAGCTCCCTTGTTGATAGCAATGATCTCCAGGTAGGCGCGCGGGTGGGTGGGCCCGGAGACATTGAAGATGCGGTTGTGCGTGCCCATCAGAGGGTGTTCACCGCCCGCTGTGGGGGTGATGCCCAGCGTGCGTTCGCACCAGGCTACGCCGCTGACCAGGTCGGCGGCCAACACGACCAGATGGTCTACGCACGGGGCCAAGGGGCTCGCTGTCACAGCAGCACCTCGCCCGACACGCAGGTGACCGAACTGCCGCCCACCCAGATCGTGTCGCCGTCCTGCTCCACATAGACGCGCCCGGCGCGGCCCAGGCAGGTGCCCTGGCTGGCCACGTATTTTGTGGGGGCCAGGCCCGCGCCGATGAGCCACTGGGCCAGCGCGGCGTTCAGGCTGCCGGTGACGGGGTCTTCGGCCAAGCCGTTGTTGCCGGGGAAAAAGGCGCGCACTTCAAAGGCGATGCCTTCGGCGTCGGTGCTGCCGATGACACCGACCTTTCCGCGCGGTCCGACCACGCCCACATCCAGCTGGCCCAGGATGCTGGCGTCGGGCTTGAGCGCCAGCACCTGTTCGCCGCTGCGCAGCATCACACCGCGCCAGTTGGGGCCGTTGTCGCACCAGGCGTGGTGCAGGATGTCGCTGCGGTCCACCCCCAGACCCCGGGCAATCAAGGCCACGTCGTCTTCCGCCAGCGGGCCACTTTTGATCAACGCAGGCGCGGCAAAAGCCAGGCGGTCGCCGTCCTGGCGCAGCGCGACCAGGCCCACGCCACATTCCTGCACCACCTTGCCGGCCACCTGGGGCTGGCCCCCGGCCTGCAGCCAGGCGTGGCAGCTGCCCAGCGTGGGGTGGCCGGCAAAGGGCAGTTCGCGCCCGGGGCAGAAGATACGCACGCGGTAGTCGGCACCGGCGGCGCGGCCTTGCAAGGTGGGTGGGAGCAAGAAGGTGGCTTCTGACAGGTTGGTCCAGTTCGTGAACTCCTGCATGGTTTCGGTGGACAGGCCCGTGCCGTCCAGCACCACGGCCAGTGGGTTGCCCCGGTAGGCCTGGGCGGTGAAAACATCGACTTGTTTGAAGGGGCGTTGTTGCATGGTGGTCAGGGTCCTTGAAGCAAAAAAGCGGTGAAACGGGCGGTGGATCGGTCGCGCTGGGCACGCCGGGGGCTGACCGGGGGCCTGGGGTTCTTGGGCTTGTGTTCGGTGGGCACCTGGGGGAAGGAGTCCGCCGGGGTGGGGGTCAGCCGCTGGGGCGCGGGGTTTTGGACCAGCTCATAGCAGCACCGAGCCTTCAATGCAGGTGACGGCGCGCCCGCCCACCCAGAGCTGGTGGTCGTTGTCCTGCCGGATGTGCACGCGGCCCGCGCGGCCCAGGCATTCGCCCTGGGCCACCAGGTAGCTGTGCGGGGCCAGGCCGTCGGCAATCAGCCATTCGGCCAGGCTGGCGTTGAGGGTGCCGGTGACCGGGTCTTCGGGGTTGCCCATGGGGGCGGCAAAGGCGCGCACCACCACGCCGGGCTGGGTGGTGTCGCTGGCGGTGGGGCCGACATGGATCACGCCCACGTCCTGGCCCAGGTCTTTCAGGCGCGCGTGGTCCGGGCGCAAGCCGAGCACGGTGTCCGCGCTGTCGAGCAGCAGGCCCAGCCACACGGGGCCGTTGTCCAGCAGTTGCGCACCCAGGATCTGCTGGGGGCGCAGGCCCAGCGCGCTCGCAATCAGCGGCACCAGGGCGGGGCTGGGCGCGCTGCGCTTGAGGGGCGGGGCGGCAAAGGCCAGCGTGTCATCGGTCTGCGCGATACGCACCAAACCCAGCGCGCACTCCTGGATCACCATGCCGCTCTGGCGCGGTGTGTTGCCCGCCTGCAGCCACGCGTGGCAGGTGCCCAGCGTGGGGTGGCCGGCAAAAGGCAGCTCGCCGTTGGGGCTGAAGATGCGCAGGCGGTAGTCGGCGCCCGCAGCGTGCCCTGCCTCGGTGGGGGGCAGCAGAAAGGTGGTTTCCGACAGGTTGGTCCAGGCCGCAAAACGGCGCATGTCGCTGTCGTTCAAACCCTCGGCATCCAGCACCACGGCCACGGGGTTGCCGTAGCCGGGGCGGTCGCTGAAGACGTCGATCTGCTTGAAGGGGCGCTGGTGCATGGTGAGGTTCAGGAGAGAGGCTGGTCCAATACGCCCCGAGCGCCGGGGCGGGTGCTGACCGCGTTGTACCACCGCTCCAGGTGCGGCCGTGCGATGCGGTCCTGTGGCAGGCCCCACCAGCGGTGGATCTCGCAGCCCACGGGAATGTCGGCCATGGTGAACTGCTCCCCCGCCATGAAGGGCTGGCGCGCCAGGTGGGCGTCCAGCATTGCCAGCAGGGGCTCGGTGGCCGCCACCGACGCGGCAATCAGCGCATCGTTGCGCTGGGCTGGGGGCGTGCGTATCCACTGAACAAAGGCATCGCGCCCGGCCGGGTTCAGGGTGGTCTGCTGCCAGTCCATCCACTGCTCGGCCACAAAGCGCTCGCGCAATGCGTCGGGGTACAGCGCACCCATGGAATGCCGGGCACACAGGTAGCGCACGATGGGGTTGGATTCCCACAGCACGGTGTCCGTATCCTCATCCTCAATCAGCGGCACCAGGCCGTTGGGGTTGAGGCCGAGGTAGTGTGCCTCGCGCACGATGCCGTACTGGCCGCCCGCGTCGGTGCGCTGCAGCGTGATGCCCAGCTCCTGCGCTGTCCACACCACCTTGCGCACATTGATGGACGACAGGCGCCCCCAGAGCCTCAGCATGGATCAGCCTTTGTTCTGCTCATCGCGTATCGAAGCGGCCAGTGCCGCGATGCCGGTCGCGATCTGCTCCACGCTGGAGGTCACGAACGACAGGCGCAGCGTGCGCGGGTCGGCGTTGTCGGCATAGAAGGCCGCGCCGGGCACGAAGGCCACGTTGCGCTCCACGGCCTTGGGCAGCAGTTCGACGGCACTCATGCCTTCGGGCAGGCGCACCCACAGGAACATGCCGCCGTCGGGGCGGTTCCATTGCACGGAGAGGCCCTGCATTTCCTTGTCGAGTGCCGCCAGCATGGCCTCGCACTGCTGCTTGTACAGCGCGCGGATGGTGGGCACATGGCGGTCCAGGAAGTTGCCCTTCATCACCTCGGCCACCAGGCGCTGGTTGTAGCCGGGGGTGTGCAGGTCGGCCGCCTGCTTGGCCTGCAGCAGCTTGGGGTACACCGCCTTGGGCGCCACGACGAAGCCCAGGCGCAGCCCGGGGGCCAGCACCTTGGAGAACGAGCCCATGTAGATGCAGCCATCGGGGTTGCGGGCGGTGAGCGGGGCGGGTGGTGGGTTGTCGAACCACAGGTCGCCGTAGGGGTTGTCCTCCACCAGCGGCAGGTTCAGTTCGGCGGCAGCCTGCACCAGGGCGGCGCGGCGGGCTTCGCTCATGGTGCGGCCCGTGGGGTTCTGGAAGTTGGGCAGCACGTACAGGAAGCGCGCCTTGTTGGCACCCGTGCCCACCTTGGCCTTCAGGTCATCAATCAGAACGCCTTCATCATCGCTGGCCACGGACACCACGGCAGGCTCCATGGGCGTGAAGGCCTGCAGCGCGCCCAGGTAGGTGGGTGTTTCCACCAGCACGCGGCTGTCCGTGTCGATCAGCACCTTGGCGATCAGGTCCAGGGCTTGCTGCGAGCCGGTGGTGATGAGAATCTGCTCGGGGTCCACGCTCCAAGGCAGGAAGTCGGCGATGGCCTGGCGCAGCGGGGCATAGCCTTCGCTGGCGGCGTATTGCAGTGCAGCTGGGCCATCATTGGCCAGCACGGCGGCGGAAGCTTCGGCGAAGGCCGACACCGGGAAGGTCTTGGGTGAGGGCAGGCCACCCGCCAGGCTGATGATGCCGGGCTTTTCCGTGACCTTCAGGATTTCGCGGATGACCGAAGGGTTCATGCGCTCGGCGCGGCGTGCCAGGGTCCAGGTGCTGGTCTGTGGGAGGTCGTTCAGTTTCACTCTCGTTCTCCTGTGGGCGGTTCGCAAATGACCACCCTGTTGCAAAGTCTAAAAAATCGGAATGCGCGGGCCGTGCCGGGCGCTCTGTCAGTCCACGATGAACAAGGTGGCACCCTGTGGGGATGTGGACCGATGGGGTTCTGCATTGTCGGCCACCTGGTAGCTCATGCCCGGCGTCAGCGTGAACCGGCGGCCGTCGGCCAGCTCGGTGTGCAATTCTCCGCCCAGGCACAGCAGCACGTGGCCCTTGACGCACCAGTGGTCCGACACGTAGCCCGGTGTGTACTCCACCATGCGCACGCGCACGTCGCCGAACTGTTGCGTGCGCCAGAAGGCCTGGCCGGCCTCTGCGCTTTTTTCTTCGCGCGGAATGCCAGACCAGTCGGTGGTGGCAAACGGGATGTGGTGCATTTGCATGAATATCAGTCCTTCAAGGAAACCACCGCTTCGATCTCCACCGCGAAGCCGCGCGGCAGCGAGCCCACGCCCACGGCCGAGCGCGCATGCCGCCCCGCATCGCCGAACACCTCGACCAGCAGGTCGGAGCAGCCGTTGATGACCTCGGTGTGCTGCATGAAGTCGGGGGTGGCGTTGACCATGCCCAGGACCTTCACGACGCGGCGCACGCGCGACAGGTCGCCCAGTGCAGCCTTCATCGTCGCGATCAGGTGCAGTCCCACCTCGCGGGCATGGTCCCTGGCTTGCGCGGCGCTGATTTCGCGCCCTACCTTGGGCACGTTGGCCATGTCTTCGCGGGCGGGAGAGCCCTTGCCCGACAGGTACAGCGTGTTGCCGTCGAGCACATAGGCGTCAAAGTTGCCACGGGGTGCGGTCATGGCGGGCAATACCAGGCCCAGTTGCTGCAGGCGTTGTTCCGGGGCGATGGGGGTCATGCGGGGGCTCCTTGGTGAACGGGCATCTTCTTGCCCACAAATACGGTCGCGATCACGGCCAGTGCAAACACCACCGTGACGGTATCCAGGCGCTCTCCGAGCAGCGGCACGGCGAAAAGCAGGCTCAGGAAGGGCTGGATCAGCTGGATCTGGCTTACGCGCACAGCGCCCAGTGCCAGCGCCCGGTACCAGGCAAAGAAGCCGATCCACATCGAGAACAGCGCCACATAGACAAAGCCCAGCCAGCTCATGCCGCCGATGGCCGAGGGCACGGCGGGTGCAAACCACCAGGCGATGGGAATGGTCAGTGGCAGGGAACACACCAGGACCCAGCAGATGACCTGCTCGGCCCCCAGCCTCGGCGTGAGGCGGGCGCCGCCGATGTAGCCGAACGCGCCCGTGGTCATGGCAATGAGCAGGTAGATGTTGGCTGCGCCCAGGTAGACGCCACCCGCACGCCACACCATGAACCCCAGTACCAGGCCGCTGCCCAGCACGGCGCAGGCCCAGAAACCGGCGGAGGGCCGTTGCCGGAACCACAGTGCGCCCAACAGGGCGGTGGACAGTGGCAGCAAGGCGGTGACCACGGCCCCATGGGTGCTGGGCACATGGCGCAGCGCGAGGGCCAGAAACAGCGGAAACCCCACGATCACGCCAAAGGCCGTGATGGCCAGCAGCGGCCATTCGGCTTTCCGTGGAAGGTTGAGGCGCCCGCGCACATGCTGCAGCCACAGGTAGGCGATGGACAGCAGCCCTGCCACGGCAGCGCGGCCGAACGTGACAAACCAGGGCGACAGCTGCGGCGCGTCGGTGGGCCCCACGGCAAGGCGGGTCATCGGCAGGGTGGCCGCAAACAAGGTGACGCCCACCAGCCCCCAGATCAGCGCTTCGCGTTCTTGTGCGTTGTTCATAGGGAAAGCATCCAGAGGGCGGTGGCGACGAGCACCAGGGCCAGTGCACGGTTGAACCAGAGCAGGCGCCGGCCCTGCGCCAGCCACTGGCGCAGCAGCGAGCCGATGAGCGCGTAGGCAAAGTTGCTGGTGAAGGCAAACACCATCATCACCACACAGATGATGGCGAGGCGCTCGCCCGGATTGGTCGAGGGCTGGCCTGCGGCGTTGACCACCCAGCCTGCGCTGAGCGTGAGCGCCAGCATCCAGGCCTTGATGTTCACGAACTGCAGGCCCACGCCTTGCCAGAAGGTCACGTTCAGGCGCGAGGTGTCGACCTCGGTCATCTGGCCTGCGCGGCTGAGCTTCCAGGCCAGCCAGAGCATGTAGGCCACGCCCAGCAGCGTCACGGCCCAGCGCAGCGCGGGCACGCCGGTGATCAGGGCGCCCAGGCCCAGGCCGCTGCCCAGCATGAGCAGTGTCCAGCCCGTGGGCACCGCGAAGCAAAAGCGCAGCGCGCGCTTGAGACCCAGGTTCGCGGCCAGTGCAGTGGACAAGGTGGTGTTGGGCCCCGGCGAAAAACTCATCGCGGTGCAGAACAGCAGCAGGGCAGTCAGTTCGGGGGCGGTCATGGGCAGGTGTTTCCGGGCTTTTTGGCGGGTGGCTTGTCAGCGCCTGGGCTTCAATGTAATCTTCGATGCCAGTACACAATCAATACAGTTAAGCAGCGCAGTTCGTGATCTGTATTGGCTGCGATAACAGTACACAAGGACACGGCCATGCTGATGAAAACCACCACCCAGTCGCTGACCGAGCAGCTGTCGGCGCGTTTTGGCGAGCGCATCCGCAACCGGCTGTTGGCACCTGGCGCGCGCCTGCCTTCGGTGCGGCAGTGCGCGCAGCAGCATGGCGTGAGTCCTTCCACTGTGGTGGCAGCGTATGACCAATTGCTGGCGCAGGGCCTGGTGGAGGCGCGCAAGAATCGGGGCTTCTTTGTGCGCGAGATGGCCACAGGACAGGTGGAGCGGGTGCCGGAGGACGACGAGACGGGAGCCCAGGAGGTCGAGCGTGCCATGGGCAACTGGAGCACCGCGCACTGGTTTGCGGCCCGTGGCGCCGGGCGCGGCGCTGCGCGGGGGGCGCCGCCGGTCAATGCCACAGCGCTGATCCGCGGCATGTTCCACAAGATCAGCGACAAGCCGCAGCCCGGCATGGGGGTGTTTCCGCCCGCCTGGCTGGAGTCCACGTTCATGCCCGCCGCGGTGCGCAAGGTGACCAGCACGCGCGCGCTGAATGATTTTTCACTGCAGTACGGCGAGCCACTGGGCGACACGGGGCTGCGCCGGGTGCTGTCCAAGAAGCTGGCCACGCTGAACGTGCATGCGGCCCCCGAAAACATCATCACCACCGTGGGCGCCACACACGCACTCGACATCGTGAGCCGCACGCTGCTGCGCCCGGGCGACCCGGTGATGGTGGAGGAGCCCGGCTGGGCGGTGGAGTTTGCGCGGCTGGCGGCGCTTGGCATGCACATCTTGCCCGTGCCGCGCCGCGCCGACGGGCCCGACCTGGAGGTCATGGCGAAATACTGCGAGGTGCACCAGCCAAAGCTCTACGTGAGCGTGAGCGTGTTCCACAACCCCACGGGCTATTGCCTGTCGCCGGGCAGCGCACACCGCATCTTGCAGCTGGCCAACCAGTACAACTTCCATGTGGTGGAGGACGACACCTACAGCCACATTGCCCCCGAGCACGCCACGCGCCTCACGGCGCTGGATGGCCTGCAGCGCACCATCTACGTGAGTGGCTTTGCCAAGATCCTTGCGCCCAACTGGCGCATCGGTTTCATGGCGGCACCGCCTGCGCTGGTGGAGCAATTGCTGGACACCAAGCTGCTGGCCACGCTGACCACGCCCGCGCTGCTGGAAAAGGCCCTGGCCCTGTGCATCGAACAGGGCCAACTGCGCCGCCACGCCGAGCGCATCCGCACGCGGCTCGATGCTGCGCGTGCGCGCAGTGTGAAGCTGGCGCTGGGGGCCGGATG
The DNA here is from genome assembly GCF_001429215.1 of Acidovorax sp. Root267. Lineage (NCBI taxonomy): Bacteria > Pseudomonadati > Pseudomonadota > Betaproteobacteria > Burkholderiales > Comamonadaceae > Acidovorax > Acidovorax sp. Root267. The sequence continues at coordinate 219,717 of NZ_LMJC01000032.1, forward strand.
CACCTTTGCGGCCGAGCCTGTGGGCCTGTTTGGCTGGGTGGAGACGGGGGTGGACACCGACGCGCTGTCGCAGCGCATGCTGGACGAAGGCTACCTCCTGGCGCCCGGCGCGCTGTTCCATGCAGAGCGCAAACCCAGCACCCTCATGCGCATCAACTTTGCCACCACGCAAGAGGCGGAGTTCTGGAAGACTTTCGAGCGTGTGCGGGCAGAGCAGGGCCGGTGACCCCAGGCTATCGGGCTATTGCGAATGGGCCGACGGAGGCCTGTCGCGCAGCCTGTGAAACTGGCACAACGCAAACCAGCAGACGCGGCGGAACTGGCTTTGCCAGGCCGCTTGCGTCGTCCCCCTTGGGGGGAAGGCGCGAAGCGGCTCAGGGGGATTACTTTCTCTCTACTTCCAGATCGGCCAGCACACGCAGCAGGGCGCGATTGACCTCTTCCAGGTCCAGCTCGTAGGTTTCGCAAAGCTGGCGGATGGCGCTGGCGTCGTCCGTCTCCAGCGCGCAGGCCATCTGCAGGCCGCCGGTGTAGGGGCCGGTGCGCAGCACCGTGGCGTCGTAGATGCGCTCGGACAGGGGCAGGCGGCGCAGGATGGTGCCCAGCGGCTCGCCCAGCAGGTCGTCCAGCTGGGAAACCAGACCACACAGGTAGATCTCGCGGCGCAGGTCGTTCTCGACGCCCGCATCGAGCAGGTGGGCGGTGAGCTCGGCACGCATCACCATGGCCTCGCGCACCGGCTGCATGTTGGGGTCGGTGCTGGCATGGGGCAGTTGGTCGGACAGCCAGCGCTTGATGGAGCCGTAGCCCATCATCACCAGGCCCCGGCGCAGCGAGTCGATGCCCGTGCGCAGGCCCAGGGCCGCAGAGTTGGTGTACACCATGAAGCGGTAAGCAAGGATTGGGTCCTGGCCCATGATGTCTTCAAAGGTTTCCAGCGACTGCTCTGCGTCGATGGCCTTCATGAGCTTGAAGATCACCGCGTGCGAAGGCTGCTGGGGATGGTGGCGCAGGCTGTAGAGCACGTCTTCCGCCGGCCATCCCGCCAGTGCCAGTGCGTTGTGCTGGTCCAGGCAATGCTCCATGAGCGCACGGCTGGCGATGCCTTCGTACATCTGCCCGGCCAGCACGGGGCTGGTGGCGCGTATTGGCTGCGGGGGAGCGCCGCCGGGGCGGGTGGCAGGGGCCGCCTTCAGGGCTGCCACGGCGTCTTCGGGGCGCAGGGTGAGCAGGCTGTTGTCAAAGCACTGGGCAATGTCGGGCTCGGGCAGCCGGCCCAGCTCGCCGCGCCACACGAGCTTCAGGCCCCGCTGGTGGGCGGCCTTGACGTGTTTGTAAATGGTCGAGTCGGACAACCAGTCGCCGCGTACCTCGATCCACGGCGCACCCCGCGGCGCATGCTCCAGCATGTTGGACAGCAGCTGGTGGCTTTGGGGGGACAGCAGGATCGGAGGGGAACTGGCGGACCACAGCTCCTGCAGCGTGCGCAGCAGGTGGGCGGTATCGACCAGGGCCGAGGCCTCGCTGTGCACATAAAGCTGGATGGCCGCGAGTTTGCGGGCGCGGTTCCACAAGGGGCGGTAACCCAGAATCAGGCTGCCAAGGACAGATTGGACCATGTGCTCTCAGGCAATGTGACGGGGGCCTGTTCCCGGGGCGTGGGGGGCTCACCCCATCACCGCGTGAGCAAGTCCTAGCTAATGAAATTGAACAGGGACAGCTTCTGAACCTGCGCATAGGACTTGAGCGCTGCCTCATAGCCCACCTGCTGGTTCTGGAAGTCTGAAATTCCCTGGATCATATCGAGATCCTCGGCCCGCGAGCGGTCGCCTTCGAGCTGGATGGACCGCTTTTCCTGGTCGCCCGTGATGCGGTCCGCGCGGTTGAGCAGCTCGCCCGCGTAGCCGCGCATGTTGTGCATGCGTTCCAGGCCGATGTCCATGTTGCCCAGGGCCTGCCCCACCGCCTGTGCCGCCGCATTGCTGTCGGGGGCATTGCGGATGTCGCGGATCGCGTTGTCCATGGTGCTGAACATGCTCGGGCTGGGCTGCAGGGTGATGGCGTCCCCGGTGGCGGGGTTGCCCTTGATGTCGAAGCTCAGGCCCGGAATGCTGGTGATGGAGATGGTCACCGGCTTGTCCGATGGATAGTCGGGCACCACCACGGCCGGCGACACGGCGCCGGTGGTGGTGTTGGTGAGCGTGTAGGTGGCGGTGGTCGTGCCCGGTGTGGCGCCCGGGCCTACCGCGCTGAAGGTGATGGTGTAGTTGTCGCCGGTCACCAGGCTGGGGTTCACGGGGGTGACCGCCGTGGTGTTGAGGAAGCGGCTGGAGGGGATGGCGCTGACGCCTGCGGTGTAGACCCCGTCGCGCTGCGGATCGAACATGAAGGTGGCTTCGCCGTCCAGCGCGCCGGGAATGGATACGCCACTGCTGGCTGTCTGGCCGGGCAGCCCCTCGAAGGTGTAGTCGGGGCTGCTGCTCAAGGGGCCGAGGAACGGTGCGAGCGCGCTGCCCAGGGAGCTGAGCAGCGGAACGCCGTTGGTGTCCTTGCGGTTGGCCACCTCCAGAAGCTGCTCGCGCAGGCCCTGCAATTGGTTGGCGATGGTGGTGCGGTCGTTGGGCGTCAGGGCCGCACTGCCGGCGTTCACCACCAGCTCGCGGAAGTTCTGCACCAGGTCCACCGCATCGCCCAGGGCAGACTCGGCCTGGGCAATCGCGTTGCGCTGGGTTTCCAGTGCGCGCTGCTCGGTCTGGACGCGCGCCAGCCGGTTGATGGCGCGTTCTGCCTGTGCGGCCGACACGGGGTCGTCGCTGGCCCGCACCACGCGTTTTCCCGAGGTCAGGTTCTCCTGCAGGTTCGACAGGTTGGTCTGGCGCGTGCCCAGGTTGCGCAGGGCGTTGTCATACATGTTGGCCGTGCCAAGGCGGTAGATGCTATTGCTCATGTCGAACTCCTAACTCCTGTCCCGCCGTCAGCGGCCGAGGCCTTGCAGCAGCGAGTCAAAGATGTTTTGCGCGATCTGGATCATTTTGGACGATGCCTGGTACGCCTGCTGGTATTGGATCAGCCTTGCGGCCTCTTCGTCCAGATTGACCCCGGAAATCGCAGTGCGATCCCGCTCCAGATTGGACGCGATGGTGGTGGACAGCTCGGCCGCGAACAGCGCGCTCTGGGTGCGGGTCCCCACCTGGGAAATGGCGCCCGCATAGCCGTCGGAGAGCGTGGATTCATCGAACATCTTCACGTCCCGCAGGCCCATGAGGGCGTTGGCGTTGCCGGAGTTGCGCGTGAAGATGTCGCCGTACTGCGGGTCCGAGGCATTGCCGATGACCACGGTATCGCCCGTGTTGGGGCTGCCCTGCAGCTTGATCTCCCACCCGTTGATGGAAATGGGCGTACCAGGCGTGTAGGGCTGTGCGGCGGCAATCGTGGTGGGCGGTGCGGTGCCGCGGTCCAGCACGTCGTAGGTGGTGGGCGGGCCGGCCGTGAACTGCAGCTGGATGCCGCCCAGGATGGGGGGCAGTGCGGCGGGGTTGGCATTGGGCGGCAGTACCAGCCCCGGCGGGTTGGGCAGGCCGGTGGCCTTGAGGCCGGCCAGCTGCATCGTGCCGCCGTTGGAGGTGCCCATGGCCGCATTGATGGGGTTGGCCGCTGCCAGATCGCGTGGCGAATACACCAGCGACTGGATGTTGGCCGCCGCCGTGCTGAACGGCTTGAACAGCATGCGCTCGCCCGGGTTGCCGGGCGTGGTCAGGTTGAAGTTGAGGCCGTCGATCTGCAGCGTGGCCAGGTTGGCCGCGTCGGTGAACGGGGTGGAGGTGCCGTCCGACAGCCGCACCACCTGCCCGGCCGTGCCGGTGGTGAAACGGATTTCATAGTCTGACGCCGCGAACTGCGTGGGGCCGGTGAAGGACACCGTGCCCACGCCCGCGCCGTTGGTGTGGCCTGGCATGCTGGCGGGCAACGCGAACAGGTCCTTGCCCAGCGCACCGTCGAGCGTGAGGCCCAGGTTGTGCTGGTCGTTCATCGTCATGCCGATGGCCATGGCCATGCGGCCCAGCAGGTTGCGTCCCTCGGCCAGATCGGTGTTGTTGAAGCGCAGCAGGCCCGACATCGAGCCCCCGCCGAGCACGTTCTCGTCCATTTCCACGGCCGGTGCACCGGGCCGGTTGAAGAACAGCTTGATCTGGCCGCTGCCGGGGAAGGCGGTGGCATCGTCTACCGAGAGGCTGGTCGCCGTGGTGCCCAGCACCAGCGGCTGGCTGCCCGCCACGAACAGGCCCACCGTGCCGTCGTCGGCCGGGATCTGTGTGGTCTGCACGTACTGGTTGATGTCGCGGATGATCTGGTCGCGCTGGTCCAGCAGGTCATTCGGGGTCTGTCCATTGCCCTTGGCGCGCGCGATCTGCTCGTTCACACTGGCCATCTGCCCGGCCAGGCTGTTGACGGCGGTGATGCTGCTTTGCAGCTGCTCGGTGACGGTGTACTGGATCTCGTTGATGCGGTCGGCGGCCGAGCGCATGCGCGACGCGGTTTCGTCCATGCGCGTGAGCACCACGGTGCGTGCGGTGATGTCGGTGGGGGCGCTCACCACGTCCGAGAACGCATTCATCATGTCGTTGATGGCGGCACCCAGGCCGGCCGTGCCGCCGCTGAAGACCTCCTGCAGCTGGCGCAGGCGCTCGGCCCGCACGATGTCGGACGACTGCACGGAGCCCGCCGTGGCCGACTGGCGCGTGAGCAGCTCGCTCTGGTTGCGCAGGATGGTCTGCACATCCACACCCTGGCCGATATAGCCACCCCCCGTGAACTGGCCCTGCACGGTCTGCAGCACCACGGTCTGGCGCGAATAGCCGGGCGTATTGACGTTGGCGATGTTGTGGCCCGCCGTCTGCAGGGCCACCTGGTTGGCCAGCAGGGCGCGGGCGCCGACGTTGAGAAGACTCATGGCTTACCTCGGCTTTCTCATCACGCCTGGGCGCGCTGTACGCGCAAAGCGCTGTTGATGGCGCCGCTGAGCTTTCGGGCGTACTCGGGGTCGGTGGCGTATCCGGCCTTTTGCAGCTCGGCCGCATAGGCCACGGCCGAACCGTTCTTGGCGGTGGCCTGCGCCTTTTCGTAGCGGGGGCTTTCAGTGATGAGGCGGGCGTAGTCGCGGAACGAGTCCTCGTACGAGTCGTAGGCGCGGAACTTGGCGGTCACCTTCTGGGCCTTGCCGTTGATGTATTCGGTGGTGGTGATCTCGGCCACCTTGCCCGTCCAGCCCTTGCCGGCCTTGATGCCGAACAGGTTGAACGAGTTGGAGCCGTCCTTGTGTTTGATCTCGCTCTTGCCCCAGCCGGTTTCGTGGCCGGCCTGGCCCAGCATGAAGCTCGCCGGAATGCCACTCTCCTGGGCCACGCGCTCGGCGGTGCCGGAGAGGTGCTGCACAAATCCATCGCGCCCCTTGGGTGCGGGTGCCGTCGCCTCAGCCGGGGTGCCGGTGGCCGGTGCCGCTGCACGCGGCAGTGCCTGCGGCAGGCTCAGCGTGGAAGGCACGGAGAAGTTCGCATCGGCACCGCCCATCTGGCGCGAGAGCTGGCGCGCAATCGCTTCAGAAAGCCCGCCCTGCTGGCCGGACATGCTGACCGACAGCTGCTGGTCCAGCATGTCCTGCCCCAGGTTGGCCTGCTCGCCTTCCATGAGGCCGGATTTCATCGTGGCGTCGCGCATGCTCTTGATCAGCTCGCGCATGAACAGCGACTCGAACTGCTTGGCCACTTCGCGGGTGGTCTGGGCGTTGTTGGCCGTGCCCGCGTCGTACTTGAGCGTGTTGAGCGAGCGGATGTCCACCGCCAGCGCATTGGACGTGCTGGTGGTGCTGGACGAAGGGAGTGTGAGGGCCATGGTCAAGCCTCCTGCGCTGGGCTACCCACAGACAGTGAATTTGGCGCTGCCCAGGCCTGTGCACCCGTGGAACTGGCTTTGCCAGGCCACCGGGTGCGTCCCCCTTTGGGGGAAGGCGCGAAGCGACTCAGGGGGAGCATTTAGATCACTTCCAGCTCGGCGTTGAGCGCGCCAGCGGCCTTGATGGCCTGCAGGATGGCCAGCAGGTCTTGGGGTGTGGCGCCCAGTGTGTTGAGCGCCTTCACCACGTCCGCCAGCTGGGGCGAGGGCGGCATCTGGATGATGTTGCCCGGCTCCTGGTTGATGCGGATGTCGCTTTGCTGCGCCACCACGGTCTGCCCTTGCGAGAGCGGTGCGGGCTGGCTGATGATGGGCGTCGAGCTGATGGTGATCGAGAGGTTGCCGTGCGCAATGGCGCAGGGGCCCAGCGTGACCGCCTGGTTGAGCACCACCGAGCCAGTGCGTGCGTTGATGACGACCTTGGCCGAGGGGGTGGACGACTCCAGCGCCAGCTCTTCGAGGTCGGCAATGAAACCCACGCGTGCGCCGGGGTCGATCGGCGCGCGCACCTGCACCGTGCGGCCGTCGAGCGCCGTGGCCAGGCCACTGCCGAGCTTGGTGTTGATGGCCTGCGCCACGCGGCGCGCAGTCTGGAAGTCCGAGGCGTTGAGCCCGAGGTTGATGGTGTCGCCTTCGTTGAGCGGCGTGGGCACGGCGCGCTCGACCTGCGCGCCCTGCGGAATGCGGCCTGCGCTCAGGTGGTTGATCTGCACCTTGCTGCCGCCGGCCGATGCTCCGGCGCCACCGACCACCACATTGCCCTGGGCCAGCGCATAGATCTCGCCGTCGGCGCCGCGCAGCGGCGTGACGATCAGCGTGCCGCCCTTGAGCGACTTCGCGTTGCCCATGGAGGAGACGTTGATGTCGATCGTCTGCCCCGGCTGCGCAAAAGCGGGAAGCTGCGCCGTGACGATCACGGCCGCCACGTTCTTGAGCTGCAGCTGGCCCGCCGCGCTGGGGGGCAGGCTGATGCCCATCTGCTGCAGGTAGTTGGACATGGCCTGCGTGGTGTAGGGCATCTGTGTGGTCTGGTCGCCCGTGCCGTCCAGCCCCACCACCAGGCCATAGCCCGTCAGCTGGTTGCTGCGCACCCCTTGCACCGCCGCCACTTCCTTGATGCGCAAGGCATGTGCGGGCGCCGCCACACCAGCGGCCACAAGGGCCAACAACAGCCACAGCGCGCGCACGGGGCGTGACAGGAGGGAGTGGGACAAGGCTTTCATGGCATCCATTGTGGGCGGCCCCGCCAGGAACTAAAACCCAAAAAGAAGCGGGTTCACCGGCCTATTGCGTGGGTTCCAGGGCAGGTGGTGAACGGCCAGTGGCGCGCGTAGAGCCAGGCAGGCGCCGGTGCCGCACGACAGGAGAAAGTATGAATAAAAACAGCCTATACCGCTTAATAGATAAGCGTTATTAGCTATAAATTATGTAGCAAATTGGGGCGAGGATTTTTCACAACGGTCAGACATCCCGAAGCCTCAAAACCCCAGGCTTTGTGCCCCCGGCGCATCCAGAAACCACACCCGTAAAAACTGGCGCCGCCAAAGGCCAGCGCCACCGCGGATCCGGCTTTGCCGGGCCGGGGGTGGCATCCCCCTCAGGGGGGACGGCGCGCAGCGACTCAGGGGGGAATCTAGAACGGCGTGATCGTGTTGAAGATCCGGTTCATCCACCCCATGGCCTGGGCTTCGTTCTGCGCCCCACGGCCACGCGATTCGACGCGCACGTTGGCCACCTGGGTCGAGTTCACGATGCTGCCCGGCTGCAGCGCACGCGGGTCGATGGTGCCCGAGAAGCGCAGCACATCCACGTTCTGGTTCACGCCGATCTGCTTTTCACCCGTCACGACCAAGTGGCCATTGGGCAGCACGTCCACCACGGTGGCAGTGATCGAACCGGTGAAGGTGTTGGCGCTTTCGGTGCCGCCCTTGCCGGAGAAGGTGTTTTCCGACGCGGCGCCCAGCGTGGTGCGGTCGGCCAGCGACTTCTTCACGAAAGGCAGGTTGGTGATGCCGGCTGAGGCCTCCGAGGTGCGGTCCACGGTGGATGAGGATTTCTGGCTGGCCGTCACGTTCTCGACGATCATGATCGTCACGTTGTCGCCCACCATGCGCGCGCGGCGGTCTTCGAAGGCGGGGCGGTAGCTGGCGTTGTGGAACAGCCCGCCCGTCACGGGTGGTGGGGTGCGCGGCGCGGCGGCCAGCGGCGGCGGCGTGGTGGGCAGGATGTCCACTGGCGGCGGGGGTGACATGGTGGCGCAGCCCGTGAGCAGCAGTGCGCCCAGGGCGGCCGGCAGGGCAAAAAGGCGAGTGAACTGCAGCATGGCGAAAGCTCCTGTCGTCGTCATCTTTGTCACAGCTGGCTGAGCTTGGCCAGCATCTGGTCCGAGGTCTGGATGGCCTTGGAATTCATTTCGTAGGCGCGCTGGGCCTGGATCATGGTGACCAGCTCTTCCACCACGTTGACGTTGGAGGCTTCCAGGAAGCCCTGCTTCAGGATGCCCAGCCCGTTGGTGCCGGGCGTGCCCTGCTGGGGCTGGCCCGAGGCGGCAGATTCCTTGAACAGGTTCTGGCCGATGGGCTCGAGGCCAGCCGGGTTGATGAAGGCTGACATCGCCAGGTTGCCGAGCGGCTGGGGCTGGGTGTTGCCCTGCACAGTGGCAGACACCACGCCGTCGGCGCTGATGGTCACGCTCGTGGCATTGGCGGGCACCGTGATGCCGTTGGCCACGGGCAGGCCACTGGAGTTGACCAGGCGGCCTTGCGAATCGACCTGGAACGAGCCGTCCCGCGTGTAGCCCAGCGTGCCGTCGGGCATGGTCACTTCAAAAAAGCCGTTGCCATTGATGGCCACGTCCAGGTTGTTCTTGGACTCCTGCAGGCTGCCCTGCACGAAGTTGCGGCTGGTGGCCACCGTGCGCACGCCCAGGCCCAGGTGCAGGCCGGTGGGCAGCTGGTTCTGCTCGGTGGTGTTGGCGCCCACCTGGCGCAGGTTCTGGTAGATCAGGTCTTCGAACACCGCGTTGTTGCGCTTGTAGCCGGTGGTGGAGACGTTGGCCAGGTTGTGCGAGATGACGTCGAGCTGGGTCTGCTGGGCAGACATGCCGGTCTTGGCGATCCAGAGGGAGTTGATCATGATGGGTTCCTCGGTCGTATCAATGGGTCGTTGCCTGCGGGACTGGCGCGGCCGAAGCCAGCGGACGCCGCGCAAGGGCCGCCCCGCCGCGCTGGCGTCGCCCCCCTTCCCTCGCGTTAGCGAGTAGAGAAGGGGGGAGCGGCGAAGCCGCTCGGGGGGATGTCGTTTTCATCTTCAGCCGTTCATGCTCAGCAGCTGGCTGGCGGTCTTGTCGTTGGTTTCGGCGGACTGCAGCAGGCGCATCTGCTGCTCGAACTGGCGCGATGCGGCAATCATCCCGACCATGCTTTCGACCGGGTTCACGTTCGAGCCTTCCACCGCCCCGGCCAGCATGCGGGCGTTGGCGTCGCTCGGGATCGGGTCCCCCGACGCAGCGCGAAACAGGCCGTCGTCGCCGCGCTTGAGCGGGTCTTCCAGTGTGGGGGTGGCCAGCTTGAGGCGGCCAATGGCCTGCGCGGGCTGGCCTGCCGCCTTGGCGGTGACCGTACCGTCCGAGCCCAGTGTGACCTCGGCGCCCGGGGGAACATCAATGGGCGCGCCGCCGTCGGACAGCACCGGCAGCCCGGTGGGGGTGAGCAGCTGGCCCGTGGCCGACACCTCGAAGGTGCCTGCGCGGGTGTAGGCCTCGGTGCCGTCCAGACCCTGTACGGCAAACCAGGCATTGCCCACGGCCATGGCGTCGAGGTTGCGGCCGGTGCGCTGCACGGGGCCGGGCGTGCTCACATGGCCCGAGGTGGCCTCCAGCGCAAAAACGCGGGTCTTGGAGCCATCGCCCTGGATGGGCACGGAGCGGAAGGTGGACATCTCCGCGCGAAACCCCTGGGTGGAGGCGTTGGCGAGGTTGTTGGACAACACGGCCTGCCGGTGGGCGGCCGCGTTGGCGCCCGTCATCGCGGTGTAAATGATGCGGTCCATGGTGCGATGTTCCTTTCAGTACCCTGCAGTGCTGCGTGCCGTGCGCAGCGTGTGCAACCGGCGCGGCCCAGGCGCGGGCAGCCGCGCAAGGGCCGCCCCGCCGCGCTGGCTGCGTCCCCCTCCCGGAGCGCGCAGCGCGCAGAGAGAGGGGGAAGGCGCGAAGCGACTCAGGGGGTGTTTCATCTCAAGTTCACCAGGGTGGACATCACCTGGTCTTGCGTCTTGATCGTCTGGGCGTTGGCCTGGTAGGCACGCTGCGCGGTCATCATGTTCACCAGCTCGGCGGTCAGGTCCACGTTGGAGTCTTCCAGCGCGCCCGAGCGGAGTGATCCGAAGTTGCCGTCCGTGGCCGTGCCTGCTACGGGTTGGCCGGATTCAAAGGTGGCCACCCAATTGTTGCTGCCCACCGCTGCCAGGCCCTGCGTGTTGCGGAAGCTCGACAGCGCAAGCTGGCCTTCCGCGCGGGTCACGCCGTTCGAGTAGCGGGTCATGATCATCCCGTTGTTCTCGATGTTGATGCCGGTGAGCTCGCCCGTGGTGTAGCCGTCCTGGCTCAGGTTCGAGACCGAGAACTTGTTGCCGCTCTGGGAAACATCGTCCAGGCTCACCGCCACATCAAAGGCGGGCAGGTTGTTGGGGTTGGGCGGGGTCGGGTTCACGTTCAGCGTGAGCGCGAAGCCCGTGGCGGGTGGCGTGGCCACCGGGCCGGTGATGGCGCCATTGTTGTCAAACGTGATCTGCCCGATGGGTGCAGCCACCACTGGGGGCACCGCCGTCGGGTCGTCGAGTGCGTCGTACACGTCCCAGGTGTTGTCGGTGGCAGTCTTTTGGAAGTACAGGCTCACCGGCTTGGCCACGCCCTGGCTGTCGAACACGTTGATGGACGTGCCATAGGTGGCGCGTGGCGTGGCCGGGATCGGGGGTGTCGCGGCAGGGTCGCCGGCCGCGTCGGTGGCCGTGGCGGGCAGGTTGAAGGCGGCAGTGACCGTCGTGGTCTGCTTGGCGGGGATGGGCTCGGAGGTGGGGAACACCATCGGGATGGGGTCCGTGCCCGAACGCAGCCCGGTGACCGGGTCCACGGGGTACCCCATCACGTTCGCGTTGTCGTTGGTGATCATGTTGCCCTCCTTGTCCAGCTTGAAGTTGCCGGAGCGGGTGTAGGCGGGCGTGCCATCGGGCAGCGTGAGCGTGAAGAAGCCGTTGCCGTTGATGGCGACATCCAGGCTGTTGCCGGTGATCGTGAGATTTCCCTGGGTGAACTGCTGGGAGACAGCGCCCACTTCGACGCCGATGCCGGCATTGGTGCCACCCGCCGAGCCGATGGCCGAAGCCACCATTTCGGCGAATTCTGCCCGCGAGGCCTTGAACCCGACGGTGTTGGAGTTGGCAATGTTGTGCCCGATGACGTCGAGGTTCTTGCTGGCGGCGTTCAAGCCAGAGAGGCCTTGCTGAAAACTCATGGTGTTCTCCTGATGGGGGCGGTCACTGAATCGGCCGGGGGTTAGACCAGGGCCTTGATCTGGCTGTAGTTGATGGTTTTGCCGTTGGCCAGGGTCAGCACCAGCTGGCCGTCCTCGGCACCTGCGGCCGTCACCTTGGACAGGGCCAGCGACGTGCTGTCGATCTTGGTCGAACCATTGACGGCACTGACGCGGAACTGCAGCCCCTCGGTGGAGCCGGTGTACTTGCTGGCATCCCACTCGAAGGTGTGGCGTCCTGCGGCCTTGGCGCCCAGGTCCATGGTCTCGATCACCTGGCCGCCAGCGGTCATGACCTCGACCTTCACCTTGGTGGCGGCCGAGCCCAGCTCAAAGCCGCCCTTGCCGGCCTTGTCGGCCACGGCCAGCGTGGAACCTTCGGTCATCACGTTGCGGCCAATCAGGGCCGTTCCCTGCATGACCTGCAGCGAGTTGAACTGCGCCGACATGCTCTCCATCGTCTGGTTGAGCTGCTGAATGCCCGTCACCGTGTTGATCTGCGCAATCTGCGAGGTCATCTGGGCGTTGTCCAGCGGATTCATCGGGTCCTGGTTGTTCAGCTGTGCAACCAGCAGTTTCAGGAAGCGGTCCTGCGCGGCCGCCGGGTCGGTGGCGGCGGTGTTGGCCTTCGTGCCGGTTGCGTCGGTCACGGTGGGGGCGTTGGTGGCACTGAGAATCATGGTGGGGTCTCCCGGAAATTACTGGCCCATCTGCAGGGTCTTGAGGAGCAGCGACTTGGCCGTGTTCATGACCTCGACGTTGTTCTGGTACGAGCGCGAGGCGGAGATCATGTTGACCATCTCCTCCACGGCATTGACGTTGGAGTGCGTCACATAGCCCTGTTCGTCGGCCGACGGGTGGCTGGGGTCGTGCACGCGGCGGCCGGGCGTATTGCTTTCGCTGATGGAGCTCACGCGTACGCCGGCCGAGCTGTCTGCGCCCATGGGGGCGGTCTGGAAGACCACCTGGCGGGCCTTGTAAGCCTTGCCATCGGGGCCGGCCACCGCATCGACGTTGGCCAGGTTGCTGGCCACCACGTTGAGCCGCTGCGACTGCGCGCTGACGGCGCTGCCCGACACATTGAAGATGGAGAACATGGACATGGGGAGACTCGCTTTCTGCGCTGCAATGCGGGTGGCTTATTGGCCCTGGATCGCGCTGAGCATGGTTTTGGCGTTGCCGTTGATGAAACGCAGCGTGGCTTCGTAGCGCACCGCGTTGTCCACAAAATTGGCGCGTTCCCGGTCCAGGTCCACCGTGTTGTTGTCCAGGCTGGGCTGTGCCTGCACGGAGTAGCCCAGCGTACCGGGTGCGCCGGTGCCTGTGCTGGCGGCGGGCAGAGGAATGTGGCGGGGGTCTGTGGCGCCCTTGGCCCCCAAGTTGCCCGCAGTGCCCACGGAGCCCCCTGTGGCGAGGCGGGTCACACCAGATCCAGAGCCTGTGGCTTCGCGCATCGCATCGCCAAAGCTGAAATCGCGAGCCACGTAGCCAGGGGTGTCGGCGTTGGCGATGTTGCTGGCGATGGCACGCTGGCGCTCGGCACGCAGCAGTAGCGCGTTGCCGTGGAAGTCCAGCCGGTTGGTCATCTTGTCAAGCATGGTTGCCTCACACCCTGGGTTGCAATAGGGGCCGGTTTGGGGGTTTCCGGCGTGGTTCGATTGTGAAAGCCGCCGTTTTTTTCTAAAGCGCGAAGAACGCGGAAATGGGCGCGCAGTTTCGGGTTTTGCGCAGGGCCCGTGTGCCTATAGTTCCAGTCGTGAAATAGTCTTTGCCGCCAGCGCGGGAAGACCTGCGATGCCCAGGAGGCCCTATGCCAGCGATCTTCGTTTCCCCCTTCATTTCCCGTTTGGTGCGCTCTGGCGCCCTGGCTGCGGCCGGGCAGCGGCGCGCTGCGGTGCGCCACGCTCTGGCGGTGGTGCTGGGGCTGGCAACGGTTGTCGGCGGCAGTGGGGCCGCATTGGCCCAGGCTGCAGCCGACCCCAGCACCGACCTGGGGCCTTTGACCCAGCGCTGGCTGAATGACGCGATGTCGCGCAATCAGGCTTCCGGGTTGCCGTTGCGCATGGAAGTGAGTGTTGGCTCACTCGACTCCCGTTTGCGGCTTGCGCCCTGTGCGCGGGTCGAGCCTTACCTGCCAGCGGGCGCCCGCCTGTGGGGGCGCACCCGCCTGGGGCTGCGCTGCGTAGAGGGCCAGACCGCCTGGAATGTGTACCTTCCTGTGACCGTCAAGGCCTTTGGCCCAGCCTGGGTGTTGACCGGCCCGGTGGCCTCGGGGGCCGTCCTCACCGCCAACGACGCCACGGAAGCCGAAGTGGATTGGGCTGAAGAGTCGGCGGCGGTCATGGCCAACCCGGACATGTGGGTGGGACAGGTGGCCGCGCGCCAGCTGGTGGCGGGCCAGGCATTGCGCCAAACCATGGTGCGGCCCCCTCAACTCTTCCGCGCAGGTGCCCAGGTCAAGGTGGTTGCCCAGGGGCCTGGCTATGCGGTGACGTCGGCGGGGCAGGCCATGTCTGCAGGCGCTGCGGGGCAGATTGTTCGCATCCGCATGGACAATGGTCGAATGGTTAGTGGTACTGTCAATGAAAATGGAACTGTGGTCGTAGCTCTTTGATGACGCTGCCGCGATAAATGGCTAAAGTCCGGGCCAAATGGGTCGAAAACATTGCTACTGATGCCCCACATCCAACGGGGTGGTGGAGAGAGCGATGAAGATTGGTCAAAAACCGGAACTCCCGGGCGCCTTGGCGCAGACGGGGCTTGCCAAGCAAGCCAAAAGTCCTGCCAGCGCTGCTGAAGGAGCCGTCAAAGACGCTGCGGCTGTGTCAACCGCCGGTGTGCCCGTCACGGTCTCCACTGCTGCCCGCGCACTGGACCAGACGGCCCGTTCCACTGGTGATTTTGATGCCAGCAAGGTCAAGGCTGTGCGGTCGGCCATCGAAAAAGGCACCTTTTCGGTAGATGCCGAGGCCATCGCCGACAAGATGCTCTCCAACGCCCAGGAAATCCTGGCCCGCTCCCGCGGCTGATTCGTCAACTCACTTGGCAGCCGGGTGCCATAGAACGCACAATGCGCCATGTCGCTGGAAGAATCCCTCTCGGCTGTTGAACAGCTGATCGAAAAAGTCTCTGCCGCCCTTCTCGCGGCAGATCCCCAATCCCTGGAAAAGAACAGCACGGCCCTTCGGGATGCAGCGGCTCAGTTCGCGCGCATTCTGGAGCAGACGGCGGCCAGAGGCCTGCCTTTGCCGGTGCAGTTGCAAAAGCGGGTGGATGCTATCGGCGGCATGCTGGCCAACCACCGCGAGGGCCTCGCCCGCCTGTCCGCCAACGCCGACCGCCAGGTTGCCAGTCTGCTGCCCCAGGCCGGCTCCCCCGCCACCTATGGCGACGGCCGCGGCGCCCAGCCCGGCAAGCCCGGCGTGGCACGGATCTACAAGTCGGCGGGCTGAGTCGAGTCGCAACTCAAAAAAGATAGCTGCCAGCGATTGAGCTACCTGCGTTTGAATCGTCAAACCGGTTTTATCCGACGCCAGTCAAGCGCGAGCAGCTATCCCATCGATAGCAAACCGGGTTCAGTACGTCGGAGTTCGGCCGAGCGCAATGGCCGTCGAAACGGTCGCAGCCCAATACCAGTGCCACCGTGGATCTGGCTTCGCCAGTCCAGGGGTGGCGTCCCCTTCAGGGGGAAGGCGCCGCAGGCGACTCGGGGGGAGTCATGGCCTCAGGGGGAGCTAATGCGCGCGCATCTTGGCGCGCAGCCGGGCGATGGACTGGCTGTGCAGCTGGCACACCCGTGACTCGGTAACCCCCAGCACGGCTGCGATCTCCTTGAGATTCATGTCGTGCTCGTAGTACATGCCCATGATGTGCTGCTCACGCTCGGGCAGGGTCTTGATGGCATTCACCAGCGACATCTTGAGCCGCTGGTCGCGCAGCATTTCCATCGGGTCGGCATCGCCATCGGCAACGTGGCGGTCGAGGAAACCATCGTCGTCCTCGTTGCCATGGGTCATGTCTTCCAGGTACACGAGTTGTGTGCCCCGGACCTTGCCCAACAGGTTCTGGTAGTCGGGCAGACTCATGCCCATCTCACTGGCGATTTCAGACTCAAGGGGGCTGCGGCCCAGCTTTTGTTCCATCCGGCGCACTGCGTGCTCGATGTCTTTCTGGCTCTTGCGAGAACTGCGTGACATCCAGTCCCCCTCGCGCAACTCGTCGAGCATGGCGCCGCGGATGCGCTGGGTGGCAAAGGTCTCGAACTGCACGCCCTGGGCGACTTCGTAGCGCGACAGGGCATCCGCCAGGCCCATCATGCCGACCTGGATCAAATCGTCCAGCTCCACATTGGGGGGCAGCTTGGCGATCATGTGGTGCGCAATCCTTCGCACCAGCGGGACGTGCTGGCGGATCAGCGCATCACGATCGAGCTGGCCTTTGGCGGTGTACATCGTGTTATCCACCTTCAAGTGCCTGCAAAGCCGCCGGGCAGGCCGGTTTGGCCTGGCCCCGCATGTGCCAGGGCCTGAACGCCGCATGCGGCGGCCAGCAACGGCATGGGGTTAAACAAGTACATCACACGCTCTGGTACGCTGGTCAATGGCTCCGGACGAAATGCGCAGGCATTTCTGTCATGTTGCAAGGCGGCAGGGCCGTCAGCGATTCACTGATAGTGCCCGCATTTTCCAGCAGTTGCAAGGCCAGGCGCTGGAGGTCCTGGGGGTTCTGCGTGGCGATGGTGGTCGTGCGCACCGGGCCACCCAGGTGGCGCTCGGCGCAGTCCTGCAAGGTCAGCAGTGCGTGTTGCGTCTTGCGCCGTTCGGCCGCGGTGTTGCCATGCAGCAAGGCCGCCACCATGCAGGGCAGGGTCGTGTGCTGTGCGATTTGCTTGAGGCTCTTGTAACTGGTGAGCACACCTGCCGAACCGTCACCCATCACCACCAGCGGTATGGTGGACGTGTGCGTCAGCAGCGGCCCGAGTGTGGCCGCAGGCGCGTGCAGCACGATCAGTCCGTACGTCCGAAAATAGGGCAGGAGGCCGGGCAGCGGCGCCGTTTCATTGCGGCTGGCCTCCCGGCTGATGCGCAAAAGGCCCTTCGCCGCCGGAATCACCGCCAGTGACGATGCCATCGCCCCCATGTTGAGGCTGACGCCCTCGTTCCACGGTGCCTGTTGCAATAGGTGCAGCAGCCCCGGGCAGTCGTCCGTCTCCTGGGCGGTGCCGTCGAGCACCACCACCGGGTAGCCCAGGCGCTGCAGGCTCGCGCAGATCTGCCACAGCGTCTCCAGCCCGGTGCCTGCGTTGTCCTGGCTGGCGACCGCCACCACCCGCAGCTCTGACTGCGGGGTGAAGCTGTGCAGGCCGGCCGCCTGGTGAAAGCCGATATCAAGCATCGACCATCCCTCGCTCGTTCATGGTGTCAGGCGAATGCGAGAAGAAGAAGTTCAGGTCGGTCGCCTTGGGATCAAAGGCCGATTTGGCGGGTGCGCGCATGGAGGTGCTGATGAGCTTGTGTGCATCGGCGCGCTCCCAGTCTTCCGGCACGCGCTGGCCGTTGGTCACGCCGCGCAGCACCATCTGGTGGCGGATCAGTGCGTCGATGGCGGGGCCGAGTTTTACGGCTTCGTCCACCTTGGACAGGATGGCCTGCTGGGAGCCCTCGGTCTTGAAGGCAGTAAGCACGTCATCGAGCGTGTCACCATGGCAGCCCGCATTGAGCACCAGCAGGCGATTCACGTGGGGCAGGTCCAGCACGTCGAGCATGTCACGCTTGCGCGGGTCGCGGGGGGCAACGCCCGTGGTATCGATCAGCACCATCTTCTTGCCGCTGAGCAGGCCCAGAAGGTCCTGCAGCGCGGCGCGGTCGTGCGCCAGATGGGCCACGATGCCCAGCATGCGGCCATAGGTGCGCAGCTGCTCGTGGGCGCCGACGCGGTAGGTGTCGAGCGTGATCAGGCCCACGCTGCCGGGGCCGTGGATGCGTGCGCACAGTGCGGCCAGCTTGGCCGTGGTGGTGGTCTTGCCCACACCGGTGGAGCCCACCATCGCGAAGATGCCGCCTTGCTCGTACAGCGGAGGTTCGACCAGGTCGGTCTTGAGATTGCGCTCCAGCACTTCCATTAACCAGCGCACCGACTCTGCCGCCGACAGCTCTTCGGGCATGCGTTCCAGCACGGCGCGGGCCAGCGAGGGCGAATAGCCCGCGCGGATCATCTTGAGCATGAGATTGGACTGGATCGGGTTCTGGCGCGCCTGGCCCAGCCAGGCCAGTGTGTTGAAGCGGTCTTCGATCAGCTCCTTCATCGCATGGAGTTCGTTCATCACGCTTTGCTGGTTGTTCGACTGGATCAGGTTGGCGCTGGCGGCTTCCTGCCGGCGGCGTGGCGGCTCGGGCGGGATGTCCATGGGGATGGTGCGCAGCGGGTTGTGGCGCACCACGGCGGGCGCGGGCATGCGTTCACGTTCCGGCTCCTGGTCGCGGCTGCGCTCCGACAAGGTTTGTGGTTCGGCTGGGCCGTTGAGCGCCTCGTGGCGGCGGCGCAGCATGCGCTCACGCACGTAGTCCTGGAACGACAGCGTGCTCATCGCCAGCTGCTCGGTGTCTTCCTCCACCGGGTTGCGGCCCAGGGTGTTGGCCGTGGCTGCCTGGTTTGTGCGCTGGGGTGCGCTGCGCGCCGGTGTGGGGGCCAGCAAGGGCGGGTTGCTGGAAGAGCCGGCACTGCCGCCGCCATCCAGAGCCGACAGTGTGTCTTCGGCCGTGGCCACGACTTCGACGCCGTTGGCCGTGGGGCGGTTGGACAGGATCAGTGTGCCGTCGCCAAAGGCCATGCGCGCTTTGGCCAGAGCCTCCCGGGATGTGGGAGCGTGGAAGCGTTTGATGTTCATGCTGATGCACCTCTAAGGATCGGCCCAATGCGGATGGTGTGGGTCTCGGGGATTTCACTGTGCGCAAGCACCTGCAGCCGGGGGGCCACGCGGCGCACCAGGCGGGAGATGGCGTTGCGGATCTGGTCGGGAACCAGCAGGCAGGCGGGCAGGCCCATCTCTTCCTGCTTGAGGGCCACCTCGGCGGCCTTTTGCGTGAGGATGTCGGCCACGCCCGGGTCCAGGGCGGGGCCGGCCGTGTTGCCCAGCGCCTGTACCAGCAGGCGTTCGAGGCCGGGTTCGATGGCGATGACGTTGAGTTCGCGGGTGGGGCCGTAGATCTGTTGCACGATGGCGGGCGACAGCGCGATGCGCACGCGGCGGGCCAGCTCGACCGGGTCGGAGATGCCACCGGCGTGCTCGGCCAGCGTTTCAATGATGGTGCGGATATCGCGGATGTGCACAGACTCTTCCAACAGCAGCTGGAGGACTTTCTGGAACGTTGCGATGGAGACCATTTTGGGGACCACTTCTTCGATGAGCTTGGGAGCCAGCTTGGCCACGTGTTCCACCAGTTGCTGCGTTTCCGTGCGACTGAGGAGCTTGGCGGCTTGCACTTGCATCAAGTGTGACAAATGGGTGGCCATCACGGTTTCGGAATCAACGACCGTAAAACCAGCCATTTGTGCGGCTTCCTTCTGCCGGTCGTCGATCCAGTGTGCTGGGAGTCCAAAAGCAGGGTCTGTGGTGGGGGTGCCAATCAGCGGCGTGGTGATGCCGCCCGGGTTGATGGCCAGGAACATGCCGGGGAAGGCTTCGCCTTCGCCCACCACCACGCCACGCAGCGTGATGCGGTAGCCGCTGGGCTTCAATTCGAGGTTGTCGCGCACGTGGACGGCCGGAGGCAGGAAGCCGACTTCCTGCGCAAACTTGCGGCGCACGCCCTTGATGCGTGTGAGCAGGTCGCCCTGGCGGCTCTTGTCCACCAGGCTGATCAGGCGGTAGCCCAGCTCCAGGCCAAGCAGGTCCACGGGCTGCAGATCGTCCCAGGTGGCTTCGCCATCGCTGACGGGGGCGGGCGGGGCCTCGACTTCGGGCGGTACCTTTTGACGCTCGTGCAGCACCCAGGCGCCATAGGCGAGCAGGCCACCCATGGTCAGAAACACCACGTGGGGCATGCCCGGGATCAGGCCCAGCAGCAGCAGGATGCCAGCGGTCACGCCCAGCACGCGGGGCGACATGAAGAGCTGCTGCACGATCTGGCGGCCCATGTCGTGGTCCTTGCCCACGCGTGAGATCACCATGGCGGCGGCTACCGAAATCAGCAGGCCGGGGATCTGCGCCACCAGCGCATCACCAATGGCCAGCAGGATGTAGCTGTCGGCCGCCTGCTTGGCCGAGAGGTCATGCTGCAAAACACCGATGGCAAAGCCACCGATGATGTTGATCAAGAGGATCAGGATGCCGGCGACCGCATCGCCGCGCACGAACTTGGAGGCACCGTCCATGGACCCGAAGAAGTTCGCTTCTTCCGCCACTTCGGCGCGGCGGCGCTTGGCTTCCTTCTCGTCGATCAGCCCGGCGTTCAGGTCGGCATCCACCGCCATCTGCTTGCCGGGCATGGCGTCCAGCGTGAAGCGGGCCGACACTTCGGCAATGCGCTCGGCGCCCTTGGTGATCACCACAAAGTTGATCACCACCAGGATCGCGAACACGATCAGCCCGACGGCAAAGTTGCCACCGATCAGGAAGTGGCCGAAGGCCTCGATCACCGCACCGGCGGCGCCCGGGCCCGTGTGGCCTTCCAGCAGCACCACCCGGGTAGAGGCTACGTTCAGCGACAGGCGCATGAGGGTGGTCAGCAGCAGCACCGATGGGAAGGCCGCGAAATCCAGGGGGCGCAGCATGTAGGCCGCCACCATCATCACCATCAGGGCCACGGCGATGTTCAGCGTGAAGAATGCGTCGAGCAGCCACGGCGGGATCGGCAGCACCATGAGCGCGAGAATGGCGACCACCAGCAGCGGCGCCGACAGGCCCTGCAGGGCGCCTGCATTGCTGCCAGCCCATTGCCGAAGAGACGTTACGGAGGTGTTCATACGGCAGCGCCTTGCACGGGAGTGCGGTTCAGCGGATCGAGTTCAGGGGGCACAAACGGCTCCACCAGGCCGTCAGGCATGTGGCCTTCACCACGCAGGGCGGCCTTCAAGCGGTAGACATAGGCCAGCACCTGGGCCACGGCGGTGTAGAGCGCGGTGGGAATGGCCTGGTCGAGCTCGGCATGGGCATACAGCGCCCGGGCCAGCATGGGCGACTGCAGCACGGGCACGTTGTGCTCCTTGGCGACATCGCGGATCTTGAGCGCGATGAGGTCGGTGCCGCGCGAAATCACTTGTGGGGCGCTCATGGTCTTTTCGTCGTACTTGAGCGCCACGGCGTAGTGGGTGGGGTTCATGACCACGAAGTCGGCCTTGGGAACGGCGCCCACGCTGGCACGGTCGGCAATCTCGCGCTGCTTTTGGCGGATGCGGCCCTTGGTGTGCGGGTTGCCGTCGGATTCCTTGTGCTCTTGCTTGATTTCTTCGTGCGACATCTTCAGGCGCGCCTTGAAGAAGTAAGCCTGCAGGGGCACGTCCACCAGCGCCGCCAGAAACACCACCAGCAGCAGCAGGCTCATGCCGGACGTGAGCCAGTCCGCCAACTGGCGGATGGCCATGGGGGAGGGTTGCAGCACCAGCATGGCCACGGTGTCGATGCTGTTGCCCATGAACTTCCAGGCCACATAGCTCAGGATCGCGGTCATCAGCACCATCTTGGCCACATTGGCCATCTGCTGCTTGGAGAAAAGGTTGGCCACGCCCGAGATCGGGTTGAGCCGGTTGAATTGGGGGGTGATCGGCTTGAGACTCAGAATCCAGCCGCCCGCGCCAATGGCGCTGATCAGGGCGGCGGCGCTGGTGAGAAGGGCAAACACCGTGCTGGCCACCAGGCCCACCAACATCATGTCCTGCAAGCGCTTGAGCATGGTGCCCGGTGCCATCACGGTGGCGGCATCAAACGCCAGCTGCTGGCTCATCGCCCGCTGCATATGGTCCATCAGCTGGGGGGCCAGCACGAGAAGGCAGGCTGCCCCGGCACCGAGGATTGCCAAGTGAGAAAGATCGCGTGAGCGCGCTCCCTGGCCGTCTTCGCGCGTCTTCTGCAGCTTGCGCTCTGACGCGGGTAGGCTTTTTTCTTGGCTGGATTCCATGATGGCATGACGGCTGGTGTCATGCCATTGTCGTGAGCGACCCGGAAATCTAAAGCCCGATAAAGAGGTGGCAGCCCCCCCTTTTCGATGCGGCGTGAAGCGGCTTCACGCGCATACGGTCACTCGCTGGCAACAGCCCAATGCAGGGGGAGGTTGTCAAAATTGATAGCTTCTAGCGCTTGATGGGTAAGCGCCAGAGATCATTTTGATCAATAAACCGGGGATGAAGCCCCCGGCGGGCTGTCAGAACCCGAGGCTGGCGAGCAGATCGTCCACTTGGGACTGGTCTGTCACCACGTCGGGGGTGTGCTCGGGGTCCACCACGGGCCCCTGCAGGTGCGCGGTGCGGGCTGGCTCGACCACGGCGGCCACCTGCGCATTGGCGGGGGCGGTCTGGATCAGCAGCTGCACCAGCTGGTCTTCGATGGTGGCGGCCAGGTTCACCACGCGGGCGATCACCTGCCCCGTGAGGTCGTGAAAATCCTGCGCCATCATGATTTCGGTGAGGTGCGTGTCGGCTTCCTTGGTCACGCGCTCCACGTCGGTGAGGAAGTTGAAGATCTCGCCCTTGGCCACGGCCGCCACCGGGTCGGCCACCAGTGAATTGACGACCCGGCGCGTTTCCGCCGCGATGTAGTCGTGCTGGGCCTTCGCCTGCTCGACGCGGTTGAGCACCTTTTCGGCCGCTTCACCGGTCAGGCGGGCGATGTAGGACAGGCGGCTTTGCGCGTCGGGCAGCTCGCCCATGGAGCCGCGCAGCTTGTCGGCATAGCCCAGTTCGTTGAGCGAGTCGTGCAGCTGGCGGGTCAGCTGGCCAATTTTGTGGTGTACATCGGCAGGCGGCTGGCTGTTGTCCGGTGTGTCGTCCATGGTGTCATAGCCCCATCTTTTTCAGGATCAAGGTCACTTTCTCTTCGAGCGTGGCCTTGGTGAAGGGTTTGACGATGTAGCCCGCGGCACCGCCCTGGGCGGCCGCCACGATGTCTTCCTTGCGGGCTTCGGCTGTGACCATGAGGACGGGCAAGTGCTTGAGCTTGTCGTCCTTCTTGATTTCCGCCAGCAACTGAAAACCGTTCATGTTGGGCATGTTGATGTCGGTCACCACGAAGTCGAACTTGCTGTTGCGCAGCTTGTTCAAGGCGGCCACGCCATCTTCGGCCTCGTCGGCATCGGCAAAGCCGCTTTCCTTGAGCAGATTGCGCACGATGCGCCGCATGGTGGAGAAGTCGTCAACGATCAAAAAACGAAGGGCTGTGGTCACGTGGGACCCTTTCGGTCGGAAATGGCTGTAAGTATTGTCATGGGTGGCAGGTTTGGTGACAAGTCGTAACTTTTACCTGACAGGGGGGGGATTTTCCCGCTTTTCATTCAACAGTTCTGTCGATGTGATTTCAGGAATCCCCTTGCCCATGAGTCGTTCTTCGGCCTCCCGGGTCAGCACCGTGATGGTGATGCGCCGGTTGGCGGGTGCACGTGGGGTTTTTGGCTCCAGCAGATCACTGGCCGCCAGGCCCACCACACGTCCCAGTTTAGCGTCTGGCATGCCGGCCGAGACAAGCTCGCGGCGCGAGGCATTGGCGCGGTCAGCCGACAGCTCCCAGTTGCTGTAGCCCCGGTCGCTGTTGCCGTAGGGAACGGCATCGGTATGCCCGGCCAGGCTGATGCGGTTTTCCACCCCGCCGAGGGCAGCGCCAATCTCGCGCAGGATGTCGCGCATGTAGGGTTTCACCAACGCGCTGCCACTGTCGAACATGGGGCGGTTCTGGTCGTCGATGATCTGGATCTGCAGGCCATCGGGCGTGATGTCGATGCGGATCTGCGACTTGTATTCGTTCAGGCGCGGGTTTTCGGTGATGAGTGCGTCGATCTTGGCCTCCAGGGCCTTGATGCGGTCCAGGTCCTGCTTGGCCTGCTCGGCCTTGGCGGCGTCGATGCTCATGCGGCGCTGCTTGGCCGCCTCCACGTCGGAACGCCGCACTTGTCCATGCACCTTCGAGAGATCGTTGCCCCCGCCCGGAATCACGCTGGAGCTGTTGCCCGCGCCATCGCCGCCCGTCATCGCCACCTTGAGCGGCGACGCAAAATACGCGGCAATCCCCTGCAGCTCGCCCTTGGCCGTGGAGCCCAGCAGCCACATCAGCAGGAAGAACGCCATCATCGCCGTCACGAAGTCGGCATACGCAATCTTCCAGGCGCCACCATGCACCGCATGGCCGCCCTTCTTGATGCGCTTGACGATGATGGGCTGGAGTTTTTTTTCTGCCATGGCGTTGTGGACTTCGCGGCGCTGCCGTCGCTACTTCTTGCCCTTCACATGCCCCTCCAGCTCGGAGAAGCTGGGGCGGACGCTGGAGAAAAGCACCTTGCGGCCAAATTCGATGGCCGTGGCGGGGTTGTAGCCCTGCATGCTGGCCAGCAGGGTGGACTTGATGCACAGCAGCTCCTTGGCGGCGTCCTCGGTCTTTTGCTCGACCAGGCCGCCCAGGGGTTCGACCACACCGTAGGCCAGCAAGATCCCGAGGAACGTACCCACCAGCGCCGAGCCGATCATGCCGCCCAGCACCGAGGGCGGCTGGCCCACCGAGCCCATGGTGTTCACCACGCCCAGCACGGCAGCCACGATACCGAAGGCGGGCAGGGCGCCAGCCAGGCGCGCCAGCGCGGCCACGGGGGCGTGGGCCTCCTGGTGGTGGGTGTCGATCTCGCTGTCCATCAGCGCTTCGATCTCGTGGGAGTTGAGGTTGCCCGAGACCATCATGCGCAGGTAGTCGGTGGTGAACTCGATCACATGGTGGTCGCTGCCCACGGTGGGGTATTTCTTGAAGATCTCGGACTCGTGGGGCGCTTCCACATCCTTTTCGATTGCCATCAGCCCTTCCTTGCGGGCCTTTTGCAGGATGTCATAGAGCATGGCCATGAGCTCCATGTAGCGGGCCTTGGTGTATTTGGAGCCCTTGAGCGCCATCGGGATGGCGGCCAGGGTGGCCTTGATCACCTTGGGCTGGTTGTTCACCACGAAGGCGCCCAGCGCGCCGCCCAGGATGGTGACGATCTCGAAAGGCAGGGCCTTCAGGATCACGCTGATGTTCCCGCCGTGCACGATGTACACGCCGAAGATGCAGCCTAGGCAGACAACGTAACCGATGATGACGAACATGCTTTAGACGTGTTGGGCGGCAGCCGAGGCAAAACAGGAGGGCGGGCAGGGCCGCTGGCAACGCGGCTTACCGAAGGTTACTGCAAATGTATCGGATTGAAGAGCCTGGAATGCGCTCAAGAGTGCCATCAACACAGGGCTTCTCTGGCAAATGGCGCCATCGCCACACCTGCGTTTCCTTCGGCCGTGCCTCGACCTTCCTTGGCCGGGCCGGTGCGACCTGGCCTCGCCAACCCCCCGCGTTTTGCGCAAAGGTTGGGATGGTGGCGCTGAATAGGGCCAGTGTCAGAGGATTCCCTATAAAAATGCCGCTGGCGCTTGATGGTCAATAACTTGTTGCTATAAATTTGGTAGCTTTATGAGATTGCTTGGCACCCGCTCACACCTGTGCGCAGTGTCAATCGCTGCATTTGGCCCGTATTTCCGCAGTGACAGGGCCTTTTGGTGGCGCAGGGGCTGGACTATGCTGCGGGCATGAAAGCCGTACTGCTCGCGGGGGGGCTGGGAACCCGCATCTCGGAAGAGTCGCACCTGCGTCCCAAGCCCATGATCGAGATCGGTGGGCGGCCCATCCTTTGGCACATCATGAAGATGTACGCTGCCCATGGCGTCAACGACTTCATCATCTGCCTGGGTTACCGGGGCTACGTGATCAAAGAGTATTTCGCCAACTACTTCCTGCACATGTCGGACGTGACCTTCGACATGGCCAACAACCGCATGGAAGTGCACCACCGCCACGCCGAGCCCTGGCGCGTGACCTTGGTGGACACCGGCGAAAGCACCATGACCGGCGGGCGTTTGCGACGGGTGCAGGAATATCTGCCTGCGGGCGAGCCCTTCTGCTTTACCTACGGCGATGGTGTTGCCGACCTCGACATGACGGCCCAGTTTGCCTTCCACCGCGCCCATGGCCGCCAGGCCACGGTGACGGCCGTGCAGCCTCCGGGCCGCTATGGCGCCCTGGTGCGCGATGGCGACACCGTGGCCGGGTTCGAGGAAAAACCGCGTGGCGACGGCGGCTGGATCAACGGCGGCTTTTTTGTGCTGCAGCCCGAGGTGATCGGCCACATCGAAGGCGACGCCACCAGCTGGGAGCTGGAGCCCATGGCCCGCCTGGCCACCAGCGGCCAGCTGCGCGCCTTTGAACACACGGGCTTTTGGCAGCCCATGGACACCCTGCGCGAGAAGAACCTTCTCGAAGACCTGTGGCAATCGGGCCGCGCGCCCTGGAAGTGCTGGTAACCCACGATGCGCCCTGACCCCGACTTCTGGCGCGGCAAGCGCGTGTTGCTCACCGGCCACACCGGCTTCAAAGGCGCGTGGCTGGCCCTGTGGCTGCAGCGCCTGGGCGCACAGGTGACCGGCGTGGCACTGCCGCCGGGCACCGAGCCCAATCTCTTTACCCTCGCCGGGGTGGAGCAGGGCACCGAACGCCATTTTTGCGACATCCGCAGCCCCCAGGCCCTGGCCATGCGCGTGCGCGCCGCTCGGCCCGAGGTGGTGCTGCACCTGGCCGCGCAGGCGCTGGTGCGGCCTGGCTACGCGGCGCCGCTCGACACCTTTTCCACCAACGTCATGGGCACGGCACATCTGCTCGATGCCCTGCGCGGCTTGGCTGGCGTGCGCGTGGCCGTGGTGGTCACCACCGACAAGGTCTACCGCAACCGTGAATGGGCCTACCCCTACCGCGAGGACGACGCCCTGGGCGGGCACGACCCCTACAGCGCCAGCAAGGCCGCCGCCGAGCTGATCACCGCCAGCTACCGCGATTCTTTTTTAGCCGCGCAGGGCGTGGCCGTGGCTACCGCCCGCGCGGGCAACGTGATTGGCGGCGGCGACTGGGCGCAAGACCGCCTGCTGCCCGATGCCGTGCGCGCTTGGGAAAAGGGTGAGACCCTGCACATCCGCCGCCCCCAGGCCACGCGCCCCTGGCAGCATGTGCTGGAGCCGCTGGCCGCCTACCTGCGGCTGGCCCAGCGCCTGTGGGAATCGCCCGCGCTGGCCGGTGCCTACAACTTTGGTCCGCTGCCGCACGAGGCAGCCACGGTCAAAAATGTCATTGAATTGGCCTCTAGCGCTTATCCATCCAGCGCAACCAGCTATGAAAAAGAGAGTGATGGGCCGCACGAGGCTGGCTGGCTGGCGCTGGAGACCGCGCAGGCCCGCCAGGTGCTTGGCGTGGCCCCGCACTGGGCGCTGAACACGGCCGTGGCCCGCACCATGAACTGGTACCGCCAGCAACACGGCGGCGCCGATGCCCGCGCGCTGTGCCTGGCCGACATCGACGCCTGGGAGGCGCGCCCATGAGCCGCCTGGCCCTGGCGCCGCTGCCGCTGGCGGGGCTGTTCCGCGTGCAGCGCCAGCCCCTGGTAGACGAGCGCGGCTTTTTTTCCCGCATGTTCTGCGCCGAGGAGCTGACGGGTGCCGGCTGGACGGCGCCCATCGCCCAGATCAACCAGAGCTACACGGCGCTCCAAGGCACCGTGCGTGGCATGCACTACCAAAAGCCGCCACACGCCGAGATGAAGCTCGTGAGCTGCCTGCGCGGTGAGGTCTGGGATGTGGCCGTGGACCTGCGCCAGGGCTCGCCCACCTTTTTGCAGTGGCATGCCGAGCATTTATCGGCAGACAACGGCAACGCGCTCCTGATCCCGCCCGGTTTTGCCCATGGCTTCCAGGCGCTGAGCGACCATGCCGAGCTGCTGTATTGCCACTCTGCGGCCTACGCGCCCGCCGCCGAGGCGGGTCTGCACCCGCTCGAGCCGCGCCTGGCCATTGCCTGGCCGCTGCCGGTGGGGCAAATGTCGCCCCGCGACGCAGGCCAGCCCGGGATGACCGAAGAATTCGAAGGAGTGCGCCTGTGAAGTGCCGACACTGCGGCAGCCCGCTGCAACTGCCGTTTTTGGACCTGGGCAGCGCGCCCCCGTCCAACGCCTACCTGAGCGAAGCCGCCCTGCGCGCGCCCGAGACCTGGTTCCCCCTGCGCCTGTTGGTGTGCGAGACCTGCTGGCTGGTACAGACCGAAGACCACGCCGGGCGCGAGGCGCTGTTCACCGACGACTACGCGTACTTCAGCTCGTTCTCATCGTCCTGGCTGGCCCACGCCAATGCGTACGTGGAGGCAATGCGCGAACGCCTGGTGCTCACCGCCGCGAGCCGCGTGGTCGAGGTCGCATCGAACGACGGCTATCTGCTGCAGTACGTGCAGGCGGTCGGCATCCCCTGCTACGGCGTGGAGCCCACGGCCAGCACCGCAGCCGCCGCCCGTGCCAAGGGCATCGAGGTGGTCGAGCGCTTCTTCGGCGTGGCGCTGGCCGATGAGCTGGCTGCCGCCGGCCGCCAGGCCGACCTGATCGCCGCCAACAACGTGCTGGCGCATGTGCCCGACATCAACGACTTTGTGGGCGGCTTCACGCGGCTGCTCAAGCCCCATGGCGTGGCCACCTTCGAGTTTCCGCACCTGCTGCGCATGGTGGAGGGGTGCCAGTTCGACACGGCGTACCACGAGCACTACTCGTATTTGTCGCTCACGGCGGTGCAGCGCATTTTTGCGGCCAACGGCCTGGTGGTGATCGATGTGCAGGAGCTGCCCACCCACGGCGGCAGCCTGCGGGTGTTTGCCGCCCGCGCCGACGCTCACGGCCACCCTCAGGCCACGACCGAAGGCGCCGTCCGCGTGCAGCAACTGCTGGCCACCGAGGCCACGGCCGGCATTCTGGGCGCAGGTTTTTACAGCGATTTCCAGGCTCAGGCCATACGGGTAAAGCGCGAGCTGCTCACATTTTTGCTGCGATGCCAGGCCGACGGCATCACCGTGGGCGCCTACGGCGCGGCCGCCAAAGGCAACACCCTGCTCAACTTTGCGGGGGTGCGGCCCGATCTGCTGCCTTATGCCGTGGACAAGAACCCCTCCAAGCAGGGCCAGTACCTGCCTGGCAGCCACATCCCGGTGGTGAGCGAGGCGCACCTGCGCGCCCACAAGCCGCAGCGCATCCTGATCCTGCCCTGGAACCTGCGCAGCGAGGTGGCCGAGCAACTCGACTACACGCGCAGCTGGGGCGCGCAGATGGTGGTGGCCGTGCCCCGCCTGGAGGTGTTCTAGGTGATCGAGATCCATCCCACCGCCAAGGTCTCGCACCTGGCCGACATCGAAGACTCGGTGCGCGGAACGCGCATCGTGGTGGGCGCGCATTCGGTGATCGACAGCTTCGTCAAGGTCAAGCCTGCGGGCGGCAGTGGCGACCTGCTGGTGGGCGAACATGTGGTCATCAACGCGGGCTGCGTGCTCTACACCGGCAATGGCATCCACATCGGCAACTACGTGGCGATTGCCGCCAACTGCACCTTTGCGCCGGTCAACCATGCCTATGCCGACCGCAGCCGCTTGATCCGCGAGCAGGGCTTTCTGCCCAGCAAGGGCGGCATCGTGATTGAGGACGACGTATGGATCGGCGCCAACTGCGTGCTGCTCGACGGCGCCGTGCTGCGGCGCGGCTGCGTGGTGGGCGCGGGCTCCATCGTGCGCGGTGAGCTGCTGGCGTACACCGTGTATGCGGGCCAGCCCTTGGTGGCTGTGGGGGAGCGGCAGTGACGGGTGCGCCTCCTTCGACGTTCACCGTGCTGGGCGCCACGGGCTACATCGGCAGCCGCCTGGTGGCGCATCTGCAGGCCCAGGGCCACACCGTGTGGGCGCCAACGCGTGGCGATGCCGAGGTGTTCACCCGCCCGCTGGGCCACGTGATCTATTGCGTGGGGCTCACCGCCGATTTCCGCGCGCGCCCGTTCGACACCGTGGACGCCCATGTGGGCCTGCTGGCCGAGGTGCTGCGGCGCGCGCAGTTCGATTCGCTGCTGTACCTGTCATCCACCCGCGTCTACATGGGGGCGGCTGATACCCACGAAGACGCGCCCCTGGCCGTGCTGCCGGGCGACCCTTCGTACCTGTACAACCTCACCAAGCTCACCGGCGAATCGCTGTGCCATGCCTGCGGGCGCCCCGGGGTGCGCGTGGCACGTCTGTCCAACGTGGTCGGGCCGGGCATGGACGCGGCCTCCGGCAACCTGGTGGCCGACCTGGTGGGCCAGGCCCGGGCGGGCCGCATCGTGCTGCGCTCCGATCCGCAGTCCGCCAAGGACTATGTGCATGTCGACGACCTGCTGGAATGGCTGCCGCGCATTGCGCTGGCGGGTCGTGCTGCCACCTACAACGTGGCCAGCGGCCGCCAGACCCTCCATGCCCAGTGGCTGGCCTGGCTGCAGGCGCGCACGGGCTGCACCGTGGAGGTGGATGCCCAGGCACCGCTGCAGGCGTTTCCCCCCATCAACGTGCAACGCCTGCGGGGTGAATGGGGTGTGGCACCCCGCGCCGTGCTGGCCGATGACCTTTTGCTGAACGACGCTTCCGTTGTGACCGATCCTGTTGGAGTAACCCCGCCATGAACCCCGTTGACCAATTTGCCCAGGAACGCCGCGACCGCCTTGCGGGCTATGCCCAGGACACCGCGTTCCAGACCCTGTCGCGCGACTGGCTGCAGGCCTCGATGCAGCGGCAGTACGTCTACAACTTCGACTGGATGGGCCGGCCCATCATCCAGTACCCGCAGGACATGGTGGCCATGCAGGAGCTGGTGTGGCGCGTGCGGCCGGACCTCATCATCGAGACCGGCATCGCGCATGGTGGCTCACTGGTGCTCAGCGCCTCGCTGCTGGCGCTACTGGACATGAGCGACGCCATCGAGGCGGGCACCACGATGGACCCGCGCGCCTCGCGCCGCAAGGTGCTGGGCGTGGACATCGACATCCGCGCGCACAACCGCGCCGCCATCGAAGCCCACCCCATGGCCAGCCGCATCGCCATGGTCCAGGGCTCGGCCGTGGCGCCCGACGTGGTGCAGCAGGTGCGCGACTTTGCGAAGGGCTACCAGCGCGTGCTGGTGTGCCTGGACTCCATGCACACGCACGACCATGTGCTGGGCGAACTCGATGCCTATGCGCCGCTGGTCACTCCCGGCAGCTACTGTGTGGTGTTCGATACCTTTGTGGAAGACATGCCGCCCAAGTTCTTTGCCGACCGACCCTGGGACGTGGGCAACAACCCCAAGACGGCGGCGCACCAGTGGCTGGCCGGGCACGCCGAATTCGAAGTGGATGCCGAGATGGAGCAGCGCCTGCAGGTCACGGTGGCGCCGCACGGGTTTCTGCGCCGCAAGGAGTGATCGGTAGTCTCAAAGGCGGAAATTTGAATAAAAATAGGCTCCGGCGCTTGATGGGTAAGCGCTAATAGCTATTAAATTGATAGTAACTGTCGGGGCAGGCAGCCCCTGCTGCCGGGCGCCCCGGGCGTCAGGCGGCTGAAGCGGAGCCCATGCCCATCGCCTGCGTGGCATGTTGCAGGTAGGTCACGGCAAATTCGGTGTGGCCGTGAGCATGCTCCACCTCTGCCAGGCAGGCCAGGGCCAAGGGGTCATGGGGCACGGCGCTGAGCACGGTTTCGGCCAGTTCGGTCACGGCGATCCAGTGGCGGTCGGTGATCTGGTGCTCGGTGGTGGTCGCGGACGCGGGGGGCGTGGCGGCCTTGGCTTTTTCCACCAGGTCCTGCAGGCGCTGATGGGCCTCGTGCAGGCTCACCCGCTGGCCGGGTTTCAAGCCCACGCCGGGCACGGGTGCATGGGTCCATTCCTCAGGCAGCTGGGGCAGCCACTCCTGTATCGCTTGTGCCTGGGCTTCGGCGTTGTTCGGGTGCTCGGCCTTGGCCAGCCACTGCAGCCACATCACACGGAGGCCTTCCGCAAAGTGGTGGTTGAAGATGTCCTCGCGCATGAGGGCCGAGGCCTCCACCTCGCCGCGCAGTCCCAGCCGCAGTGTGTTCAGCGCCTCTACGTCTGCGGCCAGGCTTTTGGCGATGCGCACATAGTCTTCGGGCGTCTCGGCCAGCCACTCGGTGCGGCCCAGGTAGGCCAGCAGGCCCACTCCCATGCGGCTTTTGAAGCTCTCGCCCACCATCGACACGATGGGCAGGCCCATCCACAACACGTCGAAGGTGGTGGTGCCGCCGGTCAGCGGGAAGGGGTCGAGCGCGATGTCGATGCGGTGGTAGGTCAGGTACTGGTTGTCGGTGCGCTGAGCCACCAGGTCGACCTGCCCAGGGGGCAGGCCCAGTCGCTCGCAGCGCTCTCGGTAGGCCTGCGCAAAATCGGGGCGGTCAAGGTTCTTGCCTTCGATCAGCAGGCGCGACCCTGGCACGGCCGCCAGTACCTGGCCCCACAGGGCCAGTACCTCGTCGGTGAGCTTGCCCAGGTTGTTGCACGAGCCAAAGGTGATGAAGCCGTTGGTGAGCGCGGGCGCCGGGCGCACCTGGTAGCGCGGCTGGTAGCGCCACAGCGGGTTGCGGCTCATGGGGCGGTAGCAGGCGAACAGCGTGGGCAGGCGGTAGAGCTGCTCGGTGTACTGCGCGTCGGCGCCGGGCGGGTCGGTGATCTCGTCGGTGAACTTGTAGTCCACGGCCGTGAGCCCTGTGGTGGCCGGGAACCCCAGCCAGGACACCTGCACCGGCGCCGCCTTGTGGGCCAGGGTCAACAGCCCGTTGTTGCCGGTGTGGCCCGCCAGGTCGATCAGGATGTCGATGCCCTGGGCGCGAATAGCCTCGGCCTGTTGCTGGGGGTTGAAGCCGGCCAGGGGCACAAAGTGGTCGGCGTGGCGCTGGACCCGCTCGGTGACGTGATCGTCCCGTGGAAACAGATAGAAGGCGAAAACCTCAAACTGCCGCCGGTCCAGTTGCGCCAGCAGACCCTCCACAAAGTACATCACCGAGTGCACACGGAAGTCGGGGGAGAGGAAGCCGATCTTCAGGCGTTGCCATGGCGAGCCCCGGTGCTCCTGGAAATCGGGCCACTCTGGGCGCAGCGGCGGCTCGAACACAGCGCCGTACTGCCGTGCGGCCGCCGACAGCTGTGCGGCGTCCACCTGGGGATCGGCCAGCATGAACAACAGCTTGTTGGTGTAGTTGCCAGGGTCGTTGTAGCGCAGGGCGATGGCCGTCTCGCAGTCCTTGACCGCCTCGCGCACCTGGCCCAGCTCGCGCCGGTGGATGGCGCTTTGCATGAGCGCAGCGACGCGGTCGTGCAAGGTTTCGGCCAGTGCAGCGGCTGTCTGGCTTGCGTCAAAACCCTTGTCGTGCAGGGTCAGGAGGTAGCAGCATTCGGCCAGCTTGATCCAGCCAATGGCTTGCCGAGGGCGCAGCTTGCAGACTTTCTCCAGAAGGGGGAGCGCGTCAATATTGCGGGCTTGCTCAATGAGTACGTTGGCGTAGTTGATCAGCAGTTCGGCATCGTTGGGCCACAGGACGACAGCCTGCTGATAGGCCTTGAGGGCCGCGCCGAACTCGCGCTGTTTGTTCAGTGAGAACCCGAGTAGGCGGTGCGCAGCGAGGCTGCGTCCGCTTTTTCGAAGCGCATGGCGGCACAGGCGGGTCAGCAGGGGCCAGTCGGCGGCGGTGAGCGCGGCTTGGAGGCGGGCCTCGTCCTGTTCGGGGTGTTTGGGTTGCACGTTGCGACCGATCTACGAGCAAATGGGCGGGATGCGGCAGTGTGCCATGTACAAAGGGGCCCGTTGGGCCCCTTTGTCGTTGTTCCTTCGGCGCGTTGGCTGTTACTTGAGCAGCGACAGCACGCCCTGGGGGATCTGGTTGGCCTGGGCCACCATCGCCGTGCCGGCCTGCTGCAGGATCTGGGCGCGCGACAGGTTGGCCGTTTCTGCCGCGAAGTCTGCGTCCTGAATGCGCGAGCGTGATGCCGAGAGGTTCTCGGACGTGATCTGCAGGCTGGCAATGCTGGTCTCAAAGCGGGACTGCATGGCACCGAGCTTGGCGCGCTCGCCGCTGATGAAGGCCAGGGCCGAGTCCACGGTCTTCAGGGCGTCGGTGGCATTGGTGAACGTGGTCACGTCCAGGTTGGCCACCGTGTGCAGGGTCGAGCCGCCGTTGTCCAACTGGTTGCTGGCCGAGGTCACGGCAAACGACTTTTCCGAGTCCAGCGTGATGTAGCCGCCCGTGTTGACGAATTCCACATTGGCATCCGCAGCCAGAGTTTGGGCCGTGCCGTTGCTGGCGCCCGCGGCGTCGTAGCCGGTGACGGTGACCGCTGCCGCGTTGGCGTTCACGGTGTCGCCAATCACGATGTTGTTCCCGGTGGCGTTGGTCAGGATGATCTGGGTGCCGTCCGAATTCAACGAGGCGTTGATCCCTGTCTTGGCCGATTGCTCGTTGATGGCCGATACAGCGGGGGACAGACGGTCTGTGCCGGTGGCGGAGGTCAGCGTGAAGGAGACCGTGCGGGACGCGCCCACGTTGTCGCCTTCCAGTGTCAGCGAGTAGGAGCCTGCAGCGGCCATGCCGCCCAGGCGCACTTCGGTGCGGGCCGAGGCCGTCACACCGGTGGAGGCCTGCAGCGCATTGATCTGGTCGGCCGTCGCCTTCGCGGTAGCACTGACAGCCACGGT
The DNA here is from genome assembly GCF_001429215.1 of Acidovorax sp. Root267. Lineage (NCBI taxonomy): Bacteria > Pseudomonadati > Pseudomonadota > Betaproteobacteria > Burkholderiales > Comamonadaceae > Acidovorax > Acidovorax sp. Root267. The sequence continues at coordinate 253,964 of NZ_LMJC01000032.1, forward strand.
CAGGGTGCCGGTGCCCAGGTAGCCACTGATGGCGGCCGATCCGGTGGTCACCCCGTTGGTGCCCGTGGTGGCCTGCGTGGCCGATGCACCAATGCCCGAGCCATTGGAGGCTACGTTCTGGTTGTTGCCATACACATTGGTGCGCAGGTTGGCCGTGGCGGCCACGATGGTCTGGTTGGCGTTGGCGCCCACCTGGAACTGTTGCGTACCAAAGGTGCCGTCCAGCAATTTCTGGCCGTTGAATTCGGTGGTTTGCGAAATGCGGTCCAGTTCTGCGACCAACTGACCGACTTCCTGTTGCAGGGCCTGGCGGTCGCCAGCGCTGTTGGAAGCGTTGGCCGATTGCACCGCCAATTCACGCACCCGCTGCAAGATATTGCCGGCCGAGCCCATCGCGCCTTCCGCCACCTGTGCCAGCGAAATGCCGTCGTTCGCATTGCGAACAGCCTGGTTCAGGCCACGGATCTGGCTGGTGAAGCGCTCAGAGATGGCCAAGCCAGCGGCGTCGTCCTTGGCGCTGTTGATGCGCAAGCCGGATGAAAGCCGCTGGATGGCCGTGTTCAGCGAAGCCTGGCTGGTGCCCAGATTGCGCTGGGCGGTCAGCGAGCTGATGTTGGTATTGATGGTTGCTGCCATGGCGAAACTCCTTAACGTCGCAAGACGGATCTGTTTGCCGGTTCAAGCGCACCCGTCCGGCTGTCAATGGGGGAACGATGGATGAATTGTGGAGACGCTGCTTTTGGGCGTTTAGGAGATAAGCGGCAAAAAAGTCGTACAACTTGTGCGTTTGCCCCTCAAGTTTTCCGGCGGCGACCCGAAAACAATTGCAACGGTCCGTAAGCGGCCCGCCGTTCACCAGATGGCCTGCAGCGCTGGGAACCCAGGAGGCCAGCGCGGTGCTGGCGCCCCGGCTGGCGGTAACGCCATATTCAGTCAGTTCTTTTCTGGAGATTTGCAATGGCTTCCACCATCAACACCAACATCGCCTCGCTCACCGCCCAACGCAACCTGGGCATGAGTCAGACTTCTCTCAATACGTCGATCCAGCGCCTGTCGTCTGGCTTGCGTATCAACAGCGCCAAGGACGACGCCGCTGGCTTGGCGATTTCCGAGCGCTTCACCAGCCAGATCCGTGGTCTGAACCAGGCTGTTCGCAATGCCAATGACGGCATCTCCCTGGCGCAAACCGCTGAAGGCGCCTTGAAGGCGTCTGGCGACATCCTGCAACGTGTGCGTGAACTGGCTGTGCAATCGGCCAACGCTTCCAACAGCGCTGGCGACCGCCAGGCCCTGCAACAGGAAGTGGGCCAGCTGGTGTCCGAACTGGACCGTATCTCGCAAACCACGGAATTCAACGGTTCCAAGCTGCTGGACGGTAGCTTCGGCACGCAGCAGTTCCAAGTGGGTGCCAATGCCAACCAGACCATCGTGGCTGCCACGGGCAATCTGCGCACCAGCGTCTACGGTAACAACCAGAACGTCGCCTCCAACGGCTCGGGCATCGGCGCATCGGCCACCCAAGCCACCGCAGGCACCAACGGTGTGACCACGGGTACCGTGGCCATCAGCGGCGCTCTGGGTACGGGGACGTTGACCGTGGCTGTCAGCGCTACCGCGAAGGCTACGGCCGACCAGATCAATGCCCTGAAGGCCGATACCGGCGTGACGGCCACGGCCCGCACCGAAGTGCGCCTGGGTGGTATGGCGGCTGTTGGCTCTTACTCGCTGACGCTGGAAGGTGACAACGTTGGCGCGGCTCGTACCGTGTCCTTCACGCTGACCTCCGCCACCGGCACGGACCGCCTCTCGGCTGCTGTGTCCGCCATCAACGACCAGTCTGCCAAGACCGGTATCAATGCTTCGCTGAGCACGGATGGCACCCAGATCATCCTGAGCAACGCCACCGGTAACAACATCGTGGTGGGCGATACGACCAACGCCAATGCGGCCAACGTGACGGTCACCGGCTACGACGCAGCTGGTGCAGCCAACGGCGGTACGACGACGCTGAGCTCTGCTGCAGCAACGGTGGAAAACGTGAACACCGGTGGTTACATCACGCTGGACTCGGAAAAGTCTTTCGCAATTACTTCGACCAGCAATCAGTTGGACAATGGTGGCTCGGCCTTGCAAACGGTGGCCAACCTGGACGTGACCACGTTCAGCAACGCGACCAACGCGCTCAAGACTGTGGATTCGGCCCTGGCCTTCATCAACGGTGAGCGTGCCAAGCTCGGTGCTCTGCAATCGCGCTTCGAAACGTCGATCAGCAACCTGCAAGTGACGTCGGAAAACCTGTCTTCTTCGCGCAGCCGCATCCTGGATGCCGACTTCGCCGCAGAAACAGCCAACCTGTCGCGTTCGCAGATCCTGCAACAAGCCGGCACGGCCATGGTGGCCCAGGCCAACCAGTTGCCCCAAGGCGTGTTGGCCCTGCTGCGTTAAGCAGCGGGCATGGCAGCCAGGGCGTTGCAGCGCCCTGGCGAACCCCAGGCGGCGGCAGATTTCTGTCGCCGCCCTTTGGCTTTCTGGAAGGCGGGTGCCAGGACCGCTGGAATAAGACGGGTTTCCTGGCGTGTTTACGGACGTTCTTGATCGCCATTCGGCGCCATAATTTCCGTTGGACCAGTTCAGGAGGTTTGTATGGCCACCATTTCATCCCCAGGCGTCGGCACGAACGGACTTGATGTCAAGAGCATCATCTCCCAGTTAGTCGCGCTGGAAAAAAAGCCCCTGGACACGCTCAAGCTGCAGGCGGCCACGGTCAATACCAAGATTTCTGCCTTTGGGCAGATCAAGTCGCTGGTGTCCACCTTGCAGGATGCTGCGAGCAAGCTCACCAGCGTGACCGGCTGGAACGGGGTCACCACCACCTCGTCCGACTCCAAATATGTATCGGCCACTGCGGTCGGCGGTACTTTGCCTACCACCTTCAGTGTGGAGGTGCAAAGCCTGGCCAAGGCACAAGCTACGGCCTCTGCTGCACTTTTGCCGGTGGGTGGCGCGTTGGGGTCAGGCACCTTGCGGCTGGAGCTGGGCAAATGGAGTGTGGCGCCCGCGTCCTTCACGCCAGGGAGTGGCCAGCCCGTGGACATCACCATCAGTGCCAGCGACAAGCTGTCGGACGTGGCCAGCAAGATCAACGGCGCGAATGCAGGTGTCACCGCCTCCGTGCTGACGGATGCCTCGGGCGAGCGCTTGCTGCTGCGCAGCAAGAGCACGGGGGAAGAGTCGGGTTTTCGCCTCAGCGTCATGGAGGATGGAGATACCGACCCCCAAAGTGCGGGCAATACCGACGCGACCGGCTTGTCTCGCCTGGTGGCGGGAACCACCGTGACGCAGGCGGCAGCCAATGCCAAGGCGACGGTCAACGGGATTGCGGTGTCTTCGGGTACCAACACCTTTGCATCCACGATTTCAGGCGTGACCTTCAAGGCAGAGCAGGTCACCACTGCTCCGATCGAGATCTCGGTCGGCAAAGATGACGCGGCGGTCAAGTCCAACATTGATGGGTTCGTCAAGGCTTACAACGCCATCAACCAGTTGCTGCAAGAGGCGACGAAATACGACGCCAAGACCAATTCGGCCGGCTTGCTGCAAGGCGACTCCACGACGGTCGCGCTGCAAAACTCTCTGCGCAACGCGATCCAGTCGGTCACCACCGGGGGGGGCGCGTTTCAGCGCCTGGCTGACGTGGGCATCACACAGCAGCTGGGCGGGGATCTGGCAGTGGACAGTACCAAGCTGAACAAGGCGCTTTCCGAAAACCCGGATGACGTCAAAAATCTGTTCCGCAACACGGGCGGCGGCTCTGCCAACGGTATTGCGGTGCAGCTCAAGGCGCTGACCACCACCCTGCTCGCCAATGACGGCTTCTTCAAATCGAAGGACGACACCTTGCAGATGAGCCTCAAGCGCAACGGCAAGGACCAGACGCGGGTGAATGAAAAGGTGGAGGCCTTTGAAAAACGCATCACGCAGCGCTATAACGCACTGGATACGCAACTGAGCAGCTTGAACGGCCTGAACGCGTACATCTCTCAGCAGGTCACCGCCTGGAACAAGTCGACTAGTTAATCAGGGGCTTCAGTTTTTCTGGCGCACGCCGATAACTTAAGTAATACCTCGGAAGGATTGTCAGCATGTTCAGCGCCTACAGCCCCCGTGCAGCCAACGCTTACCAGCGTATCAATGTGGAAACCAGCATGCACACGATGGACCAGCACCAGCTGGTCAGTCTGCTGTATGAAGGCGTCCTCAATTCCATTGCCACGGCACGTGGCTCCATGGCACGCGGAGACGTGCTGGGCAAGGTCAATGGCATCTCCAAAGCCGTCCGCATTCTGGAGGAAGGCCTGAGCACCTCGCTCGACAAGGTCGATGGGGGCGAACTGGCGGAAAACCTGGGCGCGCTCTACGACTACTGCATGCGCCGCCTGATCCTGGCCAACGCCCGCAACGACGACGCGATGATGCTCGAGGTCATGCGCCTGATCGAGCCCGTGGCGCAGGGCTGGAACGAAATCAAGAAAACCGGCACCGCGGCTTCGGCCGATGCGCCTGCCGCCACTGGCCAGCCCGTGCTGGTGGAGGCCTGAACCATGTCCCACATGCTGATTGACTACTACAAGGCGATTGAAGACAGCAGCGCCAAGATGCTGGAGGCCGCCAAGCTCAAGGACTGGGATGGCGTTGTGCGCTACGAAGGTGCCTGCGCGGTACTGATCGAGCAACTGCGCTTCAAGTCGCAAGAGCACGAACTTCTGCCCGAGCACAAACGTGAGAAGACCCGGATCATGCAGCGCATCCTGCGCAACGATGCCCAGATTCGCTGTCTGGCCGAGCCCTGGCTGGCGCAATTCGAACACCTGTTTGAAGGGCAGCCGCAAATGATGCACTGAGGCGTGCGCTGAGCCTCAAGACAAAGCCGACCCCGCGAGGTCGGCTTTTTCATGGGCAAAATGGGGCGCTACCGCTTGTCTATCAAGCGCGAAAAGCTATCAAATTGGGAGTGCATTTCGCTGGCGCTTGGCAAAACCGTGCCACGGCCAGCGATGCGCCGTTCAGCCCCCTGTGACAAGAGCGTGGAGTACCTTTTTGTGAGAAAAACCCCTGTAGCGCTTATCTGTAGAGCGCGAGCAGCTGCGAAATCAGGAGTAAATGCAGGCCCCCACCGCTCGATACCTGGGCACCCCAGGTGAGGGATGCCAAGCAAGGATCACCCCGGAGCGAGGGGAAGCGGCGCAGCCGCTCAGAGGAGCGCCCCTGCTCCTAAACCTGCATGTTCATGATGTCGGTGTAGGCCTGCACCATCCGGTTGCGGACATGCAGCGTGGCCTGAAAGCCGATCTGGGCTTTTTGGATCGCCACCATGGTCTCTTCCAGGCTGACCGAGGGGTTTTCCATCTGGACCTCGGTTTGCAGATTGGATGACTTGTTCTGCGCGGCGCTGACCGACTGCAGCGCGCCCTTGAGGGCGCCCGAGAAACCCACGTCGTTGGCGTCGTTTTGCGGCGCTGCAGCACGGCGCGCCACGCCAGCGCCCGTGAGGGGGGCGGTAGAGCTTGAGATGCGAAGGTCCATGGCTGTATCCGTGGGAATGGCGGTATGCTGCGTATCCTAGCCATCGCGCCGGGATCCATCGCTCTGAATTGATGGCCAAACGCGCGGCTTATCCAGCGAACATTTTGGAGGCGTGACCGAATAATCGACCCCACGCTTTGGTCCTTGCCGGGCCGCCCTACTGGAAAGCAAGATGTCTGCAGTTGCTGAAATTCCTCTCACTCCCCCTGCCAGCCCGAACTGGCTGCAGCGGCTGTCTGCCCTCGACAGGGCACAGCGCATGCGGCTGGGTGTGGGCGCGGCGCTGTTGGTGGCGGTGGCCATTGCGGCCATTGTCCTGGGGCGTCAGCCTGACTACCGGGTGCTGTTTGCCAACCTGAACGACAAGGATGGCGGCGCCATCGTCGCCCAGCTGTCGCAGATGAACGTGCCCTACAAGCACGCAGATGGCGGTGGCGCCATCCTGATCCCCGCAGACCGCGTGCACGACGTGCGCCTGCGCCTGGCCACCCAGGGCCTGCCCAAGGGTTCGGTGGCGGGCTTCGAACTGATGGAGTCCAGCAAGTTCGGGATGACGCAGTTTCAGGAGCGCCTGAACTTCCAGCGTGGCCTGGAAGGCGAACTCACCCGCTCCATCCAGGCGCTGTCTTCTGTGCAGGGCGCGCGCGTGCATCTGGCGCTTCCCAACCAGAATGGCTTCTTCAGGGAGCAGCAAAAGCCGTCGGCTTCGGTGCTGGTGAGCCTGCATCCCGGCCGCATTCTCGACCGAGCCCAGCTGGCGGGCATCGTGCACCTCGTGGCGTCCAGCGTGCCGGAGTTGTCTCCTTCTGCCGTGAGCGTGCTGGACGACACGGGCAAGCTGCTTTCCCAATCGCCCGATACCGCATCCGGAAACGGCGTGGATGCTCAGCAACTGCTGTATGTGCAGCAGATCGAACAACAGTACACCCGTCGGATCCTGGACATTCTGGAGCCCGTGGTGGGCCGCAACAACGTCAAGGCGCAGGTGACGGCCGAGGTGGACTTCACCCAGACCGAATCCACGTCGGAGCAGCACCGGCCCAACCTTGCCACTGACGCCAGCGCCATCCGCAGCCAGCAGATCGTGGAAAGCGCTGGCCCCCAGGGCAATCCGCTGCCCACGGGGGTGCCGGGCGCCACCACGAACCAGCCCCCCGCACCTTCTACAGCGCCCATCAACGGCGCCAACCCGCCGCCCACCGCCGCCGGCCAGCAGGCCCAGGGCACCCAGGCTGTCGGCAGCAAGCGCGAGTCCATCACCAATTACGAGGTGGACAAGACCGTGCGCGTGACACGCGGTGGCAGCGGGGCGCTCAAACGGGTCAGCGCGGCGGTGGTGGTGAACTACCAGTCCACGGAAGACAAGGGCAAGACTGTGACGAAGGCGCTCACGCCGGAGCAACTGGAACAGATGACGGCGCTGGTGCGCGAGACCATTGGCTTCAACCGGGATCGCGGCGACTCCGTCAATCTCATGAACACCCCGTTCCAGGTTGCGGTGACGCCAACCACCGATGTTCCGCTGTGGAAGCAGCCCGAGGTGATCGACCTGGCCAAGACCTTCGCCTGGCCGGTGGGTGCGGTGCTGTTCGCTGCCCTGGTGCTGATGGGCCTGGTGCGGCCTGCGCTCAAGGGTGGCGCCGCCGCCAAGCCCCGCGCCATCCCGGTGGCTGGTGGCCAGCTGGATGCCGTGGAATCCGAAACGCCCGAGCGTCCGGCGCTGCCTGCGCCCGCCAAGAAGAACGAAGTGCTTCCAGCCACGCCGGAGCAGCTGCGCCTGGAAGATGCGCGGGTGCTGGCCAAGGAGAATCCTGTTGCCGTGGCCAACATCCTGAAGACCTGGCTGAACGGCGACCCCGTCTGACCACCGAACCCACGGACGACGACCATGGACGACCAAGGACTCAACGACGCCGCCATCATGCTGATGTCCCTCGGCGAGGAAGAGGCGGCCGAAGTGTTCAAGCATTTCTCGCCCAAGGAAGTGCAAAAGCTTGGCGAGACCATTGCCCGCATGCGCTCGGTGTCGCGCGACAAGGTCGATCAGGTCATCAACAAGTTCTCCAACGCGGCGGCGGCGCAGAGCTTGCTGGTGTCGGACACCGGCAACTATGTCCGCGCGGTGCTCAAGCGAGCGCTGGGGGACGACAAGGCGGGCCTGCTCATCGACCGCATCTTGCAGGGTGGAGATGTCTCGGGCATTGAAAGCCTCAAGTGGATGGACCCGCTGTCCGTGGCGGAACTGCTGCGCAACGAGCATCCCCAGATCGTCGCGGCCATTCTGGTGCATCTGGACAGCGACCAGGCGTCGGGCATTTTGATGCACCTCACCGACCGCCAGCGCAGTGAAATTCTGCTGCGCGTGGCCACGCTGGAAGGCATCCAGCCGACCGCGCTCAAGGATCTCAACGAGGTGCTGTTCAAGGTACTGGCGGGCGGCGACAAGATCCGCAAGAGTTCGCTCGGCGGTGTCAAGGCAGCGGCCGAAATCATCAACCTGCTGGGTGGCAACATGGACGCCGTGGTGCTGGAGTCCATCCGGGGCTACGACCCCGATCTGGCCCAGAAGATCATGGACAAGATGTTCGTCTTCGAAGACGTGCTCAAGCTCGACGACAAGGCGATCCAGACCGTGCTCAAGGAAGTGGCGTCCGAAACGCTCATCGTCGCGCTCAAGGGGGCGGTGCCGGAGTTGCGCGAGAAGTTCCTGTCGAACATGTCTTCGCGTGCCTCCGAGGCATTGCGCGAGGACCTCGAGTCGCGTGGCCCGATGCGGCTGTCCGAGGTCGAGGCCCAGCAAAAGGAAATCCTCAAGACCGTGCGTCGCCTGTCCGACGAGGGTCAAATCGTGATCGGATCTGGCGGTGATGATGCCTTCGTCTAGCCAGCGCTCTTATTCGCGCTTCATTCCCAGCGAGGAAGTGGGCGATTTCACGCAGTGGAAGTTTGGTGCGGTGGATGGCTCTGACCTGGTTGAGCCGGCGGAGCCGGAGCCTGTGGTGGAGATCCCGGTCGAAATTGATGAGGCTGCGCAGCAGGCACTGATTCAGCAGGCGTGTGACGACGCCTATGCCGAGGGCTTTGCCCAGGGGCAAGCCCAGACGGCGCTGGAATGGCAGCGGCGCATGGACGAATACATTGCCCAGCAAGGGCACGAAACGGCGCAGCGGTTGCAAGGCGTGGTGCAGACCCTCGATGCAAGCCTGATTGACATGCAGCAGCAGATGGCACAGCAACTGCTGGAGCTGGCCTGTGACATTGCGCGCCAGGTGGTGCGCCAGGAACTGTCCGTCAATCCCAATGCGTTGCAGCCCGTGGTGAAAGAGGCTGTGGGCATGCTCGTGACCGAAGGGCGACCTGCCATGGTTCGTCTCCACCCGGCCGACATGGAGGTCATGGCACAGCCCCTGCGCGAAGCAATCGACGCCCCGGGTGTGCAATGGATGGCCGATGCGGCGGTGCCGCCGGGCGGCTGTCTGGTCGAATCAGCCGGGACGGTGGTGGATGGCAGCCTCGACAAACGCTGGCAGCGTGCCATTGCCGCACTGGGACTCCAGTCGCCATGGGAAGAGGAGGGCGGCGATGACCGTTGAATCTCCTTCCGCCTGGACGTGCCTCATGGACGATGCGCGTGCGCGTGTTGCCGAAGGCGCGCCGCTGGAGACGCGCGGCACGCTGACCCGGCTGACGGGCCTGGTGCTGGAAGCCGTGGGCATTCGCGTGCCGGTGGGCTCGCAGTGCATGGTCCAGATGCCGGGGCACGCCCCCGTGCTGGCAGAAGTGGTGGGGTTTTCTGCCGACCGTGCATTTTTGATGCCTGCGGGAGATATCCACGGGCTCTCCAGTGGTGCCAGCGTGGTGCCCGCTGCGCCCTACATTCCCGTGCCGCGCCTGGGTGAGCCTGCGCGGGCCATCCAGCGTGCGGGTGTGCTGCGTTTGCCAATGGGTGAAGGCCTGCTGGGTCGGGTGGTGGATGCGCAGGGTTTGCCGTTGGACCACGGTGGGCCTGTGCAGGATGTGGTGTCCGAACCCATGGGACGGCGCCAGATCAATGCCATGGACCGCGATCCCGTGCGCGAATCGCTGGACACGGGCGTGCGCGCCATCAATGCCCTGCTCACCGTGGGGCGCGGGCAGCGCCTGGGCCTGTTCGCGGGATCTGGTGTGGGCAAGAGCGTCTTGCTGGGCATGATGGCCCGCTACACGCGGGCGGATGTGATTGTGGTGGGACTCATTGGCGAGCGGGGGCGTGAGGTCAAGGAGTTTGTGGAAGACATTCTGGGCGACGACGGCCGCGCCCGCTCGGTGGTGGTGGCCGCGCCTGCCGATGCCCCGCCCCTTTTGCGCATGCAGGGTGCGGCGTATGCCACCGCCGTGGCCGAGCATTTTCGGGACAAGGGCAAGCACGTGTTGTTGCTCATGGATTCACTCACCCGCTATGCGATGGCCCAGCGCGAAATTGCGCTGGCCATCGGTGAGCCGCCCGCCACCAAGGGGTATCCGCCCTCCTGTTTTGCCAAGCTGCCTCAGCTGGTGGAGCGCAGTGGCAACGGGCTGCATGGCGTCGGTTCGATCACGGCGTTCTACACCGTGCTTTCGGAAGGGGATGACCAGCAGGACCCTATCGCAGATGCGGCGCGGGCCATTCTGGATGGGCACATCGTGCTGTCGCGGGCCCTGGCCGAGACGGGGCACTTCCCGGCCATCGACATCGAGCAGTCTGCATCCCGGGTGATGCACAACGTGGTGTCGCGGGGGCATTTTGATCTGGCGCGACGCTTTCGGGCCGTGTACTCGCGTTACCAGAAAAGTCGTGATCTGGTGCAGGTGGGTGCGTACATGAGCGGGTCCGATCCCGCCCTGGACGAGGCCATTCGCCTGCAGCCGCAGATGGCAAATTTCCTGCAGCAGGACATGTTCGAGGCAGCCTCCATGGACCAGAGCGTGGCGGGCATGGCTGCGGTGTTGGACCATTGAACGCCTTGGGTAGCGAGCCATGTCCAGCCTCAACTCCCTCGCCGTCGCTGTGGAAGTGGCTTCCCGCAAGCGGGACGACGCGCGCAAAGTGCTGCAGGACATGCTGGCTGCGCAGCAGGCGGCGTGTGCCCAGCTCGACCAGCTCGAAGACTATGCCCGTGAGACGCAGGCGCGTTGGGGCATGAAGGCCGACACGACGATGAAGCCCGAGGTGATGTACCACCACTACCAATTCATGGACCGCCTGGGCCATGCTGCGAGTGTCCAGAGCACTGTGGTGGGGGAGCATGCCAACCGGGTGGAGGCAGCCAGGCGCGCCTTGCTGGAGGCAGAGCTGCGGCTGGCAAGCCTGCGCAAGGTCGTGGAAAAGCGGCGCCATGACCTGGAGTTGGCCGAAATGCGAAGAGATCAGAAACAAACCGATGAGCGGGCTGCATTGCAGTACCGCAGTGAGATTCAGGGCTCTGCGGGCCGGGAGTATTGACAATGGAACCCACAAAAATTTCTTCTTCCCAGGGCACCCAACCCGCCCACGCCGCACGTCCCCGGTCCACTGCCCAGGCCTCGGATGCGAATGCACCGGGGGCTGGAGGCTTTCTCGCACTGATGGCTGCGCTGGGCGATGTGTCCCAGGGGGATGGCGCTCCGCTGGATCTTGCGGCCTCCGTGGAGCCTGCCGACGTTGTCTCTACCGACGCTGCGAAGGGCGCGATGGACGCATCGGCCATGGCGGCATGGCAAGGTCTGCTGGTACCCGGCGCAAGCGTGCGGGTGGATGCTGCCGCGCCTGAGGGGTTTCAGGAAGGCGGCATTCTTCGTACCGGAGTGCAAAACGGATCGACCGTGGGGCCGGGCGCGCAAGGGGGGGGCGTCCAGGGTGGTTTGACTTCTATGGCGAGTTCCCTGGTCGCCACGGACGGCCTTCCACAAGGGATGGTGGCTGAAACTGCCATGCTCGACACCTCGGCGGACCTGAAGGAGGGGCTCCCTCAAGCCGGCGGGACGGCGCACGGCCGGGTTTTTTCACGCATGCAGACTGCGTTGTCCCAAAAGGCAGATGCCTTGGAGATGTCTACAGGGCGCTCACCGGTGGGCGGCGCCATGCTGCAGTCGCCGGGCCACCAGGGGTCGGCCTTGGCTGCGGTGCAGGCCGCCAGCGAGCGGATGGTGGTGGGTGCGCCCGCCGCCGGCGCAGCGGATCGCAGTATCGGTGGTGGGGGGGATCCTGCAGGCGGCGGCGTGGCGGCTTCCATCATGGACGGTTTGTTGTCTCCGGTGGCATCTGCACAGGGTGGTGGCGGTGCAGACGGGGGGGCGCGCTCTGGCGAAGGGCGTTCCGGGGCTGGGGCGTGGTTCGATAGTGGGGGCGGCTCCGGGCCGGTGGAGGCTGGTTCCCTGGATGGGGTCGGCGTGTTCACCGATCCCGCCCAGGCGGGCGCTGAAGAGCAGGTGACTGAGCAGGTGGCTTATTGGGTCAATCAGAAGACACAGAATGCAGAGCTCACGCTCAACCGTGACGGTCAGCCGGTGGAGGTTTCGGTATCGTTGTCTGGCAACGAAGCCCATGTCACGTTCCGCAGCGACCAGCCGCAGACCCGTGAACTGCTGGACCGCAGCATGGCACAACTGAGTGAACTGTTGCGCAGTGAGGGCCTCGTGCTTTCGGGTATGTCGGTCGGCACCTCGGCAGGACAGCGTGGAGATGCCGGGGGCTCCGAGCGCCAGAGCCAACGCGATGGAGCCCGCCAGGCGCAGGTGGTCGCCACCGCGCCCGCGGGCACAGCCTCGTTGCTGCGCGGTGGGGCTGCGGACCGCGCCGTCGATGTTTTTGTGTAAATCCAGGCGGGCAACGGGGCCGTCGGTCTGTCGCCATGCTGCATTCCTGGGCGAGGTCCCGCCATGGGGACGCTACGCTGGCGGCCGCGTGCTGACAACGTGTTGTGCCTCACGTGGCATTTCTTCTTGCGGCGTTGTGACGAAATTCTTGCCTGGATGCCATGAAGGGCATGCGGCCACCGCGAGACCGTGAATGGTTCCTGCGGTTGCGCGCAGAGGGCCTAGCGCAGCGAATGCCATGGTTTTGGGCTTTTATTCTGGCTATTATTGGTTGCAGCCTCGCCCAATAATGGGCCATCCGGTTTTGCCCGCCCAGGGACTGCGCGGGTACCACCCGTCCCCATAGCAAGGAATCCGCACTGTGTCAGCCAATACTCCCGCAACTCCCGCAGCGGCCCCGGCCAAAAGCAAGAAGATGCTCATCATCATCATTGGCGTTGTGGTGGCGGTGCTGGTGATTGGCGGTGGCGCGGCGGCCTGGTTCATTGCCAGCCGTTCTCATGCCGACGAGGAGGAAGGTGCTGCGCCCGCCCGCAAGGAGGCCCCCAAGGTGGCCCCTACTTTTCTGCCCATGGAAAACATGGTGGTGAACCTGGCGGACCCTGGCGGAGACCGGTTTGCCCAGATCGGCATTACCCTGGAACTGGAAGATGCCAAAACGGCGGAGCAAGTAAAGCTCTATCTGCCTTCTATACGCAGTGGCATCCTGATGTTGATTTCTCAGCGGACCTCCAGCGAATTGCTGCAGCGGGAAGGCAAGGAAAAACTGGCTGCCGACATCTTGCGTGAAGTCTCGCGCCCCCTGGGTTACACGGTTTCGACAGAGCGTCCACGGGCTGCGGCGGCCGACAAGGAGGACGACGCGCAGGAGCGGCCTTCACGTCGGCGCACGGAGCGTAACCCGGTGCACCGTGTGCTCTTTTCCAGCTTCATCATCCAGTGACCCGGGCGAGGACCAGTCATGAGTGATTCATTTCTTTCCCAGGAAGAGGTCGACGCCCTTCTCGAAGGGGTTACTGGCGAGAGCCAGAAATCGGTCGAGGAAGTGGCGGAGGCGGGCTCTGTCCGCAACTACGACATCTCCAGCCAGGAGCGCATCGTCCGTGGACGCATGCCGACGATGGAAATCGTCAACGAACGGTTTGCGCGCAACTTCCGGATCGGGCTTTTCAACTTTATCCGCCGCAGCCCTGAAATTTCAGTGGGCACCGTGTCCGTGCAGCGTTACAGCGCTTTTCTGCGCGAGCTGGCGGTGCCCACCAATTTCAACATTGTGGCCATTCGTCCGCTGCGCGGCAGCGGACTGATCGTGTGTGAACCGTCGCTGGTGTTCGGCATCATCGACACGCTGTACGGCGGTGTGGGCAAGTTTCAGACTCGGATCGAGGGGCGGGATTTTTCGCCCACAGAGCAACGGGTCATCAACCGTCTGGTGGACGTGATTTGCGCCGAATACAAAAAGGCATGGCAGGGCATCTATCCGCTGGAGCTGGAGTACCAGCGGTCTGAGATGCAGCCCCAGTTTGCCAACATTGCCACCCCCAGCGAGATTGTCGTGTCCACGGCATTTCAGTTGGAAATCGGGGATCTTTCAGGCGCAATTCATATTTGCATGCCCTATGCGACGCTGGAGCCGATCCGCGACGTGCTGTACTCGTCCACACAGGGCGACTCCATTGAGGTGGATCGCCGCTGGGTCCGTGTGCTGACACGTGAAATCCAGGCGGCCGAAGTGACCCTGGTGGCAGAACTGGCCCGTGCGGATGCCACCGTGGAGCAGTTGTTGGCCATGAAACCTGGTGATTTCATCGAGCTGGACCGTGAGCCTCGTATTCGCGCGTCGATCGGAGGGGTTCCCATTTTTGAATGCCAGTACGGAACGCACAATTCCAAGTACGCCATTCGTATCGAAGAATGCCTGCGCAATGCCGACATGAGCTGGCTGGGAGAAAAAGATGTCAACTGAAGAAGATAACAAGGATGCAGGCGCGGACGACCCATTTGCGGGTTGGGCGGAGGCACTTGAAGAGCAAAAACGCACCGACGACAAGCCCGGCGACGTGGAGCAGGGTGGTCCGTTGTCCGGTGAGCCGGTCCGTCCTTTTTCAGGCGGCGGCGATGGTACGGTCAACGATATCAACATGGTGCTGGACATACCCGTCCAGTTGTCGGTGGAGCTGGGACGCACCAAGGTGCCGATCAAGTACATCCTTCAGCTGGCCCAGGGCTCTGTCGTGGAACTCGATGCCCTCGCGGGTGAGCCAATGGACGTGCTGGTCAATGGCTATCTCATTGCACAGGGCGAGGTCGTCGTGGTGAACGACAAGTTCGGTATCCGTCTCACGGATGTGGTGACTCCTTCCGAGCGCTTGCGGCGGGTCAGTCGTGGATAGTGGCAGCATGACGCAGACGCTGGTTGTTGTTGTCCTTTTTGTCGGCGCCATGGCCTTGTTGCCGTGGCTAGTCCGTCGACTGCAGCAGCGCCACGCGGCGAGTGGTGCGGGTGTTGGTGCTGCGTCCCGGGTGTTGTCTGCGGTGGCAGTCGGACCCCATCAGCGCGTGGTCACGGTGGAGGTCGGACCGGAACATGCGAGGACCTGGCTGGTGCTGGGCGTGACGGCACAGCAGGTGAGCTGCTTGCATGTGCTTCCCGTCGGCCCTTCTGCTGTTCCCAACTCAGCTTCCAAGGCGGAACCTTCTTTTGCGCTGGAAATAGCTTCCGCAGTGAACACTCCCGGAAGTCCTGCCAATGTCTGACGTGTCACCTGTCCGTAGTGTGGTGTTGCTGGGGGCAGTGGTTGCCGTGAGTTTCTTGGTGCATGCCCCGGCCTTCGCGCAGGCGTCCGCTGGCTCCTTGCCGCTGGTGGTGGGTAGCGGGCCGTCTGGCAACAGCTACTCTGTGCCCATCCAGACACTGCTGTTCTTTACCGCACTCTCTTTCTTGCCGGCAGTGCTGCTCATGATGACGGGCTTCACTCGGATCGTGATCGTTTTGTCGCTGCTGCGCCAGGCGCTGGGCACCCAATCGGCGCCTCCCAACCAGGTCATCATTGGGTTGTCGCTGTTTCTCACTTTTTTCGTGATGGGGCCTACGCTGGACCGTGTGTACCAGGATGCCTACGTCCCTTACACCAACAACACCATCAGTTTTGAACAGGCCCTGGAGAAGGCCGAAGCGCCTATGCGCAGCTTCATGCTCAAGCAGACTCGGCAATCCGACTTTGCCCTCTTTTCCCGCCTGGCGCGCCTCGATTCCAGTGTGACTGCGGAGACCGCGCCCTTGAGGGTGCTGGTACCGGCGTTTGTCACCAGTGAGCTGAAGTCGGCGTTTCAGATCGGGTTCATGATCTTCATTCCGTTTCTGGTCATCGACATGGTGGTGTCGAGCATTCTCATGTCTCTGGGCATGATGATGTTGTCTCCGGTGCTGGTGGCGCTGCCGTTCAAGCTCATGCTGTTTGTGTTGGCGGATGGCTGGAACTTGCTGATCGGTTCGCTGGCTGCCAGCTTTGTGCCTTAAAGGAGTTGCCAATGACTTCGCAAATGGTGCTGACGATAGGGCGCGATGCCCTGACACTGCTCCTAATGATCTCCATGCCCGTGCTCGGGGTGGTCATGGCGGTGGGGTTGATCGTGAGCATTTTTCAGGCCGTTACCCAGATCCATGAAGCGACGCTTGCTTTTGTGCCCAAGCTGATTGCCGCCATGGTCGTTTTTGCCATTGCGGGTCCTTGGATGCTCAGCACCCTGGTGGACTTTATCCGGCGGACCATCGAATCCATTCCTTCGATGATCGGCTAGTTCCATGAAAAGGGCGAGCTATGGGCGTGTTTCCCGCCGCCGGATGTTCGCAGTCTCCGTTTCCGGCTGACGCCTGAGGATCGCGTGATCACCTTCACCGAAGCCCAGCTGATGGCTTGGCTGTCTCCCATCCTGTGGCCCTTTTTGCGTGTGTTGGCCGTATTTTCAGTCGCGCCGGTGTTCTCCATGCGAACAGTCCCGATGCGCGTCAAGATCGGACTGGCGTTTCTGGTGGCCCTTTGCGCGCAGGGCGTGCTGGGTGATCAACCGGTCATCAGTGTCAATGGCCGAGAGGCGTTTGGTGCCGTCGCGCAGCAGGTGGCTGTGGGGCTTGCGATCGGATTTTCAGTCCGACTGGTGTTTGCCGCCGTAGAACTGGCAGGTGAAATCATTGGCTTGCAGATGGGGTTGAATTTCGCGTCGTTCTTTGACCCGTCTTCCAATGCGCAGATCAGCGCCGTTGCGCGCTTTTTTGGGCATATGGCGACGCTGCTTTTTGTGGTCATCAACGGCCATCTGTTGATTCTGATGGCGGTGGTGAAAAGTTTCGACCGCTTTCCGGTCAATGGCAACTTTCTGCAGGCGCTGGGGCAAATGCGCCTTTATGAGCTGGGCTCTTCGCTGTTCTCCAGCGCGCTGTGGATCGCGCTGCCCATGATTGCGCTTCTGCTGTTTGTCAATTTGACGCTCGGCATCATTTCGCGTGTCGCGCCTCAAATGAACATCTATGCGGTGGGTTTCCCTGTGACACTGACCGTGGGGATGCTGGGCATTGTGGCCACGCTGCCCCTTTTGGAGCAACCCGTACTGGCACTCATGCAGCAGGCAGTCGATCTGTTTGCCGCTCAGAGATAGAGAGTTAGGGAGCCTGGGCGCGGAGTCAGACCAGCTGGTTCCGGATGGCGTAGACGGTGAGTTCTGCGTTGTTGGAAAGTTTGAGTTTTTCCAGGACCCGGGAACGGTACACGCTCACCGTTTTCGGGCTCAGCATCAATTCCTCTGCGATGTCCGACAGCCTGCGGCCGGATGCTATCTTGACCAGTGTCTGCAGTTCCCGCTCGGACAGCGCCGTGTGCGGCGCTTCCGGCGTAGGCTGGGCCAAGCTGTCCGCCAGCATCTGCGCAACTTCTGCCGTGAGGTACTTGCGCCCCTGCATGACGGTCCGCACGGCGGCAATCAACTCGATGGGGTCTCCGGCCTTGTTGGCATAGCCCTGAGCGCCAGCCTTCAGGCAGCGTAGGGCGTACTGGTCTTCTGGATACATGGAGACCACCAGCACCTTGATGGTGGAGTGGGTTTCGCGCAAGCTGGTGAGCACTTCCAGGCCGCTGCGACCCGGCATGTTCAAGTCCAGCAGCAGGACATCGCAGGGGGCGGAGCGCAGCACCTCGCGCAGCTCGGAATATCCTCCAGCCTCGCCCGTCACCTGGATGTCGGGCGCGTCGGCCAGCGTGTCGCGTATTCCCCGCCGCAAGACGGCATGGTCGTCGCACAGGACCACATGAATCACTGCGCATCTCCTGAGGCTGGTGGTGTAGGGTGCGATGTTAGCGGTATGGACAGGATCACGGAGGTGCCATGACCGGGACGGCTGCTGATATCCAGCCACCCTCCCACGGTCTTGGCGCGTTCATGCAAGCCTTTAAGCCCGAAGGCTTTGGGTTTTTCCAGCATGGCTGGGTCGATGCCCTGGCCGTCGTCGGTCACTTCCAGCGTCAGCACGTCCTCCTTGTCGGAGAGATCAATGTGTACCGTTTTTGGGTGTGCGTGTTTGGCGATGTTGGTCAACGCTTCCTGCGCCGTGCGATAGGCAACCAGCTGGATATCTGCGGCTGCCTGGATGGTTTCGCTGCTGCTTACAACGCGGGCTGGAATGCCGGAGCGGCGTTCAAATCCGGCGGCAAGCCACTGCACCGCTGCGACCAGCCCTTGTTCAAGAATGGGGGGGCGCAGATTCATCATGATGCGCTGGCTGGCCCCGATGGCGTGCTGCAGCATTTCCGTCGCAGACGCCGCGTGTTCCTGCATCTCAGGGTTGGCACTGTGGCGCCCAATCCACGCCACATCGAACCTCACGGCGGTCAACGCGCCGCCAATGTCGTCGTGTATTTCGCGAGCAATGGACGCGCGCTCCTGTTCGATCGATGTTTGCAGATGCTCCGTCAGATCCGCCAATCTGCGCTCGGAGGCTTCGAGTTGCGCAACAGCCCGTTCGCGCGCCTGCCGGGCCTCGTGAACCTCCAGAGCGCGTGCGATGACGTGGGGCAGGCGTTGAAGGTCGTCCTTGAGCAGATAGTCGGCAATACCCAGGCGGATCGCGTCCACAGCCGCCGCCTCGCCGATGGCGCCCGAAAGAAGCACAAAGGGTGGGTGGTGCGGCTTTTGCACCACATGCGCCCATGCGTCCAGCGCAGTGAAGCCGGGCAGCCGGTAATCTGCCAAGATGATGTCGAACGGCTGGGTGTCAGTCAGTCGCTGGAAATCAGGAAGTGAGTCCACCTGACGGAGGTGGCAGTGGAGCCCAGACCGTCGCAGGGTCAATGCGGTCAACTCATGATCCGCCAGTGAATCTTCAAGATGCAGGATGCTGAGGGTCTGGTCTGGTGCTATGGTGACCATAGGAGCGCTATCATAGGATACAAATTGGAACAAACAAGGGTGTTTGTCCGATTGGGATGGTTTCCGCGTCAGCGTCCAATGGGTGCTGACACGAGGGTGCACAAGGGCTTTGGGCCATTGTGCAGGTGTCGTAGTCCTGTGTTTTTGCGTGCTTTGCTGCTGCGTGCCGCGATGGAGAAACGATGCAATCTACGCTAACAACGTCTGGAGGACCTGCTGTCCAGGTTCCCGTCATGGTGGCGGCAGAACTGCAGGATTCGTTGCTGGTCGTTATGCATGACCTGCATCGCCTGGAAGGACTGCTTAACCATGCAACCGACAACCTGCTGGAACGCTTCGGAGAGGCGAATGCCGTGCTAACGGATGCCGCTGTTGCAGATTCCCCTGAGCTGGTGGCCGCCCGTGCAGCACTGCGGAGTGCTGTGACCGAGTTGCAGTTTCAGGACATGGCATCCCAGTTGATCTGGCACACGACCAAAGTGCTGCAAGGATGCGCTTTCCGCCTTGCCTCCGAGGCCATGGGCAACGAAGATGGTGAAGAAGCCGCCCCCTTTGCGGAGATGGCGCCCGACCGGCCCAATCCCGTCACGCAGAGCGAGATGGATGCGGGTTCTGTGGACCTGTTCTGACCCTCACATCACTGGTTCACCTATATATTCAAGTCAGTTGGAGCCTTACATGCAATCGATCCTTGCCGTAGATGATTCACCGTCCATGCGAAAAATGGTGTCGTTCACTCTCACGGGTGCCGGCTATCACGTCGTGGAGGCAGTGGATGGGCAGGATGCCCTGGAAAAGGCCGAGAGCCACAACATTGATCTCGTGCTGGCAGACCAGAACATGCCTCGGCTGGACGGGATTGGACTCACGCGAAAACTGCGTGAAAACCCAAAATTCAAGACCATTCCGATTCTGATTCTCACTACCGAGTCCAGCGATCAGATGAAGCAGGCGGGGCGGACCGCAGGGGCTACGGGCTGGCTCGTCAAACCCTTTGATCCTAATCGCCTGATCGAAGTTATCCAGAAAGTGATCCGCTGAGCCGGTTGTCCAGGATCACCAAGTACACAGGAGCCCACGATGGCGGAAACCTACCAAGAAGGATCGGGTGCAGGCGCTGACTTCGACCTGAGCCAGTTCTATCAGATCTTTTTCGAGGAAGCGGGCGAAAACCTGGACCAGATGGAGCAGATGCTTCTGGACCTGGATTTGAGTAGCGCCAACGACGAAGAACTCAATGGCATCTTCCGGTGTGCCCATTCGATCAAGGGTGGTTCGGCCACTTTTGGGTTCTCGGATGTTGCCGAACTGACCCACCAGATGGAGTCTCTTTTGGATCGGTTGCGCCGCCATGAACTGCAGCCCATCCCCCAGATGGTGGACGTGCTGCTGGAATCTGCCGATGCTTCCCGCAGCCTGTTGGCCCGCCATCAGGCGGGTGGACAGGGTGATGCTGTGTCCACCACTTCACTGGTCCGTCGCATCAGTGAGCTTGCTGCGGGGCTGGTACCCGGTGATGCCCCCGCTGTGGCTCCACCGCCGTCGCCTGCGGCACCTTCACCAGCACCCCAGGTTGCTGCGCCCGCGCCCGCACCGAAGGTGATTGCGCCAGCGGTGGCAGGCCAAGCGCGCATGCTGGAGATTCAGATTGGCCCGTTGGACCGATTGGAGCAGGCGGACGCCATCAAGGAGCTGTTCCGGGATATCCCTGGCCTCGGGGCTATTCGTGACATAGAAAGTCAACAGGCAAATACGCGGCTCTTCGCGGTGGAAACCACCTCCACCAACGACGACCTTCTCGACCTGTTTGCCTTTCATGTGGCCAAGGAGCAAGTGTTGATTCGCGATGCTGGGGGGGCAGCGCCAGCCCAATCGCCTGATGAGGATGAAGAAGCTGCACTCGCAGCCGGTGCTGCTGGGGGTGAAGCCTACGGATTCTTCAGTGACGCGCCTGGTGCGCCACGTGCCGATGCACCTCAGGCGGCTGCCCATGCCCCCGCGCAAGCCTCCAAAACGGTGGTGGCGCCAAAGGCCAGTGAGCCTAAGGTTGCCATGCAGGCACAAATGGAGTCCACAACGATTCGCGTCGATGTGAAAAAGGTCGATCAGCTGATCAATCTGGTGGGTGAACTGGTGATCACCCAGGCGATGCTGGCCCAAAACAGCCGTGGGTTGGATGCGGGCGCTTATCAACAGCTGCTGGCGGGACTGGCCGACCTGGATCGCAACACTCGCGATCTTCAGGAGTCGGTCATGTCGATCCGCATGATTCCGATGTCGATTGTTTTCAGCCGTTTCCCCCGCATGCTGCGGGACTTGGCCAACAAGCTGGGCAAGAAGGTTGAACTGGTGACGCTGGGCGAAGCCACCGAACTGGACAAAGGTTTGGTCGAGAAGATCACGGACCCGCTGACCCACCTGGTGCGCAACAGTTGCGACCACGGGATCGAGATGCCGGCAGACCGATTGGCCAAAGGCAAATCCGAGCATGGAACCATCACGTTGTCGGCCTCTCACCAGGGCGGCTCGATCGTGATTGAGGTGCGCGACGATGGCCGTGGACTCTCGCGCGAAAAAATCCTCAGCAAAGCACAAGAACGTGGCATTGAAGTGTCCGAGCAGATGAGCGACGCCGAAGTCTGGCAGTTGATCTTTGCCCCCGGTTTCTCTACCGCGGATGAGGTGACCGACGTGTCGGGGCGTGGTGTGGGTATGGATGTGGTCAAGCGCAACATTGCTGCGCTCAACGGATCGGTTGAAATCGATTCCGCTGAAGGTTACGGGATGAAGGTCTCTGTGCGCTTGCCGCTGACGCTGGCCATCATGGATGGCATGTCCGTGGGAGTGAGCGATGAGGTTTACATTCTTCCGCTGTCTTCGGTGGTGGAGTCTTTCCAGGTCAACGCAGACGATGTGAGCACCGTGGCCCAGGGCTCGCAACTGGTGAAAGTGCGCGACGAGTACATGCCTGTGATCGCACTGGAGAAAATTTTCCAGGTGCCGCGTTTCGACCCAAACAAATCCAGCAACATCATGGTGGTTGTGGAGGCTGATGGCAGCCGTGTGGCGCTGTTGGTCGATGAGTTGCTGGGCCAGCACCAGGTAGTCGTCAAGAACCTTGAGTCGAACTACCGCAAGGTCCCCAACGTATCCGGGGCCACCATCTTGGGCGACGGCACGGTTGCGCTCATTCTGGACACCGGTGGCTTGGTGCGACGGGCGCGCCACTAGATTTAAGCGGCTGTGTCCGAGAGGGGCATGGCGCTGTCACGAAAGGAGAATGCACCATGAGTGTGATGGGTAAAACTGCAGAAGCGGTGCCAACGGGCACCCGTGAATATCTGACGTTCCGCCTCGACCAGGAAGAGTACGGTATCGACATCCTGAAAGTGCAGGAGATCCGTGGCTATGAGCCGCCGACACGGATTGCGAACGCTCCCAATTTCATCAAGGGTGTCGTCAATCTGCGTGGGACCATCGTGCCCATTGTCGATATGCGCCTCAAGTTCAACTGCGCGCAGGCCGACTACAACAGCTTCACGGTGGTCATCATCTTGAACCTCCGTAACCGGGTGGTTGGAATCGTGGTGGACTCCGTCAGCGACGTCATGGAACTGACGCCGGAGAGTATTCGCTCGGCACCAGATATTGAAAGCGCCATCGACAACAGTTGCATTCTCGGACTTGGATCGGTGGGGGAGCGAATGCTGATTCTGCTGGACATCGAAAAGCTCATGTCCGGTGTAGACATGGGGCTGGTGACTGCCAACGAGTAGGACGCCTCCGTCGCTAACGTGGTGGAACCGTCACCTGCCAATTTGCGGGTGTGGCTTGCAGATCTCTAGGAGCGAACAGGATTTCCCGTCGGACGATCAATATGGCCCCAACCACCAGTGCCTCTTCTGCAACCCGGCCCGCTATCGGCAGGGTGGACCCCGCGTATGCCGCAGCGGCGGCCCCGTCGGGGCCGCTGGCTCAGGGGCGTGAATTTGTCTGGACCAACGCGGATTTTGCGCGGGTACAGGCCCTGATCTATCAGCGGGCAGGGATCAGCTTGCACGACGGCAAGCATGCCATGGTATACAGCCGGCTTTCACGCCGCTTGCGGGATACGGGGCACAACAGTTTTCATGACTATCTGGGATGGTTGGAGACGCACGACGGCCCGGAGTGGCAGGAGTTCATCAATGCGCTCACCACCAACCTCACGGCATTTTTCCGCGAGCAGCATCACTTCGAAATTTTTGCTTCGCACCTGCGGGGCAAGCCGTCTGCCGGCTGGAAGGTTTGGTGCAACGCGGCGTCCACCGGAGAAGAGCCTTATTCGATTGTCATGACGGCATTCGAGGCGCTGGGGGCCAACGCTTCGTTCAAGCTCACTGCCAGTGATATTGATTCCCGTGTCTTGGCGACTGCGGCGCAGGGTGTCTACCGTCTTGACAGCCTCAAGGGCTTGAGCCCGGAGCGGTTGCAGAAGTTTTTCCTGCGTGGGAAGGGGGGCAACCTTGGCATGGTGCGGGCCAAGCCGGAACTGCGACGCGCGATTGATTTCATGAGCGTGAATCTCATCCGGGACGATTGGCCGTTCAAAGAACCCTTTGATGTGGTTTTTTGCCGCAACGTGATGATCTACTTTGATGCCCCTACGCAGAGGCGTGTGCTGGAGCGGATTCACCGGGTCTTGAAGCCTGGGGGCATGCTGTTTGTGGGACATGCCGAAAACTTTAGCGAGTCCAGAGACCTGTTTACGCTGCGTGGCAAAACCGTGTACGAGCGCCGCTGACCTGCCATGTTGCCTGGCACCTAGCCCCATGACCAATATTCCATCAGGATCATCTCTTCCCCCGGCCGCAGCTTCTCCAGGCTCGTCCGAACGGCGACGTGCCCCGCGCATTGCGCCATTGAGTGCGGACATCTATTCCGCAGGGACTGGACCTGCACGGGAGTCTTCGCTGCAAGAGCTCAAAACACGCAGCCGCAAGCCTGGGGAGGCATCTTTTTTCTATCTGGACCATCATTTCCAGCACAACGCTGTGAAAGTCCTCCCTGGTGAGTATTTTGTCGGCGACGAGAACATGATCATCATGACCGTGTTGGGGTCGTGTATTGCCGCCTGTCTTTGGGACAGCCGCGCGCACGTGGGTGGGATGAACCACTTCATGCTGCCCGACGGTGATGTTGCGGATGCGTCAGGGCGTTATGGCTCGTATGCCATGGAGTTGCTGATCAACGAGATGCTCAAGCTGGGGGCCCGTCGCGAAACCATGCAGGCCAAGATTTTTGGGGGCGCGCAGGTGATGCACAACTTCACGACCATGAATGTCGGAGAGCGCAACACCAATTTTGTTTTGAACTACCTGCATACGGAGCGTATTCCCATCGTCTCCGAGGATGTCCTGGATATTTATCCGCGCAAGGTGGTTTTTTTTCCTATCACAGGGAAAGCCATGGTCAAGCGATTGGCGCATGCACACCCCGAAGCCTTGGTGGCCCAGGAAGTGCGCGGCAATGCAGCCACTGTGGCAAAGACTACCTCGGGCGGTTCTGTTGATCTGTTTTGAGGAAGGCGTGAGTTAATGAGCAGGAAAATCCGGGTGATCGTGGTGGACGATTCGGCGTTGGTCCGCAGTCTGCTGTCCGAGATCATCAACCGGCAGCGGGACATGGAGTGCATCGGCACCGCCAATGATCCCTTGGTGGCGCGCGAGATGATCCGCGAGCTCAATCCCGATGTCATCACATTGGATGTTGAGATGCCTCGCATGGATGGCATCGACTTTCTGGGGCGTTTGATGCGCTTGCGCCCGATGCCTGTGGTGATGATTTCCACGCTGACGGAGCGGGGCGCTGAGGTGACGATGAAGGCCCTGGAGCTGGGTGCCGTCGATTTTGTAGCCAAGCCCCGTGTTGGCTTGGCCAGCGGACTCAATGATCTTGCGGCCCAGATCGTGGATAAGATCCGCGTGGCTGCGGTGGCCCAGGTCCGCCGCGCGCCCGCGCGTGAAAACACGCCTTCCGGCGGTGCGGGAGGATCGGCTGGCGTGGCAGCAGCGCCCACCGCTTCAGCGCTTCTGGGCCGCTTGTCCACCGAAAAGCTGATCTGCATCGGTGCGTCCACGGGTGGCACGGAGGCCATCAAGGAGGTGTTGGTGCAGATGCCTGCGGATTCGCCTGCGATCGTCATCACTCAGCACATGCCCCCAGGGTTCACCACCAGCTTCGCGGCTCGGCTGAATGGTCTTTGCCAGATCACGGTCAAGGAGGCGTTGAATGGCGAGCGCATCTTGCCTGGCCATGCCTATATTGCCCCAGGTGGTACTCAGTTTCATGTGGCCCGCAGTGGCGCCAATTATGTAGCGGTGGTGGATGACGGCCCGCCCGTGAACCGCCACAAGCCCTCGGTAGAAGTGTTGTTCAAATCGGCCGCAGCTGTAGTCGGACGCAACGCGTTCGGCATCATGCTCACCGGTATGGGAAACGATGGGGCCGCTGCGATGCGGGAAATGAAGGACGCTGGCAGCTACAACTATGTGCAGGATGAGGCGACCTGCATCGTTTTTGGTATGCCGCGTGAAGCGATTGCCCATGGTGCTGCCGACGAAGTTCTGCCGCTGGGGCAAATTGCGTCGGCATTGATCGCACGCCTGCGCGGTGCTACAGACCGGCTGCACCATCGAATCTGATGGGGTAACTGGCATAGCTGGCATGCGCAGACCGGGTACTTCCGGCGATTGCGCACCCTTGGTGTTGCCCGGTGTCGGCTGGTTTATGCGGCCAGGGCTGTCCAGCGCTCCAGAGCCGTCATCAACGCTTCCTCTATCTCGCCAGCCCGTGCGGTCATGGCTGTGGCCTTTGCAGGATCGGTGCTATACAGCCTTCCGTCGGCCAAGGCCGCTTGCAGTTCTTGCTGTTCTGATTCCAATGCCGCTATTTGCGCGGGAAGTTGATCAAGCTCGCGCTGCTCTTTGTAACTTAGTTTCTTTTTTGATAGCTGCTCAGGCTTATTGAATAAGCCCTGGGCCGTATTTTCATTCAAATTTTCTCTCTCAGCCTTCTTGGTGGTGGGCGCGGACGCATTGAGGGCCCTGCTGCGCTTGGATTGCACCAGCCAGTCCTGCACGCCCCCTTCGTACTCGCGCCACAAGCCGTCGCCTTCAAATGCGATCGTGCTGGTGACCACGTTGTCGAGAAATGTCCGGTCGTGGCTGACGAGGAACACGGTACCTTCGTAGTTTTCCAGTAGCTCTTCCAGGAGATCCAGCGTGTCGATGTCGAGATCGTTGGTGGGTTCGTCCAGCACCAGGACATTCGCGGGGCGGGCGAACAGCCGTGCCAGCAACAGACGATTGCGTTCGCCACCTGATAGGGAGCGGACCGGGGAATGCGCCCGGGCAGGAGAGAACAGAAAATCACTCAGATAGCTTTTGACGTGCTTGCGCTGGTTGCCGATCTCGATCCATTCGCTGCCCGGGCTGATGAAGTCTTCCAGGGTGGCATCCAGATTGACGGCGTGGCGCATCTGATCAAAATAGGCAACTTGCAGGTTCGCCCCTTGGCGGATGGTTCCCTCGTCAGGTGCCAATTCGCCCAGGATCATTTTGAGCAGCGTGGTCTTCCCTGCGCCATTGGGGCCAATCAGTCCTACTTTGTCCCCGCGCAGGATGGTTCCGGTGAAATTGCGAACGATGGTCTTGTCGCCGAACGACTTGCCGACTCCCGTCAGCTCCGCGACAATCTTTCCCTGGTATCCGTTGGAGCCACCGGTCGCCACATCCATGCGAACGCTGCCGACCACTTCGCGGCGTGCTTCGCGGCGCGCACGCAAATGCTCCAGGCGGCTGATGCGGCTCTGGCTGCGAGTGCGGCGCGCTTCGACGCCGCGGCGTATCCAGACTTCTTCCTGTGCCAAAAGCTTGTCGGCTTTGGCGGAAATGACGGCCTCCTGCGCTAGCTGGTCTTCCTTTTGCAGCTGATACTGCGCGAAGTTACCGGGGTAGGATCGCAATTGACCCCGGTCCAGCTCAACGATGCGGGTGGCGACGCGATCGAGGAATGATCGATCATGGGTGATGGTGACAACGCTGCCCGGAAAATCGAGCAGAAGGTCCTCCAACCATTCGATTGAATCGAGATCCAGATGGTTGGTGGGTTCGTCGAGCAGCAGTACATCTGGGCGAGCCACCAGCGCCTGTGCCAGTGCGACACGTTTCTTGGTTCCACCCGACAGCGTCCCGATGACAGCGTCGGGATCAAGGTGCAGCCGCTGCAGGGTCTCCTCTACCCGCTGCTCCCAGTTCCAGGCATCGTACGCTTCGATTTCGGATTGCAGTGCATCCAGGTCAAGCCCTTCCGCGCCCGACAGATACTGATCGCGGATTGCGATAACCCGCTGCAGTCCTTCAGAAGCAGATTTGAAGATGGTGGCCGTAGCGTCCAGCGATGGCTCCTGGGCCACAAAGGCAATTCGCACGCCTTGTTGGACCTGTAGCGAGCCGTCGTCCGGCTTCGCAAGACCGCCGAGGATTTTGAGAAGCGAGGATTTGCCTGCACCGTTACGACCGATCAGTCCAACGCGTTCTGCAGTCTCCAAGGAAAAGCCGGCGTGGTCCAGCAATGCAACGTGCCCAAATGCGAGTTGGGCGTCCAGTAGGGTGATAAGTGCCATAAGGGCTGGATTATCGGGGCGAGAGACTGCGCAGCTCCCCGTTGCCTCTGTTGGACTGGTTTTGGTCGCGCTCTGTTGGCGAGAGTTTCCGCTACTTTTTGTCCTATATGGATAGCGGTGCAGCTGCGCGACAAGTGGTCGCAGCTTGCTGCGCGTAATGGACTGACGTGCGGACCTGTGTTCGGGGCGAGTAAGGCTTCCTAAAATTTCCTCCCATCTTTCTTGCCGCCCCTAAAACTAGTGCTATAGTCGAGGGCTTCGCTACTGAGGCGGTTCTGCAGAAATGCAGGGAGCTGGTGGTTCGGGTGGTGATGAGGCTGAGGCCTTGTTGCTGCAG
>NZ_LMJC01000033.1:0-246605 GCF_001429215.1 Acidovorax sp. Root267
GGACAAAAACCGTTCTTGAACCGGGTTCGGTGAGTCGCCTTGCGGGTTCGGCTCATCGATGGGTTGAACTGTACGCCGCTGTTGTTCAGAGAAAAACCATCGGGTTGCGAACTGACCGTTTCAGTATTACGAACAATGCAGTGGGCCTTTCGGCCCGTGAAGGGCTCTATTTCTGCAATGCTCCGTGGGGTCTGCAATACGCTACGCTACGCTGCCGAGCTTCCGCTGCTTCCTACGAGCCTAGAGAGGTGGATAAAGGTCTTGCGCAACTCCCCGAGTTTGGGTGGTTTGCTGAGGATGCAGTCAATGTGCGGTGGAGTCTCTCCATTGGACATCAGCTTGCGCCCCCAACCGGTCAGAAGAATGACCGGTGTCAACGGTGACATTTGCTTCACTGCTTCGGCGACCCTGCGTCCATCGATATGCGGCATGCCCAGGTCCGTGATGACCATGGCAAACGCTTCCCCCGCTTCTTGTGTTGCGCGAAAAGCGTCGATCCCTGCCTGTCCGCCATTGGCGGTGGTCACGTCATGACCGTCCACCTCCAGGACGTCGCGCAGCGATTTGAGCAGCATGGGATCATCGTCCACGATCAAGAGACGCAGGCGCGGGATGGATACATCGAGTATTTCAGTCGATGCAAGAGCCGCCGCGACAAAGGGCACCGAAAACACCAGGCGCATGGTTGTCCCCAGCCCCTGTGTGCTGTCGATTTCAATTTCTGCGCTGTGACGCTCCACAACGCCATACACCATCGCCAAGCCAAGTCCAGTGCCCCGTGCGCCCTTGGTGGTGAAAAATGGTTCCAGGCAGCGGCGTCTTGTCGCCTCGTCCATCCCCGTCCCGGTGTCTTCCACCTCAAGATGTACTTGCTCCAGTGGAAGGGATGCGTCTGCCACCCTTTGCACTGCCTTCGTGCGCAATGTCAGCGTGCCGCCATCCGGCATGGCATCAATGGCGTTGAAGAAGAGGTTGATCAATGCTTCGCGGATCTCGCTTTCGATGCCCAT
The DNA here is from genome assembly GCF_001429215.1 of Acidovorax sp. Root267. Classification (NCBI taxonomy): domain Bacteria; kingdom Pseudomonadati; phylum Pseudomonadota; class Betaproteobacteria; order Burkholderiales; family Comamonadaceae; genus Acidovorax; species Acidovorax sp. Root267. The sequence goes on from NZ_LMJC01000033.1 coordinate 1,011, forward strand.
GACCACTGGCAAATCCGGCGCAAGCTCGGTCCGCAACTGGATCACAACACCCCGCTGCTGAGGTATGTCGTGCCATCTGGCCCGCGTGAGATCGATCACCTGTTGCAGCAGCAGATTCAGTTGTACGGGGGTGAGTGTCAGCTGAGGTTCGCGGTGTCGGTAGAACTCTCCCATACGCGTGACCGTCTGTGCTACGTCTTCAATCGAGCGCTGAATGGTTTCAAGATAATTGCGACCGCGAGCGCTGAGTCCGGGCTCATTGGTCAGCAGCGTCTCGGTATAGAGCGTCACCGGCGAGATGGCGTTGTTGATGTCATGCGCAATGCCGCTGGCCATTTGTCCGAGTGCCCCCAGGCGTTCCTGTTGCATCACAGCCTGCTGGCTCAGGCGCAAATCGTCGTACGCTTGGTGCAGCGTTCCGTAGAGTTGCGTTTGGTGCGCTGCCAGGGCAACATGCTCACTCAGTTGCTGCAAGAATTCGCATTCACCACTGCTGAAGGCATGCGCTGCATGGCGCGCGGTAATCAACACACCGAACACACGGCTTTCCGTCAACAGGGGCGCGACGACCAAAGAACGCAGCTTCCCGCGCGCCAGGCGTTGCGGAAAAGGAAACGCGACCTGACTGATGTCGGGCTCGTACACGAGTTCCCCACGTACACAGCGCGACAAACCATTGGCATCAATGGTCACCTGTTCGTGAGCCGTCATGGCCAGCTCCGTGGCCAATACAGCACTGCGTATCCCCACGCTGGCGATTTCTAGGATGTTGTTGGATGAGTCATGCAGGGACATGCAGGCAAAATCCACGGGAAGCTGGTCCTCCAGGCTATTCACAACCACCTGGAAGATGCTGGGCAGGTCCTGCCGCTCTCCAATCGCGCGAGTGATCTGATGCAGCAAATTAAGGCGTCCCAACTGCGCCTGGAGCTTCTGTTCGCTCAACTTGCGTTCGCTGATATCTCGCACAAATCCGGTGAAGGTGGGGGGGTGTGCAGAGCCGCTACGTGTGATGGACAACTCGGCCGGAAACTCCGTTCCGTCGGCGCGCAGGGCCGTCAGCTCCACACGCTGGCCCAGTATTGGGCCAAGCCCGGTCGCGAGGTAGTGTTCCAGGCCTTGGCGGTGCTGCGCGCGCCACTGTGGCGGGATAAGCAACTCAGCCATGTCCCGGCCAAGCACGTCGCCCTTGGTATGGCCAAAAATGCCTTGGGCTGCAGCATTGAAATCGACAATACGTCCTTCATGGTCGATGGAAACGATGCCGTCCAGGGCCGTGTTGACCACCGCGAGGTTGCGCTCCTGGCTCTCGCGCAAGGCAACCTCGGTGCGTTTGCGTTCGGTGATTTCCGATTGCAGCTGCGCGTTCGACATCACCAATTGATCGCGCGAAACGGTCGTTCCCTTCAGCGTTGACGTCATGGCATCGAATGCGCGTGCCAGGTCGCCAATCTCGTCACGGGAAGTCACATCGAGCCGATAGTCAAGATTGCCTGCACCCACGACCTCAGTGCTGGCGCGCAGCCTTTCAAGAGGTCGTGTCACGCTTCTGAGCACGAGAAGGAGCGTCATCATGATGACCAGTAAAACTGCTCCACCGAATGCCGCCACGGCCACACTGGCGCGCTGCTGGGCTTTGAGAACGCCCTCCCGGCTTCGCACGGACAGACGCAAGGCATCTGAGATCATGGCTTGCGTCTGGTTGATGATCTGCCCGGTGAGCCGGGAGTCCAACTCCTCCAGCACCTCGCTGGCTTGTGGGGCGGCCTTGCGCTCCTGCTGGTTGGCAACAAGCTGGTCGAACAAGGTGTCGACAACCGCGTGGGTGCGCCTGAATTCTTCCAAGATGGCAAGTTCTTCGGCGTCGCTGAATTCCGGTATTGGGGTCAGCAGCTTCAGCAGCGACGCTTGGCTCAAGCGCCGCTGCACCCTTGCGCGCTCTTCATGGCGCAGCACGTACTCCAGCGTCAGGTGTCTGACTGCGGTGACAGCGTTGAGAATTTCGCCGGCCGCCTCGTTTTTGGCGAGCTCCTTTTTGACCTGCTGCGTCGTGGTCCACAACACGGCGCTGATGACGATTACCACGGCGGCGGAGAACAGTCCCGCAAGTTTGAGTCGGGTTGCGATTTTCACGCTGGCATTCCTAGTGGATGACCGTCACTGCGCGTGGCATCACCGCGAGCAGCCCGTCTAGGTGGATGTTGTTCAGGTAATTCGGCATCTCTTTTTTGTCACCGACCAACCCATTCTTAATCGCCCACCGCGCCTCGTCCTCCAATGTCAGTAGCAGGCTCTGGTCCAGCACAACCCGAAAGCGATACAGCGCCCAGGGCTCTTTCAGTTCCTCCGCACTGAATTTCATGAACCGCCCCGTCATTTCTCGGGCCTGCTCGGGTGCATCCTGGCAAAACCGCCCACCCTGGATCAGCGCGCGCAGGACTTTCTTGACAGCTTCCTGGTTGTTCTCCACGTAGTCGCGTGTTCCGCTCACGCTGGAGGTTGCCTCGTAGATGCCTGTGGCGGAAAAGGCTGTGCTATTGGTGCCCAGGGCCTTTTTCATCGCGCTGACGTGCGGTTCCCACGTTGCGGCAGCATCGATGTCCCCCCGGGCCAGTGCGGGCGCGATGTCTTCCGGCTTGAGGTCAACTGCCGTCACGTCGCTGGGCGATAGCTTTTGCCGGTTGAGAAACGCATCCAGTACGAAATGTCCGGACGTGCCCAGCGATACACCGATGCGTTTGCCTCGCAAGCTGGCTGGCGTAGTGATGCCCCGGTCCTTGCGCCCCACGACTTCATAGTCGGATTCCGATGCAAAGATCGTGGCAATCACGGCAATCGGCTGCTGGCGCATGCCAGCGAACATGATGGGGATGTCGGCCGATACACCGAGGCTGGCTTTGTCCTCCAAAACCGCGTCCAGCGCGGCCTTGCCGCTGGTGTGCGGCTGGATTGTGACGTTCAGGCCTTCGGCACCGAAGTAGCCATTCTCGTGCGCAGCCAGTATCGGGCACGAGCCCGCATAGAAGGTGTTGGCGGCAATGGTCACCTGCTCAAGGGGCCTGGGATCTTGCGATGAGGTACGGGTGCCCCATACCACGGTCCCCGCCACTGCCATGGCCAGAACAAGCAGGCCTGCTGCGATGCGAACAGACCCGTTTCCCTCTTTTGATGCCGTCGCTCGTTTCATCTTGAACCTCTCTGGCACTGCGCCCAGGCTTCTGCTGCAGGCCCCGGTACACGGCATTTGTCCTGCAGGTCAGTGCATGCCCAATGATTGTGCGTATTCCGGAGGCCAAGGCAAGGCGCAATTGACAGCGGATCAACCACCCAACACGTTGTGCGCGGAGCCGAATGGACAGGCCCAGCGTTTGAAACTACCATTGAACACAGAAATAATTGACAGAGACCTCTTGTGGATTGGGTGTCGTTACTACACAGGACAGGGACTTTGCGTTCTTCTGAGGGAACAAGGCATGCAACTGCGTCAGTTTCTCCGCGTCGGCTGTTGGGCCCCTCGGTCGGGATGTCCCCATTTTTTTGTGACCTGAGTTCGCATCAAGCACATGCCTATGCAAGCCCCGCGCCTTTTGATCGTGGACGACGAAGTGATGCAGATGACAGCGCTGTGTGACACGCTGACACCCCAGGGCTATGAAACCGTCGGCTTCACGTCTGCCAAAGCGGCACTCCTGGCGCTACGGGAACAACGGTACGAATTGCTATTGACCGACTTGACCATGCCGGAGATGGACGGCATTGAGTTGTTGCGCGCTGCGTTGGATATAGATCCACAGATGGTGGGGGTCGTCATGACGGGCGATGGCACTATTTCTTCGGCGATTCAGGCCATGAAAGTTGGTGCCTTCGACTACATACTCAAACCTTTCCGGCTGAGCGCCATTCTTCCGGTGATTGCGCGTGCCTTGGAGGTCCACAGTTTGCGCCAGGAAAATGCGGTGCTGGAGCTGCAGTTGCAGGAGCATATGGCGGCGTTAGAGGCGCGCAACAAGGAGCTGGCCTCAGCCAACAGCGAGCTTGAGGCATTTGCCAGCTCCGTCTCACACGATTTGCGCGCACCTTTGCGCATCATTTCCCAGTTTGCCCAGATCCTTGAAACCGACTTTGGGTCCGAAATGCCTGCAGAGGCCCGCGAGATGTTGGGCCGCATTTGCCTGGGGACGCAGCGCATGCACCAGCTTGTTGCCGATTTGCTGCGCTTGTCCAAACTGGGGCGCCAGACATTGATCAAGCGTCGCGTCGATCTGGACAGTCTTGTGCATGCGCTGATTGATGAGTTGCGCCCGGACTACGCGCGTGATGGCATCGGCATCCATGTTGGCCCGCTGAACCACTGCACTGCGGATCCTGCGCTGCTTCAGCAGGTGATGACCAATCTTCTGTCGAATGCGTTCAAGTTTACGCGGGGTCGCGATCAAGCCCGGGTGGAAATCGGGCGCCTTCCGCAGCAAGAAGAGGCAGCCTATTTTGTACGCGACAACGGTGTAGGTTTTGACATGGCCCATGCTGGCAAGCTGTTCGCTCCCTTCCAGCGGCTGCACCGTGCGGAGGACTATGAGGGTACGGGCGTCGGCCTGTCGATTGCGCAGCGGATAGTGGAGCGCCACGGTGGTCGTATCTGGGCCGAGGCAGAGGAGGGTAAGGGCGCCACGTTTTTCTTTACCCTTTCCTCCGAGGATGACCCTATGAGGTCGAAGGCTGCAGCTGCGGGCGAGTCGGGTCGAGTCGCCGACTGATGCCAGGGCATACGCTACTCCGTGACCTGCCCGGGCGCGTATGAGGGTGTCCAAGGACTCTTGCTATCCTGCGATCTCGCTTTGACTGAGGCAGTACCTACTTCGAGAGCAAGGCTGGAATTGGGACAACCGAGCAAGCGGGCGTGCGGCGCCAGCAATCCATAGGGACGAAAAAAAAGCTCTGCCTTTCAAGACAGAGCTTTGTTTTGTGTGGGACTTTGTGTTGAACGGATTTGGAAGTCGTTCCTAAGTCATGGGTGGCTTGGTGTGCCAAATGGCGGAGAGGGCGGGATTCGAACCCGCGGTGGGGATTAGCCCACACACGCTTTCCAGGCGTGCGACTTAAACCGCTCATCCACCTCTCCGAAGCCCTCTATTCTAGCAGTGCTTTTGGGCGTTTTCTGCGCCCCACAGATGTATCGGTTGTTTTTAGTGGGCGGGTCGGGCCCCGAGTGGTGCTGATTCTGTGGCGGAGTCGATCTTTGTCGCGTCGTCGCTCCTCTCGATGCGGTTGCGTCCGGTGTGCTTGCCCCGGTACAGCGCTGCATCGGTTTGTTGCATGGCGCGGTCTAGTTCCTGTGGGCCAGCGAAACCGGCCGAGATGCCGATGGTCACGGTGCAGCGGATGGGGCCGCCTGGGGCGGCGGCGGTCACCACTTCGCTGTTCTCGATGGCCATTCGCGCGCGGCTCGCAAGGCGCAGGGCGCCCTCGGCGTCGGTGTCCGGGCAAATAACAACGAACTCTTCGCCACCCAGGCGGCACGCGAGGTCGCCCTGGCGGGCGGTGTCCCTCAGCACGTCGGCCACATGGCACAAAACGGTGTCGCCGATTTGGTGGCCGTATGTGTCATTGATGCGTTTGAAATGATCGATGTCCACGATCAGCAGGTGCGCAGGGCCTGCAGTGCGTGAGCGGAAATATGCATCCAACCCGTCGAGCATGCCGCGACGGTTCAACAGCCGCGTCAGCGGGTCGTGGGCCGCCATGGCGCGCAGTTCGTCGGTGAGCCTGCGCAGCACCAGCCAGATGATGGACGGTGCCAGCACGGTCGCCAGAAAGGACATATAGAGATAGAACACGGTCTGGAAACGGCTGTTCATGTCCAGTGCCTCCAGTCCGTCCTTGAGAATCATCACGAACTTCATGGCGTTGAGGGCAAAGATGCCGCCGATCAGGACTGCGAACAGCATCATTTCCGCCCGCAGATCCCTGGCAAAAGTGTGCGCGCCCTGGATCACGGTGGCGGTCATGGCGAGAAAGAGCATGGCAGAGGCGCCCGCCAGCATGGCGTATCGGACCTCTGTTCCCAGCGTCCCTTGCACCACTATCTGCGCAGCGGCGTAGGCAAGGGCCAGTGTGAGGAGGGGGCGCCACAGCGGAGCCGCTCGACCGAAGAACCGCATGGCACCTACCGCGTAGACTGCCGGTGCACACAGGGTGAGCGTATGGTTGACCACGCTCATCGCGTTCCACCCCGGGGGGCCGCCCACCAGCTGCAACACGTAGGCTGAGCCCAGCAAGAAGTTGCCGATGGCGAAAACTTCCATGCCCATCTTCTTACCATGCAGGCGCGTGCTGATCAGCAGGAACATGGCGCTAAAGCACAGCAAATGCACGCACAGCATGCTGACGATAAGGGTGGCACCCATGGGTACTTGCACGTGAAGGTGTCTCGGTGGGAAAGCGAAATGGCACTTCATCCTAGCCGACACCATGCCGGCCTTACACCGTGGCACGCCTTCGCTGTTTGCTCAGCAAAGGGGTTGTGGAACGACCGGCAGCGTGGACGAACACCCATTCCTGGAATCAAAAAACCGGCACCGGGCGCTGGCGGCTTGTGCCTTGCAGCGTGCTCGGTTCGCCGGTTCACTGGGACCAGGGCCGATGGCGTCGGCCTGCCGTGTGATTTCAGTTGCGTGGAGTGCCGGTGGTTTGCACCATTTTCATCGCCGAGCCGATCAGTGCCGACACCTCGGTCATGTTGCTCGGCACGATGAGCGTGGTGGTCGAGTCCGCTGCCACCTGGCTGTACGCCTCCACGGCCTTTTCCGCGACCTTGAGCTGTACGGCCTGTTCGCCGCCGGGCTGGCGGATGGCGGCGGCCACGCGCTCGATGGCCTGGGCATTGGCTTCAGCCACGGCCTTGATGGATTCGGCCTCGCCCTGGGCCTTGTTGATGACGGCCTGCTTTTCACCTTCGGAGCGGGCAATGAAGGCTTCGCGTTCGCCGGTGGCGATGTTGATCTGTTCCTGGCGGCGGCCTTCGGAGGCGGCAATCAGCGCGCGTTTTTCGCGTTCTGCCGTGATCTGGGCCTGCATGGCATGCAGGATTTCCTTGGGTGGTGTCAGGTCCTTGATTTCATAGCGCAGCACCTTCACGCCCCAGTTCAGGGCTGCTTCGTCAATGGCTTGCACGACCTGGGCGTTGATGATGTCCCGCTCTTCAAAGGTCTTGTCCAGTTCCAGCTTGCCGATGACCGAGCGCAACGAGGTCTGTGCCAACTGCGTCACGGCCACGATGTAGTTGCTGGAGCCGTAGCTTGCGCGCATCGGGTCGGTCACCTGGAAATACAGGATCCCGTCCACTTGCAATTGTGTGTTGTCGCGGGTGATGCAGACCTGGCTGGGCACGTCGAGCGGGATTTCTTTCAGGCTGTGTTTATAGGCAACCTTGTCGATGAATGGGATGATGAGCTTGAGCCCCGGCGCCAGTGTGCTGTGGTACTTGCCCAGCCGCTCCACCACCCATGCGTTTTGCTGGGGGACCTGCTTGAAGCTGCGGATGACAAAGACCGCCACGATGGCGGCGATGGCGAGTGCTATGTATGTTTTATCCATGAACGGCTTTCAGTATTTGGGGGGCTGCGAGCTCACATAGGGTCAACTAGCAGGCGGTTGCCCACCAGCTCGGCGACCCGGTGCATGCCGGTGGAAGGGGTAACGCCGGGGCGATGGATGGCGGTCCACGTAGCGCCCCGGTATTTCACCGTGCTGGTTCCGTCAGGGTTCCAACCCTCGATGAGTACGGCCTCGCCAACGTCCAAGTTGACGCTGCGGTCTGCGCGCGGAGATGGATCTCCCGAGCGCTCGCGTTTGGCAAAGTGCCAGGCCACGACTGCGCCGCCGCCTACCAGAGCCGCGACAGTGATTTGGGAGGCGGACGAAAGCCCCATGTGCGCGGCTAGGGCAGCAGCAACCAGTCCCACAGCCATCATGAGCAGATAAAACGTGCCGGTAAGCATCTCTGCCACGACCAAGATTCCTGCTGCCAGCCACCAGATGGTGGATTCCTCCATAGCCAACTCCTTGTTGTGGTTGTGTTTAGTGCACCACATTCTGGGTCAAAAGGGTTGCAGTTCAAAGGCGCGTCAACGTTATTCCTTACACTTCGCGCCTATTTCGTTTTTTGGCCGGGCAGGGCACGGTTGCACGGAGGCTGCGCATGAAGTTTCGCTTTCCCATCATCATCATCGATGAAGACTATCGTTCCGAGAACACTTCGGGGCTCGGTATTCGCGCGCTGGCGCAGGCCATCGAGGCCGAAGGGTTCGAGGTGGTCGGGGTCACCAGCTATGGTGATCTGTCGCAGTTCGCGCAGCAGCAAAGCCGCGCCAGTGCGTTCATTTTGTCCATCGACGATGAGGAATTCTCGGAGGGCGAAGGCCTCGATCCGATCGTTCTGAGCCTGCGCAACTTCATCGGCGAGGTGCGCCGCAAGAACACTGAGGTGCCGATCTACGTGCACGGCGAGACCAAGACCAGCCGCCACCTGCCCAACGATATCCTGCGCGAACTGCACGGCTTCATCCACATGTTCGAGGACACCCCCGAATTCGTGGCGCGCCACATCATCCGCGAGGCCAAGAGCTATCTGGAGGGCGTACAGCCGCCGTTCTTCAAGGCGCTGCTCGACTACGCCGAAGACGGCTCGTACAGCTGGCACTGCCCCGGCCACTCGGGCGGCGTCGCCTTCCTCAAGAGCCCCGTGGGCCAGATGTACCACCAGTTCTACGGCGAGAACATGCTGCGCGCCGATGTGTGCAACGCGGTGGAAGAATTGGGCCAGCTGCTGGACCACAACGGCGCCATTGGCGAGAGCGAGCGCAATGCCGCGCGCATCTTCAATGCCGACCACTGCTTCTTCGTGACCAACGGCACGTCCACGTCCAACAAGATGGTGTGGCACCACACCGTGGCCCCCGGCGATGTGGTGGTGGTGGACCGCAACTGCCACAAGTCCATCCTGCACAGCATCATCATGACCGGGGCCATCCCCGTGTTCATGAAGCCCACGCGCAACCACTTCGGCATCATCGGGCCCATCCCGCAAAGCGAGTTCGAGCCAGCCGCCATCCAGGCCAAGATCAAGGCCAACCCGCTGCTCAAGGGCGTGGACGCCAAGAAGGTCAAGCCGCGCGTGCTCACCCTCACGCAGTCCACCTACGACGGCGTGCTGTACAACACCGAGACCATCAAGGGCATGCTCGATGGCTACGTGGAGAACCTGCACTTCGACGAGGCCTGGTTGCCGCACGCGGCCTTCCATCCGTTCTACGGCACCTACCATGCCATGGGCAAGAAGCGCACGCGCCCCAAGCATTCGGTGACGTATGCCACGCAGTCCATCCACAAGCTGTTGGCCGGCATCAGCCAGGCCAGCCATGTGCTGGTGCAGGACTCGCAGACCACCAAGCTCGATCGCCACCTCTTCAACGAGGCCTACCTGATGCACACCAGCACCAGCCCGCAGTACAGCATCATCGCCAGCTGCGACGTGGCGGCCGCGATGATGGAGCCGCCCGGGGGGACCGCGCTGGTGGAAGAGAGCATCCTGGAGGCACTCGACTTCCGTCGCGCCATGCGCCAGATTGAAGACGACTTCGGCAAGAAGGACTGGTGGTTCAAGGTCTGGGGCCCCGAGAAGCTGGTGGACGAAGGTATCGGCCGCGCGGAGGACTGGATCATCCGCAGCGATAGCAAGAGCAAGAAAGCCGGCGCCAAGTGGCACGGCTTCGGCCAACTGGCCGATGGCTTCAACATGCTGGACCCGATCAAGTCGACCATCGTCACGCCGGGCCTGAACCTGGACGGCAAGTTCGACAAGACCGGCATCCCCGCGTCCATCGTCACCAAGTACCTCGCCGAGCACGGCGTGGTGGTGGAGAAGACGGGCCTGTACAGTTTCTTCGTGATGTTCACCATCGGCATCACCAAGGGCCGCTGGAACACGCTGCTCACCGCGCTGCAGCAGTTCAAGGACGACTACGAGAAGAACCAGCCCATGTGGCGCATCCTTCCGGAGTTCTGTCAGCAGCACAAGCGCTATGAGCGCATGGGCCTGCAGGACCTTTGCCAGCACGTGCACGAGATGTACGCCAAGTACGACATTGCGCGCCTGACCACCGAGATGTACCTGTCGGACCTCACGCCCGCCATGAAGCCTTCGGATGCGTACGCGCACATCGCGCACCGCCAGACCGAGCGCGTGGAGATCGACCAACTCGAAGGCCGCATCACCGTGGGCCTGGTCACGCCGTACCCACCGGGCATTCCGCTCCTGATTCCGGGCGAAGTGTTCAACAAGAAGATCGTGGACTACCTCAAGTTCGCCCGCGAATTCGCCAAACTGTGCCCGGGCTTTGAGACCGATATCCACGGCCTGGTGGAGGTGGAGGATGAAAACGGCCAGGTGCGCTACTACGCGGACTGCGTGGCCGACACAACCGCCAAGACCGGCAAGAACACCAAGCCGCTGGCCACCGCCAAGAACCTGGTACAGGTGGGCGACGACGGACCTTACGGCCGCAACGTGTGAGTGCGGTTTGACGCCGTGGTGATCGGCTGGTGGGGTCGTTCACCCGGCCCAAGATCGTGAACGCGTTCTAAAAATCGCTCCCCGGCACCGCTGGGGAGCGATTTTTTAGTTTGGAGGGTTTGAATCCGCTGAACAAGTACCCCCGTATTGCCTGTCAGCCGCGTGATTTTCAGGCGGTGTCAGTCCCTACATCACTTTCAGGAGATTCTCATGACCCACCGATTCAACACCCGTATGGCCACCATTGCATTGGCCGCTGCCATGGCTGCAGCCGCTGTACCTGCCATGGCGCAGGTCATGGTGGGTGGCGCGCCCATGCTCGCCAGCAAAGACATCATCGACAATGCAGTGAACTCCAAGGACCACACCACGCTGGTGGCTGCCGTGAAGGCCGCAGGCCTGGTCGAAACGCTGAAGGGCACCGGTCCCTTCACCGTGTTTGCACCCACCAATGCCGCCTTTGCCGCTTTGCCCGCTGGTACCGTGGACACCCTGCTCAAGCCCGAGAACAAGCCGACGCTGACCAAGGTGCTTACCTACCACGTGGTTGCAGGTAAGTACGATGCCGCAGCGCTTTCCAAGATGATCGCCGACGGCAAGGGCATGGCCAGCTTCAAGACAGTGGCAGGCGGCACACTCACCGCCAAGGCCAGTGGCTCCAGCATCATGGTCAGCGATGAAAAGGGTGGCATGGCCAGCGTGACCATTGCCGATGTGTACCAGTCCAACGGCGTGATTCACATTGTGGACAAGGTACTGCTGCCCAACTGACCACATTGACGAAAGCGCTGAAAAGGCCTGCCCGTTGTGGAAGGGCGGGTTGCCTGGCTTGGCGCTCGATTAGCGTGCAGCAGGCATGTCTTCCCGCACACGCACAAAACTCGCGAAACGCGGCAGGCCGCCGTCGTGTGTTCCGCGAAACCGGTAGGTAACCCAGCTGCCCACCGGCGGAGGGTCAGCCCGTTGCGCATCGCTGAAGCCCGCGCCCAACCGAAAGCGCTGACCCGAGGGCATTTCTACCAGCAGCGCTCCCATGCGCCCTGCGTGGCGACCCTTGCCCGGCAGGTGGGCAACGACGCGGGCTTCCGTGTCATCGTGGGTCTTGACCTTCACCAGATCATCGCTGCGGCCAGACTGGTAGTGCGAGCTGCCCCGGTGCAGCATCAGGCCTTCGCCGCCCGCCCGCACCGTACGTTGCAACAGGGCCTGCAGGGCCGCATCGTTTTCGATGCGCTTTTGGGGCACTGCCTGGACCCAAGGCTGGTTGATCTGCATCACCAAGGCGTTGAGCGACCGCAGTCGCTCGTCAAACGTGTCGCCGTGCCGGGGCAGGTCAAACACCATGAAGCGCATCTGCCGCCAGGCCACGTCGTTGGGCTGCTGCTGGCGCGTGGTGGACTGCGCGTGCGCAAAGCGCCCGCGCCCAGCCCACAGTTCGCCATCCATGGGGGTGCTGGGCCAGCTGGCGGTGAACCACGCGGGGGCCACTACCGTTTCACCACCCCGGGTGCGCAGCGTGTGGCCGTCCCAGTACCCACGCACGCCGTCGTACTTTTCGCTGACCCAATAGTCCGCCAACGCCATACCCGGCCGGTACACATTGGCCAGCAGCAGAGCCGGAGCATCTGCTGCATGGCCAGGACGTGTGGAAAGTGCGGGGAGGGCTGCGAACGCCAGCCAGGCCAGGTAGCTTCTGCGTTGCATTTGCTATTTAATTGATAGCTTATTGCGCTTTTGTATCAAGCGCTGGGGCCTGTTTTGACTCAAATTTCGAGGCGAAATCAGACTTGGTCTGCGCTCAGGCCTGCCGTCTGGCTGAAGCCGCCGTCCACGTAGGTGATCTCGGCGGTCATGCCCGAGGCCAGGTCCGACAGCAGGAAGGCCGCCACATTGCCCACGTCCTCGATTGTCACGTTGCGGCGCAGGGGCGAGGCATCGGCCACGCGGCTGAGCAGCTTGCCAAAGTCCTTGATGCCGCTGGCGGCCAGTGTCTTGATGGGGCCCGCGCTGATGCCGTTGGCGCGGATGCTCCGGCCGTCTTCGGTGCGGCCGACGGCTTCGGCCAGATATCGCACCGATGCTTCCAGACTGGCCTTGGCCAGGCCCATGGTGTTGTAGTTGGGAATGGTGCGCAGCGCGCCCAGGTACGACAGCGTGAGCAGCGACGACTTGTCGTTCAGGTAGGGCAGAGCGGCCTTGGCCATGGCCGGGAAGCTGTAGGCGCTGATGTCGTGCGCAATGCGGAAACCTTCGCGCGACAGGCCTTCGAGGAAATTGCCGGCAATCGCCTCACGGGGCGCAAATCCAATGCTGTGCACAAAACCATCAAATTTGGGCCACACCTGGGCCAGGTCGGCAAACATGCGATCGATCTGCTCGTCGCTGCCCACATCGCAATCAAAGATCAGCTTGGAGTCGAACTCGGCGGCAAAGTCGGTGATGCGGTCCTTGAAGCGCTCGCCCACGTAGCTGAAAGCCAGCTCGGCACCCTGCGCATGGCAGGCCTTGGCGATGCCGTAGGCGATGGAGCGGTTGGACAACACACCCGTGATGAGCAGCTTCTTGCCGGTCAGAAAACCCATGTTCAATCTCCTTTTGGAATGGCGAAATGTCGGCGGGCGGCCTGGTGCATGTGGATATGCGCGATCTGCAGCGAGGCCCGGCGAACGTAGTGCAGAATTGTCGCATGCGGTTTTGGCTGACTTTTTTGCTGATGGGGTGTGCGGTTCCGGCGTGGGCTGCGCATGGGTATGCCCTGTGGGGCGAGCCGCGTTATCCCTCCGGGTTTGCGCACTTTGCCTATGTGAACCCTGATGCGCCCAAAGGCGGCGAGCTGCGTCTGGTCAGCAACCTGCGGGTGTCCACCTTTGACAAATACAACCCGTTCACCATCAAAGGCAACGCACCAGCGTACTTGTCGTCGCTGATGTTCGATTCACTGCTTGCCGGTTCGATGGACGAAACCGCCACCGGCTATGGCCTGCTGGCCGAAGATGTGGAAGTTGCCCCCGATGGTTTGTCCGCCACCTTCCGCCTGCGGCCCGAGGCGCGTTTTCACAACGGCAAGCCGGTGCTGGCACAGGATGTGAAACACAGCTACGACACGCTGGTGGGCCCCTTCACATCCCCTGCCTACAAGACGCTGCTGATCGAGGTGGCAGGCGTGGACGTGATCAACGACCGCACCGTGCGTTACCGCTTCAAGCTGCCCAATCGCGAGTTGCCCCTTACGGTGGGCGGTTTGCCCGTGTTCAGCCGCGACTGGGGTGTCGAGAACGGCAAGGCCAAACCCTTTGACCAGGTGGTGATGGACATCCCCATTGGCAGCGGCCCCTACAAAATCGGTCCGGTGCGGTTTGGCAAGGACATCACCTATGTGCGCGACCCGCAATATTGGGCGCGTGATCTGAACGTGCGCAAGGGCACGGCCAATTTCGACAACATCCTTGTCAAGATCTACAAGGACAACACCGCGCGGCTGGAGGCCCTCAAGGCGGGCGAGTTCGACCTCATGCGGTTTTTCAGCGCGGGTGACTGGGCCCGGCGCGTAACGGGCAAGAAGTTCGACACGGGTGAACTCGTCAAAGGCGAGTTTGTGCACAAGCTCCCTTCGGGTTTTCAGAGCTATGTGCTCAATACCCGTCGCCCGCTGTTGCAGGATGCCCGGGTGCGCGAGGCCCTGGGCCTGGCCATGGACTACGAATGGATGAACCGCCAAATGTTCTATGGCGCCTACCAGCGGGTGAACGGCCTGTTTGGCAACACGGCATGCGAAACCAAAGGGAGCCCATCGCCCGAAGAACTCGCGTTGATGGAGCCCTATCGCAAGGATATTCCGGCGTCGGCTTTTGGCTCCATGACGGTGGCCCCGCGCACGGATGGCGATTCGTCTCTGCGCGCCAACCTGCGGCGCGCCCAGGCTTTGCTCAAGGAAGCAGGCTGGGAGGTGCGCGATGGCGCACTGCGCAACGCCAAGGGCGACGCCATGGTGCTCGAATACATGGACAGTAACGAAGGCGGCGTGCGCACCATCACCCCCTGGATGCGGAATCTGGAGAAGATCGGCATCACGCTGCGCTTTCGCACGGTGGACTTTGCGCTGTACCAGCAGCGGCTGCAGAAGTTTGACTTCGACATTACCTCCATCGCCTACCAGGGCACCAACAACCCGGGCCAGGAGTTTGCCGACATGTTCGGCAGCCAGGCGGCCGATGTGGAGGACTCCGGCAACTTCGTCGGTGTCAAGAACCCAGCGGTGGACGCCATGATCAAGGCCATGACCTCGGCCAAGACCGAGGCGCAATTGCTGCCCGCCTGCCACGCCCTGGAGCGCATCATCGCGCACAGCCACTACCTGATTCCGCAGTGGACGGCCGGCACACACCGCATGGCCTACAACGCCTGGCGGCTGGCCCGGCCTGCCACGGTGCCGCCTTACGCCAGCGGCGAAGGGTGGGTCATCGACACCTGGTGGGCGCGCATTCCGCCCCAGACCGCGCCAGACAAGAAATAACAACAAGACCGCCCACCCATGTTTGCCTACATCCTCAAACGTGTCTTGCTCATGCTGCCCACGCTGCTGGGCGTGCTCTTGCTGACTTTTGTGGTGATCCAGTTCGTGCCGGGCGGTCCGGTGGAACAGTACATGGCCGAGGCCAAGGCCGGTGTGGGCGGTGGTGGTGCCGAAGGTGGCGGCCTGAGTTACCGGGGTGCGCAGGGTGTGGACCCCAAACGGCTGGAGCAGATCAAGGCGCTGTACGGCTTCGACAAACCCGCTCACGAGCGCTTCCTGCAGATGCTGGGCCAGTTCGCACGGTTCGACCTGGGCAAGAGCTTTTTCCAGAACAAGGATGTGTGGCAACTGGTGAAGGAAAAACTGCCGGTTTCCATCAGCCTGGGCCTGTGGACTTTTTTCATCAGCTACCTGGTGGCCGTGCCGCTGGGCGTGGCGAAGGCGGTGCGTGCCGGTTCACGGTTTGACCTGGTGACCACGCTGCTCATCCTGGTGGGCTACGCCATCCCGGGCTTTGTGCTGGGCGTGGCGCTGCTGGTCATTTTTGGTGGGCAATTGCAATGGTTTCCATTGCGCGGTCTCACGTCGGCCAGCTGGGATGAGATGTCGTGGGGCGCGCGCATCGTCGACTATCTGTGGCACATCACGCTGCCTGTGACGGCCATGGTGCTGGGCAGTTTTGCCGTGACGGCAATGTTGACCAAGAACGCCTTTCTGGAAGAGATCCGCAAACAATATGTACTCACGGCCCGCGCCAAGGGGCTCAGCGAGCGGCAGGTGCTGTGGAAGCATGTGTTCCGCAATGCACTCATTCCCATCGTCACCGGGTTTCCGGCGGCCTTCATCGGCGCATTCTTTGCGGGCTCTCTGCTGATCGAGACCCTGTTCTCGCTCGACGGCCTGGGCCTGCTCAGTTATGAGAGCGTGATCCGCCGCGACTACCCGGTGGTGCTGGGCACGCTGTATCTTTTCACGCTGATCGGGCTGGTTACCAAGCTGGTCAGCGACCTTTGTTATGTGTGGGTCGACCCGCGCGTGAAGTTTGACTAGCCCGAACGAACCCATGGCCCTGATGAGTTCTGCTTCCGCATCGCCTTCGCTTTCTCCCTCGCGCCGTGCCTGGCTGCGCTTCAAGCGCAACCGCCTGGGTTACTGGAGCCTGCTGATCTTCTGCGCCCTGGTGCTGGTCAGCCTGTGTGCCGAGCTGGTCAGCAACGACAAGCCCCTCGTCGTGCGCTACGAAGGGCAGACCTACTTCCCCATGCTGAAGGACTACCCCGAAAAGACGTTTGGCGGGGACTTCGAGACCCCCACAGACTACCTCGATCCCTTCATCAAGGATCGCCTGAGTGCGGGCAGCAATTGGGCGCTGTACACCTTGAACCCCTACGGCCCCAACACGCTCAACTACTTTGCCAAGGCGCCCAACCCGTCTGCGCCCACGGCCGACAACTGGCTGGGAACGGACGACAGGGGGCGTGACCTGCTGGCGCAGTTGCTCTACGGCTTTCGCGTGAGCGTGCTGTTTGGCCTGGCGCTCACGGTCACCGGCGTGCTGCTGGGAATGCTCACCGGCGCCATCCAGGGTTTTTTTGGGGGCAAGACGGACCTGGCCTTCCAGCGCTTCATCGAGATCTGGGGCTCCATGCCCGAGCTGTACCTGCTCATCATCTTCAGCGCCGTGTTTGCACCCAGCATCGCGCTGCTGCTCATCCTGCTCTCGTTGTTTGGCTGGATGGGGCTGTCGGACTACGTGCGTGCCGAGTTTCTGCGCAACCGCCAGCTCGACTACGTGAAGGCCGCGCGGGCCCTGGGCGTAGGCAATGCTCAGATCATCTGGCGCCACATCCTGCCCAACAGCCTGACGCCCGTGGTCACCTTTTTGCCGTTTCGCATGAGTGGTGCCATCCTGGCACTGACCTCGCTCGACTTCCTGGGCCTGGGTGTGCCACCGGGCACGCCGTCGCTGGGTGAGCTGCTGAACCAGGGCAAGAACAGCATTGATGCATGGTGGATTTCGCTGTCCACCTTTGCGGTGCTGGTCACCACCTTGTTGCTGCTGACCTTCATGGGCGACGCGCTGCGCGATGCCCTGGACCCCCGAAAGGCCGACCAGTGACCACCCCTTCGGCCATGACCCCTTTGTTGCAGGTTCAGGACCTCCACGTTCGCTTTGGCGCCAAAGAGGTGGTGCGGGGTGTCAATTTCAGCATTGCAGCGGGCGAAAAACTGGCGCTGGTGGGTGAGTCCGGCTCGGGCAAAACCATCACGGCGCTGAGCCTGCTGCGGCTGGCGGGCGATGCTGCCATCACCGGCCAGGCGCTGCTGCAGGGGCGCGGAGACCTGCTGGCGCTGACCGAACGCGAGATGCGCGGCGTGCGTGGTGGCGACATCGCCATGGTGTTCCAGGAGCCCATGACCGCGCTCAACCCGCTGATGACCATTGGCCTGCAAATTGCCGAAATCCTGCAGCTCAAAAAAGGACTGACCGGCGCCCAGTGCGCGCAGGCCGCCATCGAGCTGCTGGCCCAGACCGGCATCCCCGAGCCTGCGCGCCGTGCCAACAGCTTCCCGCACCAACTCTCAGGCGGCCAGCGCCAGCGCGCGATGATCGCCATGGCCCTGGCCAGCGCGCCGAAGCTGCTGCTGGCCGACGAACCCACCACCGCGCTGGATGTGACCTTGCGTGGCCAGATCCTCGACCTGCTCAGCGACCTGCAGCGTCAGAACGGCATGGCGGTGCTGCTGATCACGCATGACCTGAACCTGGTACGCCGCTTTGCCGACCGCGTGGCCGTGATGGAACAGGGCGTGCTAGTGGAGCAGGGCCCCGTGGCCGAGGTGTTTGGCGCCCCCCAGCATGCCTACACCCGGCGCCTCATCGCCAGCCAGCCCCGCCGCGATGTGGCCGAGGCCGACCCGCCCGCAGGCACTGCCCCGGTCGTGAAGACGCAGGACCTGCGCGTGGTGTACCCCACGCCGCTGCCCGGTGTGCGAGGGTGGTTCAAGAAGGGCGAGTTTGTGGCTGTGCAGGGCGCCGCGCTGCAGTTGCTGCCAGGCCAGACGCTGGGTGTGGTGGGGGAGTCCGGCTCGGGAAAATCCACGCTGGCCCAAGCCATCCTGGGCCTATTGCCTTACGCAGGCGAATTGCAGGTGGGTGGGCAGGCATGGCAGCAGCCCGCCATGCGCAATACACCGGCCAACCAGCAGCTGCGCCGCCGGGTGCAGGTGGTGTTTCAAGACCCGTTCTCATCGCTGTCTCCGCGCCTCACGGTGGAGGAGATCGTGGGCGAGGGCCTCAAGGTGCACGAACCCACACTGACCGTGGCCCAGCGCCGCGCCCGCGTCGAGGCGGCCCTGGAGGAGGTGGGGCTTGCCGAAGCACAGTACCCGCGCCTGCTCGAGCGCTACCCGCATGAATTTTCTGGCGGCCAGCGCCAGCGCCTGGCCATCGCCCGGGCGCTCATCGTGCAACCCCAGGTGCTGGTGCTGGACGAGCCCACCAGCGCCCTGGACGTGACCATCCAGCAGCAGGTGCTGGGCTTGCTGCAGCGCCTGCAAAAAGAGAAGGGCCTGAGCTACCTGCTCATCACCCACGACGTGGATGTCATCCGTGCCATGGCGCACGACGTGGTGGTGATGAAGGACGGTGCCCTGCTCGAAAGCGGCAGCGTGACAGACGTGCTGGATGCGCCGCAGCATCCGTACACCCAGCGGCTGGTGGCGGCGGCCACGGTGCCGGTTTTGGACTGATGAATTTTGATGAAAATAGCCGATAGCGCTTGCTGGTAAAGCGCAGTGCGCTATTGAAAATATAGCATTCTCGAAATGGCCGGGTCGTACCTTCTCAGGTCATCACGGCCCGCCGGGCATGTTGTTCGCTGGCAGGGGGTGTCCACAGAATCCTGCGCACGTCCATACCCAGCGTCTGCGCCCGCTCCATGAGGTGCTCGCGCACGTGTCCGGGCAGGGTGGGGGTGCGTGACAACACCCACAGGTAGTCCTTGCTCGAGCCCACCACCATGGCCCACTGGTAGTTTTCATCGAGCGCCACCACGTTGTAGCCGCCGTAAAAAGGCCCGAAGAATGACACCTTGAGTGCAGCGCGCGTGGGATCGTCCACAAAGCGGGCCGTGCCCTCGGCTTCCTTCCACACCTTGCGTACCGGGTCATAGCCACGGTTGACCACCTTGATCGTGCCTTCGGCATTGCGGCTGTAGGTGGCGCTGGTCTGGGTCAGGCCGCGCTCAAAGGAGTTTTCGATGCGTGCCACTTCGTGCCAGTGCCCTGCGTAGCGGTCCACGTCAAATTCCGTCACGGGCTGGATGCCCTCGGGCGTGCGCGGTGTGGAGCAGGCAGTCAGTGCCAGCGCGGCCATCAAGGCGGCTGCGCCGACCACCAGGGGCCATGGTGAGGGGCGGCGTGGCGGGGCATGAATACGCATGGGGTGCTCCGGCGGTGTTGTGGGCGTGTGGCTGGAGAGGGCCGCACCGGTTGGGGTGGCGCAAAGGCTCGTTTATCGATGGATCTGACTTTAGGCAGGGTGCCGCACAGGGCCTGTAGGAGCGCGCTGTCAGCGCTTGTCAGAGCCCGGCAGCAAGGAGCGGCGCCCCCATTTGCGGATGTGCAGGTGTGTGGGTGGGCGAGCGCGTAGAGTGCTGCAACGGTTTTGCCGATTGTGCGAACGCCCGGCCCGCTTTGGAGAAAACCCATGACAGCCCCTGCCCATCACCCCGCACACCCCGCAGCACCTTCTGCAGAGGACCCCCCACCAACCGACCACCTGCGCTTTCATCGGCGCCATGCGCATCTGGCGCCCACGTTCGGGACGGACCGGTTCGCGCTGCGGGCGGAGGCCTTTGCGCGCTTCTTTGGCACGCCCCTGTTTCTGGGGGCGCAGACGCTGATCGTGGCCACCTGGATATTCATCAACGTACTGGGCATCGCCAAGTTCGACCTCTATCCGTTCATCCTGCTCAACCTGGCGTTCAGCCTGCAGGCGGCCTACGCCGCCCCGCTCATCCTGCTGGCCCAGACGCGGCAGGCTGCGCGGGACAAAAGCCATGCGGAAGCCGATGCGCAGCATCGCGAAGCGCTGGCCATTGCCAATGAGCAGCGCCAGTCCATCGCCGCCCAGAGCGCGGCACAGGTGCTGGAGCTGCTTCAGCAGAACACCCTGCTCACCGAGCAGACCCGCGAACTCACGGCACGCATCGAGGCGTTGACGGTAGAGATTCACCAGCGTTTTGTTGCCCCTCCGGTAAAGCCGTAAAAAAATGCACGAGCCCACATGGGCCTGCGCTGACCGCCATCGCTCGCCCGCACCGCCGCTGTTTGAAGAATCGGAGCCACCATGACCTCACCCCGGCCCGCGCCCTTTGCGTCCCACAGTCCGTCAGCCTCGCTGCTGCCCCAAGTCGCCGAGCCCCGTTTTGATATCTCTGCCCTGTACCGGCAGGCGCACGGGCTGGCTGCACCCGGTCAATGTGTCACCGCCTTGCACATGGGCGCCGAGCACACCCTGTTGGCAACGGGAATCGACCCAACAACGCCGTCCGTGGTGCTGACACTCGCCCTGGGCAGCCAGAAGACCGCGCGTGATTTTTTCCGCAGCACGCTACCCACCCCGCTGGAACTGGAGACTGCCATCGCCTGGGTGGAAGACGAGGTCTATGCGGCACACACGCGCCACCGCCAATGGGTACCCGAAGGGGTGGTGGTGATTCCATGTTCCACTGACCCCGCCCTGCACGAGATCGCCACCCTGGCGGGCGTTGCCGAAGCACCCACCCGGGTTTTGCCCCTGGAGGCCATGGAGCGTTTGTTCAACCGCCTTGCTGCCGTGGCCCAAGGCCGGCCTCCTGCACATGAGGGGTTGCCCGCGAGCCCCACCTTGGCCGCCACGCTGCTGGTCCTGCGCGAGTTGATGCACCACATGCCTTTTGCCGCCATCACGCTGACACCCACTGCGAGCGGGGCGGGATTCTCTACGGCTTGAAGTGCCTGCAGCGCTTTTTTGTAAAGCGCTGATTGCTATCCATAAGATAGCAATCTTCCGAGACGTGCACCCACCGACCCGAGTCCCACGGGTCGCCGTGCTCACGCAAAAATGTCGACGGTGTCACCCAGCCCAGGTGTGCGACGGCCTGCAGGTGCGGGTGCCGCTTTCGTACTCGGGTCCCTGGTCGCCTGGGCCTGCTGTTGTCTGGCGGCCTGCTCCTGCTGGCTTTGCCGTGCAATGGCAGCAATCTGTTGCTGCACCATCTGGATCTGTGCCTGCAGCAGCTTGATCTTTTCCTGCTTGGCCTTGGCGTCGATGTCCTGTCCGGCTACGCCCCGCAGTTCGTCGGTCAGCTCGCGCAGCTGCTTCTGAAGCTTCGCGATGTTGCTGCTGGCCGCCCCGCGGGAGGCAGCATTGGTGGAGTTGGCGCCGGAGATTTGCATCCCCTTGTTATCGGCACGGAATGGGCCATCTCAAGCACTGTTTGTTGTGCGCTGCGTTGCCGTGGGGCGCTGTGCAAACCACTCCCGCAAGAAATCCGCCAGGGCCCGCGTTTTGGCTGACAGATCACTTTTGGTTGGATAGACCAGGGTCACGTCCGCAGCGGGCAGCGTCCACGCGGCCAGCACGCGCTGTAGTCGGCCTGCGGCCAGGTGTTGCGCCACATCCCATTCCGACCGCATGAGCACGCCATGGCCCTCCAGTGCCCAGACCGTGGCGGCTGCGCCATCGTTGGTGCTGAGCATGCCGCGCACCTTCAGGGTTTCTTGCCGCTCGCCCTGGCGCAGGTGCCAGGTGCCATAGGTTTCGTCACTCTCGCGGATCACGATGCATTGGTGGGCCAGCAGGTCAGCGGGCTGTGTGGGCTCGCCCGCCAAGGCCAGGTAAGCGGGTGAAGCGCACAACACGCGCTGGTTGGCCAGCAGCCGGCGCGCGGTCAGGCGCGAGTCGGGCAAATCACCAAAGCGCACAACGGCGTCAAAACCTTGCTCCACCAGGTTGACGGGCCGGTCGGTCAGGTGCAGCTGCACCTCGACCTCAGGGAAGGCGCGTGCAAACTCCGACAAGGCAGGTGCAATGTGCGCGCGGCCAAAGCCCAGCGTGGCGGCCAGCTTGATGAGCCCGCGCGGAGAGCTGCGCGCGCCCGCCACTGTGCGCTCCAGCGCCTCCAGATCGCCGAGGATGCGCGCACCGTCGAGCAGGTAGGTCTCGCCCTCGGGCGTAAGGCTGATGCGGCGCGTCGTGCGGTGCAATAGCCGCACGCCCAGCCGGTGCTCCAGCTGCGCCAGGCGCCTGCTCACAGCCGGGGGGGTGATGCCCATCTGCTGCGCTGCGGCGGCCAGGCTGCCTTCCTTCATGAGCAAAGCAAAAAAGCGCAGGTCCGAAAAGCCGTCCATAGGGTTTATTCGTGCTTTTGGTTTATGAATGAAGTGATTTTGAATGACTTTATGCCGTTTTCAATCACTCATAAGATGCCCGTCAGACAGAACACCACCAATCTGCCGGAGACAAACCCCATGACCACCACCCCACTTTTCCCCGGCTTCACTCCCCATCGCGTCGCCACACCCGACGGGCAGCACATCCACGCCCTGGTGGGCGGCAGTGGGCCGCCGCTGCTGCTGTTGCATGGCCACCCACAAACCAGTGCGATCTGGCACAAGGTGGCGCCCGCGCTGGCACAGCATTTCACGCTGGTACTGGCCGACCTGCGGGGGTATGGGGACTCGGCCAAGCCCTCGGGGAGCCAGGCCCCAGGCAACGGTGATGCAGAGCATGCGCTCTACAGCAAGCGCACCATGGCCGCCGACATGCTGGCCGTGATGCAGCACCTGGGCCACACCCGGTTTGCCGTGCTGGCGCACGACCGGGGCGCCCGCGTGGCCCACCGGCTGGCGGCCGACCACCCCGATGCCGTGGTGCGCCTGGTGCTGCTTGACATTGCCCCCACCCTGGCGATGTATGAGCAGACCAGCGACGCCTTTGCCCGCGCCTACTGGCACTGGTTCTTTCTGATCCAGCCCGCGCCGCTGCCCGAACGGCTGATCGAGGCCGACCCTGCTGCCTACATCCGCGACGTGATGGGCCGACGCAGCGCGGGCCTGGCGCCGTTTGATGCCCGGGCACTGGCCGAATACGCGCGCTGCCTGGCCCTTCCGGGCACAGCCCATGGCATTTGCGAGGACTACCGCGCCGCCGCCGGCATTGACCTTGTGCACGACCGGGCCGACCGCGATGCAGGGCGCCACCTGGCCATGCCGGTGCTGGCGCTGTGGGGCGAGCAGGGCGTGGTGCACCAATGCTTCAAGCCCCTGGCCGAATGGCAGCGCGTGGCGCGTGATGTGCGCGGCCACGCCTTGCCCTGCGGCCACTACATCGCCGAAGAGGCGCCCGATGCCCTGCTGACCGCCGCCTTGCCCTTCTTGCTGGAAGCCACACCATGACCCATCCCCAGACCCTGTATCAGAAGCTGGTCGCATCGCACACCGTCACGGTGCTGGACGCGCAGAACGTGCTGCTGTTTTGCGACCTGCACCTGATGAACGAATACACCAGTCCCCAGGCCTTTGCGGGCCTGCATGAGGCCGGGCGCGGCGTGCCCATGCCGGGGCAGAACGTGGCGGTGGTGAGCCACATCATCCCCACGCACCCGGTGCGCCACCGCGTCATCCAGGACCCACCTTCGGCCCTGCAGGCGCGCAACCTGAAGGCCAACTGCGAGCGGCACCAGATCCCGCTGTTCGACACCAACGACCCGCTGCAGGGCATCGAACACGTGGTGGCGCCTGAGCATGGCATGGTCCGCCCCGGCATGGTCATCATCTGCGGCGACAGCCACACCACCACCTACGGTGCGCTGGGTGCTCTGGGGTTTGGCATCGGGACGTCCGAGGTCGAGCACGTGCTGGCCACCCAGACCCTGGTGTACCGGCTCGCGCAGAACATGCGCATCCGCGTGGATGGCGTGTTGCCCACCGGCACCACGGCCAAGGACCTGATCCTCATGGTCATCCGCCACATTGGTGCCCAGGGCGCGCGCGGCTATGTGGTGGAGTTTTGCGGCAGCGCCATCAGCGCGCTGTCGGTGGAGGCGCGCTTCACGCTGTGCAACATGGCGGTGGAGGCGGGCGCACGCGGCGCCTTGATCGCGCCCGACGCCACGGCCATTGACTATGTGCTGGCCCGGGCCCCTGACATCACCGGGGCGTGGCGCGAACGGGCCCTGGCGCACTGGGCCACCCTGCACAGCGATGGGGATGCGGCGTTTGATGTGGAGCACCATTTCGACGCCAGCAATGTGGCCCCCTATGTGACCTGGGGCACCAGCCCTGACCAGGCCATGGCCATCGATGCCACCGTGCCGCTGCCCGCCCACATGGCCGATGCGGCCCAGCGCAGCAGCGCGGAGCAGGCCTTGCGCTACACCGCGCTTTGTGCCGGGCAGGCGCTGCAGGGTGTGCCCGTGCAGCATGTGTTCATCGGCTCGTGCACCAACGCGCGCATCGAAGACCTGCGTGAGGTGGACCGCATCGTCGGCCACCGCCATGTGGCCAGCGGTGTGCGCGCCATGGTCGTTCCCGGCTCGGGTGCCGTAAAAGCCCAGGCCGAGGCCGAAGGCATTGCCGCACGCCTGGTGGCTGCGGGCTTTGAATGGCGCCAGCCCGGCTGCTCCATGTGCCTGGCCATGAACGACGACGTGCTGGCCCCCGGCCAGCGCTGCGCTTCCACCACCAACCGCAACTTCGAAGGGCGGCAGGGCCGGGGCGCCATCACCCACCTGATGAGCCCGGCCATGGCGGCCGCTGCCGCCATCACGGGCTGCATCACCGATGTGCGCAACCTGGAAATTGCTATATGACCACCGACAACGCTATTGTTCGCGGCCGCGCCGCCGTGCTGGCCACGCCCAACCTCGACACCGACCAGATCATGCCCAAGCAGTTTCTGCGTGGCATCGACAAATCGGGCCTGGCACCCGGCCTGCTGTACGACCTGCGCTTTGACGGGGCAGGCCAGCCGCGCGCCGACTTCGTGCTCAACCAGCCCGCGTTTGCAGGCGTGGATGTGCTCATTGCGGGCGCCAACTACGGCTGCGGCTCCAGCCGTGAACACGCCGTGTGGGGCATGCAGCAATACGGCTTCAAGGCCGTGGTGGCGTCGAGCTTTGGCGAGATTTTTTACTCCAATGCGCTCAACAACCGCCTGCTGCTGGCCATGCTGGCTGAGGACGATGTGCAGGCCTTTGTGGCCGAAGCGGCCGCGCAGCCGGGGCCGCTGGCGCTCACGATTGACGTTCAACGGCGCGTGGTGCGCAGCCCTGGGTGCAGCGCGGGTTTTGTGCTGTCTGACCGGCACCAGCGCATGTTTCTGGAGGGGCTGGACGTGATCGGCGTGTCGCTGAGCCACGCCGACCAGATCCGTGCGTTCGCAGACCAGCACTGGGCGGCGCAGCCGTGGGTGAAGGATGTGGCGCGCCGCACGCGCGAGCGGCTGTCGGCCGCCACAGGCGGCTGAGCCTGGTGCGGCGACCATGGGGGTAGTCGCCGCCGACCCAAAGGCTTGCTTACTTGGCTGCGCCCTTGGCCGCCTGCGCCTTCTGGGTCTTGTTGTAGACCTCCATCACGGTGGCGAAGTCGCGCTCGAAATTGATGGGCAGGAAGGTGTCGTTGCCCGGCAGCAGCTGGCGCAGCTTGGGCGAGAAGCTGTAGCTGTACGAGCACTTCTTCACGCGCGCCTGCAGCTCGGGCGAGACATCCTTGCCCATCGTCCAGGTCTCCGTCATGAAGGGCGGGCTCTCCCACAGCGTGCGGATGCTGGAGCCCTTCACATCGCCCTTGACCACCATGCGCTGGTACAGATCGCTGGCCACGGCAGCGGCGGGGTAAAAGCCGTGCATCACGCCCGTCACCGAGCGCTCATGGCCATTGGAGAACACCACCTCGTAATTCTGGTCCGGCACCAGCCCGATGGCCGGGAACAGCGCGCGCGGTGCCAGGTTGCCGGAGTTGGAGGTGGGCGTGGTGTGTGCAATCTTCTTGCCCACCAGGTCTTGTGGCTTGGTGAAAGGGCTGTCCACGCGCGAGATGAGGATCAGCTTGTACGAGTTGCGCTGCCCGCTGGCCTTGTTGCCCGGCACGCCAAACGGCGTGGGCTGGCCCGCGGCCACCAGTTGTGGCACCAGGCCAGGGTTCACCTGGGCCAGCTGGGCCTTGCCGGCCACCAGGCTGTCGATGAGTTCCTTTTCTGCCAGCACGTCGATGTTGGTGCTGCGCTCCAGCGATTCGCCCTGCAGGTTCTGCAGATCAATGTTTCCGCAGCGTGCCAGGTGGTTGAAGTAGTCGCCCCACAACAACATGGTTTCGCTTTTGGCGTAGGTCTTGGGCATGGCCACCACGAGTTTTTCGCGCGGGCCGCTGGCGATGGGCGCCGGGGCGGCGGCTGCACGGGCCGCTGCCGCACGGGCCTGTGGGGTGTTCGTGGGGGTGTCGGTTTGTGCGGCCACGGGGCCCAGCATCAACGTAGCGCCTGACAAAAGCGCGCAAAAACGTGCATCACATCGCATGGTGATTTCCCTCTGAAATTTTTGTTGGGTTTCGCAAGGCTGGCTGCAGCTGTGTGGCACAGGTGCGCGCCCGTGGGCCATGGTCTGCCCAGTATGCATGAAGGCGAGGGGCTTGCAGTAACCCGTGCGACTCGTGGACAGCTGCCGGGCGTCGTAGCCCACCGCCGCAAGGGGCCGCGCCTGGGCGTTGTTGCGCCGTGCCATGCCAGTGGGAAGGACGGGACCAGTTTCTCGTCAGGTGCGCGGATGAGGAAGGCGCGGTGGACACGGCGTCAAGTGCACTGTGGCGTGGATGGACAACGTGGTGAAGGACAGCGGCCTGGAGCTCTGTAACAATTCGTTCCATTCCACAAACCCTCCAGCCCGTCCTTCACAACGCAGAGCCATGTCGCAAAACGCCCATACCCTTCACCTCTTTTTTGAAGACCCGATCAAGCTCAAATTCGGCCAGCTGGTCTATCAATACCTGGTAACCGGCAACACCGAGCAGGCGCAACGCTGGGCCGACAAGCTCGGCGGGGCGGACCTGGCGGCGTTGTGGGATGAAGAGTGGTTCAACCAGGAGGTGTCGGCCACGCCGTCCCACCTGCTGCTGCGTTTTGACACGGGTACCAGTGGCGATCTGCCCTTGCGGGCGCTCGAAACACTGTTTTCCCATGGGTTGAAGGCGGCCGTCCTCCAGGTGTTTTACGACCAGGTGGGTGAGACCGAACGCATGCACTTTGACGACGGCCAATGGGTGTCGCGCCAGGCATTCTTTGACAAGCACCCTGAGCGCCGCAGCATCGTGGAGCCTGCAGACCCGGACCACCCATCCGGTTCTGCCGATGAAGGGCCTGAAGACGAGTACGACTGTTCCAAAGACCCTGGCAAGCCCGTGTCCGTGGCAAAGCTGCGCAAACAGGAAGCCGAGCGCAAACAGAAGGGCCAGGAAGCGGCTGAGGCTTTCATCGAAATGGCCAAGGCCATGGGCAAAAGCGGCGTATCGCCTGTGAAGGGCCTGATTGCCGTGCTGTTGCTGCGCGCAGGGCTCAAGGGCCTGCTGCAGGCCTTCGTGTTCACGGTGGTCACCGTGCTGCTGTTCAAGGGCTTCTGGCTCTGGCTGGGCCTGGGCCTGGTGTTGGCCATCGTGCTGCCTCTGTACTACATCGTCTCCACGCACAAGGACCTCAAGGGCGACGACGATGATGAGGACAGCGACCCCGATGAAGGTGGCGGCGACGAAGGCAGTGAAGACAAGGACAGCGACCACAACCAGGGCAGCGCAGCCACCACGGGCAGCAGCCACTGAACCGCAGGGAGAACACAACATGCTGACGCAAATCGAATGGTGGGGTGGGGTGATTTTTGTGCTGGGCGCACTGACGTACCGCATGGTCATGGGCGCGCTGGAGAAGAAGGAAGGGGGCATCCCCTGGTACCGCCTGATGATGCACATCTTCTTTGTGGCGCCCGCCATCGTGCTGGCCGGGTACTTCTATCCGCTGGAGCGCATCGAACTGCAATATGCCTACCTGGCGGCGCTGGGCGTTTCGCTGGTGGTGGTGGCGGCGATGCTGGTGCAGGAGATGACGGGCGATGCCTCCGAAGAGGAAGCCGAGGCGAAAAGACAGGGCGCACAAGACAAGGCCGCCAAGATCGCAAAGCCCGAAGGAGGGGGGCAAGAAGAGGGCGCGCAGGCAGAGGCGGAGGAGGAGGAACCCGGCTGGCTGATGACCATCGTCGGCGCGATCGTGTTGTACAGCCCGGTGCTGGTGGCATGTGGGCTGGGCTGTACCAAGGCCTGGCCGATGGTGCAACGGTGGATGTGACCCCACGGAGCTGAGCCTGCACGCACCGGCACGGGCTCAGCGCTTCTCCGCCTGGTCTGCAGCCCCTGGGCGGGCGGTGCGCGGGCACAGATGACAATCCGTGCAAGCCACCGCCATTTTTTCTTCTTCCGGCTGTGGGCAGTTTTGCCCCGCCATCCCTCCTTAGCACCCTTGCGCAGCCCATGGCGACCGACTCTTTTGCCGACCTTCTCTCGCTCTACATGCGCCGCATCCGCGCCAGCGCTTCGGGCGTGGCCACCGAAATCGGCCTGAGCCGCGAGGCGGTGAACAACTGGCGCAACGGCGTTTCTGTCCCCAACGTGCGTTCGCGCGACCGCGTGGTCGCCTGCACGCGCTACCTGCGCCTGACCGAGAGCGAGGCCAACCGCCTGCTCAGTGCTGCCGGCTTCGAACCCGAGTTTCCGCTGCAGGCCGAGTCCGTGGGTGCGCAGCCTTTTGCTGCGTTCCAGGGCCGTGTGTTCGCCCAGCTGGCGCAGGCCGTGCCGTACCCCATCTCGCTGCTGCTGTCGCCCGCGCACTGGGGGCAGCCGCCGTTTCGGCAAGAGCTGCTGCAGCGCGCGCGTGCGCAGTATGGCGAGGGCTCGGTGCTGCACATCCAGCCGCCGTACAGCGTGAGCACCGCGCAGGCCGACTACTTCGCGGCCATCGGCCGCCAGTGCGGCCTGGGCGAAGTAGCGTCGGACTACGAATTCGAATCCGCGCTGGAGCGTCGCCTGCTGGCGGGCGAGCGCATTTTCTGCCTGGTCAGCCGCTTTGAGCAAGGCACGCCCGCGTTGCGCGAAACCCTGGCGGGCATTCTGCGCAGCCTGAGCGAGATGCACAGCGGCCGCCTGCACCTGCTGCTGTGTGGCGGCGAGGCGCTGGCCGACCTCAAATACCGCAGCGGCGACCTGTCGCTGCTCAACATCGCGCAGGTCAACCACTGGCCCGACCCGTCGCTGGACGACCTGATGCAACTGGCCCGCCACCGCTGGCCCGAGCACACCTGGACCGGGCCGGTGGTGGCCGAGTTGCAGGCGCTCAGCGGCGGCCACCCCGCGTTGTTTGAAGAGGGGCTGCAATGGCTGGTGGACCAGGGTGTGGGCGACGGACATGCGTCGTCCAGCGCACTGCGCACGCACCTGGCCAGCAGCCCGCGCCTGTGGCAGACCTTTTTGCCGCTGGCCCAGGCGCCTGCCACCCGCACGCGCTTGCAGCAACTGCTGCAGGCCGACGACCTGGGCCGTGCGCGCCCCTACCTGCAAGACGACGAACTGCGCAGCCTGTTCTGGGGCAACCTCATCCATGTGCGCGGCACGGGCGATGCGGCGCGGCTGCACTGGCGCTGCGCCACCATTCGCGATGCGGGTTTGATGGTGCTGGATTCATGCTCGACCGACTGAAGCCCCTGCTGTCCAAGGCCGTGCTGCGTGCGGTGGCCATTGCGGCGGTCACGCTGTTCGTGGGCAGCGCGCTGTTCACGCCGCAGCTCAACCCGGTCACGCGGGGCGCGTTCCTGGCCTCGGTCAATGTTGGCCCCGTGTGGGGCGAGCTGGTGCAGTGGCGCGTTGCCCTGATCCAGGCGCGCAATGAGCTCGATGCCTGGCCCAAGGACATCCAGGAATACGCACCGCGCATCGCCAACCCGCAGCTGCGCGTAACCTCCCCGCGTCCCAACGTGCTGCAGGCCGACATCGCGCATAACCCTGAGCTCGGCAAGCTGGCCGGCACGCAGGTGGTGGTGGAGCTGAAGCCCGGCACCCACACCTGGACGTGCCGGCCCGGCAACCCGCCGATTCCCTCTGGCTACCTGCCCATCAACTGCCAGGAAGGCAGCACCGACGACTTCGAGCCCGCCACCAAGCCCGCGCCCGATGCCGACCCGTTCGGCTGGCTGCGCTCGCTCATCCTGTGGTGCGCAGTGATTTTTGCCGTGGGCGCCGTCGTGTGGGTGGTACGCCACCCCCTGATCGGCGCGGGCCAGCTGCGCCCTGCGCGCCTGCGGCGCACGCCCCTGGCGCGTCTGCCGCAGATCGATCGGCTGCTGCGCTGGCTGCGGCGGCTGGAGGCTACCTTGTTGGCGGCGGACATCCGCATGGTGGACTGGCGCCGCGCCGTGCTGTGCGCGCAGGCCACGGGCGCCGACCATGCACCGGCTCTGGCACGCGCATTGGCCGAGCGCGTGTCGGCCCGCTGCCAGCCCAGCAGCGACTGGGCGTTGCCCGGCCAGGTGTTCGAGTGGCAGTTTCCGCCCGACCTGCCCGTGTCGCTGGACCGCTGCCTCGTCTTTGTGCCCACCCCGGGCATCGACGAAGCCACCGTGCTGCGCCAGCTGCGCGCCGCGCAGACCGGCAGCGACGTGCTGTTGATCCTGAGCGAGCACAGCGTGGAAACCCCGTGCCCCCTGCTGCGCGCGCACGCCGATGACCGCGCCAATCTGCACGTGATGGTGGACAGCGCCAGCCAGACCGAGTGGCTGATCGGCGGCGAATCGCTGCAGGTGCTGCTGCGCCAACTAGCCGCGCAGCTGCGCATCACCCGCATCTCGCCGTACCAGACGCGCGGCGGCGTGACCCGCGAAGGCGCCTTCTTTGGCCGCGCACAGCTGCTCGCCCGTGTCATCAACCGCGAGCCCGCCAACTACCTGGTGGTGGGTGGTCGCCAGCTGGGCAAGAGCAGCCTGCTCAAGGCCGTGCAGCGCCGCCTGCAAGGCCACCCGCATACCGTGTGCCACTACGTCTCGCTGCGCGACCACCGCCTGGCGCCCCGCATGGCGCTGCAGTTTGGCCTGGCCGCCGACACACCGCTCGAAGCCATCGTGGACCACCTGCAGGCCCAGTACGAGGGCAAGCGCCTGGTGCTGCTGATCGACGAGGCCGACCTGTTCTTCCGCGACGAGTCGAACCACGGCTACGCCCAGTTGTCCACGCTGCGCGCGCTGAGCGAAGAGGGGCGCTGCTGGTTCATGCTCGCGGGCTTCTGGGACCTGTACGCCACGGCCGTGCTCGACTACCAGAGCCCCTTGCGCAACTTTGGCGAAGTGCTGGCCATCGGCGGGCTGGAGCGTGCCGCCTGCCGCGAGCTGGCCACCGAGCCCTTGCGCAGGCTGCGCCTGGGCTTTGCCAGCGACACGCTGGTGGAAAAGCTCGTGGACGCCAGCGGCCAGCGCGCCAACCTCGTCGCCATCCTGTGCCAGGAGTGCCTGGAAGCCCTGCAGCCCGGCGAGCGCGCCATCGAAGCCCGCCACCTCACGCAGGCCCTGGCCTCGCAGGCGGTGCAGGACGCACTGGCCGGCTGGGGCCGCCTGAGCCACGACGAGGCCGCCTGCCGCCTCGACCGCATCGCCGTCTACCACACGGCCCAAGCCGGGCAGACCGGCCTGGTGGCCCTGGCCCAGCTGCTGCAAGGCCACGGCATCACCGCCGACGCGCAGGCGCTGCGCCAGTCGCTGGCCCGCCTGCAGCTGGCCTATGTGCTGCGCAAGCAGGACGCCGACTACCGCTTTGCCATCCCGCTGCTGCAGGGCCAGTTCGAGCCGACCGAGGTGGAACTGCTGCTGCGCCAGGAGCTGGCGATGCTGGCGCGCAGTGCGGTAAAAATATGAGTCAAATTGGCCACCAGCACTTGATGGATAAGCGCTAATAGCTACTATTTTTATAGTAATCCGCAGCAACCCCGTGCCGCAGGCGATTCCACCCCGGCCTTGTGCACATCCCGCATGCGCAGCATGTCGCCCCAGCGGGTGGCGAGCTGCGGCACAAAGCCCACTTCGCCGTCAAACCGCGCGGGGTTGGCATAGGTGCCAAACAGCATGTCCCACACCGGCAGGTCGCCATAGTTGCGGGCATGCACATCGCGTTCGTGGTGCAGCGCGTGCATCTCGGGCCGGGGCAGCAGCCAGCCCAGCCAGCGTGGGGTGTGGATGTTCCAGTGCTGAAAAATGCTGAGCACCGCCAGCAGGGCCGTGGTCAGTGCCGCGGCTGCGGGCGCCAGCCCCAGCACCACCGTGCCCAGGGCCACGCCCATGCCGGTTTTGACCAGCACCTCGAAGGGGTGCACCACATAGGCGCCTGGCACATCCACGCGCGGCGCAGCATGGTGCAGCTGGTGGCCCATGCGCCACAGCCCATCGAACCGGTGCTCGGCCCGGTGCCATGCGTAGTGCACCAGCGACAGCACCAGCAGCCCCACCGGCACACCCCACAGGCCCAGCGCGCTCAGGTCGAGCACGCGCAGCGCGGCGAACCCCGCGGCCTGCAGCAACCAGGGCACGAGCGAGCCCACCATGGCCGTCAGCACAAAAAACGCCACGCCCAGCCGCTGCCAGCCGGGCACGGGTGCATAGCTGCGCGCGGGTGAGCGCGCCTCCACCGCCCACATCAGGGCATAGGCCGTGGGGACCAGCAGCGGGGCCAGCAAGGGGAAGTGGGGGGCGTCGATCATGGAAGGCCTTTCTTGGTGAGCATATGTGCGTCGATGTGCACATGTTGAGTGGAAAAAATGGGCACATTGCTGTGCCCGCTTGGCGGAGTTGGCGTGGCTGGGGAGGATTCTTGTGGCGGCGGTCAACGGGGGCAGCACAGCGGCTGCAAGGTCTGTAGCAGGGTGGTCAGGGCCTTCATCTGCTCCAGCACACCGTCGCCATCGATGGCGTAGAAGGTGTGCCGCCCCTCGGTCTCCGACCGCAGGATGCGCGCACGCTCCAGCACCTGCAGGTGGCGCGCCACCACGGAGCGGTCTTGGGGCACCTGCTCGGCGATCGAGCCCACATCGGCGCGGCCCTGCAGCACCAGCACCCGCAAGATGGCCACGCGCGCGGGTTCGGACAATGCTTTGAAGAAGGCGCTGTCCAGTGCATCAATGCAGGCGGCGGCAGCGGTTTCGCGGGGGGAGGTCATGTGCAGAGCATATGTGCACATTAATGCACATGTCAATCTCGCGGCAATCCTCTTTGCCGGACGCTCCGTCAGCCTGAGGGGGGCGGCCCACTTCGGTCATGGCTCGGGCCAGGCCACCACCACCGCCCCGCGCTTGCGCCCCGTCTCCACATACGCGTGCGCAGCGGGCAAATCGGTGAAGGGGTAGGTGCGGTCCACCACGGGCTGCAGCGCACCGGCCCGGGCCAGATCCACCAGCATCTGCAGGTCCTGCACACGCTCGGGCGCAGGGCCGCCGATGCTGCGGCGTGTGCCGCGCGGGCGGGCCAGCAATTCCATCAGGCTGCCCGCCACCGACAGGTAGCGGCCGTGCTCGTTCAGGCTTGCCAGGCAGGTGGCGAAGCTGCTGGCGCCCACGGTGTCGGCAATCACGTCCCAGCGCTGCGCGGTTTGGGTGAAGTCCTGCGCGGTGTAGTCGATCACGTCGTGTGCGCCGAGCGCCAGCACCAGCACCACATTGCCCGCGCTGCACACCCCCGTGACCAGCGCACCCCGGTGCCGCGCCAGCTGCACCATGGCGCTGCCCACGGCACCCGACGCGCCAATCACCAGCACCCTCTCGCCCGCCCGCACCTGGGCCTTGTTCAGAAAGTGCAGCGCCGCCAAACCACCAAACGGCAGGCTGGCCGCTTCGACAAACGACAGCCGCGCGGGCTTGTGCACCAGGGGCTTGGTGGCGGGCAGCACGCAGTATTCGGCATGGCAGCCCATGGCAACGCCGGCCACGCCCAATACGGCGTCGCCCGGTTGAAAGCCCTGCACGTCACGGCCCACGGCCTCCACCACACCGGCCACGTCGGTCCCCAGCACCGGCTGGCGTGGCCGCGCCAGACCAAACGCCAGCCGTCCCAGCAGCCCAAATCCACGCGGCAGGTTTTGCGTGCGGATGCGCACGTCGGCCGACGACACGCTGGCCGCAAGCACCCGCACCAGCACGTCGCGCGGGCCGGGTGTGGGGCAGGGGCGCGTCTGCAGCTCCAGCACCTCGGCGCCCCCGTAGTCGTGGCACACCCAGGCCCGCAAGGTGGTGGGAGCGTGGGCCGCAGAGGGGCTGGAAAACGGGACTGCGGATGTATGGGGGGTGTCGAGCATGGGGGTTGGCAAGGTCACGGGAAGGGAGGGCAGATACGCGCAGCCGCAGAGCGTAGGCAGATACATCTCCCGCACGCAACCCGACCTTGGGTGGGGTACCTAGCGATCCGTCCGTCCAGTCCATCGTGCAGTACGCTTAAGAACCTGTTCAAGATCTTTTTGAGTGGATGCTTCGGATGCACGGCATGGGCTCGTGCCCATGCCAGCAGCCGGGGCTTCCAATCGCCCGATTTCACTCCAACCCTTCGGGCAAGGTACTTGTGCGACCCTGAAAAGATCTTGAACAGGTTCTAAGACACCCTGCGGAGGCCCCCCTTGAACCCCACCCTCTACACCGTGGCTTACCCCGAATGCGATGCACAAGACCTGCTTGCCGTGGACACCTGGCGCGCCGACAACGACCCCACCGGCCATGCGCTGATCCGCCCACATTTCACGCTGGTGTTTGCTGGTGACGGGGTGGACGCCACCACCTACCTGGCCCATGTGGCGGCAGTGGCGGCGCGCACTGCGCCCATCTCCTTTCACTGCCGCTACGCGATGCTGGGGGCCGATGCATACAGCCAGCGCGCCCATGCTTACCTGGTGCCGGACGAGGGCTACGCCGCGCTGTCGTTGCTGCACGATGCCCTGTACAGCGGCCCGCTGGCCGACCATCTTCGGCTGGATCTGCCCTACACGCCCCATATCACGGTGGGGGCGTTTGCCTCCGCCGCGCGGGCGCGGCAGTGGTGCATTGACCGCAACCTTGCAGGTGTCTCGTTGCCCGGCCGCGTGGAGGCGCTGTGGGTGGGGCAGGTGGTTGAGGGGCGGTTTGAGCACCTGGGGCAGTTTGCGCTGGCGGGCTGAACCCCTGCGGCTGCCCCTACACTGCGGCCATCTGGTTCCCCCAAAGCCGTGAGGCCTTGGACTTCTACGGGAGGTTTGGACAATGCCCATCCAGCTCGATCACCTCATGGTGCCCGCCCGCGACAAACTGGCCGCCGCCCGGCTGCTGGCCGAACTGCTCGGCGTGCCCTGGTCCGAAACCGGCGTCGGGCCGTTTGCGCCCGTGTTCGTGAACGATGGTTTCACCATCGATTTCGACGAATGGCCCGAGCCCATTCCGCGCATCCACTACTGCTTTCTCGTGAGCGATGCGGAGTTCAGCGCCATCCTCGCGCGCATCCAGGCTGCGGGCATCCCGTACCGCAGCGCCGTGCACGGCCCCGTGGACGGGCAGGTGGACACGGCCCACGGTGGCCGCATCGTCTACTGGAACGAACCCGATGGGCACCAATGGGAGATGCTGACCGTGAGCTATGCGCGTGCCGCAGCGGCTTGAGGGCTGAATTTCAAGTGAAATTGGCCGCTAGCTCTTAATCTATAAGCGCTAATAGCTATCAAATTTATAGTAATTGCCGCCTGTGATTCAAGGCCGCTGCGCCATCACCAGCGCATACAGCGCCTGCGCCGCCACCGACAGGCTTTCGTCCCGCCGCCGCACCAGGTAGATCTGCCGTGTGAGCCCGGGCAGCGACAACGGCCGCGTGACCAGCCCCGGCTGCTCGAAGTGGAACAGCGTGAGCGCCGGCACCACGCTGATGCCCAGGCCCGCGCGCACCATGCCCATCACGGTGGCGAGCTGCTCCACCTCCATCAGCGTGTGCATGGCCTGCGGGTGCAGGGCGGCCTCCAGGTACTGGCGCACGCTGCTGGTGCGCGCCAGGTGGATGAAGGGCCAGGCCGCCAGGTCCTGCGCGGTGATGGCCTTGCGCCGGCGTGCCAGCGGGTGGTCTGCGGGGCACACCAGGTAAAAGCCGTCGCTGCAAAACGGCTCGGCCTGCAGGGCAGGGGTGTCGGCGCGGATGGCGGCCAGCGCGAAGTCGGCATGGCCGCTGGCCACGCGCTCGATGCACGGCTCGGACAGCACGTCGGCGATGTCGATCTCGATGCCGGGGTGCGCCGCGCGGTACTGCGCCAGCACGGCGGGCAGCCAGCCCGCGGCCAGCGACGGCAGCAGCGCCACGGCCACGCGCCCGCGCTGCAGCGTGGCGGCATCGCGCACGGCCGACAGTGCGTTGGTGATCTCTGCGCGGATGCGGCGGGCCGATTCCAGAAAGTTGTGCCCCTCGGGCGTGAGGTCCACATGCCGCGTGCTTCGGTCGAACAGCCGCAGGCCCAGGTCGTCCTCCAGCGCGCGGATCAGGGCGCTGAACGCCGGCTGCGACAGGTGGCACAGGGCTGCCGCGCGGGTGAAGCTGCGCTGCTCGGCCAGCGCGATGAAGGCGTCGATCTGGCGGCTGGAAAGGTGGGCGGTGCTCATGGGTAAACGCTAGGGCAGAAGAGCCTCAAGGGCTATTTATCTGCAATACAGATGGATTCATCATAAATATCGATTTCACAGAATACCGCAGTGTTTCTACAGTGGGGCCCAGGAGACACATATTCATGGCGAACAACACCCAACTGCGGGTCGGCTGCGCCGCCGGCTTTTCGGGCGACCGCACGGACGCGGCCTTGCCCGTGGTGCAGGCGCTCATTGCCAGCGGCCAGCCGTCGGTGCTCATCTTCGAGACCCTGGCCGAGCGCACACTGGCCCTGGCGCAACTGGCCCGCCGCACCGACCCCGATGCCGGCTACGAGCCGCTGCTGACCGACCTGCTGCGCCCCGTGCTCGGGCTGTGCCTGGCGCACGGCGTGCGCATCGTCAGCAACTTCGGCGCGGCCAACCCGCACGGCGCGGCACGCCGTATCCACGCGCTGGCGGCTGAGCTGGGTCTGGCCCGCCCACGCATCGCCGTGCTGCAGGGCGACGACCTGAGCGGCCCCGCCCACCGCGCCCTGCTGCAGGACGCCCTGGGCAGTGCCATGCCCACCGAGCCCATCGTCAGCGCCAACGCCTACATCGGCGCACAGGCCATTGCCGATGCGCTGCGCGCCGGGGCCGACATCGTGGTCTGCGGCCGCGTGGCAGACCCATCCCTCGTGCTGGGCCCGGCGCTTGCGCACTACGGCTGGGCCACTGACGACTGGGACCGCCTGGCCCGCGCCACCATGGCCGGGCACCTGCTCGAATGCGGCGCGCAGGTCACGGGCGGCTACTTTGCCGACCCCGGCTACAAGGACGTGCCGGGCCTGGCGCAATTGGGCTACCCCATCGCCGAGATCGACGCCGACGGCCACTGCACCATCACCAAGCCGCCCGGCACCGGCGGGCGCATCGACGAGCGCACCGTCAAGGAGCAGCTGCTGTACGAGCTGCACGACCCCGCGGCGTACCTCACGCCCGACGTGGTGGCCGACATCACCCAGGCCCGCGTGCAGGCCGTGGGCACCGACGCCGTGCGGCTTACCGGCGTGCGGGGCCACGCGCAGCCCCCTACGCTCAAGGTCAACGTGTGCTTTGAATCCGGCTGGTTCGCCGAGGGCGAAATCTCCTACGCCGGCCCGCGCGCCGAAGCCCGCGCACGCCTGGCGGGCGAGGTGCTGCGCGAGCGGCTGGCCGGCCTGGGCCCGCTGCGCATCGACCTGATCGGCGTGACCAGCATCTTTGGCGACGACACCAGCCGCTGGCTCGATGCGCCCGCCAACGGCAGTGGCGACGCCCGCGACGACGTGCGTGATGTGCGCCTGCGCGTGGCCCTGCAGCACCGCGACCACGCCAGCGCCCAGCGCCTGGTGCGCGAGGTGACCGCGCTTTATACCTGCGGGCCTGCCGGCGGCGGCGGCGTGCGCACCGCCATGCGCCCACGCCTGGGCACGGTGTCATGCCTGGTGCCGCGCGATGCCGTGGCCGTGCGCTTCGAGATGGTTGATTGAGGGACCACACACCATGACTTCTGTAACCCAGGCCGCAACCCAGCCCGCCACCACGGCAACCATCACTGTTCCGCTTTATCGTCTGGCCCACAGCCGCACCGGCGACAAGGGCAACCGCTCCAACATCAGCGTTATCGCCTGGCACCCCGCGCTGTGGGATGTGCTGGTCGAGCAGGTCACCGAAGCCGCCGTGGCGCGCCAGTTCGCGCTGCGCCAGCCGCGCCAGGTCACGCGCTACCTGCTGCCCCAGCTGCAGGCCATGAACATCGTGCTGGACGATGTGCTGGACGGCGGCGTGAACGACGCGCTCAACCTCGACAGCCACGGCAAGGCGCTGAGCTACCTGCTGCTGGACTTGCCCCTCACCTTGCCCGCGGCGCTGGCGCCGCACTTGGGCGGGCCGACACCGTAGCCGTCGCTTGTTTGACTGGTTCCCGACTCCCTTTCCGCTTTTCCATACCTATACACAAGGAGACAAACATGAACCGATCCATTTCACTGTTGAACCTGTGCCGACGCCACGCGATGGCCGCCGCCGTGCTGGCGCTGGGCGCGCTGCAGGGCGGGGCTGCCCATGCGCAGGCATATCCCGCCAAGCCCATCACCTTCGTCGTGCCGTTCGCGGCCGGCAGCGCCACCGACCAGCTGGCGCGCGCGCTGGGCCAGTCCATCACCACCGACACCAAGCAGGCGGTGGTCATCGACAACAAGGCCGGTGCCAGCGGCATGATCGCGGCGTCTGCCGTGGCCAAGGCGGCGGCCGACGGGTACAGCGTGCTCATCACCACCAACACCACACACGCGGCCAACGAGCATTTGTACAAGAAGCTCTCGTACGACCCGGTGAAGGACTTTGCGCCCGTCACGGGCCTGGGCAAGGGCGGGCAGGTGCTGGTGGTCAACGCCACTGCGCCGTACAAGAACGTGGGCGAGCTGCTGGCCTTTGCCAAGAAGAACCCCGGCAAGCTCAGTTTTGGCAGCGGCAGCTCGTCGAGCCGCATGGCCGGCGAAATGCTCAAGCAACTGGCCAGCGTGGACATCCTGCACGTGCCCTACAAAAGCAACCCGCTGGCCATCACCGACCTGCTGGGCGGGCAGATCGACCTGATGATCACCGACACCTCCACCGGCGTGCCCCAGGTCAAGGCCGGCAAGCTGCGGGCCCTGGGCTACTCCACCCAGAAGCGCAGTGCACAGTTGCCCGACGTGCCCACGCTGGACGAAGCGGGCGTGAAGGGCTACGACATGGGCTACTGGTTTGCGGCCTACGTGCCGGCCGGCACGCCCGCACCGGTGGTGGCGCGCCTCAACGAGCTGCTCACGGCGGCCACCAAGAGCGCAGCGGCCAAGAGCTTCTTCGACAACGCAGGCTCCGAGGCGTGGACGACCACGCCCGATGAACTCGCCAAGTTCCAGGCCGCCGAAACCCAGAAGTGGGGCAAGGTGATCAAGGCCGCCGGCATCGAGGCCGAGTAAGCCGCAGCCCGGCGCGCTGACCTGCGCTGGGTTTCATCTCCTCCTTCCATATTTCTTACGCAGCCTGCCTTTCACCGGCAGGTGTGGGCGAAGCCTTGCCTGCGTGCGGCACACAAGACGCCGCCACTTTTTCTTAGAGCCGCACAAGCGGCCACTACCACCCATCCATCCAAGGAGACAACATGCAATCCCTTCATGCATTCGGAAAACTCGCGCTGACCGCCGCTGCCGCTACGGCCTTCGCAGCCTGCGGAGGCAGCAGCAACGATTCCGCCCCGGGCCCGGCCTTCAAGCTGGCAATCACCTCCACTGAAGCCTTCCCCGGCAGCTACGGCGATGTGGGCGAATACGAGCGCCTCACCGGCACCGTCAGCGGCGAGGTCGACCCCAAGGACCCCAAGAACGCCACCATCCAGGACCTGGCGCTCGCGCCCACCAACGCCAACGGCATGGTCGAGTACCAGGCCGACTTCGTCATGCTCAAGCCCAAGAACATGGCCAAGGCGAGCGGTGTGCTGCGCTACGACGCGCCCAACCGCGGCAACATCCTCACCATGCTCAACCCCACGGCCACGCCCAGCGATGCGGTGTACCTGGAGCGCGGCTACGTGATGCTGTATTCGGCCTGGCAGGGCGACGTGCCCAAGAGCACGCCGGCGCGCCTGACGGTGACGGTGCCCGTTGCCAAGAACAAGGACGGCAGCAGCATCACTGGCCCCTACCGTGCCGAGCTCGTGCCCACCGTGGCCAGCCCGTCGATGGCACTGCCCGGCGGCGTGTTCAATGGCTCCATGATTCCTTACGAGCCCGCCAGCCTGGACAACACCCAGCCCGGCTATTCGCTCACTCGCCGCGCCAACGAAACGGATG
This sequence comes from Acidovorax sp. Root267, assembly GCF_001429215.1. Classification (NCBI taxonomy): domain Bacteria; kingdom Pseudomonadati; phylum Pseudomonadota; class Betaproteobacteria; order Burkholderiales; family Comamonadaceae; genus Acidovorax; species Acidovorax sp. Root267. Next base: position 41,645 of record NZ_LMJC01000033.1, read on the forward strand.
CACGCACGCCGGTGCCGGCCAGCGACTGGAAGTTCGCCAGCTGTGACGCGGGCGCCAACGCCTTCCCCGGCACCGCCAGCCCCACCAGCGTGTGCCTCAAAGGCGGGTTCGACCCGGCCTACCTGTACGAGCTGGTCTACGTGGCCAAGGACCCCAAGGTCATGGGCGTGGGCCTGGCCGCGCTGCGCGACACGGTGAGCTTCTTTCGCGGCAAGTCGGCCGACTCGTCGGGCACGCCCAACCCGCTGGCGGGCCGCATCCAGTACACGCTGGGGCAGGGCACCTCGCAGTCGGGCAACGCGATGAAAACGTTCTTGCACCTGGGCTTCAACCAGGCGCTCGACGGTGGCAAGGTGTTCGACGGCATCTTCGCCCACGTGGCCGCGCGCCAGACCCACATCAACACCCGCTTTGCGGTGCCCGGCGGCGGCGGGGGCCTGCGCACCGACCACACGGCCTTCGGCCAGACGGCGCCGCGCGGGCTGGACAAGGACTACCAGGACGACATCAGCGGCCGCCAGGGCGGGGTGATGAAGCGCTGCGCCGCCACCACCACCTGCCCCAAGTTCTTTTTGGGCCTGTCGGGCACCGAGTTCTGGCAGCTGCAGGGCTCACCCGTGCTGACCGATGCCCGCGGCACCAAGGATCTGGCCCAGCCCGAGAACGCGCGCATCTACTACTACGCCAGCACCCAGCACGGCGGCGCAGGGGGCACGGCCAGCATCGCGTACGCGCCCACGCGGGCCACCTACCCCACGGGCACGGTGGTGCACTTCAACGACACCTTCCGCGCGCTGTTCCTGAACCTGGAAGACTGGGTGGTGCGCGGCACGCTGCCGCCCGCCAGCCAGGTGCCACGCATCGACAACGGCACGCTGGTGCGGCCCGAGGCGCTGGCCTTTCCGGTCATGAAGGGGCTGACCTGGGCGGTGGGCGGCGTGCAGACGGCCATCCCTGAGTTCAGCTACCGGGGCCTGTACAACAACTTCCCCCTGTTCGACTTTGGCCCGCAGTACATCCCGCAGGACGAATCGGGCGTCGCCACCATCCTGCCCCCGCGCAACCTGGGCCGCGACTACGCCATCATGGTGCCGCAGGTCGATGCGTCCACGGGCCTCACCCGCGCCGGCATCCGCAGTGTGGAGGCGCGTGCGCCCTTGGGCACCAGCATCGAGTTCAACTACGTGGCCACGCCCGGCATCACCGACCTGGCCAACCTCACCGGCAGCTTCATCCCCTTCCAAAAAACGCGCGCCGCGCGCTTGGCGGCGGGCGATGCGCGCACGTCGCTGGAGGAGTTGTATGGCACACAAGACGGCTACGTGGCGGCCGTGACCGAGGCCGCCAACGCGCTGGTGGCGCAGCGCCTGCTGCTGCAGCGCGATGCGGACCTGCAGATTGCGCGGGCCAAGGCGGCAGCGGTGCTGCCCTGAGGTGATGGCGCGGCGGGGCCCGCTTCCACTCCCTCTCCCCTTGCGGGAGAGGGCCGGGGGAGAGGGGGGTTGATAAAGCACCATGCCCCTTGGCGATAGCCCCCTCTCCCCAGCCCTCTCCCGCAGGGGGAGAGGGAGCAAGAGTCCCGCAAAGTTCCGGCGGGCTTGGGTATTCAAGAAAAAAAGCCTGTGGCGCTTGACCAGAAAGCGCTGATGGCTATCAAAAACGTAGCGTCACATCGACCCACGCCCCCCTACCACGGCACCCCTGCAAACCGCAGCACCAAAAAATCCAGCAGCGCCCGCACCGCCGGCGACAGGTGCCTGCGCGAGGTGTACAGCGCGTGGATGGTCATCACCGGCAGGCTCCACGCGGGCAGCACGGCCTGCAGTTCGCCGCTGTGCAGATAGGGGTTGACCAGGTAGGTGGGCTGCAGTGCGATGCCGCCACCAGCCAGCGCCGCGCGCATCAGCGTGGTGGCCTCGTTGGCGCTGAAGGGGCTGGTCACGCCCACGCGGGCGACCTCGTCGCCGCGGGTGAGCTGCCACACGCTTTTGCCAAAGTTGGCGTAGCTCAAACAACGGTGGCGGGTCAGGTCGGCGGGCTCCTGGGGCGTGCCGTGTGCCGCCAGGTAGGCGGGCGATGCCACCAGCGCCGAATCGCAGCGCGCCAGCGGCCGGCCGATGAGCAGCGGGTCGGGCTCGGCGCTGATGCGGATCGCCAGGTCGATGCGGCGCTCCACCAGGTTCAGCGAGCCCTCGCTGGCGTCCAGGTCGATCTTGAGCTGCGGGTGCTGCGCCAAGAAGTCAGCAATCGCCGCGCCCATCTGCGCATACGCAAACGACACGCTGCAGGTGATGCGCAGTTGCCCGCGCAGCTCGCCCTCGGTGGTGGTGGCGGTTTCTTCTTCCAGGTCCTGGGTCAGCGCCAGCATCTGCTGGCAGCGGCGCAGCGCCAGTTCACCGGCATCGGTCAGCGTCACGCTGCGGGTGGTGCGCTGCAGCAGCCGCGCCTGCAGCCACTGCTCCATCTCGCCCACATAGCGCGTGACCATGGCACGCGACATCTCCAGCCGGTCTGCCGTGGCGCTGAAGCTGCCGCTGGTGGCCACTTCCACAAACACCCGCATGGCGGTCAGACGGTCCATATTTGCTCTATTTGTGCAACAAATATGCGCATTTTATGGGGTTTATTGGATCGATTGGTGCAAATAAACTTCATTCCGCCATCAACGCAAACCCCTTCAAACCCCTTCAAACCCTGGAGAAACCGCCATGTTCCGCACCACCCTCATCGCCGCCACCCTGTCCCTTGCCTTTGCTGGCGCCCACGCCGCCCAGCCCCTGCAGATCAAGGTCTACAACGCCGACGGCAACAGCTTCAACGTCAACTCCACGCTGGTGTACGGCGAGAAGGAGGCCATGGTCATCGACGCTGGCTTCACCCGTGCCGACGCGCTGCGCATTGCCGCCAACGTGTTCGACAGCGGCAAGGAGCTCAAGACCATCTACGTGAGCCAGGCCGACCCCGACTATTACTTCGGCGTGGAAACGCTCAAGGAATTTTTCCCCAAGGCTGAGGTGGTAACCACCCCCGCCGTGCTGGAGAAGATCAACGCCAAGCTCGCCGGCAAGCTCGCCTTCTGGGGCCCCAAGATGGGTGCCAATGCACCGCGCACGCCTGTGCTGCCCAAGGCCATCAGCGGCAATACCCTCACGGTGGACGGCCAGACGGTCGAGATCCGTGGCACCACCGGCCTGCTGGCGCACCGCCCTTATGCGTGGATTCCTTCGGTGAAGGCCGTGGTGGGCAATATCGGCGTGTTCGGCAACCTGCACGTGTGGACGGCCGACACCCAGACCGTGGCCGAGCGCAGCGCCTGGATCGCCCAGCTTGACGAAATGGCTGCCCTGCAGCCCACCGTAGTGGTGCCCGGCCACATGCTGCCCGGCACCACGCTGGACTTGACAGCGGTGACCTACACCAAGGGCTACCTGCAAGCGTTTGAGAAGAATGCCGCCGCCACCAAGACGGGCGCCGAACTCATCGACGCGATGAAGAAGGCCTACCCTGCAGCGCCCATGGGCCTGTCGCTGGACATCGGCGCCAAGGTGAACAAGGGCGAGATGAAGTGGTAAGCCCGTAGTCAACAGCAACCCTCACTGGAGTCAAGAATGAAACCGTTCAAAGTGTTCCTCGTCGCTGCATCGCTGGCCGCAGTTTTCTCTGCCAATGCGTTTGCCCAGACCAACAAGGAAATCGTCGTGGCCGGCATGAAGGGCCTGTTCATCACGCGCGATGCCTCGGTCATCGACAAATACTGGTCCCCCAACTACATCCAACACAACCCTGCGGTGCCCAACGGGTCCGAGGTTCTGAAGGGGTGGGTCGGCAGCCTGCCGCCCGACTTCAAGTACGAGCCCGGCATGGTGGTGGCCGAAGGTGACTTCGTCATGATGCACGGCCGCTACGCGGGCATGGGCCCCAAGGTCATGATTGGCGTCGATATCTTCCGCCTGGCCAACGGGAAAATTGTGGAGCACTGGGACGTCTTGCAAGAAGAAACGGTCAAGACGGTCAGTGGCAACCCCATGTTCACCAACCCCCAAAAGTGATCGGACACCAGATCGTGCCAACGCACTCCCTTCAACCCGTCCTGGATCACCTGCACGCCGGGCGCTGGAACGCGGCGCACGATCTGGTGCAACACGACGGCTCCATGCTCGCCGCCTGGCTCCACGGCATCCTGCACCTGCAAGAGGGTGATCTGGAAGATGCCGAGAACTGGTACGACCGTGCAGGCCGCCACTTCCGCAGCCGGGGCACCCTCGCCGAAGAGCTGGCGCTTTTCGAGGCCGCGCTGGCTTCATCCTCACCCCCTGACGTTGAAAGACCCTGATCCATGCCCTCCATGCCCACCACGGTGACCTATCTGTTCGACCCCTTGTGCGGTTGGTGCTATGCCGCCGCGCCGGCGCTGCAATACCTGCAAGGCGTGGACGGCGTGCACGTCTCGCTGGCGCCCACGGGCCTGTTTGCGGGCGCCGGGGCGCGGCCCATGGATGCGCAGTTCGCTGCGTACGCCTGGTCCAACGACCAGCGCATCCAGCGGCTCACAGGCCAGCCCTTCACGCAGGCCTACCGCGACCAAATTCTGGGTGCTGCGTCCGGCCGCTTTGATTCAGGCCCTGCCACCCTCGCGCTGACCGCCGTGGCGCAGACTGCGCCTGAAAGTGAACTGGAAGCCTTGCACGCATTGCAGCACGCACGTTATGTGGAAGGCCGCGACACGGCAGAACCCGAGGTGCTGGCGGACCTGTTGCGGGCTTTGGGCCTGGCGGATGCCGCAGCGTTGACGCACGCAGCCACTGCCGCGCTGCACAACCTGGTGGCCGAACGCATCGCCAGCGCCCAAGCAACGCTGCGCGCCGTGGGCGCCCGGGGCGTGCCGCAATTGGTGGTGGCGGGGCCGGGCGGTGCGCTGCGGTTGATCGGGGGCGATGCGCTGCTGGGGCCGCGCGAAAAGCTGCTGGAGCACATCCTGGCGGCCTGACGCCGTGGATGACCGGCGGCGGCGCTCAGGCCTTGGGTAGCAGTTCGCCCCGCCGCCCCAGTGTCCGCACCACCTGTTCGTACATCGCATCCACAGCCGGTGAGCGCAGCGACACCTTGCTGCGCAGCACCGCCACATTCATCGAAGCCAGCGGCGGAAGGTCAAACTCCGCGGGCAGGTTCTGCAAGATTTGCAGATGGGCTGGCGCGCTGCACCGCGTGAGCACCGCCACCGCCAAACCGCTCTCCACCGCAGCCAGCTGGCCCGCCAGGCTGGAGCTGTGGTACACGATGCGGTAGGCTCGGCGCCGCGTGTCCAGTGCCGCCAGGGTGGCCTGTCGGGCCATGCTGGCCGATTCGTACACCGCAATCGGCAGCGGGTCACGCCGCCACGCTTCAAACTGCGCAGCCCCCACCCACACCAGCGGCTCTTCAAACAAAAAATGCCCCCGCTGCGGCTTGTCGCGCGAGACGAGGGCCAGGTCCAGCTCGCCGCGCACCACGCGTGGGATGAGCGAGGTCGATTGCTCGCAGGTCAACTCAATCTCCACGCCCTGGTACCGGTGCGAAAAGCTGCGCAGCACCGGTGTGAGGTAGGTCGATGCGTAGTCGTCCGGCACCCCCAGCCGCACCCGGCCCGCCAGCTGCGGGCCGAACAGCGCCGCGTGCGCCTCGGCCTGCAGATCGAGCACGCGGCGCGCGTACGACAGCAGCTCGGCCCCGGCGGGTGTCACCTCCAGATGGCGCGGCCCGCGCAGCAGCACTGGGCGGCCTAGTGCGGCCTCCAGCTTCTTGATCTGCATGCTGACCGCCGACTGCGAACGGTGCACCAGCGGCGCCGCGCGCGAGAGCGAGCCCGCGTCCACCACGGCCACAAAGGCGCGCAGCCAGTCAATCTGGAAATCGGGGTAGTTCATCGCGTCAGCTCTCTGGTTTTGTGTTGGCAAAACCTGTCGGGATAAAAATTCGTTTATCGAATGGTATCTGTTCGAACTATGCGCTTTACACCAGTGTGCCAATCTTCGAGCATCGACGGCATGAACCAGAAAGCCAGTGCCGCCACGCCCTCATCGCTTGCCGCGCCTATCCCCTCCACAGTGCCCGCCAGTACCCGCGAGCGGGACGGCCAGTGGTTGCTCATCGCCGGCGGCGTGCTGCTGGGCACCATCGGTGTTTTTGTGGAAGAGGCGGGCCAGCATCCGCTGGTCACCGTGTGGTTCCGCTGCGCATTCGGTGCGCTGGCGCTGCTGGCCTGGTGCCTGGCCACGGGCCGGGGGCGTCAATTGCTCTTGAACGGGCGGGCGCGCTGGGTGGCCTGCGCCACGGCCGTGCTCATGGTGATGAACTGGGCGCTGTTCTTTGCAGCCATCCCGCGCACGTCCATCGCCGTAGCCACGGTGATCTTCCACATCCAGCCCATCTGGGTCATCGTGTTTGGCGCGCTCTTCCTGCGCGAGGCCGTCTCGCCCACGCAGTGGCTGGCCACCCTGGCCGCGCTGGGCGGCCTGGTGCTGACCACCGGCTTGCTGGACGGCGCCGCAGCCGCCGCGGCCAACAGTAGCAGCGGCGGGTACATGGCCGGAGTGCTGATGTGCCTGGGCGGCTCGCTCTGCTACGCGGGCGTGACGCTGCTCGCCAACACGCAAAAGGCCATCAGCCCCTTCGCGATGGCGCTGTGGCAATGCCTGGTGGGCGCCGTGGCGCTGGTGTGGGCGCCTTTTGTTCTGGGCGGGCCGCAGCAGGGCACCGCATGGGCCTGGCTGCTGGGCCTGGGTGTGGTGCACACAGGCCTGGCGTACGTGGTGCTGTTCGCCGGCATGGCCCGCCTGGCGCTGGGTCGCATTGCAGTGCTGCAGTTTGTGTACCCGCTCACGGCGGTGCTGGTGGACTGGGTGGTGTATGGCCGCACGCTCAGCCCCTTGCAACTGGGCGGCGTGGCGCTGATGGCCGCTGCGCTGTGGACCATCCGGCGGCCGGGTGTGGCCCCCGCCACGGCGGCGAGCTGACCTCCCCGCTGTGGGGGCCGCAAAACTCGCGGCCTTGGCCTACACCCTCCGCAAATTGCACCCGCCCATACTGCGCTGATGTTGCCCTGTCCCAATCGCTTCCCACAATGGCTGCTTTGGGCGGCGTTGGCGGGTGGCGCGGCAGCCGCAACAGCCCAGCCCACAGCGGGTTCTGGTGTGGGGCCAAGCCCGCAACTGCCCGCACCCGAGAAGAGCTTTTTCGTGCCCACCGTCAATATCGCACCTGCACAGGGTTGGCCGCAGGGCGCCCAGCCGCAGGCCCCTGCGGGGTTCAGGGTCACGGCGCTGGCGCGTGGGCTGGACCACCCGCGCTGGGTCTACACCCTTCCCAATGGTGACGTGCTGGTCGCTGAAAGCAACAAGCCGCCGCCTGCAGAGGGCGCCAAAAACGTGCACTCCGACGGTCTGCGTGGCCTGGCCATGGGCCTGGTGATGAAGCGTGCCGGTGCCGGCACGCCCAGCGCCAACCGCATTACGCTGCTGCGCGATACGGACGGTGACGGCGTGGCAGACGTGCGCACCGTCTTCATGCAAAACCTGCTATCGCCCTTTGGCATGGCGTTGGTGGGCACCCAGCTGTTCATTGCCACGGCCGACGGCGTGGTGAAGGTGCCTTACGAAACCGGGCAGACCTCCATCACCGTGGCCCCCGTCAGGGTCACCGATCTGCCCGCCGGGGCCAATCACCACTGGACCAAGAACATCATCGCCAGCCCCGATGGCCGCAGGCTGTACGCCACCGTGGGCTCCAACAGCAATGCGGGCGACAACGGCATGGCCGCCGAAGAGGGCCGCGCCGCCATCTGGGAGGTGGATGTAGAGACCGGCAGCAAGCGGCTGTTTGCCACCGGCCTGCGCAACCCCAGCGGCCTGGGCTGGGAGCCACAGAGCAAGGTGCTCTGGACGGTGGTGAACGAACGCGACGAACTGGGCAACGAGCTGGTGCCCGACTACCTCACATCGGTGAAGGACGGCGCCTTTTACGGCTGGCCCTGGAGCTACTGGGGCCAGCATGTGGACACCCGTGTCAACCCGCCCAACCCCGACATGGTGGCCAAGGCCATCGCCCCCGACTTTGGCCTGGGCTCACACGTTGCGCCCCTGGGCCTGGCGTTTTCTGATGTCCGCATGCCCGGCGCCTACGCCAGCGGTGCTTTCATCGGCCAGCACGGGTCCTGGAACCGCAAGGAGCTGACGGGCTACAACGTGGTGTTCGTGCCTTTTGCCGACGGGCGCCCCTCGGGGCCTCCCCAGCCGTTCCTGACCGGCTTCTTGAGCAAGGACGGCGACGCCTATGGCCGCCCCGTGGGCGTGGCTCTGGACGGCCAGGGCGCGCTGCTGGTGGCCGACGACGTGGGCAACGTGGTCTGGCGCGTGGTGCGGTCTGAATGACGTCTGCGTAGGTGCTCGGCGCTTCGTTGCGTTGGGTTCGCATGACCGCCACGGGGCCACAGCAGACTATCCTGCGGTTTGCTGGGCTTGGCCCCTGTGCCCGCCACGCGATGCTCCGTAAAACCCCGTTCTGAAACTCCGCAACCAGGAAGCGGCACCAATGTCTTTTGCAGCCACCCATTGGCCCCGTATGCCCCGCGCCGCCCGAGTTGCCCGCTTCCTGGCCAGTTGCGCTTGCGTGGTGGCGCACGCCCATGCCCATGCGCAAGATGGCCCGGCCGATCCCGCCCAGTCGCCGCCCACCACGCCCACGCCCCCTACGCTCGAAACCCTGCAGGTCACGGGCAGCGCGCAGGCGCAGCGCCTGTTCGACAGTGCAGCCAGCCACAGCAGCGTGGCCGTGGATGCCTTCTCCGCCGCGACGCCGCTGGTGAACCTGTCGGAGCTGCTGGCCGGGCAGGCTGGCGTGGTGGCCACAGACCGTGGCAACTACGCGCAGGATCTGCAGATCGCAGTGCGTGGCTTTGGCGCCCGCGCCACCTTTGGTGTGCGGGGTGTGCGCATTCTGGTGGACGGCATCCCCGCCACCATGCCCGACGGCCAGGGCCAGGCTGCCACCGCGCACCTGCCTTCGGCCCGCCAGATTGAAGTGCTGCGCGGCCCGCTCGCGCAGCTGTATGGCAACGCGGCAGGGGGCGTGGTGCAGGTCACCACCCGCGATCCCCGGCCCGGCGGTGGCGCCCAGGCGGGGGTGGCGGTGGGCTCGTTCGGCCAGCGGCTGGTGGACGCATCGATGGACTTTGGCGACCAGCGCCTGGGCGGGCTGCTGGGCGTTTCGCACTTCGAAACGGAGGGCTGGCGCGGCCACAGCGCCGCGCGGCGCACGCACCTCAACGCCAAGCTGCAGGCCCAGCCCGACAGCCGCACGCGCATCACAGCCCTGGTCAACCTGTACGACCAACCCCTGGCGTTGGACCCGCTGGGCCTCACACGCGCGCAGCTGGAGGGCGACGCGCGCCAGGCCAGCGCCCTGGCCACCAGCTTCCACACCCGCAAGTCGGTGGGCCAGAACCAGCTGGGCCTGGTGCTGGAGCGCCAGCTCAGTGACACCGACAGCGTGCGGCTGCGCGCCTATGGCGGTGGGCGCCAGCTCACGCAGTACCTGTCGTTCAGCGGTGCGGCGGCCAACAGCGCAGGCGGGGTGGTGGACCTGGACCGCAGCTACCACGGCGCGGCCGCCACCTGGACGCGGGCCGTGCGCCTGCCCTCGGGCCTGCCGCTGACGTGGACGGTGGGGGCAGAGGCGAATCGCCTGTCTGAACACCGCCAGGGGTTTGTGAACAACGCGGGCACCAGCGGCGCGCTGCGGCGCGACGAGCAAGACAGTGCAGCCAACACCGATGTGTATGCCCAGGTCGACGCTTGGCTCTCGCCCCGCTGGCGCGCCATCGCAGGGCTGCGGGCCAGCCGGGTGCGCGTGCAGGTGGATGACCGCTACATCACCCCCGCCAACCCCGACGACAGTGGCTCGCGCAGCTGGCGCCACACCAGCCCCGCGTTGGGTCTGGTGTGGGCCGCCACCGACCAGCTCAACCTGTACGCCAACGCAGGCCAGGGCTTTGAAACCCCCACGCTGGCCGAGATGGCCTACAGCACCGGCAACACCGGCCCCAATTTCGGACTGGCTGCCGCCCGCAGCCACCAGTGGGAGGTGGGCGCCAAGTGGCAAGGCACCCACCAGCAGCTGGAGCTGGCATGGTTCGACACCCGCAGCCAGGGCGAGATCGTGCCCGTGGCCACGGTCAACGGCCGCTCGGTGTTCCAGAACGTGGACAACGTGCGGCGCCGGGGGCTTGAAGTGGGTTGGCGTGCACAGTGGGGCACCTGGGCCCCGCGCGCCAGCTACACCTACCTGGATGCCCACTTTGGCAGCGCCTACGCCGGGGCAGGGGGCGCCAACGTCGCCGCAGGCAACCAGTTGCCGGGCACAGCGCGGCACGCTGCGCAACTTGCCATCGACTACGCGCCCACCACGCGCTGGCAACTGGGTGCCACGGCGAACGTGTCGGGGCCGGTGTTTGCCAACGATGTCAACAGCGAGCGGGCAGCCGGCTTTGCCGTGCTCGGCGTGCACGCGGCCTATGGCTGGGGTGGCCGCGAAGCGGGCGCGGCGCGCTGGCAGCTCTGGGCCCGGCTCGACAACGTGTTCAACCGCCACCACACGGCCACGCTCATCGTGAACGACGCCAACGGCCGCTACTTCGAGCCCGCCGCAGGCAGACGCCTGATGGTGGGTCTGCGCGCGCAGTTCATGTAGTCGAGGCGGTCTGGCCCGCCGCACCTGCCAAGATCATGGACGGGCCTGTCATGGACGGGCCTGCGCGCGGCAAAGCTGCAACGAGGGCCTAACGTTCCGCCATCGGCACAAACACCACCGACCGCTCGGCGCACTCCGCCTCCCCGGGCGGCTGCCACAGGTCGCTGGCCAGCTCAAAGATGTGCGGGGGCACCACCATCGAGAACGTCTCTCCCTGCTCGGCATTGCGCCGCAACACGCGCTCGCGCCGCACCTCGCGCGGTGCGTCCAGCACGTACACCGTCATGGCGCCGGCCCACGGCCCCATGCGCGCATAAAAGGCGTCGCGCTGGTGCTGCTGGATCAGGCCCACCTCCAGCACCACATCGTTGCCCGCGGCCAGCACAGCCTCGGCGGTTTTCCAGATCTGCTCCAGGCAGCGCAGGGTGCGGGGGATGTACCAGGCCATCACATCGGCCGTATCGGGCCGGTCGGGCGAAAACAGCGTGGCCATCCAGTCGTCCAGATTGAGCGGCACGGCGCGGTGCTGCTGCACCAATTGGCGGACGAAGGTGGACTTGCCTGCGCCCACCGGGCCGATGACCAGGTGAATGCGGGGGGCGGTGCCTGCAACGGCTGCGGGGCCGGTGTGGGTTGAAGCGGTGTGCATGAGAAAAGGCTCCAGAAATGCAAAAAGCCCTCTCTGCAAGCAGGGAGAGCTTTCCATAGGGCGGACGAAAAAAAGCCCTCAACGGTGGTGGAGGGCTTTGCGGTTCGCTCCGACCCCAAAGGTCAGATGCGAGGTTGGCAGTGTAGGTGGCCGGCGCTGGCTGCGTCAACCCACGGGCCGCGTGGGTGCGACGAATTCCAGACTGCCCTCAGGGTGCTCTGGCTGCCACGATGTGCCGCTGAAAGAACGCCAGCACCTGGGCATTAAAAGTCTGGTGAAAAGCCACCCGGTCAAACCCCGCTGCATCGCGGCAGATTGCTGGCATCGCTTCCACCAGTGCTGGCGGGCAGGGCGCCAGAAAGGCGAAGTGCCCCGCGTTGGCCGCCACGTGCCAGTCCGGCGCGCTGGGCAGGCCCTGGCGCACCGTCTCCACGCTCTGGGGCGTCACGCCATCGCCACCCAACGCTGAGGCCCACAGCTGGACCGGGATGCCGACCTGCCCCAGCCCCTTGGCATCAAACACGCTCAAGGGGTCGACGATGACGGCCGCCCGAATGCGTGCGTCCCGCGCGGGCGGGGCGGGCAGTTCTTTGCGACGGATCTCGCCGCACAGGGGCCTCGACGACTCGGGCGGGCACAGGTCCTGCCGCAGCGTCCAGTCCGGCACGGCACCGATGGTGACAAGGCCCGTGTAGCCGCCGCGCGAAAAGCCGAACAGGCCGACCTTGCTGGCGTCCAGCTGGGCATGGCGGTGCCACGCGCCCAGCATGTAGTCCGTCAGCCGCTTCATGTCCACGGGCCGCGTGGCAAAGGCCGACAGGTGGCCCTGGCGGCTCAGGTCCTGAAAGTTGTCGCCCGGGTGGCTGATGGCGGCCACCACATAGCCCGCATCGGCCAGCGTGGCCGCCGTGTCGTGGTGCCCCAGGGCCGAGCCGCCCGTGCCGTGCGACATGACGATCAACGGCAGGCCTTGGCCGGTGAGGGGGCAGTCCCGCGTGCCTTGCAGCACCAGGGGCGACAGGTCGATGCGGCCCGGCGGCGCGCTGCAGGGCGACCACACGGCGCCGCGCAGCGCGGGCCCGTCCTTGTCTGCAGGCACCTCGATAAAGGCAAAGCCCGCAGCGTGGGCCAGGGTGGTGGCGCCGCAGAGCGCTGCGGGCAAAAGGGAACGAAAGAGCCAGCGAAAACGGGTCATAGGGATGGGGTGGGGCGGATGGGAATCAGCAGATCGGTGCGCAGGTCCGCCTGCGCGGCGTTGCGGGGGGAGTTGAGGTAGTGCTCCAGCGTGGGGCGGTCGTCCGGTTCGTAGCCGCTGGCCGGGAGCCAGCGTGTGTGGATGGCCGCCAGTGCCGCGTTGATGCGCGTGTAGGGGCCGGTGAGCGTGTGGCGTGCATAGAGGCCTGCCGGGATGTCCAGCAGTTCCAGCCCGCCATCTGCCGCCGGGAGCGGCTCTGGCAGCACCACCGCCGCGTAGTAGCGAAAATCGCCGCCTGTGTCCTGCGGGTCTCCGCACGATGCGCCCAGCCGGTGGGTTGCACGCTGGCCGCACTGCAGGTACAGCCGCCGCTGCGTGTGGGGGATGGTGGAGGGCGGCCCCTGGTGGCGCAGCGCATGCAGGCGCTGCGCCGGGCGCTCGACGATCTGCACGGCCAGCGTGTGCTCGGTCCTTCCAGCCGTGTGTCCGGCGCCTGGATCAAGGATGAGGCGGTGCATGTCCCGCTGGAACGCCCGTGGCGATTGCCCGGTGAACTGGCTGAATGCACGGGTGAAGGCCTGCGGGCTGTCGTAGCCCACCTCCAGCGCCACCTGGGTGATGCTCTGCCCGCCTTGCTTCAGCAGCCGCGTGGCCAGGGCCAGCCGCACGCGGCGCACCGTGGCGGCCACGGTTTCGCCCGCAATGCTGCTGTAGACACGGTGGAAGTGGAAAGGGGAAAAGTGGGCAATGGCGGCCAGATCCTCCAGCCGATGCGCTGCCAGCGGGTGCGCCACGATGTGGGCGATCACGCGGGCCACGCGGCTGCGGTAGTGCTGATCGGCGCTCTGGTCCAGGCTCATGGCCGCAGAGTGTGCCGCAGCTTGCGCGCCGGTACTTAGCCGATCTTGCTACTTTGTGGCCTGGTGCCGCAGCAGCGCTGCGCTACTTAGAGCGGCTAACAAAAATCAGCGAAGCGGTTCTGGCTAGGCGCTGCGTCGCAGGCAGTACGAGCAGTACGACAAGACGCGGCAACAACGCCAGAAGAGTTTTGTTAGCTGCTCTTATTGCCCAAACACCATCGCCTGGTGCGCCCCCACACCCGCCAGCACCCCTTCGGCAGACGCCAGCGTGGCGTTGTGCCGCATCAGCGTGGCGTCGCCTGCGGCATACACGCCCGGCACCGTGGTCATCTTGTTGGCATCGGTGCGAATGCACGGGCCCATGGGGCCCTCATCCAGCGCGCAGCCCAGTTGTTCTGCCAGCGGGCTGGCGGGGCTTGTCGTGGCGGCCACGTACAAAGCGTCCAGCGGCACCAGGCGGCCATCGGCGCCGCCATTGGCCACCAGGCGCACGCCGCTCAACGCCCGGTCAGGCCCCTCCAGCGCGGCGATGCGCGCAGGCTCCACGGCAATGCCCAGCGCCAACAGCCGCGTGCGCTCGCTGTCCTCCAGCGTGGTTTCGCCATTCAGGAAGAGGGTGGCCGGGCCCCAGTCCGCAATCAGCTGCGCGTGCATGCCGGACTGCGGCGAGTGGTACAGCACGCCCAGCCGCTGGCCCCCAAACTCGTAGCCGTGGCAGTACGGGCAGTGCAGCACGCTAGCGCCCCAGCGCTCGCGCAGGCCTGCAATGTCGGGCAGACCGTCCTTCACGCCAAAGGCCAGCACCAGCTTGCGGGTGGTCAATGGGGTCAGTGCACCCGCGCCGTCGTCCAGCACCACGTCAAAACCAGACGCTGTTAATGCACCAGCGTCTGGCTGCGCCTTGGCCGACACCACCGTGCCCTGGCGCAGCGTGACCGTGGGGTAGGCCAGCAGCTTGCGGCGCGCCTGCTCGGTCATCGCCAGCGGCGGTTCGCCGTCTTGCCCAAAGAACCCGTGCGACGCGGCGGCAAACCGGTTGCGCGGCTGGCCTGCGTCCACCACGCACACGCGCCGCCGCGCCCGCGCCAGTTGCATCGCGGCCGACAGGCCCGCAAAGCTGCCACCAATCACGATGGCGTCGTGGTCATAAGTGTTCATGTGCAAAGTCCTTGTGCGCGTGGCCCCTGGCCACCATGCGTTCATGAAACTGGGCAGACAACTGCGCCAGCGTGACCTCGCCCAGCCGCGTCAGCAGCACCTGCTCCGCCGCCTCAAAGGCATCTGAAAGCGCTTCATTCACCGCTTGCTCGACCACGCAGCCAGGGCTCTCCACCCTGTTGCCCACCGCCAGCAACGTGGGCGCGCCCAGCGCTTCATGGATGTCGCGCAGCGTGATGTCCGCCAGCGGGCACGACAGCACCCACCCACCGCCATGCCCCTTGGCCGACGAGACAAACCCCGCATACCGCAGCCCCGCCATCAGGCGGCGGACCACCACAGGGTTGGTCTGCATGGCCTGCGCCAGTGAGTCGGACGTGGCGGGGCCGTCCATCTCTGCCATGTGCAGCAGCGCGTGGAGGACGTTGGAAAGGCGGCTATCTCGTTTCATGCAACATTCAAAGTTGCGTGATGTTAGCATGCAGCCATAAACGATGCTGGAGCACGAACGTACGACTACTGAATTGATAGCGGCTAGCGCTTGATGGATAAGCGCTAGAGGCCAATTCGGCTTGATTTTGTCAAACGTTGCCCACCCCTAACCGTTCGGGTTGAGCCTGTCGAAACCCTGCGCTGCGCTGGCAATCCCGTTGGCCAAGCTCAACGCGAAAGCGCCGTATCCACCACACGCCACACACCATGACCCATCCCACCGCGTCCCCCTTCACCGACCCCGCCGCCGTCGCCCGCTACGCCGAAGGACCGCGCCGCAACGTGCCCGGCTACGACAGCCTGCTGCCCATGGTCCGCATCCTGCTGGCCGAGCGCGTACCTGCCGACGGCCGCGTGCTGGTGGTGGGCGCAGGCGGCGGGCTGGAGCTGGAGGACATGGCGCGGGCGCACCCCGGCTGGTGCTTCGACGGCGTGGACCCCAGCCAGCCCATGCTGGACCTGGCGGCGCAGCGGCTGCAGAGCGCGGGCGTGTCGGGCGACCGCGTGGCGCTGCACCACGGCTATGTGCAGGGCGCACCGGCCGGGCCGTTCGATGGCGCGACGTGCCTGCTGACCTTTCACTTTGTGCCGCGCGAGGAGCGTGCGGCCATGGTGGCCGAGATCCGTCGGCGGTTGAAGCCCGGCGCGCCGTTCGTCGCGGTGCATCTGAGCGTGGCCGATGGTGATGCTGGCGATGACGGCGGGGCAGGGGAGCGCGACCTTTGGCTGTCGCGCTATGCGGCATTTCAGGTGGTGTCCGGCATGGCGCCGGAGATGGCAGACCGGGGGCGGGCCAAGGTGGCTGCGGAGCTGGCGGTGCTGACGCCCCAGGAGGACGAGGCGATCCTGCGCGATGCCGGGTTCGGCGATGTGCGGATGTTTTACATGGGGTTTGCGTTCAGGGGTTGGGTGGCAACGGCCGCCGAGTGACTGCTGAACGGAAGGCGGCCCTTGATCCCGGATGAACCGCGCCTGGCTGATCTCCATGCGGGCTTGCTGCACCGGGCCGTCAGCCCCCGTGCCAGCCAGTTGATGTTGAACAAGCAACCTTCAACGCACAGGCGCCAGCGCCCACCGGTCCTTCGCCGCTTTCGCCAAAAAATCAATCACCGCCTTCACCCTGGCCGCATTGCGCCGGCCCGGTGACGACACCGCGTACAGCGTGTGCACGGTGCCGGACGCAAAAGGCGCCAGCACCTCCACCAACCGGCCTTGCGCCACATCGGCCGCCGCAAGCGGGGCGGACAACATGCCGATGCCCGCGGCGCCCACCAGCGCGTGGTGCACCAGTGCCGAACTGCTGGCGGCCAGGCGCGAGCGCACGGTCACCTCCAGCGGCTTGCCTTGTGCATTGCGAAACGCCCAGGTCACCGCTGGCCCCTGCGCCGTGTGCGTCACGGTGTGGTGCTGCTGCAGATCGCTAGGCTCGGCGGGCGTGCCGTGCTGTTCCAAATATCCAGGGGCCGCGTACAGGCGCCGCTCGAACCGGCCCAGCGCGCGCGCCACCACCAGGTCGCTGTGGCCCACGGTGGTGCGCAGCGCCACGTCGATGCCCTCCGTCACCAGGTCGGCCACGCGGTCATCGGCCAGCAGTTCCACCCGCAGCGCGGGGTAGCGCGCCTGCAGGTCCGCTAGGTGGGGCAGCACCAGCGCCTCGCAGATCTCCTGGCTGGAGGCCAGGCGCAAGGTGCCCGCCACGCGGCTGCGCTGGTCCGACAGCGATGCCCCGATGTCCTCCAGCTGCGCCAGCAAGGCACGCGCTTCCTGCACCAGCTCTGCGCCCTCGGGCGTGGCCGACAGGCCGTGCGTGGACCGGCGCAGCAAGCGCACGCCGTAGCCGGCCYCCAGCCGGTCCACACCGCGCGCTACCACCGACACCGCCACATCCATCTCGCGCGCCGCCGCAGAAAACGAGCGCAGGTCGAGCGACCGCACCAGCCACCGCAGGTCGGCCGGATCGGGGAGGAAGGAGCGAGGTTCTTTCTTCATCGTGCGCGCCTTTGCGTGCGGAGCAAAAGCCATTATCGCCACGGGCGGTTTCCGTGGCGGGGCGCAATTTCTACAGTGAAGGCTCCTTATCAACCAACGCATTCAACAGGAGCCCTCCATGCCCATCCTCAACGTCAAAGTGTCTGCCCAACGCACGCCCGAGCTGTCTGCCCGCATTGCAGAAACTCTGCTGGACCTGACCACCCGCGTGCTCGGCAAGCGGCGCGACCTGACCGCTGTGGTCATCACCTTTGTCGACCCCGCCGACTGGTACGTCGCCGGCCGGTCCCTGGCCGACCTGAAACAGTCGAGCTTCTACTTCGACGTCAAGGTGGTGGACGAGACCAACACCAAGGCCGAAAAGGCGCGCTACATCACCGAGGCGTTCGCAGCCTTCGAGGGCCTGCTGGGCGCGCTGCACCCCGAAAGCTACGTCTACGTGCAGGACGTGCGCGCCACCGCGTACGGCTTTGGCGGCCGCACGCAGGAATACCGCCACCAGCACCCCGAGCAATAAGCAAGCAATCCACCAAAAACTACCCAGGAGCACCGACATGACGACGATGACGACAACGAACAACCCCCTTGCCGACGTGATCGTGGCCCAGACGCTGGGGCGTGCAGGCCTGGCGGGCTGGATCCCCGAAGGCGAAGGCAAGTGGTCCCTGCCCATCCAGTTCCTGCCCGACGATGCTGGTTGGGTGGAACTGATGCGCCTGTCGCCCGGCACGCGGCTGGGCCTGCACCGTCACACGGGCGAAGTGCACGCCCTGACGCTGGTGGGCGAGCGCCGCCTGAACGATGGCCGCGTGGTGCGGCCGGGCGACTACATCCATGAGCCCGCCGGCAATGTGGACTGGTGGGAGGCGACGGGTACCGAAGAGCTGCTGGTGCATGTGGTGGTGAAGGGCAGCGTGGAGTACCTGGGGCCGCACCATGCGGTGTTGCAGCGGATCAGTACGGCCGATAGGCGGGCGGACTACCGCCGATGGTGTGAAGCGGAGGGGGTGGTGCCACGAGATTTGAGTTGATGACGTGTTTCACGCATCGCGCTCGCGGGCGCGCTGCGGTCCGGGGCGGGCTACAGGAGAAATATGAATGAAACCAGGCTCCAGCGCTCTCTGGTCAAGCGCTGGTAGCTCTTAAAACAAGAGCAGACGTGCCCACCGATGGCCGCGTGCCGAAATTCAACTATCGCCTCCCGTCAAACCACAGCGCTAGCGACGGGACCATCCAACAAATGACTTTGTTTCGAGTCAGCAAATAGCGTCTTTATCAGTTTGCCAAGCCGGCCCGTGTTCGGGTCTTGTGCGAGATTTTTGCAGGCCTCAACGAACCGATCCGTGGCTTGGCCGAAATGCTGGCGATAGCCGCCGGGCTGCATCGTCATCTCCAGCATGCGCCGCATAAAAATCCGCAGATCATCGATATCAATATCTCTGATGGTGCTCTGGAAGTCGGCTACGGTAGCCGCCTTCATGGCTAATTCTTGACGCGTGTTCCATCCACTGTTTTTCGCAATAAATACACACGCGTCGAGTAACGTCTCTGTGGCCTGAGCATGATTCTTTACCAACTGGAATTCAGCTTTGATCGCCGGGTGCAATTTGCGTCCGAACATGTCATCGTCGTCAAAGTCTTCGTGCTTTTTTTTCCTGAACTCTGCGATCCAGCGTTCCAGCATGGTTTTCGCCACGACATCGCCTCCCGGTAACTCTTCGACCGATTCGCAAAGGGCAGTGAGGCTATAGGCGTCTATGAAGTTGATCCGCGGAATAATACTCTTCGCTTCTTCGAGCAACTCCGCCTCGGTGAGGCGGTGATTCCAGATCAGTCGTTGGAAAAATTTCTTAAGATTATCCCTGACGGTCATTGCCTCTTCTTCTGTTGCGTATCGGCCGATGATTGCTTTCACTTTTGTCGGATCGAACATGCCTGATTGCAAAAATTCAATTACCAGCACCTCGTACTCGTCACAACTATGGATATCAAGATCATTGAGTAGTAGCTTCCACTTGGACTTGCGTTGGCTTTCTTTATCTACGTCTTTGTCTTCGTGCTGATTTAGATATTTGCTCCAGTCGTTGGGTGTGCCTTGTGCTAGAACGAAATCAAAGTCAGGGCCATCCTCAATACCTTTGTAATGAATGGCTGAGAGTAGAACTGTCGACGGCACAACCCGAGTTAACAGTACATCTGACAAGTCCGCCTGATTTCCTAAGACACGGTTCACCGCTTTGATGACTTTGCGAATGATCCTTATGTTCGTAATGTCGCACCGCTGGATGGCATCCCGTATACGATCCCCGTACTCTGGCGGTGTGAGCCCGCAGGCGATGGCAAATGCCTCTTCAGTAGAGGTGCTCAACCGAAGTTCTTGGTCGACAACTTTCTCTCGAAGAACGTCCCAAACCTTGCGGTTGTCGAGCTGGTCACTATTGAGGATCAGCACGAAGCGAGCTCCATATTGCTGGGTGAATTCGTCGATAAACCCAAGAACTTCTTCGATACTCAGTTTCTCATGCTTGCGCTCAATGTCATCCAGAACAATGACCCTGTCTTTTAGTAGCGTCGGTACGGCAAGCAATGCCAGTTCGTCTAGTGCGGAAAAGCCTTTGTGCAACGAATTCAGCATCTTCCTTGCGGCCTCTGCTCCGATCCGTAATTTCTCCCACATTGCGTTGTTTTTTTCCGCGCTGGGAAGTGCGCTCTGGACGAGTTTGAGCTTGATCTGATTCATATGACTCAGACCGAAGAGCGAAACATACAGAGCACCTTTAACTGCATCGTCAGTCGAATCGGCTTTTACTTCCCGCCAAAGGTGGCTTTTTCCGGTACCCCATTTCCCTGAGAGAGCGATCACTTTGTTGTCTTGATCCGCTAGCAATTGGATCAAATTTTCCTTGGTTATCTTCAGCGTCACAATCTTTCCTTTAAGGCTCTCGCCAATCCTGCTCCAGTGCGGATGAAGTTGTTCCGTGAATAGGACCCATCAACACCCGATATTGCGGCCAAGGAGGGTACTACTCACTTGCTTGTCTGTCTAAAGAAGAGGTCCATACACGCCATCTTTGGGCTAATTTAGGTCAAAGTTCAGTCTTGCCCGGCCAAAGTAGACCGCATAGCATCCCTGTCAAGCACCCACCCCCATGAGGTGCTACACAACAACGACAGGAGACAAGCCTTGCCATCCACCCGCTGGAGTCACTGCGGCACCGAAGACCTGGACGTCTTGCAGACCATCTTCTGGTCCGCAGGCGCGTCGCGCAATGCGCTGGCGCAGCGCCTGGCCTATTCCAAGAGCAAGGCCAACGCCATGGTGGCGGCGCTGCTCGATGAAGGCCTGCTCGACGAGGTGGGCCTGCAGGAATCTTCTGGCGGCCGGCGTGCCGAAACCCTGCGCCTCAGCGAAACCCTGGGCGTGGTGATTGGCGCCGACCTGGGCGCGACCAGCATGCAAGTCGCAGTGATGCGGCCCGATATGACGGTGCTGGCGCGGCACCGTGAGCCCATCGATGTGCGCCAGGGGCCGGGTGTGATCTTGGCGCGGCTGCGGGGCCTTATGCGTGAACTGCTGGCGCGCTGCGGGGTGCAGGCTTCGCAAGTGATCGCCATCGGCATGGGCGTGCCGGGGCCGGTGGATTTTGAAAGCGGCCAACTCGTCAACCCGCCGCTGATGCCCGACTGGGACGGCTTTTCCATCCGCGATTACCTGCGCGAGGCGTTTGCCGCGCCGGTGTTTGTGGACAACGACGTGAACCTGATGGCGCTGGGCGAGCTGTGGCGGCTGCAGCGCAACCTGCCCAACTTCCTCGTGATCAAGGTGGGCACGGGCATTGGCTGCGGCATCGTGTGCCACGGGCAGGTGTACCGGGGCGCCAATGGGTCGGCCGGTGACGTGGGCCATATCTGCGTGGACCAAAGCGGGCCGCGCTGCCACTGCGGCAACCAGGGCTGTGTAGAGGCGATGGCCGCTGCACCCGCCATGGCGCGCATGGCGATGGAGGCCGTGGAGCGCGGCGAGAGCGCGATGCTGGCCGAGCGCCTGCAGGCCACCGGCACGCTGACCACCGAGGATGTGGCCCAGGCCAGCCGGGCGGGCGATGTGGCGGCCAACGCGATCATCCAGCGGGCGGGCAGCCTGGTGGGGCAGATGCTGGCGTCCATCGTGAACTTCTTCAACCCGTCGCACGTGTTCATCGCGGGGCGGGTGACGGACATGGGGCCGCTGTTCCTCGCGTCGGTGCGGCAGAGCGTGTACCACCGGTCGCTGGCGCTGTCCACGCGGCACCTGGAGATCCAATACGCGCCGCTGGCCGACGATGCGGGTGTGGTGGGCGCGGGCGTGCTGGCGATGCAGGAAAGTTTGGCGCGGTCTTCTTCACGCCCGACCGCAACGGTTGGCGTTGCAACGGCAGGAGCAATGCGATGAGTGTTGCTGTCGAGTTCCGCAACGTGACCAAGGAGTTTGGCCCCGTGCGCGTGCTGCACGGCGTGGGCTTTGCGCTGCAGCCGGGCCGGGTCTACGGCCTGCTGGGCGAGAACGGCGCGGGCAAGTCCACGCTGATGAAGATTTTGGCGGGGTACGAGAGCCCCACTACCGGCGAGGTGGTGGTGGACGGCGCGGTGCGCGCGCCCGGCGGCGGATCGCGTGCGGCCGAGGCGCAGGGCATTGTGCTGATCCACCAGGAGTTCAACCTGGCGGACGACCTGACGGTTGCGCAGAACATCTTTTTGGGCCATGAGATCAAGCGCGGCCCTTTCCTTGATGACAAGGCGATGCGTGAGAAGACGCGTGCGGCCTTGGCGCAGGTGGGTTTGCCGCTGGACCCGGACACGCGCGTTCGCAAACTCATCGTGGCAGAAAAACAGCTGGTGGAGATTGCCCGGGCGCTGGCCCGCAATGCGCGCCTGCTCATCATGGACGAGCCCACCGCCACGCTGACCCCTGGCGAGACCGAGCGCCTGTTTGCGCTGATGGCCGAGTTGAAGGCGGCGGGCGTAACCATCATCTACATATCGCACAAGCTCGACGAAGTGGAGCGCACTACCGACGAGGTGGTGGTGATGCGCGACGGCCTGCTGGTGGCGCGCGAGCCCACGGCCAGCGTCACGCGGCGGCAGATGGCCAACCTGATGGTGGGCCGCGAGCTGGCCGATTTGTTCCCGGCCAAGCTGCCTGCGCCTGCGGGTGGAGAGCCGGCCATCCAGGTGCGCGGCCTCTCGGTGCCGGGCTGGGCCGAGGACGTGAGCTTTGACGTGCGGCGTGGCGAGATCCTGGGCTTTGCCGGGCTGGTGGGCGCTGGCCGCACCGAGCTGTTTGAAGGCCTGCTGGGCCTGCGCCCACGCAGTGCAGGCACGGTGGAGTTGGCGGGCAAGCCGGTGAATTTGAAAAGCCCTCGCGACGCGGCGCGCCACGGCCTCACGTATCTGAGCGAAGACCGCAAGGGCAAGGGCCTGCACGTGCACTTCAGCTTGCGGCCCAACCTGACGCTGATGGCTCTGGAGCGCTATGCCAAGCCCTGGCTCGACCCGGCGGCCGAGCAGGCTGCGCTGCGCGATGCGGTGCAGGAGTTCGGCATCCGCACCGGGTCGCTGGAGGTGCGCGCGTCGTCGCTGTCGGGCGGCAACCAGCAAAAGCTGGCGCTGGCCAAAGTGCTGCACCCCGGGCCCAGCGTGGTGGTGCTGGATGAGCCCACGCGCGGCGTGGACGTGGGCGCCAAGCGCGAGATTTATCACCTGGTGCAGCGCCTGGCAGAGCAGGGGCTGGCGGTGGTGGTGATTTCTTCCGAACTGATGGAGCTGATCGGCCTGTGCCACCGCGTGGCAGTGATGCGCGCCGGGCGGCTGCAGACCACGCTCCAAGAGCCAAATTTGACCGAAGAGGAGTTGATCGTACATGCCACAGGTACCCGCTGAAAACGCAACCACCGCAGCGGGCCGCCACGGCGGCGCCACGGCCTGGTGGGGCAAGCTGCACGGGCTGGGCCCCGTCATCGGGCTGGTGCTGCTGTGCATTGCCGGCACGCTGCTCAACAGCAACTTCGCCACCTACGACAACGTGATGAACGTGCTCACGCGCACGGCCTTCATCGGCATCATCGCGGTGGGCATGTGCTTTGTGATCATCTCGGGCGGCATCGACCTGTCGGTGGGCTCCATGGCAGCGCTGATCGCGGGCTCGGTCATCCTGTTCATGAACGCCATGGCGCCCGTGCTGGGCTCGCCCATGGCAGCCGTGGTGGTGGGCATGCTGCTGGCGGTGGTGCTGGGCGCGGTGTTCGGGCTGGTGCATGGCCTGCTCATCACCAAGGGCCGCATCGAGCCCTTCATCGTGACGCTGGGCACGCTGGGCATCTTCCGCGCATACCTCACGTATTTTTCGAACGGCGGCGCCATCACGCTCGAGAACGATCTGTCGGACATCTACAGCCCGGTGTACTACGCCAACTTGCTGGGTGTGCCCATCCCCGTTTGGATCTTTTTGCTGGTGGCTGTCATCGGCGGCGTGATCCTGAACCGCACGGCCTATGGCCGCTATGTGCAGGCCATCGGCTCCAACGAGCAAGTGGCGCAGTACGCCGCGGTGGACGTGCACAAGATCAAGATCCTGACATACATGCTGCTCGGCGTGTGCGTGGGCATTGCCACGCTGCTGTACGTGCCGCGCCTGGGTTCCGCATCGCCCACCACAGGCCTGCTGTGGGAGCTGGAGGCGATCGCCGCGGTGATCGTGGGCGGCACCGTATTGAAGGGCGGAGCGGGCAGCATCACCGGCACGGTGGTGGGCGCGATCCTGCTGTCGGTCATCAGCAATATCTTGAACCTGACCAGCATCATCAGCGTGTACCTGAATGCGGCGGTGCAGGGATTCGTGATCATCGCCGTCGCATTCATGCAGCGCGGCAAGAGGTGACGAAGGGGCTGGAACAACTTGAGTTCTCCAGCCACTTTTCACGCGCATTTTTTCGAAGGTGTTCCCCAGTCGGCCAGGCTTTCATGGCCATTTTTCAGCAAAGCAATAGCAACAGGAGACAACGCATCATGAATAGCAAGACAACTTCTTCCTTCACCCGCCGCCTTGCCCTCTCGGCCGTGGGTGCCGCAGCCGCCTTGGCGCTGGCGGGCCCGGCGATGGCGCAGGCCAACAAGACGGTGGTGGGCGTGGCCATTCCGTCGGCCACGCACGGCTTCACCGGTGGCATCGTGTACTGGGCCAACCAGGCGAAGAAGGACCTGGAAAAGGCCCACCCCGGCCTGCAGGTCATCGTCAAGACCGCAGGTGGCGCGCCTGAGCAGGCCAACCAGCTGCAAGACTTGGTCACGGTGAACAAGATCAACGCGCTGGTCATCTTCCCGTTTGAATCGGCCGCGCTGACCAAGCCCGTTGCCCAGGTCAAGGCCAAGGGTGTATACGTGACGGTGGTGGACCGTGGCCTGACCGACACCAGCGCGCAGGACGCGTATGTGGCCGGTGACAACACCGCGTTTGGCAAGATTCCGGCCGAGTACATCGCCAAGGCGCTGGGTGGCAAGGGCAACGTGGTGGCCATGCGCGGCATTGCGACCACGCTCGACAACGAGCGCATGGACGCGTTCAACAGCGTGCTGAAGAACCACCCCGGCATCAAGCTGCTGGACGCCAAATACGCCAACTGGAACCGCGACGACGCCTTCAAGGTGATGCAGGACTACCTGACCCGCTTCCCGCAGATCGACGCGGTGTGGGCCGCCGACGATGACATGGCCGTGGGCGTGCTCAAGGCCATCGAGCAGGCCAAGCGCAAGGACATCAAACTGGTGTTTGGCGGCGCGGGTGCCAAGGGCATGATCAAGACGCTGATGGACGGCAGCAACCCGCTCATCCAGGCCAACGTGTCGTACAGCCCCAAGTTCATCTACGACTCGATCAAGCTCACGGCCGAGGCGCGCATCAAGGGCGAGAAGCTGCCGGCGACGACCATCATTCCGTCGGTGCTGATCACGAAGGAAAACGCGAAGAGCTTCTACTTCCCAGACTCGCCATTCTGATGGTGTTTTTGAGTCAAATAAGCCTCTAGCGCTTATCCATCAAGCGCAAGCAGCTATCAAAAATATAGCTGCTTGCTGCTTCGCACCTGCAACCCCCCGCCCCTTGGGAGCCGCCATGCCAAGACCCGTCACCCTTTTCACCGGCCAGTGGGCCGACCTGCCGTTGGCAGAACTCGCGCCGCTGGCAAAAAGCATGGGCTACGACGGCCTGGAGCTGGCCTGCTGGGGCGACCATTTCAATGTGCAGGAGGCGCTGTCGTCGCCCCAGTACGTCAAAGACAAACATGCACTGCTGGCGCAGCACGGGCTGCAGTGTTTTGCCATCGGCAACCACCTGGTGGGCCAGGCCGTATGCGATTTGATCGACGAGCGCCACCAGTCCATCCTGCCGCCCCATGTGTGGGGCGATGGCGAGCCTGAGGGCGTGCGCCAGCGCGCCGCCGCCGAGCTGGCCGACACGGCGCGCGCTGCAGCCAAGTTCGGTGTGAAGACGGTCACGGGCTTCACGGGCTCGTCGGTGTGGCATTCGATCTACGCGTTTCCGCCCACCACGCAGGCGTATTGGGACAAGGGCTTTGCTGATTTCGCCAAGCGCTTTGGCCCCATCCTTGATGTGTTCGAAGAGCACGACATCAACTTCGCGCTGGAGGTGCACCCCACCGAGATCGCGTTCGACATCGCATCGGCCGAGCGCGCGATTGCTGCTGTCGGCGGCAACAAACGCTTCGGCTTTAACTATGACCCGAGCCATCTGGCCTACCAGGGCGTGGACTATGTGAAGTTCATCCGCCAGTTTGCCGACCGCATCTACAACGCCCACATGAAGGACGTGTGGTGGGGCAAGGGCGATGGCACGGTGGGCACCTTTGGCGGGCACACCAGCTTTGGCGATGCGCGCCGTAATTGGGACTTTCGCAGCGTGGGGCGCGGAATGATCGATTTCGAATCCATCATCGTTGCGCTCAACGACATCGGCTACCAAGGCCCGCTCTCGGTGGAGTGGGAGGATAGCCGCATGGACCGCGTGCATGGCGCCACGGAGAGCGCGGCGTTCTGCAAGCGGCTGGACTTCAAGCCGGCAGCGGGTGCGTTTGACGCAGTGTTTGCGCGGGACAAGCAGAACGTGTGAGTGCTCTCCACCCATCGCCACCATTCAACCGCCATCCACCACTCCCTCACCGTTCGGGCTGAGCCTGTCGAAGCCAGGGCAGGGTGGTGACAGCCCTTCGGCAAGCTCATGGCGAGCGGCCGGGTGGTGACGACAGCAGCGAATAAAGAACAACAAACAAAGGCCTTCAGTATGTCCAGTGAAGTCAGAAAGCTCCGCTACGCGATGGTGGGCGGCGGCCACGGCGCCTTCATCGGCGCGGTGCATCGCAAGGCCATGGCGCTCGACGGCCAGTTCGAGCTGGTGGCTGGCGCGCTCTCGTCATCGCCTGAGCGGGCCCGCGCATCGGGTGCCGAGCTGGGCCTGGCGGACGACCGCAACCATGGCAGCTGGCAGGACCTGCTGGCCGACGAGCTGCGCCGCAGCCCCGGCGAGCGCATCGACCTGGTGAGCATCGTCACCCCCAACCACGTGCACCACCCGGTGGCCCTGGCCTTTGTGCAGGCGGGCTTCCATGTGGTGTGCGACAAGCCGTTGGTGCACACCAGCGCGCAGGCCGATGAGCTGGTGGCGGCGGTGAAGAAGGCCGGCACCGTGTTCGGCGTGACCTACAACTACACCGGCTACCCCATGGTGCGCGAGGCCCGTCACCTGGTGCACAGCGGTGCCCTGGGCACGCTGCGCAAGGTGACCGTGGAATACAACCAGGGCTGGCTGGCCACGGCGGTGGAGCAGGGCGGCGGCAACAAGCAGGCCGACTGGCGGCTGGACCCCGCGCGCAGCGGCGCGGTGGGCACCATGGGCGACATCGGATCGCACGCCGAGAACCTGGCCGCCACCGTCACGGGCCAGCGGCCCGAGGCGCTGTGCGCCGACCTCACCACCTTCGGCGCAGGCCGCCAGCTGGACGACGATGCACAGCTGCTGCTGCGCTATGCCAATGGCGCACGCGGCGTCATCGTTGCGTCGCAGGTGGCGGCGGGGCTGGAGAACGATGTGCGCCTGCAGGTGTCCGGCACCTTGGGCACGCTGGTGTGGCGGCAGGAGGACCCCAACCACTTGGTGCATTCGCCGGTGGACGGGCCGCGCCGCATCCTCACGCGCGGATCGCCCTGGCTCAGCGAATCGGCGCTGCGCGCAGGGCGCATCCCGGCGGGGCACCCCGAGGCTTTCATCGAAGCGTTTGCCAACGTCTACCTGGGCGTGGCGGCGGACATCCGGGCGCGGGCGTCAGGCAGAACCGCCAGCGCGCTGGAGGCCGATTACCCGCGCGTGGGAGACGGGGCCGAGGGCGTGCGCTTTATTGAAAAGGTGGTGGAGTCTGCCGGCAGCAAGCGGAAGTGGACCGCATTGGCAGACGGCGCCGGCCAGAAAATTTGAATGAAATCAGCCTGTATCGTTTATGCAAAAAGCGCTAAATGCTATCTATTTGTGAGCGTTTTGCAGGCCCTCAGCGCACGCTAACTAGTTAGTTGCCTGCCAGCTGAAACCGCTGGTCAAAGTTCATCTTGCCCAGCACACGCAGTGCCGCCGTGCGGGTGGCGTTGTCGACCTTGCTGATGTCCAGGCTGTAGCGCTTGGCGGTGGACACCACGTCCACGCTTTTGGGGCCCCACTGCACCGCGACCAGCAGGGCGGGGCGCTGGCCCGCTTCGGCGCCCACCGACACGCCGCGCTGCTCGGGCCGCAGCATGAACTCCAGCCGGGGGGTGCGCACCAGTGTGAGGCGGTGGACACCTTGCGGGCCGAGCGCGAACGAGACGACCCAGTCGTCTTCGTCTTCCACCGTCAGAAACGGGACATGCTGGGGAGCGGCCATGAATAAGGGGCTTTGGGGTTACGGGCGGGCGGATGGGCCGCCGTGGTGCACAGCCCGTGGTGCGGGCGGCCGCCAGTATGCCGTTGCAAAAGCTGTGCCGAGGTCGGGAGAACCCGAGGTTGGGCACATCCAACGCGGCGTTGGTGTTGTCAGCTTGGTGCAAGCTGGCGTGGGCCCGGGCTGGCGATGGGCCACATGGGCGACGAAATGTGCCCCGATGCTGGCCGCCCAAAGGTGCTCCGACGGCCATGGAGCGGCTTTGCGCCGGCTCAGCCTGTCTTGAACGGGCTGCGTTCTTGCAGTTCGCTCAGGTAGTGCCCCACCCCCTCGCTTTCGCGCGCCAGAAACCGCTCCACCGCCTCGGCAAAGGCCGGGTGCGCCAGCCAGTGTGCGCTGGTGGCCTGTACGGGCAGCAGGGCGCGGGCCATCTTGTGTTCGCCCTGGGCGCCGCCTTCAAAGCGCTGCACGCCATGGTCGATGCACCACTGCAGGGGCTGGTAGTAGCAGGCCTCAAAGTGCAGGCAGTCAACGCGCTCCAGCGCACCCCAATACCGGCCGTAGGCTACCAATCTATGGTCTTTTTGGCTGCTAGCGCTTGATGGTAAAGCGCTGATAGCTATCAAACTACTAGCAATCGGCAGGCCATCGCGCTCGGCCACAAACAGCAGCCAGGCCTCGGGCATGTGCGCCGCCATGCGGGCAAAGAAGTCCCGCGTGAGGTAGGGCGGGTTGCCATGTTCGAGGTAGGTGCGTTCGTAGCAGCGGTAGAAAAAATCCCAGTCGGCCGCGCTGATGTCCGCGCCGCGTGACCAGCGGAAGGTGACTCCGGCCTCCGCCACGCGGCGGCGCTCCTGGCGGATTTTTTTGCGCTTGTCCTGGGCGAGGCTGGCGAGGAAGTGGTCGAAGTCTGTGAACGGTTGACTCTCGCCACCGGTGGGCGGGGACCCCTCGGGGGGCAGCGAACCACGTGCAGCTGGGAGCGTGGGGGGCACATTCTTCCAATGGAATTGCACGGTGTGCCGCAGCATCAGGTCTTGCTGCGCACTGGTCAGCACATCGTCGTCGCTGGCAAACAGGATGTGCACGGACGACACGTTTTCGTCCTCGCACCACTGGCACACTGCCTGCACCAGCAGCGCGCGCGCGGCATCGTCGCGGGCCATCAGACGGGTGCCCGGCACAGGGGTGAAAGGCACGGCGATCACGGCCTTGGGGTAGTAGGGCACGCCGTGCTGCTCGTAGGCGCTGGCCCAGGCCCAGTCGAAGACGTATTCGCCGTAGGAATGGTTCTTGAGGTACAGCGGGCAGGCGGCAATCAAGGTGTCGCTGTCCCACAGGGTCATGAAGCGCGCCGCCCAGCCCGTGCGCGGGGTGGCACTGCCGCTTTCTTCCAGGGCGGCCAGGTACGCGTGGCGCATGAAGGGCGTGGGGTGGCTTTGCCGGGCCAGCAGGGTGTTCCAGGCCACAGCATCCACCTCCAGCACAGAGGCAAGTACGCGGGCGATAATGGCAGATTCAGCCATGCACACCCCGGTTTTGCTTTGCAAGCTGCGGGCCCGTGTGGGCAGTATTCAACCTGGCCGCAGGGGCCGATTCCAGTTCCATGACGCTCTCCATTTGCACTGCGCAGCTCAACTTTGTCGTGGGCGACATGCCCGGCAACGCCCAAAAGATCATTGCGGCGGCCCGCGAGGCCTATGCCCAGGGGGCAAGATTGCTGCTGACGCCCGAGCTGGCGATTTGCGGCTATGCGGCCGAAGATCTGTTCCTGCGCCCCGCGTTCATTGCGGCCTGCGATGATGCCGTGAAAACCGTGGCCCGCGAGACGGCAGGGTTGAAAGGCCTGGCCATCGTGCTGGGCCACCCGCAGGCCGTGGTGCCCGATGCGCCTGCATTCAGCGCCTGCCTCAACGCCGCCAGCGTGCTGCGCGACGGGCAGATCGAGCAGACCTATGCCAAGCGCGAGCTGCCCAACTACCAGGTGTTTGACGAGCGCCGCTACTTTGTGGCGGGCAGTGCGCCCTGCGTGTTCGAGGTGGAAGGCGTGCGCGTGGGCGTGCTGGTGTGCGAAGACGCCTGGTTTGCCGCCCCCGCACGGGATGCCGCAGCGGCGGGTGCACAGCTGCTGGCGGTCATCAACGCATCGCCGTTCCATCTGGGCAAAGGCGCCGAGCGTGAGCAGACCATGCGTGAGCGTGTGGCCGAGACGGGCTTGCCACTCGTGTACGCGCACCTGGTTGGCGGCCAGGATGAGGTCGTGTTTGAAGGTCGCTCGTTCGCGCTCAACGCCGATGGCTCGGTGGCCTGCCGGGGGCCGAGTTTTGAAGAAAAACTGGTGTTTGCGAAGTTCCATCAAGCGCAAGCAGCTATCAAAATTGAAGCAGAGATAGCCCCAGAGAAAAGCCTGGAGGCCGACCTGTGGGACGCCCTGGTGCTGGGCGTGCGCGACTATGTGGGCAAGAACGGCTTCCCAGGCGCTCTGCTCGGGCTGTCGGGTGGCATCGATTCGGCCCTGGTGCTGGCGGTGGCCGTGGATGCGCTGGGGGCTGACAAGGTGCGCACGGTGATGATGCCTTCGCCCTACACGGCCGACATCAGCTGGATCGATGCGCGCGACATGGCCACGCGTTTGGGTGTGCGCTATGACGAGATCTCGATCAAGCCGCAGTTCGAGGCCTTCAAGGCCGCGCTGGCCAGCGATTTTGCGGGTCTGGCCGAGGACACGGCCGAAGAAAACCTGCAGGCACGCATCCGGGGCACGCTGCTCATGGCGCTGTCCAACAAGTTCGGCTCCATCGTGCTCACCACGGGCAACAAGAGCGAGATGTCCACCGGCTACTGCACGCTGTATGGCGACATGGCGGGTGGTTTTGCGGTGATCAAGGACGTGGCCAAAACCCGCGTGTTCGACCTGGCCCGCTGGCGCAATGCGAACGACCCGTATGGCACGGGCGTGAGCCCCATCCCCGAACGCATCATCACGCGCCCGCCCAGCGCCGAGCTGCGGCCCGACCAGAAGGACCAGGACAGCCTGCCGCCCTACGAGGTGCTGGACGCCATCGTGGCGCGCTACATGGAGAACGATGAGCCCATCGAGTCCATCATCGCGAGCGGCTTTGAGCGCGCCGATGTGGAGCGCGTGACACGCCTCATCAAGCTCAACGAGTACAAACGCCGCCAGGCTCCTGTAGGGATTCGCGTCACGCGCCGCAGCTTCGGCAAGGACTGGCGTTACCCTATCACCAGCAAATTCAGGGCATGACGCTTCGGCGTTGCGCCTTCAGCCCCCATTTTTTACATCCTCCAGGAGACACGCCATGAAAATGATCACCGCCGTCATCAAGCCCTTCAAGCTCGAAGAAGTCCGCGAAGCCCTGGCCGAATGTGGCGTGACCGGCCTCACCGTGACCGAGGTGAAGGGTTTTGGCCGCCAGAAGGGCCACACCGAGCTGTACCGTGGCGCAGAGTATGTGGTGGACTTTCTGCCCAAGGTGAAGGTCGAGGTCGTCGTGAAGACCGAGGACGTGGACCGCTGCGTGGACGCCATCGTGAACGTGGCGCGCACGGGCAAGATCGGCGATGGCAAGATTTTTGTGACGGCCGTGGAACGTGTGGTGCGGATTCGCACCGGTGATTTGGACGACGCGGCGGTATAAGCTCCCCCTGAGTCGCTTCGCGCCTTCCCCCTGAGGGGGACGCCACCAGTGGCCTGGCAAAGCCAGCTCCACGGCGGCACTGGCCTTGCGCTGCGCCAGTTTTTGAAGGCGGTCAGATCACCGAGCGCAGCGGGACGGGGGCTTGGTCTGGCCCCGCGTCTTGCACCAGCGTGCGCAGCAGGGCCTCGGCATCGGTGGAGGCGTGCAGCAGGCCCATTTGCCATTCGCCCATGAAGCCACTGGCCACGCTGGTCTGCAAGAAGCCCAGCAGGCCGTCGTAGTAGCCCGCCACATTCAGCAAGCCCAGGGGCTTGTCGTGGTAGCCCAGCTGGCGCCAGGTCCACACTTCAAACAGTTCTTCAAAGGTGCCGATGCCGCCGGGCAGGGCCAAAAAGGCGTCGCTGCGTTCGGCCATCATGGCCTTGCGTTCGTGCATGGTCTGCACGATGTGCAGCTCGTCGCATTGGCGGTTGGCCAGTTCCTTGTCGACCAGGGCCTGGGGAATCACGCCCACCACACGCCCTCCGCCCAAGCGCGTGGCCTCGGCCACCATACCCATCAAGCCGCTGCGGCCGCCGCCGTACACCAGCTGCCCGCCGTGCTGGCCAATCCACCGGCCCACGGCCTTGGCCGCGTCGGCAAAGGCTGGGTTCTCCCCGGGGCGCGAACCGCAGTACACACAAACGGAAAAAGCAGGTTCAGCCATGAAAAATCCTCTGAAAAACAGCTGCGCCCCAGATGCCCATGCACAGCAGCAGGGCCAGCAGCACAGCGGCGCTGCCCATGTCCTTGGCGCGTTTTGAAAGGTCGTGCCATTCGGGGCCAATGCGGTCGATGGCGGTTTCGATGCCGGTGTTGAGCAGCTCCACGATCATCACGATCACCACAGAGCCTGCCAGCAGGGCCGTTTCTACCCAGTTTTTCCCCAGCCACAACGACACGGGCAGCAGCACCATGGCGGCAACAGCTTCCTGGCGGAATGCCTTTTCGTTCCACCCCGCGCGCAGTCCTTCAAGGGAGTAGCCCGCCGCGTGCCAGATGCGGTTCAAGCCCGTGCGGGTCTTTTGAGGGTTGGCAGGTGCGATGGACTCAGGTGGGGGCAGGGGCATGAAGGTATTGTCTCGCAGCCGCATGACAGCGGGCGCAGCCGCCCGCCCTGGAGCGCTACTTTTTCGGAAGCTCGAAATGCATGAGGCGGGTGCCTGCCATCGCGTCGTGCCAGAACTGCCGCTGTGGATGAAAGCGGCTCAGGATGGCCCAGATGGCCACCCAGCCGAACAGCAGCACCAGCACTTCAATGGCCGAGACACCCAACAGATAGGCTGCCAGGGGCGGCAGGAACCACACCCAGCTCAGCAGATAGCGCAACAGTGCACGCGCCTGGGTAATGGGTTGCCCGGCGGCATCCACGACACGGATGAGCCAGGTCTTCTGGGCCAGGGTCTGGCCCTTGGCCCAGAACCAGGTGAAGTAGATGCCAAACACCACGAACAGAAACGCCTGCAGGGCATGCCGGTTGTCCAGGGCATGGCGGGTCTGGCTGAGGGTGCCGAACAGATAACCGGCAATGAACACCACCCCGAACATCAGCATGCCTTCATACAGCCAGCAGGCCATGCGGCGCCACAAATTGGGCGTGTGGCCGACGGCAACTGCAGAAAGGGTTGCCGAGGGGGTTGCCTGTGGTGCAGATGCGGGAGGGGTGGCGGTCATTCCAGGGAGCGAAAACGAGGCGGAGGGTGCCGGTCAGCGGCGGGTTATTGGGGGTACAGGCCGGAATTGTCGGGGGTGACCGTGGGGGCAGCGGGGGTTGTTTCTGCGGAGCCAGCGCTCAGAGGCGGCAATGCCGCTGGCACCGCCACTGGCACCGAAACGGGTGCCGTCTCGACCACCGTAGGCGCAGGGTTTTGCGCGGATGCGCCCGTCGCCGGGGGCGCTGCGGGGGTGACTGGCGCCGCCACCCGGGGTGCACTGTGGTCGAGCGGCGGGATCTTCGGTGCGTTCGGGCGGCTGGGGTTGGCCTGTGTGGCCGCTGGAACCTGGGCCAGCTTCTTGGGCGACACGGGCTGCAGTGCCGTGGCGGCACCCTTGGGCTTGGGGGCCGCACGTGCTGCCAATGCACGTTTTTCTTCGTCGGACAGTGCCTGGTAGGCCTCCCACTGGGCGCGTTTGTCGTCACGTGCGAGCCGGTTGGTCACGGCGTAGTTCAGCCGGGCCTGGTTGCGCTGCTGCGCGCTCAAACTGGCCCAATCCGTCATGCGGTCATGGAACTTGGCCTGCTCCTCCTCGGGAAGCAGCGAAAAATTGGCTGCCAGCGCCAGCCAGCGGCGCTTTTGAGCCTCGCTGATGAGGGCCCAGCGCTCCGCCAGTGGGTACAACGCCATTTTTTGGGGCGTGGTCAGGGTTTCCCAGCCCGGGCCGGTCTCAACCTGGGGCACCGCCGTGGTGCCCTGCCGGGAGGGTGTGCGGGCATTGTTGGGGCTTGCCACCGCCGCTTCTGCACCCGCCGACAGCAAAGTACCCGGTGCCATGCGCATCTGCACCAGCACCTGGCCACCCACTGCGGCGAGCACGCCCAAGAGCGCCAAAGCCAGCACGAAGGCTGGCAGGGCGGGGGAAGCGTCTGGAGAACTTGGGTGCATGCAGTACGTTGTCGGGGGCGGGCTCAGTTCGACGGTGCAGAGGTTTTGAGGAATTGTACGAAGCCGGGGTCTGCGTAGGCTGCGGGCGGCAGATCATCGGTCAACAGGGCGGCATCCACTTCGGCCACATCGTTGACGCTGTTTTCATCCTGGGCAATGTTGATCACCACCAGCCCCACCACCAGCGCCATCAGCGGAACGGCAGAGACCAGCGCATTCCACCAGCTGCCACCTTCGTTGCCACCACGGCCCAGCGTCGCACTGCCACCCGCATGCACCACCACGGGTGCAGCCAGGCGCACCGGAGCGATGTCTTTCTTGCGCTTGGCCAGTGCCTGCATGCGCGAGGCGCGCAGCCGTTCGGAGATGTCGTAAGGCAATTCGTCGGCGCCGCCCGACAACCGCGCCGCGACGCGCAGCGCAAAGCGCTCTGCCGCAGCTTCTGCCTGTGTCGATGGGGTTTGTACAGTGTTCATGGCTCGATTCCTTTGGCCTTCAGTGCCTTGCTGAGGGTTTGTATGGCACGAAAACAGTGCGTTTTGACGCTGCCCTCGGAGCAGCCCATGGCGGCCGCCGTTTCTGCAACATCCATTTCTTCCCAGTAACGCATGAGGAACGCTTCCCGTTGACGTGGAGGCAGTTCGGCGATTTCGGCTTCGATGCCGTGAAAGATCTGCGCCCGGCGGGTCAGATCCTCGGCGCTCTCTGCCCGTTCCCCATCGTCCGGTCCTGAATACGCTTCCAGCAGATCAAAATCCATGCCATCTTCGCCAGGGCCCTCGAAGTCGCTCATGCTCGAAAACAGTGCATTGCGGGTTTTCTGGCGGCGAAACCAGTCGAGCGTGCAGTTGGAAAGAATCCGCTGGTAAAGCATCGGCAACTCTGCTGCCGGCTTGTCTCCGTAGTGCTCCGCCAGCTTGAGCATGCTGTCCTGCACGATGTCGAGCGCCGCTTCCTCATTGCGAACGTGGTAGACCGAGCGCTTGAATGCGCGCTTTTCTACACTTTTGAGGAAATCGGAGAGTTCTCGTTCGGTTGCCAAGAGGGGTCAGCCCGGGAGGGGATCGTTGCGGGTGTAGCCGCAAAAAATGTGGCTATCCGGTACGTGAAGCCTTTGATTATCGCATCCGCGGGGGTTTTTTTAGACGGTCGGCGGTTTTACATGTGTTGCAGTGCGATAATCGCCCCTGCAATTCAAAAGGCAAACGGGTCACGGTCCGGCGCGGCAATCATCCCGCCCATGTCCTTGGCCTCAAGTTCCAAGCTGGCTTCACAAGAGCGCGTGCAAGGAGCACCCAAGGTTTTTCGTCAGAGAAATTCACAAAGGTTGATCGATCATGGAAATCTCCAAGGCTGAACTCAGTTCGGCGGCCGCTGCTTCGCAGGGCAACACTCCCTCCGCTTCCGGCTCGCAGGACCTCATGGGTTCTGAGATCCTCATCAAGTCGCTTCAGGCTGAGAACGTCCAGTACATCTGGGGCTACCCCGGTGGTGCGGTTCTCTACATTTACGACGCGCTCTACAAGCAAGACACCATCCAGCACGTGCTGGTGCGCCACGAGCAGGCTGCGGTGCACGCTGCCGACGGCTATGCCCGAGCCACGGGCGAAGTCGGTGTGGCGCTCGTCACCTCGGGCCCTGGCCTGACCAATGCTGTCACGGGTATTGCCACGGCATACATGGACAGCATTCCGATGGTGATCATTTCCGGCCAGGTGCCCACGCCCGCCATCGGGCTGGATGCCTTCCAGGAATGCGACACGGTTGGTATCACTCGCCCCATCGTCAAGCACAATTTCCTCGTCAAGGATCCCAAGGATCTGGCCATGACGATGAAGAAGGCCTTCCACATTGCACGCACCGGCCGCCCTGGCCCTGTGGTGGTGGATGTGCCCAAGGACGTTTCCTTCAAGAAGGTGCCGTACAGCGGCTATCCACAAAGCGTGGAAATGCGCTCGTACAACCCGGTGCGCAAGGGCCATGGTGGCCAGATCCGCAAGGCGCTGCAACTGCTGCTGGCCGCCAAGCGTCCCTATATCTATACCGGCGGCGGCGTGCTGCTGGGCAATGCCACCAACGAGCTGCGCACGTTGGTCGACATGCTGGGCTATCCCGTCACCAACACGCTGATGGGCCTGGGGGCTTACCCAGCCTCGGACCGCAAGTTCCTGGGCATGCTGGGCATGCATGGCACCATCGAGGCCAACAACGCCATGCAGAACTGCGACGTGCTGCTGGCCGTGGGTGCACGCTTTGACGACCGCGTGATCGGCAACCCCAAGCACTTCGCCCAGAACGACCGCAAGATCATCCATGTGGACATCGACCCGTCGAGCATTTCCAAGCGCGTGAAGGTCGACATCCCGATCGTCGGCGACGTGAAGGATGTGCTCACCGAGCTGATCTCCATGATCCGCGAGAGCAGCACCCGCCCCGACGCCGGCGCCCTGGCCGCTTGGTGGGACACCATCGAAGGCTGGCGCAAGCGCGACTGCCTGAAGTACAGCATGGGCAGCCCCGACGTCATCAAGCCACAGTATGTGGTCGAGACGCTGTGGAACATGACCAAGGACGTCGACACCTACATCACGTCCGACGTGGGCCAGCACCAGATGTGGGCCGCGCAGTATTACCGCTTTGACGAACCCCGCCGCTGGATCAACTCCGGCGGCCTGGGCACCATGGGCGTGGGCATTCCCTACGCCATGGGCATCAAGCTGGCCAAGCCGGATTCTGAGGTGTTCTGCATCACGGGCGAAGGCTCGGTGCAGATGAACATCCAGGAGCTGTCCACCTGCCTGCAGTACAACACGCCGATCAAGATCTGCTCGTTGAACAACCGCTACCTGGGCATGGTGCGCCAGTGGCAGGAGATCGAGTACTCCGGTCGCTACAGCCACAGCTACATGGATGCGCTGCCCAACTTCGTGAAGCTGGCGGAAGCCTATGGCCATGTGGGCATGCTGATCGAGCACCCTAAGGATGTGGAGCCCGCGCTGCGCGAAGCCCGCAAGCTCAAGGACCGCACGGTGTTCATGGACTTCCGCACCGACCCCACCGAGAATGTGTTCCCGATGGTGCAGGCCGGCAAGGGCATCACCGAAATGTTGCTGGGGTCGGAAGACCTTTAAGTCAAATCGGCCTCCAGCGCTTGTTCATCAAGCGCTAATAGCTATCAAATAGATAGCAATCACTTTTTTTGACGAATCTATTGCCTGCCAAGCCCGTGTATTACCGTGCACGGGGGAGGGCAGCGAAAAGAGGAATCTCTTCATCATGAAACACATCATTGCCGTTCTGCTGGAAAACGAACCCGGCGCGCTCTCACGCGTTGTGGGCCTGTTTTCTGCCCGTGGCTACAACATCGAATCGCTCACTGTGGCGCCCACCGAGGATCCATCGCTCTCGCGCATGACGATCCAGACCACGGGCTCTGACGACGTGATCGAGCAGATCACCAAGCACCTGAACCGCCTCATCGAGGTCGTGAAGGTGGTGGACCTCACCGAAGGTGCCTACACCGAGCGCGAGCTCATGATGGTGAAGGTGCGTGCGGTGGGCAAGGAGCGCGAGGAGATGAAGCGCATGGCCGACATCTTCCGTGGCCGCATCATCGACGTGACCGAGAAGAGCTACACCATCGAGCTCACCGGCGACCAGTCGAAGAACGACGCTTTCCTGCAGGCCATTGACCGCACGGCCATTCTCGAGACCGTCCGCACTGGTGCCAGCGGCATCGGCCGCGGCGAGCGCATTCTGCGCGTGTGACGGATTGGCCTTCGACCGGCTAGCGTCGTTGGGGAGCCTTGCCGTGCTACAGCACTGTCTGCGGCTCCCCGCCTAGCCATCCGGCCGAATCTCAATCCGATGTAAGACAATTGACTGTTTATTTTTCAACCCCCAACAACGCATTTCAACCGGAGCGACCCATGAAAGTTTTCTACGACAAAGACACCGACCTGAGCCTGATCAAAGGCAAGACCGTTGCCATCATCGGCTACGGCTCGCAGGGCCATGCCCACGCACAAAACCTCAACGACAGTGGCGTGAAGGTCGTGGTCGGCCTGCGCAAGGGTGGTGCATCGTGGGACAAGGTCGGCAAGGCTGGCCTGACGGTTCTGGAAGTCAACGACGCCGTCAAGTCCGCTGACGTGGTCATGATCCTGCTGCCCGATGAAGACATCGCAGCCGTGTACAAGAACAACGTTGAACCCAACATCAAGCCAGGCGCCTCGCTGGCATTCGCCCACGGCTTCAACGTGCACTACAACCAGGTCGTGCCCCGCGCTGACCTGGACGTGTGGATGGTGGCCCCCAAGGCCCCTGGCCACACCGTGCGCAACACCTACACCCAAGGTGGCGGCGTGCCCCACCTGGTCGCCGTGCACCAGGACAAGTCCGGCAAGGCCCGTGACCTGGCCCTGAGCTACGCTGCAGCCAACGGCGGCGGCAAGGCCGGCATCATCGAGACCAACTTCAAGGAAGAAACCGAGACCGACCTGTTCGGCGAACAGGCCGTGCTGTGTGGCGGTGCCGTCGAGCTGATCAAGATGGGTTACGAAACCCTGGTCGAAGCCGGCTACGCCCCTGAAATGGCCTACTTCGAGTGCCTGCACGAGCTCAAGCTCATCGTGGACCTGATCTACGAAGGCGGCATTGCCAACATGAACTACTCGATCTCGAACAACGCCGAGTACGGCGAGTACGTGACCGGCCCTGAAGTGATCAATGAGCAGTCGCGCGCTGCCATGCGCAATGCTCTGAAGCGCATCCAGAACGGCGACTACGCCAAGATGTTCATCCAGGAAGGCCGCCTGAACTACCCAAGCATGACGGCCCGCCGCCGCAACACGGCTGACCACTCCATCGAAAAGGTGGGCGGCCAACTGCGCGCCATGATGCCTTGGATCGCCAAGAACAAGCTGGTCGATCAGACCCGCAACTGATGTTTCATTCCTGAAGCGTCAAAAGGCCACTTCGGTGGCCTTTTTCATTGGCGGTGGGCCCTGTGGGCAGGCGCTACACTGCGGCCTTCGCCTTTTGCACGCACGGCGACCTGCCTGTCCTGCGGGAAATTGCTGAATACTATAAATTTAATAGCTGCTTGCGCAATATCGGCAAGCGCTGGAGGTCTTTTAATGCATGACGGCAATGAGTCCACCGACAACCCTGGTGTGATGGTGCGCAAAAGGCGCAAGGGCATCTACATCCTGCCCAACCTGTTCACGCTGGCGGCCTTGTTTGGGGGGTTCTACTCCATCGTGATGGCCATGAATGGTCGTTTTGACATGGCGGCCGTGGGCGTCTTCTGTGCCATGGTGCTCGACAGCCTCGATGGCCGTGTGGCGCGCATGACCAACACACAGAGTGCGTTTGGTGAGCAGATGGATTCGCTCTCCGACATGGTGTCTTTTGGGGCAGCTCCCGCGCTCATTGCTTACGAATGGGCGCTTCAGGGACTGGGTCGCTGGGGCTGGATTGCCGCTTTTGTGTACTGTGCCTGTGCGGCCCTGCGTCTGGCGCGCTTCAATGTGAATACCGGCGTCGTGGACAAGCGCTACTTCCAGGGCTTGCCGTCCCCCGCCGCCGCTGCCCTGGTGGCCGGTTTCATCTGGTTGATGACCGAACTGGGTGTGCATCCGGGCGAAGACCTCTGGCTGTCCTGGAACCAGATCACCTGGACCATGTTTGCCTTCACGCTGTATGCAGGCCTGACCATGGTCACTAATGTGCCGTTCTACAGCTTCAAGGACATCCAGATGAAAAAAAGCGTGCCCTTTGCGGCGATCGTGCTGATCGCGCTGGGTATCGCCATCATCAACATCCACCCCCCCATTGTGTTGTTTGGCGTGTTTGTGTTCTATGGCATCAGTGGCTATGGCGTGTACGCCTGGCGCAAAGCCAAAGGACAGCACAGCAGTGTGATCAGCACATCGACCGATGAGCCCGACGAGCGCGGGCTCCACAAGTGACTGCGGCAGCATTGGCGACATGTGCTACATTGCATTCCATGAACACGTTTGCGCTGGCCCTACTGCTACCTCCCCACGGGCGGAGACAGTAGGCGCACGCGCACACTTTTCCACAAAGGCCCGTATGCACCCGCAACGGGCCTTTTGTTTTGGGCGCCGATTTTTAGCGTTGCGGACCGACCCCGCCACCCACCAGTACCAGGAGAAACCACATGGCTGACAAACTGATTATTTTCGACACCACCTTGCGCGACGGAGAGCAGTCCCCAGGCGCCTCAATGACCAAGGACGAAAAGCTCCGTATTGCCCGCCAACTGGAGCGCCTGAAGGTGGACGTGATCGAAGCCGGGTTTGCGGCCAGCTCCAACGGAGATTTCGAGGCGGTGCAGGCGATTGCAAACGCGATCCGGGAGTCCACGATCTGCTCGCTGTCACGTGCGAATGACCGTGATATTTCGCGTGCAGCCGAGGCCCTCAAAGGGGCGGCCAGTGCCCGTATCCATACTTTCATTGCCACGTCTGCGCTGCACATGGAGAAGAAGCTGCGCATGACACCCGACCAGGTGCTTGAACAGGCCAAACAATCGGTCCGTTTTGCGCGCAATCTGGTGGGTGACATCGAATTCAGCCCCGAGGATGGCTACCGCAGCGACCCGGACTTCCTGTGCCGCGTGCTCGAAGCGGTGATTGCCGAAGGCGCCACCACCATCAACGTGCCCGACACCGTGGGCTATGCGATTCCCGAGCTGTACGGCAACTTTATCAAGACACTGCGCGAGCGGATCCCCAACAGCGACAAGGCGATCTGGTCGGTGCACTGCCATAACGACCTTGGTATGGCTGTGGCCAACTCGCTGGCCGGCGTGAAGATTGGCGGCGCCCGCCAAGTGGAATGCACCATCAACGGCTTGGGCGAGCGTGCGGGCAATTGTTCGCTCGAAGAAGTTGTCATGGCCATCAAGACGCGCCGCGACTACTTCAACCTTGATCTGAATATCGACGCCAAGCACATCGTGGCTGCCAGCCGCATGGTCAGCCAGACCACCGGTTTCGTGGTGCAGCCCAACAAAGCGGTGGTGGGTGCCAATGCCTTTGCCCACGCCAGCGGCATCCACCAGGATGGCGTACTCAAGGCGCGCGACACCTACGAGATCATGCGCGCCGAAGACGTGGGTTGGTCGGCCAACAAGATCGTGCTGGGCAAGCTCAGTGGCCGCAACGCCTTCAAGCAGCGTTTGCAAGAACTGGGGGTGAGCCTGGACAGTGAAACCGAAGTCAACACCGCTTTCACCCGCTTCAAGGAATTGGCTGACCGCAAGAGTGAGATCTTCGATGAGGATATCTTGGCCTTGGTCAGCGACGAGAGCGTGACTGCCGAGAAGGAGCAATACGGCTTTGTTTCCCTGTTCCAGCAGAGCGAAACGGGTGAACACCCCCGCGCCCGCATTGTCTTCACCGTGGACGGCCAGGAAGTGCGCGGCGAATCCGAGGGCAATGGCCCTGTGGACGCTTCGCTCAAGGCGATCGAATCGCACGTCAAGAGCGGTGCGGAAATGGTGCTGTACTCGGTGAATGCCATCAGTGGCTCGACCGAAAGCCAGGGCGAAGTGACCGTGCGCCTGCAGAACAGCGGTCGCGTGGTCAATGGTGTGGGTGCAGATCCCGATATCGTCGTTGCCTCGGCCAAGGCTTACCTGAGCGCGCTGAACAAGTTACAAAGTAAAGCTGACCGGGTGGCTGCACAGGGTTGAATGATCAATTTATAATTTCATTCACTTTCTTGGAAAGTCGTGCAAGGTATTGATCTTGCGCGACTTTTTTTGATTCTGTACACTGCTCAACACTTATTACCGTTTGGAGCACTTTGATGCACCATCGCCACCGCGCCGCAGTGAATCGTTTTCTTCAACTTTTGGGCTTTGTTGTCGTCAGCACGGCGCTGGTAGCGCCGGTTGCGCACGCAGTGGATCGGTCCAAAGCGCCGATCAAAAAGCAGCAAGCCAGCACGACCAACGCCAAGCGTGTCGCGCCAGCCCGCAAGGTCGCTGCCAACACCCGGACGGTTCGCATCACGGCCAAGACTGCCAAGGTCCCGACCCGGGTGGCCTTTGTGCCCGCCAAGCAGTCTTTCGGGCAGATAGCGGGATTGCACGAAGTGAGCGATCCACTGGATCTCAAGTCCAGTGTTGCACTCGTCATCGACCAGGACACGCACGAGGTCTTGCTCAGCAAGAACGATCAGGCGGTGCTTCCCATTGCATCCCTGACCAAGCTCATGACGGGCGTGATCATCTCGCAAGCCAAGTTGCCGATGGATGAACCGATCACGATCACCCAGGACGATGTGGATACCGAAAAAGGCAGTCGCTCGCGACTGATGGTGGGTTCCACGTTGACCCGGGGCGAGATGCTCCACCTTGCGCTCATGTCCAGTGAAAACCGTGCAGCCCATGCGCTGGGTCGCACGTACCCTGGCGGGCTCGAAGCTTTTGTGGTGCAGATGAATGCAAAGGCCCGCCTGCTGGGCATGACTGATACCCGCTATGTGGAGCCCACGGGCCTTTCCAGTCGCAACCAGTCCAGCGCCCGCGACCTGGCCACCCTGGTGAATGTGGCGCATGGCGATCCCTTGCTGCGTGAACTGTCCACCTCTCCTGGGTACGAGGTTGCGGTGGGTCCAAGGACGCTTCAATACAACAATACCAATGGGCTGGTAAAAAATCCCACCTGGGACATTGGCCTGCAGAAGACTGGCTACATTTCCGAGGCAGGGCGTTGCCTGGTGATGCAGACCCAGATTGCCGGGCGCAAGCTCATCATGGTGTTTCTGGATTCCGCTGGCAAATTTAGTCGTCTGGGGGATGCCGAGCGTGTGCGCCATTGGGTGGAGTCGATGCCAGCGCTGGCAGTACCGCTGCAAGCTCGGGCCGTTGCCAACGGTGCGCAGCCGTCCACTTTCGCCCGCTAGCGCTGGCACTGGTGGCCTGCAGGGCCGCCAAGAGTCAGGGGTCTCTGAGAGGTGTGATCAATAGGCCGACCAGGCGTTGCTGTCTGTGTCGGTCTTTTCGTGCGAAGTAGCGCGCCCGCTGCCACTGCAGTGCGCACGGGGTTCTCAGCGGAGATTGGTGCGCAAGCTGGCATCACCAGCTGCTGATGCTTCCACGTTCGGTGTGTGGCCCAGAGCGAAGGAAATCTCGTTGGCGGTGGCTTGGAGTTTCGGAAGCCATCCTTCATCCAGGCGGTCCGCCGGCGCCGATATGGACAGGCCCGCCACCAGCTTGCCTTGGTCGTCGTAGACGCCCGCTGCCATGCAGCGCACGCCCAATTCCAGTTCCTCGTTGTCGCGGGCGATGCCGTACTGGCGCGCTTTGGCGAGTTCCCGCTCCAGAACGGGCAACTGGGTAATGCTGTTGCGGGTGTGTCCTGCAAGCCCCGTGCGGGTAGCGTAGGCCCGCACGCGTTGGGGGTCGTCCAGGGCCAGGAAGAGCTTGCCGGTGGAGGTAAGGTGCAAAGGGGCGCGACCACCAATGGCGCGGACCACCTGCATGCCGGAGCGCTCACTGTAGGCCCGCTCCACATACACAATTTCATCGCCCTGGCGCATGCTCAGATTGACAGGTTGCTGGATGAGTTTGTGCAGATTGCGCATCGGGGTCAGCGCCGCATCACGAACGCTCAGGCGCGCTTTGACGAGGTTGCCGAGCTCCAGCAGGCGCATGCCCAGTCGGTAGCTGCCGGACTCCGGTCGATCCACGAAGCGGCCGATCGTGAGGTCGTTCAGGATACGGTGCGTTGTGGAAGGGTGCAGCCCCGTCTTTTCGCTGATTTCCTTGAGAGAGATTGCCTCTTCGCGTGATGCCAGAACATCGATCAGTGTAAACATGCGTTCAAGCACCTGAACGCTGGGTTTGACGGGGATGCTGGGATCGTTTTTTTTCATGGGCGGCGATGCAGTGACGGCCGCAGCATTTTATCTTGTGAAATGCAACCCTGCATTCATGCGCTCTGATTCACGCCCAAGCTGGCGCGATGCCATTGGCCATCGGTCCGGATCTCGTGGGGGTGAAAGCGTGCCTTGTAGTTCATCTTGGGACTGGCCTCGATCCAGTAGCCCAGGTAAACGTGGGGCAGGCCCAGGGAGCGTGCCTGCGCAAGCTGCCACATCACGTTGTAGGTGCCATAGCTGCAGTGCGGCTCGGGTTCGTAGAAGGTGTAGACCG
The DNA here is from genome assembly GCF_001429215.1 of Acidovorax sp. Root267. Classification (NCBI taxonomy): domain Bacteria; kingdom Pseudomonadati; phylum Pseudomonadota; class Betaproteobacteria; order Burkholderiales; family Comamonadaceae; genus Acidovorax; species Acidovorax sp. Root267. The sequence goes on from NZ_LMJC01000033.1 coordinate 86,158, forward strand.
CTGAAAGCCCGTCGTCGAGCACATCCAGGATGGACACCATCTTGAGTGCACCGGGTTCGCCCGCCGCATCGGTTTCGCGGAACTCCACAAGGCGCGAATTCACCCTGCTTTGCAGCAGAAACTGCGTGTACTGGTCGATGCTGTCATGGTCCATGCCGCCGCCCGAATGGCGACCGTTCTGGTAGCGCAAGTACAGCTGATAGTGCTCGGGGACAAAACACAGGCGCAATACCCTCGCTTGCAGGTTGCTGTGACGCACTGTGGCGCGCCGCTGGCTGCGATCTGGCTGAAATTCGTTCACCAGCACACGCAAGGGGGTGCAAGCCTGGCAACCATCGCAATAAGGGCGGTAAGTGAACATGCCACTGCGGCGGAATCCCTTCGCCACGAGGTCGGAATACACATCGCTCTGAATGAGGTGGCTGGGCGTGGCTACCTGCGACCGTGCCTGCTTGTCCGGCAGATAACTGCAGGGGTAGGGGGCTGTCGCGTAGAACTGCAGGGTCTGCAGTGGGAGGTCGTTGAGTTGCGTCATGCCATGGGCACTGTGGAGGGCAGCAGCTCGTTCCAGTATACGGGGTCAAACAACCATGAGAGCGCCGGGCGATTCTGGGCGTTCTGGATATGGGTCAGGAACTGGGCTCGGGAGATCTCGTGGGCTCCCAGTGAGGCCAGATGCCGGGTGTTCTGCTGGCAATCAATCATTGCCACGCCCTGATGGCGACACAGGCTCACCAGGGCAGCAAGCGCGATCTTCGATGCGTCGGTAGCGTGGGCAAACATCGATTCACCGAACACCGCCTGCCCGAGGGCAACACAATACAGGCCACCGACCAGTTGTCCATCAACCCAGGTTTCGACGCTATGGGCATGGCCTGCTGCATGGAGGCGGGTGTAAGCCTCAACCATCTCGGGCACGATCCAGGTGCCTGCCTGGCCATCCCGCTCTTTGGCGGCGCAGGCCTTGATGACATCCCGGAAGTTGTGGTCCACGCGGATTTCGCAGGATGTATTGGTTCTGAATGCCTGCAGGGTTTTGCGCAGAGACCGATGCAACCTGAAGTTTGCGACGTGCAAGACCATGCGCGGATCGGGTGCCCACCAGAGGATGGGCTGCCCTGGGCCATACCAGGGGAAGGTGCCTTGAGCGTAGGCCGCTTTGAGGTGTGCAGCATCCAGTGCGCCACCCGCGGCCAAGAGTCCGGGGGCGGGATCGGTGGGCCCCCACGCATCCGCAGGAGGGGGTAGCGGGTCTTCGGGCTCCAGCCAAGGCAGTTGCGGGGGCATGGGGTGGCAATGCAAAGAGACTTATTGTCAGGCAGGCTGAGTGTGGGTTGGCGTGTTCAATGGTGGAAATAAAAAAACCCACCATGCGTGAACATGGTGGGTTTTTTGGCTGGCTCCTCGACCTGGGCTCGAACCAGGGACCTACGGATTAACAGTCCGGCGCTCTACCGACTGAGCTATCGAGGAATGATCGGTATGTAAAAGGCCCCGCGTACACATGCAGGGCCTGCAAATTCTTGGCTCCTCGACCTGGGCTCGAACCAGGGACCTACGGATTAACAGTCCGGCGCTCTACCGACTGAGCTATCGAGGAACAAGACTTAGATTATATACATAAAAATGGGGCCTCTAAAGATTCTGCAGCTTGTTCGAGCATGCAATTGCGGTGATACGGAGGGGTGGTGAAGGAGCGATGTAGGAATCACCCCATGCGCCGCCAGCACTCGCTGAGTGGGGCTCTTCAGGGCTCCGGCCGGCGCCACAGCCAGGCCGCCACGCAGACCATGCAGGTGATCGCAATACCTGCCACCCAGGGGCGGGAGCCCGTGGCGAACAGCACGATGCCGCTGAGTGCCATGAGCAACGTGGCGCTCCACTTGGCCCGCCGACTGACCTTGCCGCCCTGGGCCCAGTTGCGCAGCAGGGGGCCGAACAAGCGGTGGTTCCACAGCCAGCGATAGAGCCGTGGCGAGCTGCGTGCAGCGGCCCATGCTGCCATCAAGATGAACACCGTGGTCGGCAGCCCGGGAACGATCACACCAATGATGCCCATGACCAGGCACAGCACGGCAAACGCGAGCAGCAGCCAGCGCACGGGCCAGGGCAGGGTGCGCAGTTGCAGTGTGGTGTCCTCGGGGGACTCGGGTGGGGGCTGGGACATGCCCTGTATTGTGAATGCGCTGGTCGCTCCACGACGGGCGCGCACACGCTATGCTGCCGCAGCTGCGCGTGTGCCGCTTCCTCCCCTTGAACTGAATGCACCTTCGATGACCATCCATACCATCCTGAAGATGGGCGATCCGCGCCTGCTGCGCATTGCCCAGCCCGTCACTGAGTTCGATACCGATGCGCTCCACCTTCTGGTGCGCGACATGTTCGACACCATGCAGTCTGTCAATGGTGCGGGGCTTGCCGCACCGCAGATCGGCGTGGATCTGCAGCTCGTGATTTTTGGCTCTGGCGAGCGCAATCCGCGCTACCCGGACCGGCCGGTGGTCCCTCGCACAGTCTTGCTCAACCCGGTCATCATGCCGCTTGGTGATGAGGAGGATGAGGATTGGGAAGGTTGCCTGTCCGTCCCAGGTTTGCGTGGCAAGGTGCCTCGGTGGTCGCGCATTCGCTATACCGGGTTTGATCCGTATGGAGACCCGATCGACCGCACGGTGGAGGGCTTTCATGCCCGGGTGGTGCAGCACGAGTGCGACCACCTCATTGGCAAGCTCTACCCCATGCGGGTGCGCGACTTCACGCAGTTCGGCTTTACCGAAGTGCTGTTCCCGGACATCAGCGCCACCGAAGACGACTGATCAATCTCCATCACCTGTGCACCAGCACCGGGATCTTGCTGTGGGTCAGGACTTTCAGCGTCTCGCTGCCCAGCAGGAGGCCCTGAAGCCCCCGGCGGCCATGCGATGCCATCAGGATCAGGTCACACCCCTGGGCGTGTGCGGCGTCAATGATGGCTTCGTACGGGTGGTCGCTGATGCTGGTCACGGTGTCGCAGGGCACGCCGTACTGTGCCGCTGTCTCCCGGATGTAATCCAGCACCACTTCGGCGCGGGCGCGGGCCTGGTCCTCCTGGCTTTTGCGCGTGTGTTCCAGCATCTCTGCGTGGTAGGCCAGCGAATGGAACTCGGGCAACGCGTAGAAACCGGTGACTTTGGCATGGGCCTCGCGGGCAAAACGCATGCCGCGCAGGATGGCTGCTTCCGACAGGGCTGTGCCGTCGGAGGGCATCAGGATGTGCTTGTACATGCTGGCTCCTTGGGGCTGCGCAGGCAGCCTCGAAGGGCGCTGGGTGCCCACCTGGGCTGCGGTGGCGCAACGCGGCAGGGCGGACACTGTGGGCGCCTTGAACGCGCCACATTCACGGTTCTCTTATAGGCCGATGACACGCGCAAAGCAAGCACATACCCGAGCTCGCGATGGCGCGGAAATATGGCTGAAAATGGCTCTGCCGCTTATCCGTTATTGAATTTTTGCTATTAAAAATGTAGCTGACATTAGCGCAATTGCATTGCGGGTGTGCAGGCCAGCCGCTGGACTGATTGTCCGCGCCGGTCAGTCGGACAACTCGCGCAGGAGCTCGGTTTCGATCTGGATCTGGCGGGCGTTGTTCTGCAGCTCGGGGCCCTGGATTAGGAACGTGTCTTCCACCCGCTCCCCCAGGGTACTGACCTTGGCCAGCTGCACGCTCAGGTGGTGCTGCGCCAGGATGCGGGCCACCAGGTAGAGCAGGCCCGCCCGGTCGCTGGCCGAGATGGCCAGCAGCCAGCGCTGCGCTTTCTCGTCGGGGCGCAGCGTGACGCGGGGTGCCACCGGAAAACTCTTGACCCGCCGCGAGACCCGCTTGCGTGCGGGTTCTGGCAACGGACCACCGGCCTCGATCACACGTACCAGATCGCTTTCGACCATGTGCGTCAGCTCCCGGTAGTGCCCGGGCTGGGAGGACGCCACCACCTGGAAAGTGTCGAGCGCGTAGCCGTTGTTCGCGGTGTGCACACGCGCGTCCAGGATGGAGAAGCCCGCACGGTCGAAATAGCCGCAGATGCGTGCGAACAGGTCGGCCTGGTCGGCCGCATACACCATCACCTGCAGTCCGTCCCCTGCGAGGGACTGGCGCGCACGCACCACAGGTTTTGCCGTGCCGACATGGCGCGAAAGGTGGCGCGTGTGCCAGGCGATGTCGGCCGCTTCATGGCGCATGAAGTAGCTCACGTCCAGCGTGGCCCACAGCGCCTTGTGCGCCTCGAAGGGCAGGGCGCTCAGGGCCAGCAGCACCAGCGCCTCGCGCTTGCGCGCCTCGATCTCGGCGGCAGCGTCGGGTGCTCGGCCGCCCAGCGTGCGCAAGGTGGAGCGGTACAGGTCTTCCAGCAGCTTGCCCTTCCAGGCGTTCCAGACCTTGGGGCTGGTGCCGCGGATATCGGCCACCGTGAGCAGGTACAACGCGGTGAGGTAACGCTCGTTGCCCACGCGCTGTGCAAAGGCGGCAATCACATCGGGGTCGCTCAGGTCTTCCTTCTGGGCGATGCGGCTCATCGAGAGGTGTTCGCTGACCAGGAACTCAATGAGCTTGGCGTCCTCGCGGTCCACGCCGTGCTGGCGGCAGAAGTGCCGCACCTCCACGGCGCCGATCTGCGAGTGGTCGCCTCCACGGCCTTTGCCGATGTCATGAAAGAGTGCGGCGATGTACAGAATCCACGGCTTGTCCCACCCGGCGGCCAGCTGTGAGCAGAAGGGGTATTCGTGCGCATGCTCGGCCATGAAGAACCGCCGCACGTTGCGCAGCACCATCAGGATGTGCTGGTCCACCGTGTACACGTGGAACAGGTCGTGCTGCATCTGCCCGACGATGCCGCGAAACGCCCACAGGTAGCGCCCCAGCACCGAGGTCTGGTTCATCAACCGCATGGCATGCGTGATGCCCGACGGTTGCTGGAGGATGCGCATGAAGGCCGCACGGTTGGCCGGGTCGCGGCGAAACGCCCCGTCCATCACGCCACGCGCGTTGTACAGCGCGCGCAGGGTGCGGGCCGACAGGTCCTTGAGGCCCACCGTGGTCTGGTAGAGCAAAAAGGTTTCGAGGATGGCGTGTGGGTCACGCGTGTAGAGGTCGTCGCTGGCCACCTCGATGAGCCCGGCCTTTTCGAAAAACCGCTCGTTGATGGGGCGTGGCTCGTGCGTGGAGGGGTTCAGCCGCTCCTCGATGTTGAGCAACAGGATCTGGCTGAGCTGCGACACAGCCTTGGCCGCCCAGTAGTAGCGCCGCATCAGGCTCTCGCTCGCCCGCATGGGCAGGCGTGATCCGTCGGGCGCCTGCGAGCGGTAGCCGAACGACTCGGCCACGGCGGTCTGCAGGTCGAACACCAGACGATCCTCGTGCCGCCCAGCGGCTGCATGCAGGCGCGCGCGGATGAGGCACAGCACCGCCTCGTTGCGTTCGATCTGGCGCACTTCGAAGGCCGTGGCCATGCCGCTGGCGGCCAGTTCCTTCCAGTTGCGGCCCAGGCCCGCGGCCTGGGACACCCACAGGATCATCTGCAGGTCGCGCAGCCCGCCGGGCGACTCCTTGCAGTTGGGCTCCAGCGAGTAGGGTGTGTTCTCGTACTTGTTGTGGCGCTGGCGCATCTCCAGCGTCTTGGCCACCAGGAAGGCCTGCGGGTCCATCTGCGCGCGGTACTGCCGCTGGAACTCCTCGAACAACGCTGCATTGCCGCACACCAGGCGCGATTCGAGCAAGGAGGTCTGCACGGTGACATCGCCCGCACTTTCGGCCAGGCATTCGGCCACCGTGCGCACGCTGGAGCCAATCTCCAGCCCCGCATCCCAGCAACTGCCGATGAAGCCTTCTAGCTGGGTGCGCAGGGCGCTGCCCGCGTCGGGCGCTGCACCGTCGGGCATCAGCAGCAGCACATCGACATCCGAATAGGGAAAGAGCTGGTCGCGCCCGAACCCCCCCACCGCCACCAGCGCCATGTCGGCTGGCAGCTCGGCGCGCTGCCACAGGGTTTGCAGCAGGTGGCCGGCCAGTGTGGAGAGCTTGCGCAGCAATACACGGATGCCGCGCGTGGAGGCTCCCGTGGCCTTCATGGCAGCCAGCAGGGCGGCTTTGTCGTTGCGGTAGGCGTCCCGCAGGGCATGCACTTCAGGCAGGGCATGGATTTTGGTCATGGTCGTTGAGGGTCGCGCTGAAAAAGGGCCATGCAAAAAACCATGCAAGAGTTGTACGCGCCGGCTGGCGATGGGCCATCCGGCGCGCGGGTCAGGTCTTGGTCGCGGTCACAAACGCCGGCAGCGGGGGGGAGCCTGCCGACAGCGTCATCACTTCATAGCCCGTCTCGGTGACCAGCACCGTGTGCTCCCACTGGGCCGACAGGCTGTGGTCCTTGGTCACGATGGTCCAGCCATCGTTGCTGAATTCCTTGACCTCGCGGCGGCCGGCGTTGATCATGGGCTCAATGGTGAAGACCATGCCGGGCACCAGCTCTTCGAGTGTGCCGGGGCGGCCGTAGTGCAGCACCTGGGGTTCTTCGTGGAATTTCTTGCCAATGCCGTGGCCGCAAAACTCGCGCACGATGGAAAAGCCCTGGCCTTCGGCAAACTTCTGGATCGCGTGGCCGATGTCGCCCAGGTGGGCACCTGGCTTGACCTGCACGATGCCATGCCACATGGCATCGAACGTGATGGCCGACAGCCGCTTGGCGGCGATCGAGCATTCTCCAATCAGGTACATGCGGCTGTTGTCGCCATACCAGCCGTCCTTGGTGATGACCGTCACATCCACGTTGACGATGTCGCCCTTCTTGAGCGGCTTGTCGTTGGGGATGCCGTGGCACACCACATGGTTGACCGAGGTGCACAGCGAGGCCGGATAGGGTGGATAACCCGGCGGTTGGTAGCCCACGGTGGCCGAGATGGTGCCCTGCTGGGCCATGCATTCGGCGCCCAAGCGGTCGATTTCCTTGGTGGTGATACCGGGCTTGATGTGGGGGGCGATGTAGTCCAGCACTTCGGAGGCCAGGCGGCACGCAATGCGCATGCCGGCGATGTCCTCTGCGCTTTTGATGGTGATGCTCATGCCTTGATTATCCCATTGGCCCCCGCGCCGTGCAGGCGGCACGGCCTGGGCCGGTAAAATGGCGGGCTCCGGTCCTGGCTGCAAGCTGCTGGGCCGGGTCTCTGTCTACCCCTCACACCCCCAACAGGCCGCTACCGTGACCTTGCACATGACCACGCTGGCGGGCGGCAACGCCCTCAGCACCTTCCGCGCCCAGCAACTTCAACCTGCCCTGGAGGCGATTCACCCCAAGATCAGTGGCATTGCGGCACGTTTTGTGCACTTGGTGGTGACCGACGCAGCCCCCACGGCGGCGGAACAAGAACGCCTGGCCGCGCTGCTGACCTATGGCGACCCGTACGCAGGCCCCGAGGACGGCGCCGTCCTCATCGTCACGCCCCGCCTGGGCACGCTGTCGCCCTGGGCCTCCAAGGCCACCGACATTGCGCGCAACTGTGGCATCGCCATCCGCCGCGTGGAGCGCATCACCGAATACCGCGTCAGCCTCAAATCGGGCCTGCTGGGCAAGACGCCCGAGCTGACCGTCGAGCAACTGGGCCAGGTCGCCGCCTTGCTGCACGACCGCATGACCGAATCGGTGGTGGCTGACCGCAGCGCTGCTGCCGCCCTGTTCACCGAACTGCAGCCCGCGCCCATGGAGCATGTGGACGTGCTGGCCGGTGGCCGCGCTGCCCTGGAGGCCGCCAACACCCGCTTTGGCCTGGCCCTGGCCGATGACGAAATCGACTACCTCGTGACCGCCTTCACGGGCCTCAAGCGCAACCCCACCGATGTGGAACTGATGATGTTCGCGCAGGCCAACAGCGAACATTGCCGCCACAAAATCTTCAACGCCGAGTTCACCATCGACGGCGTGGCGCAGGACAAGAGCCTGTTCGGCATGATCCGCAACACCCACCAGCTGGCGCCCCAGCACACGGTGATCGCGTATTCGGACAACGCCTCGGTCATGGAGGGCCATCAGGTCGAGCGTTTTGTAGCAAAAATGGCCTCTGGCGCCTATCCATCAAGCGCCAATAGCTATCAAAAAAGTAGCGTTACCCAGCATGTGCTGATGAAGGTGGAAACGCACAACCACCCCACGGCCATCTCGCCCTTCCCAGGTGCATCCACCGGTGCAGGCGGCGAGATCCGCGACGAAGGCGCCACCGGCCGGGGCTCCAAGCCCAAGGCGGGCCTCACGGGCTTCACCGTCTCCAAGCTTTGGGGCTCCACCGTGGGCAAGCCCGAGCACATTGCCAGCCCGCTGCAGATCATGGTCGAGGGCCCCCTGGGTGGCGCGGCGTTCAACAACGAATTTGGCCGCCCCAACCTGAATGGCTACTTCCGCGAATACGAGCAGGAAGTTGCTGGTGTGCAGCGCGGCTACCACAAGCCCATCATGATCGCGGGCGGCGTGGGCGTGATCGATGCCGAGCTGACGAAGAAGATCGAATTTCCTGCGGGCTCGTTGCTGATCCAGTTGGGCGGCCCGGGCATGCGCATCGGCATGGGCGGCAGCGCCGCCAGTTCCATGGCCACGGGTACCAACGCGGCCGAGCTGGACTTTGACTCGGTGCAGCGTGGCAACCCCGAGATCGAGCGCCGTGCGCAAGAGGTCATCAACCATTGCTGGGCGCAGGGTACCGATAACCCCATCCTGGCCATCCACGACGTGGGCGCGGGCGGCCTCTCGAACGCCTTCCCAGAGCTGACCAACGATGCAGGCCGTGGCGCACGCTTCGATCTGCGTGCCGTGCAGCTCGAAGAATCGGGCATGGCGCCGAAGGAAATCTGGAGCAACGAGTCGCAAGAGCGTTACGTGCTGGCCATCGCGCCCGAGTCGTTGCCCCTGTTCCAGGCCTTCTGCGAGCGCGAACGCTGCCCGTTTGCCGTGATCGGCACGGCCACGGAAGAGCGCCAGCTGGTGCTGCACGACCCGGCTGCGACGGCCGACGACCAGAAGCTGCCCGTGGACATGCCGATGAACGTGCTGCTGGGCAAGCCGCCCAAGATGCACCGCGACGTGAAGACCGTGGTGCGCGAATTCGCACCGATGGACCTGACCGGCGTGCCGCTGCAAAAGGCCGTGATCGACGTGCTGGCCCACCCCACGGTGGCGTCCAAGCGCTTTCTCATCACCATTGGCGACCGCACGGTGGGCGGCCTGAGTCACCGCGACCAGATGGTGGGCCCCTGGCAAGTGCCCGTGGCCGATTGCGCCGTGACTTTGGCCGATTACAAAGGCTTTGCCGGTGAGGCGATGAGCATGGGCGAGCGCACCCCGCTGGCCGCCATCAACGCCCCCGCCTCGGGCCGCATGGCCGTGGCCGAGGCGCTGACCAACTTGTTGGCCGCCCCGATTGAACTGCCCCGCGTGAAGCTCAGCGCCAACTGGATGGCCGCCTGTGGCGAGCCCGGCGAAGACGCCGCGCTGTACGAAACCGTGAAGGCCGTGGGCATGGAGCTGTGCCCGGCCCTTGGCATCAGCATCCCCGTGGGCAAGGACAGCCTGTCCATGCGCACGCAGTGGAACGAAGGTTCGGACAAGAAAAAGGTCACATCACCCGTCAGCCTGATCGTGAGCGCGTTCGCCTCGCTGTCCGATGTGCGTGGCACGCTCACCCCCCAGCTCAATGCCACCGAGGCAGACACCACGCTGGTGTTGATCGACCTGGGCAAGGGCCAGAACCGCATGGGTGGCAGCATCCTGGGCCAGACGCTGGAGCAAAGCGGCGACGTGGTGCCCGATGTGGACGACCCGAAAGATCTGGTCAATCTCGTCAACGCCGTGAACGCGCTGCGCGCCAAGGGCCAGATCCTGGCTTACCACGACCGCAGCGACGGCGGCCTGTTGGCTGCAGCGGCAGAAATGGCGTTTGCAGGCCACGTGGGCGTGGCGCTCAACGTGGACATGCTGGTGACCGAGGGCGACGGCATCAGCGACAGCCGCATGGAAACCGGTGACGCCAAGAACTGGGCGCAGCAGGTCAGTGCCCGCCGTGAAGAACTCACGCTCAAGGCACTGTTCAACGAAGAGCTGGGCGTGGTGCTGCAGGTGCGCACGGCCGAGCGCAACGACGTGATGCAGGTGTTGCGCGAGCACGGCCTGTCCAAGTTCAGCCACTTCGTGGGCAAGACGCGCCCTGCGTCGTCCGAGATCGATGCTGGCAAGGGCGAGTTGCAGGTCTGGCGCGATGCCAAGTCCGTGTTCAGCGCCCCGTTGGCCGATTTGCACCAGGTGTGGGATGCCGTGAGCTGGAAGATCTGCCAGCAACGCGACAACCCCGCCAACGCCGATGCCGAGCACGCCGCTGCGGGCGAGCCCACTGACCCGGGCCTGCATGTGCACCTCACGTTCGATGCCACCGACAACGTGGCGGCGCCGTACTTGAATCTGTCCCGTCCCAAGGTTGCCATTCTGCGCGAGCAGGGCGTGAACTCGCACATTGAGATGGCCTACACGTTCACGGAAGCAGGCTTTGAGGCCTACGACGTGCACATGACCGACCTGCAGACTGGCCGCGTGAAGCTTGAAGACTTCAAGGGCGTGGTCGCCTGTGGTGGCTTCAGCTACGGCGACACACTGGGTGCGGGCATTGGCTGGGCGCGTTCCATCACCTTCAACCCGGTGTTGGCCGCTCAGTTCCAGGGCTTCTTCGGCCGTTCCGACACCTTCGGCCTGGGCGTGTGCAACGGCTGCCAGATGTTTGCCGAGCTGGCGGACATCATCCCCGGCGCGCAAGACTGGCCACGCTTCACCACCAACCAGAGCGAGCGCTTCGAGGCCCGCCTGTCTCTGGTGGAAGTGCTGGAATCACCCAGCCTGTTCCTGCAAGGCATGGCCGGCAGCCGCCTGCCGATTGCCGTGGCGCATGGCGAGGGTTATGCCAACTTCAAGTACCGGGGCAATGCCGACAAGGCCATTGCCGCCATGCGCTATGTGGACAACCACGGCCGCGCCACCGAGCAGTACCCGTTCAACCCCAACGGCAGCGTGGGTGGCCTCACGGCCGTGACCACGGCCGACGGCCGCTTCACGGCCATGATGCCGCACCCCGAGCGCGTGTTCCGCAACGTGCAGATGAGCTGGACGAGCGAAGACAAGGCGGAGTACAGCGCCTGGATGCGCATCTGGCGCAACGCGCGCAAGTGGGTGGGGTGATGTGGCCTGAGGCATCCTGCTGCGCAGGTTGCCCACTGCCAGCCCATCTGCGATGAATGCTTCTTTCAGGTGGATGAAATGCCCACCTGAAGGAACACACGGCCCCCATCAATGCGCACCGGGTAGCACGTCAGCGGGGCCGTGACCGGAGCACAGGTGGGCTGGCCATCGCGGACATCAAACTTCCCCTGGTGCAGGGGGCACTCGATTTCATGGCCGTCCAGAAAGCCATCGCAAAGACGCGCATGCCCGTGCGTGCAGATGTTGTCGGTCGCAAAAACACTTCCGGCAACCTTGTACAGGGCAATGCTGCGCTCGCCGACCTGCAATCCGATGACATCGTCTTCGGGTACTTCGGCCTCGCTGGCGGCGTCAATCCAGGATGATTCGTTCATGGCGGTTCAGATGGGATAGATGATGGAGTTCGGGATCATTTCGCTGTCGTACACGCAGGTGCGCTTCGCTAATTTGAGCCCTGCGGGAGTGCGTTCGATCACGTCGATGTACCGTCCCACGTTGAACACCGTGGATTCGCGAGAGAGCTTGGTGCGAAACACTGCGTAGTTCGCCTCTGCCTCGAAGCGGTTTTCACTGGCTACGAGGACCACAGGCGCGCCCACCACATGGCGTTGGTAGTAGGGGTCATGGAACAGGGTTTCCCGGATGCCGTACACACGGTCCTTGAGCATCCCCTTGCTTTCAAACAGGAGCGTTGCCAATGGAAATCCGCGCTCGTGGTTCTCGCGGGGCACCAGCTTGTAGATGCAGTCGTCCGTGAAAAACTCGGGCCACAAATCCCAGTCGCCAGAGTCCACAGCCAGTGCGTACTCTGCATACAGGCGCGATATGGCCAGGTAGTCATCAAAGTGAATGTGGGGGGCGGCGCTCATGGTCAGGCCTCCATCACTTCACGCCAGTACGCATACATTCCGCGGATCAGCGTTTCGGTCACCATGTGGTCGGTGTTTTCCACGGTCTTTCCCCCCAACTCCGCCAAGGTGCGGTGGTACGGCTTGCTTTCAAAGCCTTGCTGGGAAAATTCGATCACTTCCCCGTCGTCTGCGGAGACGAACCCGGCAGGGCCGAACAGGTTGGCCTGTCGCAGGCGGCGCTGCGTCATCTCTTCGGTGTCATCCTCAAAGCCGAAGTGCGTCCACACAAAGTCGAAGGCGCCGTGGCCATCCGGCTGGATGTGCCGGGTGGAGACGCTGTTGACCTGCTGCTGAAGGATGACGCTGGGAAACACCGTCATCATGACGGCGGTGGGGCCACCCCACCAGGGCTCTGGCACGATGTCGAGAAACCGGGGATCGTGCAGCTGCATGCTTTCCTTGAAGCTGGACACCTGGGTGACCTGGTCGGCTTTTCCGGCCTGCCCCCGCGTCGAGATCATGGCGGCATGCCGATGGCGCGCATCCATCTTCAGCTCACTTTTGTTGTCCGCCCGCCAGAGGCCAAAGGTCACAAACCAGGTGTGCAGCAAACCAGGGTGGTAGGGGTCCTTGATGTTCTCCTGCATGAGCTTCCAGTTGCCTGGAATGCGCTGGCGGTTGTAGCCGAGAATTTTCAATTGCCGGCCGTTGAAGAGCCGGTCGAAGTACGAGAGGATCTCCGGCCCCAGGAAGTCTTCGAGCGACTCGATGTTGTGGTCGAAGCTGGCAAACACGACGCCACCACGGGTTGCCACTTTCAGCTTGTTCAGGCCGTGGTCCGCTGTCTGGAAATCAGCGGGCATGCCGCCGTTGACCTTTCCGTCCTGCTTGACACCACGGCGAAACGGGACCCCCTGAAGATCCCCTTGCAGGGTATAGCTCCACTGGTGGTACGGGCACACAAAATCTTTCTTGTTGCCATGGCGCTCGCGGCAAAACTGCATTCCGCGATGGGCGCATACGTTCTCGACGACGTGGATGCCATCCGCGTCGCGCACCATGAGGACCGAACGTTCACCCACCACCGTGCGCTTGAAGTCACCAACCTTCGGAACCTCGGCTTCCAAACCGACGTAGTTCCAATGCCGCTGGTAGAAAAAGCGTTCTAGCTCCTTCTTGTGCAGGTCATCGTCGGTGTAGGCCATGAAGGGAATTCGGCTGCTTCCCTCGGTTTCCCATCGCATCTGGGCGGGGAAGACTTCATTTGTCGGTGTGCTCATCGCTATCTCCTTCGCTGCTTTTTCTCAGGCTTCGACAGTGACGGTGATGGCCGACAGGCCATCGATTTCCCCGTGCATCACATCTCCCCGCACCACGGCGTTCACGCCCTCGGGAGTGCCCGTCATGATCAAGTCTCCGGGCTCCAGGGCTTCGTACTGGGACAGATAGGCGATGCACTCCTCGACAGACCAAATCAAGAGACCGACATCCGAGGACTGCCGTGCCGCACCATTGACGCTGACGCGGATGGCACCGTGAGGGACCTGTCCGTGGGATGTGGCTGGAGTGATCGCGCCGATCGGTGCAGACTGAGAAAACGACTTGCCAAACTCCCATGGACGTCCTTTGTCACGGGCTTCCAGTTGGAGGTCGCGGCGCGTCATGTCCAGACCCACGGCGTACCCAAAGACGTGTTCGTATGCCCGGTCTTGTGCAATGTCACGCCCGCCCTTGCCGATCGCCACGACGAGTTCAATCTCATGGTGAAAGTTAGTCGTCTTGGGTGGATAGGGGATGGTTGTAGGCATCGAGGCATCGACCGCGGCATTGGCAGGCTTCATGAAGAAGAAAGGGGGGTCGCGGTCAGGGTCCTTGCCCATCTCACGGGCATGCGCTGCGTAGTTGCGGCCCACGCAGAAAATCCGGTGGACCGGAAATCGCTCGGGCTGCCCTTGAATGGACAACGAAGGCACAGCGGCGGGAGCTATGGCGAAGGACATGGGTGGGTCTTTCAATGCAAAGTGGGAAATGGCAGGACTTCAGGATCGCTGCTCGCGCCACAGGCCAAGTGCCTGTTGCACGGGACGGTCGGAGTAGCTGAACAGCACCGCCTCAGTGAGTGCGCAGAACTGCTGGGAATGCCACGAGGGGACCACCAGCACGTCGTTTTCCTCCAGACGAAAGGTCTGTCCCTCGATGTGGGCTTCTGCCGAACCGGAGAGGCAGACGTACACCGTTCCATCCGTGCAGCGATACGGCTGGGTCTCGAAGCCTGCGGGAATCAGTTGCGCGAAAGCGGCCATCGTTGGCATGGGCGAACGTCCTGTAGCCGGGTTCACGTAGCGCTGCTTGTGGCCGAAATGAGGGTCTGGACTGCCAGCCTTCAGGGCATGCAGCGTGGACAGGGTGCGCTCCCAGGGGTACACAAAGACCTTGGTCGGGTCGGATGGTTGCTGCTGGAAGTCCACCGGGAGCATGTTGGAGCCATACCGGGCCAATGCGTCCCCTTCCGGCCGGGTGACCGCTTGGTACTCGCTATCGCTTTTCTCTGCAAAACCTGCGTCCAGAAATCGGACGATCGGGATATCCAGTCCGTCAAGCCACACCACGGGTTCGTTGCCCGGATTGCCGTGGTCATGCCATGTCCAGGCAGGCGTGATGATGAAGTCACCGCGCCTCATGGTTGTGCGCTCTCCATCCACAGCGGTGTAGGCGCCAGCACCGTCCAGCACCAGGCGCAGGGCGGACTGGGTGTGGCGATGGGCCGGTGCAACCTCGCCAGGCAGGATGAGTTGAAGACCTGCATACAGTGCCTGCGTGATGCTGGACTGGCCTCGCAATGCGGGGTTCTCCAGAATCAGCACGCGGCGTTCCGCCTCTGCTGCGCTGATCAACGAACCAGCCTCCAGCACCTTGGCGCGGACCTGGGCATAGGACCAGGCGTGCGCCACCGCAGGAGATCGGGGCTGTTGCGGAACCAGTGCTCCCAGCACTTCCCACAAAGGGGTCATGCTTTCTTCGGCGATGCGGTCGTAATAGCTTTTGCGCTGCTGGCTTGTTGCAACATTGGCAGACAGGGTGGTGTTCATGGGTTGCTCCTGAAATCAGTGCGAGGAACCAGGTTTACGTGCCGCTGGCATAGAAAGCATCCGCGTAGACCTGTCCGGGAAAAACACCCCTTTGCCGCACCAGCAGGGACGTGGCTTCGACCATGGGCGGTGCGCCGCAGAGGTACGCGCGAAAGCCCGCCAGGCTGGGCCAGTCCTTGGCGATGGCGTCGGTCACCAGGCCTGTGCGGCAACCCTGTGCCTGGCCAGACGCGACCACAATCTGCACCTTGAGGTTCGGGTGCTGACGTTGCAGCGCTTCCAGCCATTCACGGCCATAGATGTCGCGCTCAGATCGGACCCCGAAGTACAGATGGATGGGATTGCCCATGCCTGCGGCAACGGCACCGCGAACAACGGACAGGATCGGTGCCAGCCCCGTGCCGCCCGCTACACACAACATCGGCCCGGTGTGTTTGCGCCGAAGGTAC
Source organism: Acidovorax sp. Root267 (assembly GCF_001429215.1). NCBI lineage: Bacteria > Pseudomonadati > Pseudomonadota > Betaproteobacteria > Burkholderiales > Comamonadaceae > Acidovorax > Acidovorax sp. Root267. The sequence continues at coordinate 101,796 of NZ_LMJC01000033.1, forward strand.
GCAGAGCCCAGTGGGCCGCTCACTCGAACCGAGTCCCCCACGCGAAGTTCGTTCGCGACATAGGCGGTGACACGGCCTTGCGGAATCAGCCTCAGATGGAACTCCAGCGTTTCGTCGTTGGTCGTGCCGGCCATGGAATAGGGTCGCGCGTGGGTCGGTGTGAATTGCAATTGCGCATACTGGCCCGGCGAAAAATCCAAGGCCTTCGCTGGCTTGAGAATCAGTCGCTTGATGTCATGGGTGGTGTCTTCAATGGCCACAACGGTGGCCTTGATGATCCGCGCCGCATGCACGACCACTTCATCAGGCTCGGCAATCTCCACGGTGCAGGGCTCCGTCAAGAAGGTCTGGCACGCCAGGACGTACGAATCTTGCGCGGCTAGAGGTTGCTGCACTTCGCGCCCCGACTCCAGCACGTTCCCCGTGACGATCTTGCAACGGCAAGTTCCGCACCTTCCCGCCATGCAGCTGTACGAAACCGGCACGTCGTTTTCGCGCAAGGCGTCCAGCAGATTGGCGCCGGCTGCGACATTGAAAGTGCGCTCTAGTGGGCGTACGTGGATTTCCATCGTGCGTTGTCTCTGATGTTCTTTTCGGCATCGTTTCCTGCAACAGGAATCGCAGGGTCCGATGATCAGACTCGCGATAAAATCAGTCAACGCGATGGTGTGAATGTTTAATATCATTCAAATCAATATTCAAGGAGACCCCGATGGAGCTCAAAGACATTGACCTGAATCTGTTGGTGGTCTTCAATCAGCTCCTCACCGAACGCAAGGTCTCCAAGGTGGCGGAGAACCTGGGTCTTGGGCAGCCAGCCGTGAGCAATGCCCTTTCGCGGCTGCGCAAGCTGTTTGACGACGAGCTGTTCACCCGCACCGCGAGCGGGATGCAGCCCACCCCGTTTGCGGACCAGCTGGCGGAATCGGTGGGGTATGCACTTGGCATGATTCACGGGGCTGTGAACGCCAGAAATTCATTTGATCCAGGCACCAGCAAACGCAGTTTCACTGTGGGGATGACGGATATCGGGGAGATCTACTTTCTGCCGCAACTGATGCAGCGAATTCAGGAGGTCGCGCCGTTCGTAGCCATCAGCACCGTGCGCAATGCCGCCATCAACCTGAAGGACGCCATGGAGGCCGGCCATGTGGATCTGGCGATGGGCCTGCTGCCGCAGTTGAAGGCGGGGTTTTTTCAACGCCGGCTTTTCGAGCAGAACTACGTCTGCATGTTTCGCAAAGGCCACCGGCTGGATCAGAAAAAAATCCGGTTGCAGGACTTCTTCAGCGCGGACCATGTGGCCATCGTGTCTGCGGGCACCGGCCATGGGCAGGTGGACGAGATACTGGACAACCATGCACCCCAGAGGCAGGTGAAACTCAAAGTACCCCACTTTGTCGCAGTGGGGCATATCTTGCAGTCCACCGATCTCATCGCCACCGTACCGGAAAGGCTGGCCGAGCGCATGGCAGAACCTTTCCAGCTCCAGTACCTTCCTCACCCGGTCAAGCTGCCAAAAATAGCCATCAACATGTTCTGGCACGCGAAATTTCACAAGGACCCTGCGAACCAATGGCTGCGCGCGCTGGTCTTTGATCTCCACGCGGATGCTTCGAGCCTCAGGGCGTAGATGCCGCCGTGGGGCAGCGGTGCCCTGCAAGAAAATACCGCTTGAATCTTGATGGCGGGAGCTCTTCCCTGTGTCTCCATCGCTCAGGCCAGCACGGGTCTTTCGTACACCAGCAGACGCCCCTTGTAGGCCGGAATGCTGCCGAGCGCAGGGTGATCCAGGCGCTCTTCCACCACCTCAAAACGGTGCGCCGCCATCTGCTTGTGAAAGGTGGAGCGGTTGCCCCGGTTCGGGTCCACGATCCAGATCTGTGCGCCTTGGCTGGCGTGGCGGTCCAGAAAACTGGCCAGCGAGGCGCGGGCGTCGCGTTCATACAGCACATCGCTGCCCATGATGAGGTCGAACTCGCCGTGCACGGCACCGGCAGGTGCCGAGGTGTCTGCCCCCCAGTGACCGGTGCGGTACTTGAGGGGCGGCAGACTGTTGAGTCGGGTGTTTTCCTGCAGGAACTGCTGCGCCAACGGATGGCAGTCGCTGGCAGTGACATTGATGCCGCGCCGGTGGCACACCAGACTGGCCAGGCCCAGTCCACAGCCAATCTCCAGTACGCGCTCGCCAGTCTGCAAAGGGCGGCTGGCCATGCGTTGCGCCAACTGCGCGCCTGAAGGCCAGAGCAGGCCGAACAGAGGCCATGCGGCGGACGAAATGCCAAGGGCCTCGGCGGTGCCCAGCGGGTCGGAGAACTGTTGCTTGTCGAGCAGTGATCGAATGATCAGGTCGGCGGCGCCGACGATGGAAATGTCTTCTTGCTTGGTGAGATAGCCGGGCATGGCTCGGGCGTGAAGCCCGGATATGAGCACGTGCTCGAGGACCCCAGAGGTGGTGGGTGAGGGCGCGAGTATGCGCTTCTCCCTTGGAAGGGCCGTGCAGGCTGTCGTTGGCAAAGGAAAACGGCGGCCCGCCGGGGGGTCAATACGAAGGAATGGCCGCCCACGCCGAGGGGACTTTGGTGGGTGATGCAGCAGCCTTGCGCGTTGCTATAGTGCAGCGCACACAGGCGGCATGCCCGCCGCTTTTCACAGACCCATTTCAAGGACTCCCCATGGCCGCTGGCAGCCTGCTTGCCCTGTTGGACGATATCGCCACCATCCTCGACGATGTGGCCCTCATGACCAAGGTGGCGGCCAAGAAGAGTGCCGCCATGGCCGATGACGTATCCGTCATGACCAAGGTCGCAGCCCAGAAGACAGCGGGTGTGCTGGGGGACGACCTGGCGCTCAATGCCCAGCAAGTCACCGGTGTGCGCGCTGAACGCGAAATACCCGTGGTGTGGGCCGTGGCCAAAGGGTCGTTCATCAACAAGGTCATCCTCGTGCCGACGGCGCTTTTGATCAGTGCCTTTGCGCCTTGGGCCGTGACGCCCTTGTTGATGGTGGGCGGCGCCTTCTTGTGTTTTGAGGGTTTTGAAAAGGTGGCGCACAAACTGCTGCATGCGCAGCATGAGGATGACGCCGAGCACGAAAGCCACGCCAAGGCCAATGCCAACCCGGCGGTGGATCTGGTGGCCTTCGAGAAAGACAAGATCAAGGGCGCTGTGCGCACCGACTTCATCCTGTCAGCGGAAATCATCGCGATCACCCTCGGCACCGTGGCAGCGGCACCTTTCACGCAACAAGTGGCCGTGCTGTCGGGCATTGCGGTGATCATGACCATTGGTGTGTATGGTCTGGTGGCGGGCATCGTCAAGCTTGATGACCTGGGCCTGTGGCTGAACGGCAAGGCCAGCAGCGCGGCCCGGGCCGTGGGTTCGGGCATCCTGCGCGCTGCGCCCTGGCTCATGAAGGGCCTGTCCATCGCGGGCACGGCGGCGATGTTCCTGGTGGGTGGTGGCATCCTGGTGCACGGGGTTCCGATGCTGCACCACGCGGTGGACGCCTCCGGTGCGGTGGCCGCGCAATGGCCCGTGGGCGGGCTGTGGGCGGTGCTGGTGCCCAATTTGCTCAACGCCGTGGTTGGGATTGTTGCCGGTGGGCTGGTGCTGGTCGGCGTGAAGCTGGTGCAGCGCCTGCGCGGCAAGTCCACTGCGTGAGAGTGGGTATGTCTTGATGTAGATCTAAGGGTTAGTACGGAGGCCTTGAGATAGGGCAAGGCCGGTGGGTGGGTGCAGCGGTTCAATAGATGCACGGGGGTCGTCCCCGTCCAACCGATGCGAAATCACCATGAAAAAAAACCTGCTGGCTGTCGCCGTTCTTTGTGCCCTGTCTTCTGGCGCCGCCTTGGCGCAACAGGCTGAAGGCCCCTGGATGGTCCGTGCACGCGTGGTGCACCTGGACAGCGCCAACAAGGACAGCACGCCCCTGGGCCTGTCGATCAACGACAAGACGATTCCCGAAGTGGACGTCACCTACTTCTTCAACAAGAACGTTGCGGCCGAGCTGATCCTGACCGTGCCGCAAAAGCACACGCTCAGCGCTGGCGGCGCTGCCATCGGCACGCTCAAGCACCTGCCACCCACGCTGTTGGTGCAGTACCACTTTGATGCCGCTGGCTTCAAGCCCTATGTGGGCGCAGGCCTGAACTACACGCGGTTTTCCAGTGTGAACCTGCCCGCAGGCGTGGACATTGACCGCAACAGCTTCGGCCCCGCGCTGCAAGTGGGTGTGGACATCCCCCTTGCCAAGAATCTGTACCTCAACTTCGACGTGAAGAAGGTTTTCATCAAGACCGACGTGAGCGCCGGCGGTGCCAAGCTGGGTACCTTCAAGGTGGACCCCGTTCTGGTGGGTGTGGGTCTGGGCTGGCGGTTTTGATTGCCTTCCTGAGCTGTCTTTGGCCCCTCAGCCCCTGAGGGGGCTTCACCGGTGGCCCGGCGAAGCCGGTTGCGCGGTGGCGCTGGCTGGGGTTGCGCCAGTTTCATAGTGCTGCGATGGCAAGACGTCGTGGGCTGACTACGTCCGCTTGTAAATGGCCAGTGAGCCCGCCAAGGCCAGCAGGGCGCCGCCGCAGCAGCGGTCCAGCCACAGCACCGCGCGACGGCGCAGCAGCTTGACGGCGCGCGCGCCGATCAGCGCGTAGGCCAGCATCACGGCGAAGTCGAGGGTGGCGAAAACGGCTGCAATGGCGGCGTACTGCGGCCATTGCGGTGTACTGGAGTCGATGAATTGCGGCAGCAGTGCCGAACAGAAAAGATAGCCCTTGGGGTTGGTGACCGCCACCAGGAACGAACGCGCGAAGATGCTGCGCGGCGTGGCCAATGGGCCGGAGGCTGCTCCGCCCGCGGCCGCAATGTCCAGCCCGCCTTGCGAGCGCAGCAGTCGCAATCCCAGCCAGGCTAGGTAGGCCGCGCCCAGCCACTTCACCACCGAAAACCAGAACTCGGACGCTGCCAGCAGCGCCCCCAGGCCCAGCGCCACTGCACCGACCAGCACAAGGTCCGACGCCACGGCGCCCAGCATGCCCGGCAGCGAGCGGCGCATGCCGTAGCGCGAACCATTGGCCAGCGCCAGCAGCACCGTGGGCCCCGGCGTGGCGATAGCCACCAGGGCCACCAGCGCGAAGACAAGCAGTGTGGCGATGGTCATGCCAGCATCCCGCAGCCCTGGGGCTTGAGCACGCGTTCGGTGGAGGCCGGGTACTGGGACAGCTTGGAGGCTGGCCTGCGGGGGCGCTGCACCAGGTCGCCTCCGCAGTTGGGGCAAACGTGGCTCAGCCGCGTGCCGGTGCAGTCACTGCAAAAGGTGCATTCGAAGGTGCAGATGCGTGCGTCGGTGGAGTTGGGCGGCAGGTCCCTGTTGCAGCATTCGCAGTTGGGTCGCATCTGGAGCATGGGGTGTCCTTTGGGAAAGAAGTGGGGGCCGGTTGCGGCAAGCGTATGGCAGGCGGTGCGGCGGGGCAAGGGACAGATGCCGCGATTCCAGGCAGTACACCCGCGCTGCGTATCTGTCCTGCTGGGGCTGGCGAGGGGTTGGGTGGTTGCACTCTGCGCGGGGCCGTCTTTCGGGCCGCAGCAGCAGGGGAAGCTTCGCAGCGTCAGGCCTGCACCACGAGCGTGAACTGGGCACGCACGCCATTGGGCGACGGCGCAAAGGGCATGGTGAGCGCTGCGCGTTCGGCATCGCCCAGGCGGCTCCAGAGGTAGTCGCGTGTGTTGCCGGGATCTCCTGCCACGTACATCTGCGTGGTCAGCAGCTCGCGCCCCGGCAGCCGCACCTTGAAGTGGATGTGCGGCGTGCGCCCGGTGTATGGCGCTGGCCGGATGGTGCGAAAGCGGTAGCGCCCGTCGCGCCCCAGCACCACACGGCCGAAGCCCTGGAACGCCGGGGCCGCCTTGCCGCCGTCGCCTGGGTGGTGGTAGTGGCCGTCGGCATCGCACTGCCAGATCTCGACCGTGCCGCCTGACAGCGGCACGCCCTGTGTGTCTGTGACCCGGCCTTCCACCCAGACAGCCTCGCCCTGGGTATAGCGCAGCATGCCGTTGCGCAGCAGGTCGCCGTCGCTGTCCGCCGGGATGTCCACGGGGTAGTAGGGCCCCTCGGTCTGGCGCGGCGTGGGCATGGCGGGTGCCTGGGCTGCTGCGCGCTGCACCAGCGCCGGTGCGGCCACCAGGGCAGCACCCCGCAGGCCCTGCTGCAGCCACTGGCGGCGTGTGGGGGCGGTGGGGGCAGGGTGCAGTGGCGAAAAACTCGGGGTGGCAATGTCGGGCATGGTGGGCTCCTGCCTGGGGCGGCTGCGGGTGGTGATCGGCTCCGTGCGGGTCGCACGGCGGTAGGAGCCACCCGACGCGTAAAAAGTGCCGCAGTGTCGTGCCGGGCGGCGAGGGCGGCCTGTGCGCCGCAGGCAACGGGGAAATGACCTACACGCAGCATCATCCCGCCGTCGCAGAATGTCCCGATAGCCGTGGGGTTATATTGCCTTTCACGGTCCAGCCTGCGGGCGGGATGGTCGTCTCGGAGCCTGTGGGCTCCACGGCGGTTCCGCTCTTTCACCAGCAGTGGCAAGCCATGCCGCGCGAGACGCTTCAAGATCCATGCCTTTGTCCAGCCTCACCGATGACATCACGCGCGGCCTGAACCAGCGCCCCGCCAGCATCTCCCCCAAATACTTCTACGACCAGCACGGCTCACAGCTGTTCGAAGAGATCACCCGCCTGCCCGAGTACTACCCCACCCGCACCGAAACCGCGCTCATGCAGCAGCACGCAGACGGCATCGCCCGGGCTGTGGGCCCGGGCCGTACGCTGATCGAGCTGGGTGCGGGCAACTGCCAGAAGGCGCGCACGCTGTGCCGCCTGGTGCAGCCCGCCTGCTTCGTGGGGGTCGATATTTCGGCCGACTTTCTACAGGCCGCGGTGCAGGGCTTGCGCGATGACTTCCCCGGGTTGGACGCGCGCGCCGTGGGCGGCGACATGACCCGGGGCGTGGTGCTGCCCGCAGACATTCCGCGCAAGGGGCGGCTGGTGTTCTATCCGGGCTCGTCCATCGGCAACTTCGACCCGCCGCACGCCCTGGAGCTGCTGGCCCACATGCGCGAGCTGGTCGACGACGACGGCGGCCTATTGATCGGCATCGACCTGCCCAAGGACGTGCAGGTGCTGGAAGCCGCGTACGACGACGCGGCAGGCGTCACGGCCGCGTTCAACCGCAACGTGCTCACGCATGTGAACCGGTTGATCGGCAGCGACTTCGACGTGCAGCAGTGGCAGCACCGCGCGTTCTTCAACCAGGACGAGTCACGCATCGAGATGCACCTGGAGGCCCTGGCCGACGCCGAAGTGCGCTGGCCTGGTGGCGCCCGCCGGTTTGACCAGGGCGAGCGCATCCACACCGAAAACAGCTACAAATACCCCCTGCCCGTGTTCACCGACATGCTGGCGCGCGCTGGGTTCTCGCAGGCCCAGGCGTGGACGGATGACCGCAGCTGGTTTGCCGTGCTGCATGCGCGCCCCTGAGAATGGATTGACTATGACCAACATGGATGTGTGCCCCCCGCTGACCGCGCTGCTCTCGCGCTATGCCGCTGTGCGGGACCACAGCGTGGCACTGGTTTCGCCCCTGTCGGCCGAAGACTGCGGCGCGCAGTCCATGCCCGACGCCAGCCCCGCCAAGTGGCACCTGGCGCACACCACCTGGTTCTTCGAAACCTTCGTGCTGGAGCCGAACGAGCCGGGCTTTGCACCGTTCAATCCCGCGTTTCGCGTGCTGTTCAACTCCTACTACAACGGCGTGGGTGCCAAACACCCGCGGCCGCAGCGGGGGCTGCTGACCCGGCCGCCGCTGGATGAAGTACGCGCCTACCGCGCCAATGTGGACCAACGCATGGCGCGCCTGTTGCCCACCGTGTTGAACGACGCTGCGCTGTGCGCGCTCATCGAGCTGGGGCTGCAGCACGAGCAGCAGCACCAGGAGCTGCTGGTGACGGACGTCAAGCACCTGCTGTCGTGCAATTCCACGCATCCTGCGTATAGGGCGGCCGACGATGGTGCGGCCACCAGTGCGGCGGGCGACCTGGCCCTGGTGCCGGCCACCGAACCCTTCGGGTGGTTGAAGCTGGACGGCGGGCTGGTGGACATCGGCCACCGGGGCGATGGTTTTGCCTTCGACAACGAAAGCCCACGCCACCGCACCTACCTTGCGCCGTATGCGCTGGCCTCGCGGCTGGTGACCAACGCGGAATGGCTGGCCTTTGTGGAAGGCGGCGGCTACGACAACCCCGCCCACTGGTTGGCCGAAGGCTGGGACTGGCGCGTGGCCCAGGGGCTTGACCACCCCCTGTACTGGCAGCGGATGGACAGCGGCGTCTGGCATGCGTTCACACTGGCAGGACTGCAGCCGCTGCGCGGCGATCTGCCCGTGGTGCACCTGTCGTACTACGAGGCCGATGCCTATGCCCGCTGGGTGGGCGCACGCCTGCCCACCGAAGCCGAGTGGGAGCATGCTGCGCAAGCCGTAGCGGCTGACGGGCACGATGATGGAGGCCACGATGGCCAAGCCCTGGAACAACTGTTCGGCAGCGCCTGGCAATGGACGCAATCGAGCTACGCCGCGTACCCGGGCTTTCGCACCGCCGAAGGCGCGGTGGGCGAGTACAACGGCAAGTTCATGGTCAACCAGTATGTGCTGCGCGGCAGCTCGTGCGCCACGCCTGCGGGGCATGCACGCAGCACCTACCGCAACTTCTTCCCGGCGACGGCGCGCTGGCAGTACACGGGGCTGCGGTTGGCGCGGGATGCATGAGGCGACTTGCAGCGGTATCTGGCGCGCTCAGGGCTCCATGCGGAAGGTGTGCTGCAGCACCAGGCGGGCGGGCTCGCCATTGCGCAGCAGCGGCGCAAACTTCCAGCGGCGCACCGCGTCAGTCGCGGGTTTGTGCAGGGCATCTTCGCCCGTTCCAGACACTACGCGCGTGGTGCCGACCAGCCCGCTGGGCATGACCTCGAACGACACCGTCACATCGCCGCGCGCCTTGGGCGACGGGTCATTCAGCAGAAACGACGGGTAGCGCGGCAGCGGTGCCTCCAGCAGCGTCAAGGGCGTGTCGAGCGGTGGCGACACCTGCTGCCGCAGCAATTGTTCGTCCTCGCGCTGGCGGAAACTGGTGACTTGGGATTCGGTCACATCCACGCCGCGTGGCGGCGTGAACAGTGAGGAACTGCAGCCGGCCAGGGTCAGCAGGCCGAGGGTAAGCGGTGCAAGAGTAGATAGGCGGAACATGGCGATGGAGGGTCAGGGCGCCCCGCGACTGCGGGGCAATCCCACCAGTATCCCGCAACTGGCGTCGGCTGCGGGCGAATGGTCAGACGGCGTCGAGCGCCTGCACCAGGTCTGCCTGCAGGTCGTCAATGTGCTCGATGCCCACCGACAGCCGCACCATGCTCTCGCTCACGCCCGCCTTGGCCAGCTCTTCGGGGTTGAGCTGGCGGTGCGTGGTCGATGCAGGGTGCGTGGCCAGCGATTTCGCGTCGCCGATGTTCACCAGGCGGGTGAAGAGCTGCAGCGCGTCCAGGAAGCGCGCACCGGCCGCCCGCGGATCTGCATCGGTGCTCTTGAGCCCGAAGCTCAGAATGCCGGATGCCTTGCCGCCCGACTGCCGCTGCACCAGCGCGTGGTCCGGGTGGTCGGGCAGGCCAGCGTAGCGCACCCATTCCACCTTGGGGTGGCTTTGCAGGTATTTGGCCAGCGCCAGCGTGTTGTCGCAGATGCGGTCCATGCGCAGGGCCAGGGTCTCGATGCCTTGCAGGATCAAAAACGCATTGAGCGGCGCCAGCGCAGCGCCGGTGTTGCGCAGCGGCACCACGCGCGCGCGGCCGATGAAGGCAGCGGGGCCCAGGGCTTCGGTGTAGACCACGCCGTGGTAGCTCACGTCGGGCTCGTTCAGGCGCGGGAAGCGGGCCTTGTGCTCCGCCCACGGGAACTTGCCGCTGTCCACGATGGCGCCGCCCACGCTGTTGCCATGGCCGCCCAGGTACTTGGTGAGCGAGTGCACCACGATGTCGGCGCCGTGCTCGATGGGGCGCAGCAGGTAGGGGCTGGGCACCGTGTTGTCCACGATCAGCGGAATGCCGTGCGCATGGGCCACATCGGCCAGCGCGCGGATGTCGGTCACGTTGCCCAGCGGGTTGCCGATGGACTCGATGAAGATCGCCTTGGTGCGCGCGTCGATGTGCTGCGCAAAACTGGCCGGGTCGCGCGGGTCGGCAAAGCGCGTGGTGATGCCCTGCTGGGGCAGTGTGTGCGCAAACAGGTTGTAGGTGCCGCCGTAGAGCGTGCTGGCCGACACGATGTTGTCGCCCGCCTCTGCAATGGTCTGGATGGCGTAGGTGATGGCCGCCATGCCCGAGGCCACGGCCAGCGCCGCGATGCCGCCTTCGAGCGCCGCGACACGCTTTTCCAGCACGTCGGTCGTCGGATTCATGATGCGGGTGTAGATGTTGCCCGGCACCTTCAAATCGAACAGGTCCGCGCCGTGCTGCGCGCTGTCGAAGGCATAGGCCACCGTCTGGTAGATGGGCACGGCCACGGCCTTGGTGGTGGGGTCGGGGCTGTAGCCAGCGTGCACGGCCAGGGTTTCGATCTTCATGGTACGAGGTCCTTGTCAGCGGTTGAATGGGGCGAGGCGGCAGTGCCGCCGCAGGGCCATTCTTGCATCGCCGCGCGCCGCTGCGTTCGAATCGTTGGTGATGAGCTTATGGGGCCGCCCGGCCTGTTTCAGGCGGGCAGGGCCACGGCGGCCTGGGCTGACATGCACCGGCGTGAGCAGGGCTCGGGCCAATTGTGCGCAGCCAGGCGCGCTGCGTCGGGGATGTGAATGTCGCGCCTCGCCATGCGGATGAGGCCTGCGTCTTCCAGTTCGTGCAGCACGCGCGAGAAATACTCGGGCGTGAGGGACAGGCGCGAGGCGATGGTGGCCTTGCTCACCGGAAGGGTCACGTTCAAGCCACCAGGCCCCTGCGGCTGGCCATGGCCGGCACAGGCCAGCGCGAGGCCGGCGGCGTCGTTCGAATCTTCGGGCAGTTCGCGCAGCAAGTAGCTGATCACGCGCTGCATGCCGCTGTGCAGCGTATAGGTCTGCACGTCATGCACCAGTCCATGCAGCCGCCGCGAAATGCCGGCAAGCATGCGCATGGCAAAGCGCGGGTCCGCTTCGATTTCGCGCTCGACCGTGCTTTTGTCGACGCTCAGCAACAGCGTGTCGCTCAGCGCCTGGGCGTTGATGATGTAGGGCTTGCCGGTGAACATGAGCGCCTCGGCAAAGGTGCTTCCGGGGCCCACCAGTTCAATGACTTTTTCCTGCCCTGAGGGCGAGAGCGCAAAAAGTTTGACCTGACCGAGCACCGTCACGTGAAACTCCTCGCACGGTGTGCCCACCCGGAAGATGGTGTCGCCGCGTGCAAAGCGGCGCAGCCGGCAGCCGGTCGCCAGGCGCGCCAGATCGGACGGAGTGGCTTCCTGAAACAGCGGCAGCGCCGACAGGTAGCGTGGGATATCAAATTGCCGGATGTCCATGGCGGGGCACTGGAGAGCGGGGATGCGCCCATTACACCGGCGTCTGCGGGATTCGTTCATGTCCGATGTCAAGGAAATGCTGCGGCGCGTCAAATTCCGTGGCAGGTGATCTGGCTGTACACAGCGGCCAGGCGCAGGGCCAGGTCGCGCGGACGGTGTACGAGCGCATAGCCCTGCTGGCCAAAAAGAAAGGGCAGGTAGTCGTGCCCTGCGTTGTCGATGGTGATGGCAAAGGGCGTGAGGCCCTGCGCGCGCGCCTCGTGCACCGCGTGGCGCGTGTCCTCCAGCCCATAGCGGCCCTCGTACACGTCCAGGTCATTGGGTTTTCCGTCGGTGAGCAGCAGCAGCAGGCGCTGGCGCTCGGGCCGTGCCGCCAGGCGCGCCGTGGCGTGGCGGATGGCAGCGCCCATGCGCGTGTAGTAGCCCGGCTTGATGGCGCCTACCCGCGAACGGGCCGCGCCTGTCCAGGCTTCGTCAAACCCCTTGAGGTGCTGGATGCGCACGTTCTGGCGCCGCACCGAGCTGAAGCCCAGCATCTCGAAAGTGTCTCCTCCGGCCGACAGGGCCTCGCCAAAGACATAGAGCGCGTCGCGGATTACGTCCACCACGCGCATAGGCCGACCGGCACCGGCCACGTGCGCGTCGGTGGAGAGTGACAGGTCGGCCAGCAGCAGTGTGGCCAGGCTGCGCTCGGCGCGCACGCGCCGCTGCCAGACGGCCGGGGACTCGCTGCGCCAGGCGGCTGCGTCTGCGGCGTGGCGTACCCAGGCATCCACGTCCAGCTCATCGCCGTCGGCCTGGGCGTGCGCGCGCGCGGGTGCCGCGCGCAGTACCTCCAGGCGCCTGCGCACTTGCCGCACGGTGGTGCGCAGCTGTGCATCGGGCGTGAACGGGGCGGTATCGCGGGCCACCCTGCATTGCACAGCGCAGTGCGCGGGGCGCAGTGCACCGGCCTTCCAGTCCCACTCGGGCAGGTGCTCGCCGGGGCCCAGGGCCATATCGTCTGCCGCGGCGCTGGGCAGGTCAAGGTCGAAGCGCACACGCGCAGCCAGGCGGCTGGCATTGCCCGGGTCTTCGGCGATGGAGAGCACGTCCATGTCGCGCGCGGCTTCCAGCGCGTTGCCGTCGTCGCTGTCGTCATCGGCCCGCTGCACCTTGGTGAATTCGCCCCACGAGAAGATGGATTCGGCGCGAAAGAACAGCATCAGCGGGGCGGCATGGCGCTCGTCGCGCACCCGCTCGGCTTTGCGGCGCGTGCTGTCTTCTGGCGCGGGTGTGGCGGTATTCCCGGTTGATTGGAGGCCAGGGGGCTGCGCCGGGCGGCGCGGCGCGTCGGCGTCGCTGGTGCCGCAGCTCTCCAGCCAGAGCCAGACTGGGGCCACCTCGGTGGGCGTGAGGCTGGGTGGCAACAGGGCGCCGGGCGCAAGGCCCTGGTCAAATTCGCCCCGCAGGGCGCGCTGCACCCACGCCTCGGCCTCGGCGGCCGGGCCGCGCAAGCGGCCGGGCGCCGGGCGCAGTGCCAGCTGGGCCTGCCGCAGTTGCGCGTACATGGATGCCAGGCCCGGGAAGGTGGCCAGCGTGGCTCGCACTGCGGCGAGGTTGTGACCTATCCAGCCGCAGCCGTGCAGGGGGGCTGCGCTGTTCCATTGCGAGGCCAGGGCCGCCAGCCAGAGATAAAGAGATCGATTCAGCGCTTTATCTGGAAATGCCGCCACGCTGGGCGGCAGGGCCAGCAGGTCATGGTGGAACTCCGGCAGGGCGGCGCGCGTGCCGCTGCCGGCCACGCGTTGCACCCATCCACGCGGCCCGCCGTGGCCGCGCACGGCGGCGGGGCCAATGCGCATGCCGGCCGGCCCGCCGCCGCAGCGCAGCAGCAAGCCCAGCGGCTTGCGCATCTCGTCCAGCGACACGGCAACCGTGGCGTGGCCAGGCTCGGCCCAGCGGGTGATGAGGCGGTGCCATTGCTGGCCGATCCACTCTTCCATGTCAGTGCTCCGCGGCGTGTGCCGCATGGGATGCCGCGGGGGCGGCGTTGGGCAGCACGGCGGTGTGCTTTTCGCCCCCGGGGGCGGGATGTGTGGGGTGTGCGGGATACGGCGCCGCAGCCGGTGCGTCCACGGCCTCGGTGCGCCGCGCCCGCAGCGACTCGCGCAGCGCATCGACGCCAATGCTCCACTGCAGCAAGGGCTCGCGCTGCTGCGCGGCCTGTGACGCCTCACAGGATTGCACGCACAGCCCGCACTGCACGCACGAGAACTTGCGCCGCTTGAACTGGCGCGGCGGCAGGTGCATGGGGCAGGCGCGGTCGCAGGCATTGCCGTGCGGTGCGTCGCAACTGCGGCAGTGAGCGGGGGTGGCGGGCGCGAGGCCACTGGGCGCGCTGGGATGGGCGAGCACGCCCTGGCGCCCCACATCCCGGGAAAAACCGACCACCCGGCCGCGCGGATTGGCCATCCACACCAGGCTCTGGAACAGGCCTACAGCGCAGCCAAAGCGGCAAAACAGGTGACGGGCCAGCAGAAATTCGGCGCTGAAGACCGCGGTACCGGCAACCAGGAAGCGCAATTGTCCCGGGGTCGAGGTGCCGCTCATCAGCCGGCCCCAGACATCGGCGGGCGGCAGCAGGTAGGTGAGCAAAGTGATGGCCCACACAAAACCCATCAGCACGGACAGCAGCACGAACACCGGCCACCAGCGGCGGCGGGGCGTGAGGCCTTGGCGCGGCGTGGCTTTGCGGTCCCACAGCGACAGGCGCCCGCAGGCCTTTTGCAGCACATGGTTGAGCAGCTCCACCAGCGAGAAATGCGGGCACAGCCAGCCGCAGTACAGACGCCCGTAGCGCCACGCCACGGCCAGAAAGCCGCCCACCAGCATGATGGCCGGGAGCAGCGCACGCACAAAGAGCCGCCAGGTCATTTCGCCCGGCCCGATCAGCCCTTGGCGGAAGTCGTCGATCCCCAGGCTCCAACGCTGGCCCAGCGCCCACAGCTGGACCTCGGTGATATCAAGGCGCAGCAGGTTCAGCGCGGGTGCGAGCAGAAACAGCGCGAAGAAGGCGATCTGGAACGTGCGTCGCAGGCGTTGCATGGGGCGCAGACATGGACCGGCGGCCCTAGCCCAGCAGGGCCTGGACGACCTCGCCCAGGGCCGCGGCCGTCTCGGCATCGTCCGTGAGGGCATCCACGATGGCCGCGCGGCACGCGGCCGCCAGCGGCACGCCCGAGACGGCCAGGCGTGCAGCCATCACCAGCAGCCGGGTACTGGCGGTTTCTTCCAGGTCCTGGTCGGTCAACTGGCGCAGGGCGGTGCCCAGGTGCACCAGCGTGGCCGCCAGGTGGGGGCTTGCGCCCGCCTCGGTGCGCAGGATGGCTTCTTCGACCGCTGGAGCGGGGTAGCCCAGGTTGAGCGCCACGAAGCGCTGGCGGGTGCTGGGCTTGAGGCTCTTGAGCAGGCTCTGGTAGCCGGGGTTGTACGAGATCACCAGCATGAACTCGGGCGGCGCGGCCAACTGGTCGCCGGTGCGCTCGATGGGCAGCACGCGCCGGTCGTCTGCCAGCGGGTGCAGCACCACGGTGGTGTCCTTGCGCGCTTCCACCACCTCGTCCAGGTAGCAGATCGCACCCTGGCGCACCGCGCGTGCCAGGGGGCCGTCGGCCCAGACGGTGCCCTCTGCGCTCAGCAGGTGGCGGCCTACCAGGTCGGCGGCGGCCAGGTCGTCGTGGCAGCTCACCGTGATGAGGGGCCGCCCCAGGCGGGCGGCCATGTGCTCCACAAAGCGCGTCTTGCCGCAGCCCGTGGGGCCCTTGATGAGCAGCGGAAGGCGCTGCCGCCAGGCGTGTTCGAACAGTGCGGCCTCATTGCCCTGCTCGGCGTAGAAGGGCAGGGCCGCGGCGGCGATGCGGTGCAGTTCGCTGTGGTCCATGGGGTTTTCCTTGCGCGGCTCAGGCGGTGCCCAGGGCCGTGCGGCCGGGGTTGCCCGTGCGGCCTTCCTCGGTGACGGGATCGCCGCCGATGAAGAAGCTGTAGAAGAACAGCAGCTGGCCCAGCAGGAAGACCACGCCGCCCCCCACGCGCACCCAGTAGAAGATGGACAGCTGGTCCTGCGTAGCCATGAATCCCATGGCGTTGGTCTCGGGGATGCGCTGCAGCCACACTTGCAGGATGCCTGCGCCCGTGAGTGCCAGCACCATCACGGCCATGCCGATGCTCATGATCCAGAAGCTCCACATCTCCGCCGCCTGGGCCCGCGGGCTGTTGGCAATGCGCCCGCGCAGCGTGGGCATGGCGTAGCTGATGAGCGTGATGACCACGAGCACATACGCGCCATAGAAGGCCAGGTGGCCGTGGGCCGCGGTGATCTGCGAGCCATGGGTGTAGTAGTTGACGGCCGACAGCGTGTGGATAAAGCCCCACAGGCCCGCGCCCAGGAAGCCCAGCACGGCGGTGCCCACGGCCCACAGCACGGCGGCTTGATTGGGGTGGTCGCGGCGGCGGCGTTGCACCATGTTGAAGGCGAACACCGTCATCATGAAGAAAGGCACGGGTTCCAGGGCGCTGAAGATGCTGCCGATCCAGTGCCAGTAGCCGGGCAGGCCGATGAAGTAGAAGTGGTGGCCCGTGCCCAGGATGCCGGTCATCAGCGCGAAGGCGATGATCACGTACAGCCACTTGTCGATCACCTCACGGTCCACGCCCGTGGTTTTGACGAGCACGTAGGCCAGCAGCGAGCCCAGGATCAGCTCCCACACGCCCTCCACCCACAGGTGGACCACAAACCACCAGTACATCTTGTCGCGCACCAGGTTGTGCGGGTTCACGAAGCTGAACAGGAACACCAGCGCCAGGCCCCACAGGCCCATCAGCAGCACCAGCGAGATGGCGGTCTTGCGGCCCTTGAGCACCGTCATGCTGATGTTGTAGAGAAAGCCCAGCGCCACGACCACGATGCCCACCTTGGTGGGCAGCGGCTGCTCCAGGAACTCGCGCCCCATGGTCTGCAGCAGGTCGTTGCCCGTCAGTTCGGCGAGCTTGGCGTAGGGCACCGTGAGGTAGCCCACGATGGTCAGCGCGCCCGCTGTGAGAAAGACCCAGAACAGTACCTTGGCCAGCAGGACGGAGTGCAGCTCGGTCTCCGACTCCTCGGGCACCATGTAGTAGGCCGCGCCCATGAAGCCAAACAGCAGCCACACAATGAGCAGGTTGGTGTGCACCATCCGCGCCACATTGAACGGGACGTAGGGGAAGAACAGATCACCCACCACGTATTGCAGGCCCAGCGTGATGCCGAAGATGATCTGCCCGGCGAAGAGCGCCATGGCTGCGATGAAGTAGAGCTTCGAGACCGATTGGCTCTGGTATTTGAGTGTTGGAATGTGCATGGTGTCGGTCCCTCTTCAGCCTTCGATGTTGGGTGGCCACTTCTCGGTGTTGATCTCGCCAGTCCACTTGAGGAACTCGACGAGCTCATCGAGCTGCTGGTCGGTGAGGTTGAATTGCGGCATCTGGCGGCGGTGCGCCACGCCGGTGGGCTGGAGCTTCATCCACACCTTGATGAAGTCGCCGCCCCGGCGCTTGTAGACGTTGCCCAGCTCGGGTGCGAAGTACGCGCCCTCGCCCAGCAGGGTGTGGCAGCCGATGCAATTGCGGGTCTCCCAGATCTTCTTGCCTGCCACCACAGCCGGGGTGATGGCCTGGGCGTTGGAGCGCTCGGGGATGCGGCGCTCGCTGTCGAACACAATGGCGGCAAACAGCAGGGCGAAGAACACAGTGCCCCCGTAGAACATGTTGCGGGCCATCTGTTTGGTGAACCCGCTGTGTGATTGGCTCATTCGAAGCCCTCCTTGAAATGGACGGCTATATCCTCCCAATTTGCTCGGCTTTTTTCCTTGAACCGGTTCAAGGAATGCGCAGCTGCCCCCGGGTTTTCTGCGCGGAGTTTTTGAGCAAAAATGGCCCCTCGCGCTTGTGCGGCAAGCGCAAGCAGCTATTGATTTGATAGTGGTTGGCGAAGGCGGTGGCAGGCTACCGCGGCCAGAGCGTCGCCACTAGCACCAGCAGCACCACGGCGGCCAGCCAGCCCAGCAGCAGGCGGCGCCACAGCGCCGGGGCATGGCGCAGTTCCATGTAGTCCAGGATGATGAGACAGCCCTTGGCGGCGGCCAGGGCCAGCACCAGCACGGCCGCTCCGGTGCCCAGGCCCTCCGCACCCGCGTGCTCGCCCAGCCAGGCGGTGATGGCCGTGGCGGCCAGCAGGGCGATCCAGATGGCGTTGATGCGGTGGTGCGGGTGTTTCATGCAGACCTTTATCGCAGCACGTAGACCAGCGGGAACAGCACCATCCACAGCAGGTCCACCATGTGCCAGAAAACCGCACCCGTCTCCAGCGCATGGCAACCGTGCGGCCCGTAGGCGCCGCGCCGCGTGGGCCCCCACAGCACCGCAAAGATGATGCAGCCCACGGCCGCGTGCAGAAAGTGAAAGCCCGTGAGCATCACGTACAGCAGGTAGAACGTGTTCTCGGCCACGTCGATGCCCTCGCGCCACTTGTGCGCGTACTCCAGACTCTTGAGCAGCAGAAAGCCGCAGCCGCAGGCCAGCGCGCCCAGCAGCCAGCGCGCGCCCTGGGCAGAGCAGCCGTTGCGCGCGGTGTGCACGCTGCGCGCCGCACACCAGCTGGCGGACACCAGCAGCACGGTGTTGGCCGCGCCGGTGGAAAGGTCCAGCGTGGCCTGGCCGGCCGCGAACAGACCCGGTTCGCGCAGCCGCGCAAAGGCAAACGCGGCGAAAAGGATACCGAAGGTGAGCAGCTCGGCCAGCACCAGCAGCCACACCACCAGGTCGCCCACCAGGCGAGGCGATGTCGGCGGGTGGGCCGCCTGGGCCGGGGGCATCGCAGTGCTGCTCAATGCGAAGTCCCTTCCGATCGCGTGATCTTGTTCCACACGTTGTACTTGCCCACGGGCTTGCTCATGGGCAGGCGCTTGACCTCCCTGAACGTGGCGGCGTCGTACACGATGAGGGCGCCCTGCATCTCCCACAGGCTGGCCAGCGCCAGGCGGCCGTCGCGGGTGAACTCGATGTGCGCCAGGGTCTTGCCGGGCTCGCGCACCGTGGCCACGGGCTGCAGCGTGGCCTTGTCGATGATGGTGAGGGTGTCCCTGGCGGTGGCGCTCATCATCGAGTCCGTCCAGGCATAGGGCGTGTTCTCGTGGCTGCGCATGAAGAAGCCCGGCCCCGGTGTGGGGATGCTGGCCACGGGCTTCCAGGTCTTCATGTCGATCACGTCGATGCTGCCGCCCTGCAGGTTGGGCGAGGCCAGCACCGTGGTGCCCTGCCAGGCGAAGGTGATGCCCGAGCCCAAGTGGGGCATGCCGGCAATCGGCAGGTCAGCGATCTTGCGGCGCACGTCCAGGTTCACCACCTGGGCGGTGGCTGGACCCGCGCTGGCCTTGCCGTCCTGGGTGTTGGCCGGGGCATCCCCTTTGGGGCGCGTGGCGCCCAGCACGTGGCGGTAGCTCTGGTCGAAGAAGAAGTCGTCCAGCGGTTCATCCAGCGGCGTGCGGCGCACGCCCAGGTAGCCGGGCTTCGCAATGGCCTCGCCCATCTTGTAGTCGTGCACCAGGCCGTCGTGGAGGGGGGCGGCCTCTGGGTCGTACGAAATCTCCCAGATCTCCGGGATGTCCTTGAGCGCCACGACAAAGCTCTTGCGCGGCGCGGCGTCGTACACGGCCGAGACGCGCGAGCTGCTTTTACCGTCCAGCGTGCGCGCGTCGTAGGTGCGCACCAACTGCAGGTCGCTGTCGAACAGGGCCAGCGTGTGCGGCAGGTAGTTGGCGGCCATCACCCAGCGGCCGTCGCCGCTCACCGCCACGTTGCGCATGTTCAGCCCGGCACGCACTTCGGCCACCACGCGCAGGCGGTACAGGTCGTATTTGGTGATCCAGCCGTCGCGCGAGCCGAAGTACACGTAGCGGCCGTCCGGCGAGAATTTGGGGCCGCCGTGCAGCGCAAAGCGGCTGGCAAAGCGGGTGATGACTTCCAGGCGGTCGCCGTCGAGCAGGCTCACATGGTGGTCGCCACCTTCCACCACCACGAAGAGGTTCATGGGGTCCGCCTGCCACGTTGGCGTAGCGGGCTCGTCGGCCGGTGTGGGATGGAATTCGCGCGATGCGCGGATGTTGTCCTCCGTCCAGCGCGGTGCGGGCACCACGGGGGTACGGATGAACGCGCCCAGCGCCTGGATTTCGGCAGGCGAGAGCGTGCCGGCAAAACCGGGCATCTGCGTGGCCGTGCGACCGCTGGTGATGACCCGCAGGGCTTCTGCGGTCGGCAGGCGGGCCAGGCTCTCGGGCAGCAGGGCCGGGCCCATGGCGCCGGTGCGCTGCGCACCGTGGCAGCTGGCGCAATGCGTGGCGAAGGTACTGGCCGCGCTGGGGCTCGTGCTGGCGGTGGCGCTCGTGCTGGTGCTGTTTTGCTGGGCCATGGCCAGGTCCCAGCCCATCCAGAAAAGGCCAGCTACCAGGGTGGCACGGGCGGCGTCGGCCAGCCACGCGCGCCAACGGTGCGGTGTAGGGACAGGGATGTCAGGCATGGGCTTGCTCCCGGATGGGAATGGTGATGCGTTGGCGCGGGCCGTGCGGCGCGCTGCCTGCTGCGGCCACTGCACCGATCTCTTCGTCTTCCAGATAGCAGCCCGGGTCCTCGGCCCAGGCGTTGCCGGTGAGCTGTTGGGCGCGCACCCGGGTGTTGCCGCCGCACAGCGGCAGGTAGTGGCACTGCGCGCAGCGGCCCTGCACGGGGCGCGGTTGCTGCTTGAGCCCGGCCATCAGCGGGTCGGAGGTATCGCTCCAGATGGCCGAAAAGGGCCGCTCGCGCACATTGCCCAGCGTGTGGTGCCACCACATGGTGTCGGGGTGCACCTGGCCCAGGTTGTCGATGTTGGCCACGTTCAGGCCGCTGGCGTTGCCGCCCCAGGCGGCCAGACGCTGCGCGAGCAGCGGTGCCCAGCGCGGCAGGTGCATTTGCGCCCATTGCAGCAGGAAGGGGCCATCGGCATCGTTGTTGCCGGTCACGTACTCCTCGGCCAGGCCTGTTTGCGCTGCGTGCCAGGCTCGGTCGAACAGCAGCGTGAGCGCATCGCGTGTGGCCTGGAACTGGGCGTCCTTGCCCCGGTGGATGTTGCCGCGCCCGGCGTAGTTCAGGTGCGAGAAATAGAACTTGTCGACCTGCTCTGCGCGCATCAGGGCCAGCAGCGCGGGCAGATCATGTGCATTCATCGCGGTCATGGTGAAGCGCATGCCCACCTTCACGCCCCGCTCGCGCAGCAGCTTCAGCGCGTTCAGGCTCAGGTCGAACGCGCCCTGCATGCGCCGGAAGCGGTCATGGGTGTCGCGCAGTCCGTCGAGGCTGATGCCCACGTAGTCAAAGCCCTGGGCGGCGATGCGGTCGGCCATGGGTGCGTCGATCAGCGTGCCGTTGGTGGACAGGCCGGTATAGAACCCCAGGTCCCGCGCGCGGGCGGCAATGTCGAACAGGTCCGGGCGCATCAGCGGCTCGCCACCCGAGAGGATGAGCACGGGCACGCCATAGGCGCGCAGGTCGTCCATCACACCGAACACCTCGTCGCGCGAGAGTTCACCCGCGTAGTCGTGGTCGGCCGACAGCGCGTAGCAGTGCTTGCAGGTGAGGTTGCAGCGGCGAATCAGGTTCCAGATCACGACGGGCCCCTGCGGGCCTTTCTGCGGGCGGCTGCGCACGGCCGGGTAGGCGCCCGCCGCCTCGGCGGCGGCGAGCTCACGCATGTATTGGCTAATCCTGAACATCGTTGGTGCCTTTCAAGCGCAGGCCGGTTTTTTTGAGAATGGCCGTGGAGTACAGGATGTCGTGTGCACGGCACGCTGGGCCCAGCAGCGCGGCCACCACGTCGGCCTGGCGCTGCACTTCGTCCCGCGAGCGGCCGTGCAGCATGGCGAACAGGTTGTAGGGCCAGTCGGGCAGGTGGCGGGTGCGGCGGTAGCAGTGGCTCACGCCATTGAGCCGGGCGATCTGGGTGGCCAGTGCATCCACCTGGCGGTCGTCCACGTCCCACACGCTCATGCCGTTGGCGGTAAAGCCCAGGCGGTAGTGGTTGGGCACGGCGCCGATGCGGCGCACCAGGCCCTCGTCCAGCATGGAGGCAAGGCGCTCTCGCACCTGTTCGCCGCTCACGCCCAGCATGGCACCCACGGCCTCGTAGGGGCGGGCCACCAGCGGCAGGCCACCCTGCACAGCGGCGATGAGGGCGCGGTCGAAGGCATCAAGGGCCATGGAGGGCTCCTTTCGGCGGGATGAGGGGCAGGCGCAGCTCGACGCGGTATTCGTGCTCCTTGGGGAACTGGAACACCGGCAGGCCGGTCATGTGCTCGATGCGGCGGGCAGCATCGGCCACGGCGCCTGCAGACTCCCCGGCCAGCACGAACCACATGTTGAGCGACGGGTGGTCGCGCCGGTAGTTGTGGGCCACTTCGGGCAACGCGTTCACCAGCGCCGTGACTTCGTCAAAGCGCTCTTCGGGCACGGCCAGCGCTGCCAGCATGAACTGCCCGCCCGCGCGCTCGATCTGGAACAGGGGGCCAAAGCGCGTGAGCACGCCGCTGGCCAGCAACTGGCGCAGGCATTCGATGACATGGTCCTCGCTCCAGCCCAGGGCTGCGCCCACGGCGGCGAAGGGGCGGTCCACCACAGGAAAGCCACCGTGCAGGTAGTCCACGAGGCGAAGCTGGTCCGGCCTAAGCATGAGGTGCCTCCTGGAGGGCTGCAAACCGGCGCGGGCCGCGCTGGGTGAAGCGCCGCAGGGAGAACAGGGTTTCGCGCCGCAGGTGGGCAATGCCGGCCTGCTGCGCGGCCTGCTCTATCAATGCCAGCACCTCGGTGCGCTCTTGCCCGTGAACCATGCAATACAGGTTGTAGGGCCAGTGTTCAGAGCGCTCGCGCTGGTAGGCAAGGGTGATCCCGGGCTGCCGGGCGAGCAGGGCACCACAGGCATCCACCTGCTGGTCGACCACATCAAACACCGTCATCGCGTTGGCGGTGTAGCCCACCTCATGGTGGCGCACGACCATGCCAAAGCGGCTCAAGATGCCTTGTGCCAGCCAGCGGTGCAGGGTCTCCAGCACGGTGGCGGGGCTCCATCCCAGGTGCTCCGCCCAGGCGTCGTAGGGCCGCTCGACCAGCGGCAGGCCCTGCTCGGCCAATGCCGCCAGTCCTGCTTCATGGGCGGGCACGGGCGTGGAGGCTGCCTGCGTAGCGCCCCCCGCTGCGACGGTGGTGGCGCAGAGGTCGAAGCTCAGGTCGATGCGGTAGGGGCGCACCATGGGCAGCCGCAGCACGCGAAGCCCGGTGTCCTGTTCAATGCGGCAGAGCACCTGCTCCAGGGCTGCCGGGTCTGTGGCGGTAGCAACAAACCACAGGTTGAGCGGGTTTTCGCGTTCGTAGTTGTGGTTGACGCCCGGGTGGCTGGATACCAGGGCCGCGACGGCCTCCAGCCGCGCATGGGGCACGGCCATGGCGGCCAGCAGGCCCGCGCCGCCTGCGCCCGGCGCAAACACGGCGCCTATGCGGCCCAGAACCCCCGCGTCCTGCAGGCGCCGGCAATGGGCGATCACGGCGTTGGCGGGGCGGCCCAGGGCGTGCCCCAGCACATCGAACGGTGCCAGGCAGAGCGGGAAATCCCGTTGCCAGGTGTTGAGCAGCGGCAGATCGCTGGTGTGTGCACACATGCTAAAAACCCATGCGCTGGGCGCGCGCCGTGAAAAATATGCCGCTGGGCGCCTGGGCGGCCAGCGATGCCTGGGTGGCCAGCGTGGCGGTGTCCACCACCTGCACCTTGTCGTCGTCGCGGCAGCTGATCCACACCGACTCGCCGCGTGGCGTGAACTCCATGTGCATCACGGCCTTGCCGGGCTGCAGCGTGGCGGCCACGCGCTGGACCAGGGTGTCGATGACCTGCACACGGTGGTAGTCGGGCACCGCGAAGTTCACCCATACCTGGCGGCCATCGGGCCGCGCCATCACGAACACGGGCTGGCCCGCTACCGGGATGCGGCCGACTTCTTCCCACGTCGTGGTATCCACCACCAACACCTCGTGGCGACCGATGGCGGGCAGATAGGCATGGCGCCCGGCTACGGCCCAGCCGCGCAGGTGGGGCATCTTGAACACGGGCAGAGGCTGCTGGCCGCGGCCATAGCCGCCCAGGATGCGCCGGGCGACGGGCTGATCGGCCCAGGTGTCCACCAGGGCCAGGCCGTCTTCGCCAAACAGGCCTGCAATGTAGTGGCGGCCGTTGGGCGTGACCAGCGCGTCATACGGCTGGCGGCCAATGCCGTCGATGCGCGTCATGCGCGGCCGCGCGGTGTCGGTGCAGTCGGCAATGCAGATCGCGTCGGCGTCGAACAGGCTGTAGATGAAGCGCTGGCCGGGCAGGTCGGCCAGGCCCACCACGCGCGAGCGCTGGCCGTTGGGAGTGAGCGCGGGGATGTCCGCCCGCAATGCCAGCGTCTCGGCGTCGAACACCTTCACGCCGCCGGGCGTGTAGTTCTGCGCGGCCACCAGCGTGCCGTCGGCGCTGATGGCGCCGCCGATGGAGTTGCCGGCCTGCTGCTCGCGCGCGGTGATGCGCCGGGTCAGCAGGTCGATGCGCGTGAGTGCGCCGTCGCGGCCAAACACATAGGCGTGGCGGCCATCGCGCGAGAACACGAGCGAGGCATGGGAAAGGTCCCCCAGACCGGTGATGCGTGCCAGGACGGAGCGGTGTGTGGTGTTCACCAGCAACACCGAGCCGGTGGCGCGCTCGATGACCAGGCCCAGGTCGCCGGTGCCCATGAGCGGGGGTGCGGGCTGCTGCAGCGTTGCGCAGCCGCTGGTCAGCAGCGGGAGGGCCGCCAGGCCCAGGAGGAGGGGGCGTCGTTTCATGGCTGGGGGCGCGGGGGCCAAGGAGGGAAGCCACTCGCCAATTGCTCGGCGATCCACAGGGCTTCGGCTTCGGTGACAAAAGTACGCCAGGGCGGCATGGGGGTGCCCGGGCGGCCGTGAAAAATGGTGGCGGCCATGGACGGGACAGGCTTTTCCGCCAGGGCCGCGGTGGTGAGCGGCGGGCCTAGCCCGCCGGTAAGGTGCATGCCGTGACACGAGCCGCAGTCCTGCCGCACCATGCGCACTAGCTCGCGCTGGCGCTCTGGTGGTGTGCCAGTGGCCTGTGCCATGGCCCCGGCACAGGCCAGGACGCACAGCACTGCCAGGGCGGCACGCAGTGGCATGGCGTTGCGCTCAGGACCCGAGGATGAACTCGACGGCCGCCTTGAGGTCGGCGTCACCGATCTTGTCCGGCCCGTTCGGGGACATCGGGACCGGCCCGAATGCGCCCGAGCCGCCCTTGCGCACCTTGTCGACCAGCTGCGCGGTCGCGTCCTTGCCCTTGTACTTGGCCGCAATGTCCTTGAACGACGGCCCGACGAGCTTCTTGTCCTTGGAATGGCAGGCCATGCAGCCCGCCTTGTTCATGGCTTCCTCGGGCGAGGCTGCGCTGGCCGCACCGGCGCAAAGTGCCAGGGCTGCAGCAATGGCCAGAGGCCCGGTCAGATGGTGTCTCATCGTTTGCTCCTGTTATGGGGATGAATTGCCTCGACGCTTGGCATCGCCCCCGGCATGCGCATCCGCGCGGCCTGGGGCCCGCAGCCGCCGGGGAACTGGCTTCGCCAGGCCCCTGGCGGCGTCCCCCTGGGGGGAAGGCGCCGCAGGCGACTCAGGGGGGTCAATAAATGTCGTGCTGGGTGTTGTAGACGTTGAAGTGGCCCGTGGGCGTGATCAGGCGCGGGTCCTTGATCACGGCCTTGAGCTTGAGCGTCTTGTCGTCCACGATCACGAGCGCGCTTTCCTTGTTCTTGGCGCTCCACACCGCAAACCACACCTCATTGCCGGCCTTGTTGAACTCGGGCTGCACAACGCGTTTGGCACCGTCATCCTTCAGGTCCGCCCACTCCGCGATCGGCAAGGTCACAAAGCCCTTGTCGAGGTTCTTGATGTCGTAGACCACGATGGACTGCGAGATCTTGGGATCAGGGTTCAGTGGTGCGTCCGAGTACAGGTGCGTGCTCTTGGGGTGGCTCTTGATGAACAGCGCGCCGCCGCCCGGGCCGGTGAGCTTGGCCACTTCCTTGAAGGCGTATTGCTTGTGCTTCTTGGGGTCGGTGCCGATGAGCGAGATCGTTTCGTCGCCCAGATGGCCGGTGGCCCAGACGGGGCCGAACTTCGGATGCAGCAGGTTGGCGCCTCGGCCGGGGTGGGGAATCTTGCCCACGTCCGTGATGGCGGCCAGCTTGCCTTCCTTGGCATCGATGGCCGCGATCTTGTTGCTGTTGTTGGCCGCCACCATGAAGTAGCGTTTGCT
This sequence comes from Acidovorax sp. Root267, assembly GCF_001429215.1. Lineage (NCBI taxonomy): Bacteria > Pseudomonadati > Pseudomonadota > Betaproteobacteria > Burkholderiales > Comamonadaceae > Acidovorax > Acidovorax sp. Root267. The sequence goes on from NZ_LMJC01000033.1 coordinate 127,795, forward strand.
TGAATCCCAGCCGCCATCGTGCAGGAAGGGCGCGGAGCCGATCTCGGTGACCTTGAGCGCGTCGATGTTGGAATAGTCCACCATCAGCGTCTTGCCGGTCTCCTTCACGTTGACCACAAACTCGGGCTTGAAGTGCGAGGCCACGATGGAGGCCACGCGGGGCTCAGGGTGGTATTCCTGCGTGCCCACCACCATGCCGCGGGTGCTCACGATCTTCTTGGGCTCCAGCGTGTCGCCGTCCATGATGGTGAACTGCGGCGGCCAGTAGCTGCCCGCGATGGCCAGCTTGTCCTCATAGCCCTTGAACTTGGAGGTATCCACCGAACGCGCCTCCAGGCCCACGCGCACTTCGGCGACGTTGTCGGGCTTTTCCATCCATAGGTCGATCATGTTGATCTTGCCATCGCGGCCGATCACGAACAGGTAGCGGCCCGAGGCCGACGTGCGCGAGATGTGAACGGCGTAGCCGGTCTTGACGATGTTGATGATCTGCTTGGTGTCGCCGTCGATCAGCGCCACTTCGCCGGTGTCGCGCAGCGTGGTCGAGAAGATGTTCTCGATGTTGTAGTTGTTGAGCTTTTTCTTCGGCCGGTCCTTGGGCTCGACGATGACCCTCCAGGTCTTTTTCATGTCGGCCATGCCGAACTCGGGTGGGGTTGGCGGCTCGTGCTGAATGTAGCGGGCCATCAGGTCCACTTCCTTCTCGTTCATCTCGCCGGAAGTCAGCCAGTTGGGCATGCCTGCGGGCGAACCATACGAGATGAAAACCTTGAGGTAGTCCGTGCCCTTGGCCGTGGTGAGGTCCGGGGTCAGTGGCTTGCCAGTGGCTCCCTTGCGCAGCACGCCGTGGCAGCCCGCGCAGCGCTCAAAGTAGGTCTGGCGGGCCTTCTCGAACTCTGCGGCCGTCATCGGCGGCGCCTTGGGGTTGGTGCTCTGGTGCATGGGCTCGTTCACCAGGGGGGAGCCGCCAGCCTGGTAATTCATTTCGGGTTGCGAGACTCCCTTGCCTGCCTGTGCCATCGCCGTGGCCGCAGCCATAGCGAGGGCTGCCAGGGCCAGGTGCTGGACGGTCTTGATTGCTTTCATCATCGGTCCTCTGCGTCATGGGCAGCGAATGGTTGGCGGGGGATGCGGCTGCTGCGCCCTCCGACCCGCACCACGGCTGCCCTACGTTGCTTGCGGGTGAGGCAATGGTCCTGCGGTCAGCGTGCGTTGTCCTTGAACTGGTTCAAGGACGCGGCATCCGGCCTGTTCCACCATGGCCGCACCCACAAAACACCAGCGAGCCGTACACATGAGCTTCATGGATGACCCCCAATGGCTGAAGAAACCCGCACGCGGCGGGGCAGAGAACAACAACCCAGTGCCTACAGGCCATGTGACGCTGGTGGGTGCGGGCCCGGGCGACCCCGACCTGCTCACGGTGAAGGCCGCACGCGTGCTGCGCGCGGCGAGCCTGGTGCTGTACGACCACCTGGTGGGTGAGGACGTGCTGGCCCTGGTGCCCGCTGGCGCGGAGTGCATCTACGTGGGCAAAGAGTCGTCGCGCCACGCGCTGCCGCAGGAGGACATCATCGAACTGATGTGCCGCCTGGCGCGCAGCGGCCGGGCCCTGGTGCGTCTCAAGGGTGGCGACTGCTACATCTTTGGCCGCGGTGGCGAAGAAGCGCTGGGCCTGGCCCGCGCGGGAATTTCCTTCGATGTGGTGCCGGGCATTACGGCCGCGCAGGCCGCGGGAGCTTGCGCAGGCATCCCGCTCACGCACCGTGACCATGCGGGTACCCTGGTGCTGGCCACCGGGCACCTGCGCGGCGACAACGACACAGCGCTGGACTGGCCCCTGCTGGCGCGCCCACGTCAGACCGTGGTGTTCTATATGGGGGTGGCCACGCTGCCCACCATCTGCGCGCAACTCGCCGCGCACGGCTTGCCGCCGACCACGCCCGCAGCCATCGTCGAGCGTGCGTCCCTGCCGGATCAACGCTGCCTCACCGGCACCCTTGCTTCGTTGCCAAGCCTTGCGGCCAGCCAGGGCGTAAAGGCACCTGCACTGATCATCGTGGGCGAGGTGGTCGCGCTGCAGCCTGCGCTGATTCAGGGCCTGGCGCAGGCTTCAGCGCATCATTGAGCCAAGGCGCCGTGGTGAACTAGCATCGGTGCAAGGCCTACTGAACAGGTTCTCAGGCGTCCAGCGCGGCGTCAGAGGCCGTTGACTGCGGGCGCTGGCGTCGCCAGGCCTTTTCAATTTCCACGACCACCAGCACCACCAGCGCGGCGCCAACGCACAGCGCCAGCTCGCCCAGGCTCAGCGGCTCGGTGCGGAAGATGGGGTTGAGCCAGGGCACATAGATAGTCGCCATCTGCAGCGCAAAGGTGAGCAGCACGGCGCCCAGCAGCGGGCGGTTGCTGAGCAGGCCCAGGCGCCAGATGGGTTCGGACTCGGAGCGGATGGCGATCACATGCGCCATCTGCGCCAGCGTAAGCACTGTGAACACCATGGTCTGCCAGTGTGCATGCCCGGTGTGCAGCGCCCAGGCCTGCACCGCCAGGCACAGCCCGCCAATGAGCAGGCCCACGCCCAATATGTGCTGCCACATGCCGTGGGCAAACAGGCTCTCGCGCGGCGCGCGGGGCGGGCGCTGCATGATGCCGCGCTCGGCCGGTTCGGCCGCGAGCGCAAGGCCCGGCAGGCCGTCGGTCACCAGGTTGACCCACAGGATGTGGATGGGCAGCAGCGGAATAGGCAGGAGCAGCAGCGGCGCGAGGAAGATGGTCCAGATCTCGCCCGAGTTGCCCGTCATCGCGTAGCGCACGAACTTGCGGATGTTGTCGTAGATGCGGCGGCCTTCGCGCACGGCGGCGACGATGGTGGCGAAGTTGTCGTCCAGCAGCACCAGGCTCGATGCCTCGCGCGCCACGTCGGTGCCACCCTGGCCCATCGCAATGCCGATGTCGGCGCGTTTTAGGGCGGGGGCGTCGTTCACGCCGTCGCCCGTCATGGCCACAAAGTGGCCCTGGGCCTGCAGCGCCTCGACGATGCGGATCTTCTGCGCCGGGTCCACGCGGGCGTAGACCTGCACCTGTTCCACGCGGGCGCGCAGGACGGCATCGTCCAGCGTTGCGAGGTCTGCGCCGGTGAGCACGGGGGCATCCGCACTGCGCACAATGCCCAGCCGGTGCGCAATGGCGCGCGCGGTGGCGGGGTGGTCGCCCGTGATCATGACCGGGGTGATGCCTGCGCTGATGCAGTCGCGCACCGCTGCTTGTGCCTCGGCACGGGGCGGGTCGATGAGGGCGATCAGGCCCAGCAGCTCCAGCTGGTTTTCTACCGTGTCGATGTCGTTGGTGTCGGGCAGGCGGGCGTGGCTGCGGCGGGCCAGGGCCAGCACGCGCAGGCCCTGGGCGGCGAGTTGCTGGGCGGTGGCGAGGATCTTGGCGTTGTCGAGTGCGGTAGCGCCGTCGTGCGTCCATTGGACGGTGCAGCGAGGCAAGACCGACTCTGGCGCGCCCTTGGTGTAGGCCACAAAGCCATCGGCAGCGCGGTGAAAGGTCGTCATGCGCTTGCGGTCGGAGTCAAACGGCTGCTCCTGCACGCGCGGCCAAGTTGTGTCGAGTTGGGCCTTGTCCAGCCCGCCTGCGTGGGCGGCCAGCACCAGCGCGGTTTCGGTCGGGTCGCCCTGCCAGTGCGTGCTAGGTTGGCCCTCTTCGTTCTGTGCTTGCAGCGTGGCGTCGTTGCACAGTGCGGCGGCGCGCAAGGCTTCCGCGTGGGCCGGGCCGGGCAGGGAGTCGCCGGGCACCCATCGCGCCCCGTGGGCCACCAGCAGTTCTGCGTGCATGCGGTTTTGCGTCAGGGTGCCGGTCTTGTCCGAACAGATGGTGGTGACCGAGCCCAGGGTCTCGACCGACGGCAGGCGCCGCACCAGCGCATGCACGGCCACCATGCGGCGCGCGCCCAGGGCCAGCAGCACGGTGACCACGGCGGGCAGGGCCTCGGGGATGGCGGCCACGGCCAGGCTGATGGCGGTGAGGGCCATGAGCAGCGGCGCCTCGCCGCGCAGCACACCCACCCCAAAGATCACGAGGCAGATGCCCAGCACCGCCAGCGCCAGCCGCTTGCCAAAGGCTGCCAGGCGCAGTTGCAGCGGCGTGCTGCGGTCGCCGGTGTCGAGCAGCGTGGCCACCTTGCCCAGCTCGGTGTGCATGCCGGTGGCCACCACCAGGCCCCGCGCCCGGCCATGGGTGGCGGTAGTGCCCTTGAAGGCCATGTTGGTGCGGTCGCCCAGCGCGCCCACATCCTCGGCCGCCAGGGCCTCCGTCTGCTTGGCCACCGTGACGGATTCGCCCGTGAGGGCCGATTCATCCACCTGCAGCTGCGCAATCTCGATCAGCCGCAGGTCGGCCGGGATCTGGTTGCCCGCCTCCAGCAGCACGATGTCGCCGGGCACCAGTGCGGTGGCAGGCACCACCTGCACGGCTCCGTTGCGCAGCACGGTGGCATGGGCTGCTGCCAGCTGGCGCAGCGCCGCCATGGCCTGGTCGGCGCGCCAGGCCTGCACAAAGCCGATGACCGCGTTGAGCACCACGATGACGAGGATGACCAGCGTGTCGGTGACCTCGCCCGCCAGCCCCGAGATGACGGCGGCGCCCAGCAGCACCAGCACCATGAAGTCCTTGAACTGGTCGGCCAGCAGGTGCCACCAGGGACGGTCTTGTCCGGTTGCCAGCTCATTGGCGCCGTGCGTGGCGCTGCGGCGCTGGGCCTCGTCGGCATGCAGGCCCGCATCGGGGTTGACGCCATGTGCCTGGGCGACGGCCTCGGCGGTGTGCAGGTGAGGGGCTTGAGAAGGGGGCATGCGGCAATCTGGACAGAGGCCGCACGCCAGTGCGTCAGTGCGCGTTCTGCGGCCGGGCTTTGTAGAAGGTCAGGGGGATCTCATTGGCCTGGTTCAGCACCTGGCGCTTGATTTTGCCCACCACGTGCATTTCACAGGGCTTGCAGTCAAAGCGCAAGGTCAGCTTCTCCTTGCCATTGATCAACATCAAGGGTTCGGCCTTGATCGTGCCCTGCACACCCGTGACGCCCTTGGCCTGCTTGGGGCACAGGCTCATCGAGAAGCGCACGCAGTGCTTGGTGATCATGAGGCTGACTTCGCCTTCTTCCTCGTGCGCCTCGTAGGCTGCGTCGATCACCTTGACGCCGTGGCGCACATAGAAGTCGTGTGCCTTGTGGTTGAACACATTGCCCAGGAAGGAGAGCGTGTCCTCGGGGTAGGGCGCGGGCGGCTCGATGGGCGTGGCGCGCTGCAGGCGCTCGAAGTTGCGCGCGCGGTTTGCTTCCAGGTCGGCCAGCGCGTCGCGGCGCAGCGCGTTGAGCACCGAGGCGGGCACGAACCAGGGCTCAGTCAGTTGCAGGGCAATGTCGTGCACCGCAAAGATGGTGGCGCCGAAGCGGCCGAGCTGCTCGCGCAGGCTGGCTTCGGCCTTGGCGGCGTCGGTGGCGCTCTGGTGGGCGTGCAACACGTCGGCGCAGCCCACGTTGCCGTCTTCATCGGTCAGCATCAGGCTAAAGCCGGTGGGCGTTTCGCTCAGGTGCGCCCACAGGCCGATGCGGCGGTCGCTGGACTTTTTCTCCAGCGTGCGCACCCAGTCCATGTCGCGGTTGCGGTTGACCTCGGTGCCCTTGCGCAGGTCCTTGAAGCCGTCCATCGGGTCTTTGGGGTACACCCGCCACTGGCCCACGCTGCGGGCCGACACGGGCTCGGCCACGTTGATGGCCATGCCCACCAGCTCCTTGTGCAGGTCGTAGTAGCACAGGCCGTCGCCGTTGTGCAACACGGTGGCAGGGTCGCTCACTTCCAGCTCGACGAAGTCAGGACCTACCTTCGTCACCCAGCCGATGGCCTGGCCCGGGTTCTTGGGGGTGTCGAATGCGCCGATGTCTTCCTTGCGGCCGGTCACGAAGTAGTCGGTGAACTCGCGGTTGAAGTTCTGCAGCGGGTCGGGCGTGAAAGTGAAGGTGGTGCTGCCGCTGGACGAGCGCGACAGCGGCCGGCCCGCGCTCTCGCGCTCCTCCAGGATCTCGTCGATGAGCGTGCGGTAGTGGGCGGTGATGTTCTTCACGTAGCCCATGTCCTTGTAGCGGCCTTCGATCTTGAAGCTGCGCACGCCTGCGTCGATGAGGGCGCGCAGGTTGTCGCTCTGGTTGTTGTCCTTCATGGACAGCACGTGCTTGTCGTGCGCGATGAAGCGGCCCTGCGCGTCTGTAACTTGGTACGGAAGGCGGCAGGCCTGGCTGCAGTCGCCACGGTTGGCGCTGCGGCCCGTTTGCGCATGGCTGATGTTGCACTGGCCGCTGTAGGCCACGCACAGCGCGCCGTGGATGAAGAACTCGATGTTGGCGCGGCCCGGCGCATCCACCGGCCCCAGCGCCTTGTGCATGGCGGCGATCTGCTGCACCGTGAGCTCGCGCGCAAGCACGATCTGCGACAGGCCCGCGTCCTGCAAGAAGCGTGCTTTTTCGGGCGTGCGGATGTCGGTCTGGGTGCTGGCGTGCAGCTGGATGGGCGGCAGGTCGATCTCCAAGAGGCCCATGTCCTGGATGATGAGGGCGTCGGCACCGGCTTCGTACACCTGCCAGGCCATCTGGCGCGCGGCCTCCAGCTCGTCGTCGCGCAGGATGGTGTTGAGCGTGATGAAGATGCGGCTGTTGAAGCGGTGCGCGTGTTTCACCAGGCGCTCGATGTCCCGGATGTCGTTGCCCGCGCTGGCGCGTGCGCCGAAGGCGGGACCGCCGACGTAGACGGCGTCGGCGCCGTGGTTGATGGCTTCGATGCCAATGTCGGCATCGCGCGCGGGGGAGAGCAGTTCGAGCTGGTGGGGCAGGAGGGACATGGGGCGTGATTATTTCAGTTTCACCATGCCGTGGGGCGCCCCTCGGGTATCGGGCGCTGCAGCTTTTGGTAACCATGTGGCGAGGCTTTGTGCTGCATGGGTCTGGTACAACGGGCGCAGCGCGCCAGCCTCGGCGCCATGCCATCGCCTCTGTGAAACATGTTTTGCTAGACCACCGGCATCGTCGGCCACTCCGTCAAACCCAGTGAAAGGACTCTGATGAGCACCTCCCGCGTGAAGAAGCCCACCCAGCTCAGCCTGGCGATCAACGACCTTGACTTCTGTTACCTGCCACCCCGGCTCAGCTTGTCTCCCACACGGCACAACGATCTGGTCTGCACGGTGGACTGCTCGTGGTTCTTCTCCGAAGGTGCCAACCACATGGTGTTTGCGCTGGATTGCACAGGTGGGCAGGGCAGCTACAACCCCCACTGCGGGCCTATCTACCGCCACGGCCAGAACCTGTGGTCCGAGGCCCGGGGTTTCATCATCTTTGCAGATGGCACTGTGATGGCCGAACGATGGAACGGCACGGCCATGCCGGGGCTGGTGACAGTCACCAACACGGTGGGGGTGATCTTCAACCCGGCGGTGCACCCCGTCTTCACGCTCCGTATCCAGGCCGGCTACCGGGTAGGTGGGTTTGCCGACCGGATGTGCATCGCCATCCACCAGGGTATTGCTGCCGATGGTCCCATTCTGTTTGAAGGCGAGGTGACCGGGGCTGGGTGGGGCTGGGGCTGGACGGGGTCGCACAAGGTGGCCATTGCAGGTATTGGCCCGCATTTCGTGACCCCCAATGACACGGGCTGTGTGGAAGAACGTGTGCCCCGCGACGCGCCGAACGCCATCCTGCCGTTTGCCAACTTCAAGCTGCGGCTGATAAATGGCTGAGCGCGTGACAGAGATTGCGGTGCTTGCCAAGCAGTAAATCCGGCGAATCAACCCACGCCATTAGCCGTTTTAATGGCCTACCAAATTGCTAAGTCTGCATATCAATTTTCGGTGAATGGGGCCGATGCTGGCTAGGATGCGGGGCTTTGCGCCCCAAAATGGTGCGCAAAAGTTCTGCCCCTACCTTTTTGGAGACTCTCACCGTGTTTCGTGCTTTCACCCGCCAGCCTTTGCGTTCTTTCCCTGTGTCCTTCGTGCAGCTGGCTGCACTGGGTGTGTGTGCGGCCGCCGCTACCGCTGCGAACGCCCAGGACGTGCAGACTGTCAAGATCGCCCACGCCGGCCCCGTGTCGGGCGGTATTGCCCACATTGGCAAGGACACCGAAAACGGCGTGCGCTTGGCGATTGACGACCTCAATGCCCAGAACCTCGTGATCGGCGGCAAGAAGATCAAGTTTGAAATTGCGGCCGAAGACGACGCCGGAGACCCACGCCAGGCCACCGCCGTGGCGCAAAAGCTGTGCGACCAGAAGGTGGCAGGCGTGGTGGGGCACCTGCAGTCGGGCACGTCCATCCCGGCGTCCAGCATCTATGCCAAGTGCGACCTGCCGCACATCACCGCATCGGCCTCCAACCCGGATCTGACCAAGCCCGGCCACAAGACCACCTTCCGCCTGATCGCCAACGACAACGCGCTGGGTGCGGCGCTGGCACTGTTTGGTGCCGACCATCAGAAGCTCAAGAGTGTGGCCATCATTGATGACCGCACGGCCTATGGCCAGGGCGTGGCCTCGGTCTTCAAGGCCACGGCGCTGCAAAAGGGGCTCAAGGTGGTGGGCGAAGAGTTCACCAACGACAAGGCCACCGACTTCATGGCCATCCTCACGGCCATTAAAAACAAGAAGCCCGACGCGATCTTCTACGGCGGCCTGGATGCGCAAGCCGGCCCCATGTTGCGCCAGATGGAGCAGCTCGGCCTGGGCAACGTGAAGTTCTTTGGCGGCGACGCGCTGTGCACCGAGAAGCTGCCCGAGCTGTCGGGCAAGACCCCCGCGCTGAAGAATGTGACCTGTGCCACGGGTGGTGCTTCGGTCGACAAGATGCAGGGCGGCGCCGACTGGAAGAAGCGCTACGACGCCAAGTTCCCCAGCCAGTTCCAGATCTACAGCCCCTATGCCTACGACGCTGCCATGGTGCTGGCCGACGCCATGAAGCGCGCCAACTCGGTGGACCCCAAGGTGTTCACTCCGTTCCTTGCCAAGACCGAGTACAAGGGCGTGACGGCGAACATCGCGTTCACCGCCAAGGGTGAGCTGACCACGCCCGCCGTAACCTTGTACACCTTCAAGGACGGCAGCCGCGTGGCGCTGAACTGAAGCTGAAATCAGACCGGCAGCGCTCGCGCTGTGCTGGACGGCCGCTGCGTGCGGCCGTTTTTGCGTTTTGGATTTGCCTTTACAGTCAGGCGCGTAGCAAACGGGCAGGCCGTGCCCGGCAAAGGAGTGAAAACATGCGCGCAGTGTTTGGGTTGGTGGGGTTGGTGGTGGCGCTGGCCGTGGTGGGCGTGGTGGTCAAAAAGCAGATGTCTGCGATGCGTACGCCCGTGCCCACACTGCAGACGACCGCCACGGGCGCGCCCGCGCCCACCACCAGTGCGGGTTCGGGCACGGTGCGCGACCAGAGCCAGCAGATCCAGCAGCAGGTCAAGCAACAAGTAGAAGGCCTGATGCAGCAGGCCCGGCCCATGCCAGACGAAGAAAAATGAGAAAAATTGACCGCCAGCGCTTATCTACCAAGTGCTAGTAGCTATTATTTGAGTAGCAATGACCCTTGACCAAGATTCGCACTGGATGCGCCTGGCCCTGGCCGAGGCGCAAGACGCCGCAAGCGCCGGTGAGGTGCCCGTGGGCGCCATCGTGGTCAAGGACGGCCAGGTCATTGCGACGGGCCGCAACGCCCCCGTGGAAGGCCACGACCCCACGGCCCATGCCGAGATCGTGGCCCTGCGCGCGGCGGCGCAGCGGCTGGGTAACTACCGGCTCGACGGCTGCAGCCTCTACGTCACGCTGGAACCCTGTGCCATGTGCAGCGGCGCCATGCTGCATGCGCGGCTGGCACGGGTGGTGTACGGTGCGGCAGACCCCAAGACGGGCGCGGCGGGCTCGGTGCTCAACCTGTTTGGCCACGCCGAGCTGAACCACCAGACCCAGGTGCAGGGCGGGGTGCTGGCGCAGGAGTGCGGCCACCAGCTCAGCGGCTTTTTCCGCCAGCGCCGCCATCAACAACGCACCGAGGCCCTGGCCCGCCATCCGTTGCGCGACGATGCGCTGCGCACGCCCGATGCGGCGTTTGCCGGCTTGCCCGGCTATCCCTGGGCCGCCCACTACGTCAGCGACCTGCCCAGCCTGGCGGGCCTGCGTTTGCACACCCTGGACGAAGGCCCTGCCGATGCCCCCCGCACCTGGCTGTGCCTGCATGGCAACCCGGCCTGGAGCTACCTGTACCGGCGCATGCTGCCCACCTTTCTGGCTGCGGGCGACCGCGTGGTGGCGCCCGACCTGATCGGCTTTGGCAAAAGCGACAAGCCCAAGAAGGAGGGCTTGCACCAATTCGGGTGGCACCGGCAGATCCTGCTGGAACTGATCGAGCGGCTGGACCTGCGCAACGTGGTGCTGGTGGTGCAAGACTGGGGCGGCATCCTGGGGCTGACGCTGCCCATGGCCATGCCAGGTCGTTTTGACGGCCTGCTGGTCATGAACACCCTGCTGGCCACGGGCGACGCGCCACTGCCAGCCGGGTTTGTCGACTGGCGTGCGATGTGCCGCGACAAGCCGCTGTATGGGGTAGGGCGCCTGCTGGCGCGTGGCAACCCGCATCTGACGCCCGAGGAGTGCGCGGCCTACGATGCGCCGTTCCCGGACAAAGGCTACCGCGCCGCGCTGCGGGCCTTTCCCGAACGCGTGCCCGCCGCCGTCGATGACCCTGGCGCCGCCCTATCGCGCGCGGCCCGCGATTTCTGGCAGCACCACTGGCAGGGCCGCAGCCTGATGGTGGTGGGCGCGCAAGACCCGGTGCTAGGCCCGCCGACCATGCGCGCGCTGCAGCAGTGCATCCACGGCTGCCCCGAGCCTGTCGTACTGCCCCGCGCCGGCCACTTTGTGCAGGAGCATGGCGAGGCGATCGCTGCGCAGGCTGTGGAATACTTCGCGCACTGACATCCGGCCTGGTGCTTGCGCATCCAGCGTCGGTCATCCCCCTGTTTACGGAGCAGGCCCCCGGTGGGCCTGAGCGCTTTGCACGACCACCATCACGACCATTCCCAGTGCGACCACGACCACGGTCCCAAACACATCTATATCTATTCGCCTTCCAGCGCCGTGCGCGACAAGGCGGCCTTCAAGCGCGGCATTGCCCGGCTCAAGGCCCTGGGCCACGAGGTGGAGGTGGATGAGGATGCACTGGCCACCCACACCCGCTTTGCGGGCGACGACGCCACCCGCCTTGCCGCCATTCACCGTGCTGCGGCCAGCGGCGCCGATGTGGCGCTGATCTCGCGGGGAGGCTATGGCCTGTCGCGCATCCTGCCGGGCATCCGCTACAAGGTGGTGGCCAAGGCCATCGAAAAGGGCATGCACTTTGTGGGCGTGAGCGACTTCACCGCCTTTCAGCTGGCCGTGCTGGCCAAGACGGGTGCCACCACCTGGGCGGGGCCATCGCTGGGGGCCGATTTTGGGGTGGAGGGTGAGCCTGATGACATCATGGAGGCTTGCTTTGACGACCTGTTGACTGGCCACGGCGAAGGCACGGGCTGGCGCATGAACAAGGAGCAGCCCAACGCCGCCACGGGCAAACCGGCCGTGCCCAATGTGTATGTGAAAAGCGCCACGCTCTGGGGCGGCAACCTGGCGGTGCTGGCATCGCTGGTGGGCACGCCGTACCTGCCGCAGATCCAGGGCGGCGTGCTGTTCATGGAAGACGTGCACGAGCACCCTTACCGCATCGAGCGCATGCTGACCCAGCTGCTGCATGCGGGCGTTCTGGCCCAGCAGAAAGCCATCGTGCTGGGGCAATTCACCAACTTCAAGCTGGCACCGCATGACAAGGGCTACAAGCTGCAGTCGGTGGTGGACTGGCTGCGCACCCAGATCAAGGCGCCGGTGCTGACCAACCTGCCGTTCGGGCATGTTGAAACGAAGGTGCTGTTGCCCGTGGGCGCGACGGTGTCGCTGTCGGTGGAAGAGCGCGATGCGCTGATCTACTGGGGGCACCAGCACTGACACGGTGCGGCCTTCACCCACATGGCACCGCCACAACGGCGGTTCGCCACGCGCGCGTGGTGCGCGTCAGGAGGGGGAGTGAGGTGCGGACTGTGCTGGGCGCAGTGCGCGTGGGAGCTGGCCCTGGAACAGCTGGGTGACCTGATCGATCACGCCCCGGGCACCGTGCTCACCCTGCAGCGGCACCAGCGTGCTGAAAAGGTCGGTGCGCAGGTACCACAGCGCCTCGATGTCGCCGGCATAACGCAGCCGCATGTTCATGCGCGCCACCTCGCAACCGGTCAGGCCGGCCAGGCTTTGCAGCATGGCCCGCCGAACATCCTCCAAACCCTGATCGCGCACCCATGCCGTGGACGACGGCTTGTCACGGCCCAGCAGGTCGTGAAGGTTGTTGCGAAGATTGGGCTTGTTCCAGCGCATGGAGGGAGGCAATGTGTTTTTTGTAACAGGGTCGGCCAAAGTAAGCGGGAGCGATGCGCAGCGCAAGGGGCATGCTCCTGTTTTTGCATAAAGACAACAGGTCGCCTCTGTTTGTTGCGAAATTTTACGTGTTGGTGGGTTTTTCGAGAGCGTAGACGGACCCGCCCGGGAGGGACGCTGACAGGCCCTTGGTCGGGTAGTGAGGGGCGCGCGCATCGCACCATTGAAGCCTCGCCGGGCTGTGGCAACGATTCTTGACGCTTTGAAGAGTGCGCAGCCAAGGCGCTTGCACTAAACTGATTCACATGATGTTACCAACGGGCCCGCGTTCATGAGTGTGTTGTCGACGATGGTCTTTGCGGACATTTCGGGCAGCACGGCCTTGTATGAAGCGCTGGGCAACGAGCGTGCCACCGAGGCGGTGACGCAGGTCACGCAGTGGATTGGCGAGACCGTCGAGGCACATGGCGGCCGGGTGGTCAAGAAGCTCGGGGACGGGGTGCTGGGTGTTTTTGGCGATGCCTCCAGCGCGGTGTCAGCCATGGCGGCCATGCTGCGCCAGCACAAGGCTCGGCAGGACCGCTGGCCCCAGCCCTTGCGCATGGACGTGCGCGTGGGCGTGGCCAGCGGCGAAGTGGTGGATGTGGATGGCGATTGTTATGGCGATGCGGTCAACGTCGCCTCCCGTTTGTGCGAACGGGCCGGGCCCGCCGAAATCTGGGCCACCGAAACCACCGTGCTGCTCGCTGGCACTGCGGCGGACGTCTGGTACCGCAAGCTCGGCATGATGGACATTCGTGGCAAGGCCGAACTGCTGATGCTCTATCACGTCGAATGGCGTGAGGACGAAGCGCCCGATTCCCTCACCATGCAGGCCGCACTGGTCAGCAGCTTTGCACCGGCAGACTCCATCCTGGGGCAGATCCAGTTCTCCTGGCATGGGGTGGACCGCACCTTCACCTCATCGGACGCACCGGTCATGGTGGGGCGGGCCCAGCACGCCCAACTGTGCATCAACGACCCGCGCGTGTCGCGCCTGCATGCGCGCATCGACTGGCGCAACAGCGGGTTCGTACTGACCGACATGAGCAGCTTTGGAACCTGGGTGCGGTTCGAGGGCAGCGACTCGCCCGTGCGCCTGCGGCGCGATGCCTGCATCCTGCATGGCACAGGGCACATTGCGCTGGGCGTATCGTTCAACGAGCCCAGTGCGCCGGTCATGAGCTTCCATGTGGCGGGCGGAAGTGTGCACCTGAGCTGAAAAGCCCGGAGCCGGCCACTCCTTCTGCACAGCAGTGTGACCGCAGCACGGGCCCCAAGCCTCCATGGCCCCGTGTGCACAACATCAACCACAAGGCGAACGGCAGGAGACAAGAAACATGGCATGGATGAAGCGGACAGCCCTCGGGCTGGTGGCAGTGGCGCTGCTGGCGGGGGCGGGCGCGGTGGTGTATGTGCAGCGCAGCTTTGCGCAACTCGATGGTTCCCTGGCCGTGGTGGGGCTGGGTGGTCCGGTGCAGGTGCGGCGCGACGGTTCCGATGTGACCCACATCCAGGCGCAGACGCCGCAGGATGCCTGGTTTGCAATGGGCTACGTGCATGCGCAGGAGCGCACCTGGCAACTGGAATTCAACCGCCGGGTCATGCACGGCCAGCTTTCCGAGGTGTTTGGCCCCGCCACGGTCGAGACCGACAAGCTCATGCGCGGCCTGGACATCATGGGTGTGGCCCGGCGGCAATACGCCGGTCTGCCGCTGTATGCCCAAGAGGCCTTGCAGGCCTACAGCAAGGGCATCCATACCTTCCACCAGAAACGGCCCCAGGCCCTGCCGCCGGAGTTTCTGGTGCTGGGCGCCCAGCCCGGTGGCGCCGCCGGAGCGGTGTGGGAGCCCGAGGACAGCGTGGGCTGGGCACTGATGATGGCGTTGGACCTGGGGGGCAATTGGGGTACCGAGTTCGCGCGCCTGTCTGTGGCACGCACGCTGGACACCGACCGGCTGTGGCAACTGATGCCACCCTATCCGGGGGAGCCGCCCGCTGCGTCTGCAGACCTGGCGGCGCTGTATCGCCAGCTGGGGGTTTATCGCGCACCTGCCGCCGGTGCTGCTGCGGCGGCTGTTGCGCCAGCCACCCGCGAAGGTCCGCTGTCCCGGCAGATCAGCGCGGGCATGCTGGCCTGGGCCGACGAGCTCACCCGCAACGCAGGCACCAATGAAGGCAAGGGCAGCAACAACTGGGTCATTGCCGGCACCCGCACCGTGAGCGGCAAGCCGCTGCTGGCCAACGACCCGCACCTGGGCCTGTCGGCCCCCGCCATCTGGTACTTTGCGAGCCTGCAGGCCCCTGCGGGCAAGGCGTCTGACGGTACGCCGATGGGCCCCATCGATGCTGTGGGCGCTACCTTGCCCGGCATGCCCTTTGTGGTACTGGGCCGCACCGACAAGGTCGCCTGGGGCTTTACCAACACCGGCCCCGATGTGCAGGACCTGTACCTGGAGCAGATCAACCCCGCCGATGCCACGCAATACCGCACGCCGGACGGCTGGGCCCCGTTCAACGTACGCAAGGAAACCATCCGCGTCAAGGGCGAAGCCGACGTGCAGCTGCAGCTGCGCAGCACGCGCCATGGCCCCGTGCTGAGCGACGTGCAGAAGTCGCACGCCGAGGTGCTGGATTTGGGCAAATACGTGCTGGCGCTGCGCTGGAGCGCGCTGGACGACGATAACCAGACTGTGCTGGCAGGCTTCAAGACCAATCAGTCCAAGAGTGTGGATGAGCTCTTTGCGGGGCTGGCGCACTACCACTCGCCCATGCAGAGCGTGGTGGCTGCGGACGACCAGGGCAACATCCGCTTCAAGGCCGCAGGCCGTGTGCCGCTGCGCGATGCGGCCAACGACATCCGGGGCGTGGCGCCTTCGCCGGGCTGGGATGCGCGCTACGACTGGAAGGGCTGGGTACCGTACGACCAGACACCGCAGGACGACGGAAGCAAGGGATGGATCGCTACCGCCAACCAGCGCGTGACGGCCCCCGATTACCCGCACTTCCTCACGCAGGACTGGGCCTTGCCCTACCGCTATGAGCGTATTGCGCGCCTCATCGAAGCCACGCCGAAGCACGACGCCGCCAGCATGCAGGCCATCCACCGCGATGTGACCTCACTCGCCACACGTCGCCTGCTGCCGCACCTTCAGCAAGCCCGGTCGTCCCACGCGCTGGCCGCCGCTGCACAAAAGCAGCTGCAAGGCTTTGACGGCCTGATGGACGCTGGCCAAGCCGCACCGCTGATCTTTGTGGCCTGGACGGACGAGCTGGCACGCGGCCTCATCATTCCGCGCATTGGCGAAGACCGGTTCACCGCCACGTATGGCAAGCGCGACTACCGCGCGGCCATCGAAGGCATCCTGGAGCGTAACGACACCTGGTGGTGCCAGCCCACAACGTGTGCCGAGCAATCGGCCGCCGCCCTGGGCCGTGCGCTCGACCGCCTGCAGACTGCCTATGGCGCGGACCCGGCCCAGTGGCGCTGGGGTGCGGCGCACCCAGCGCTCAGTGCGCACCGGCCCTTTGGCAACGTGCCGATGCTGGCGCCTTTCTTTGACGTCAGCGTGCCTTCACACGGCGATGCGTACACCGTGAATGTGGGCCAGTACAACGCGGGCGAAGCCTCTGGCCCGTACGTGAACCGCCACGCCGCTTCACTGCGCGCGGTGTACGACCTGGCCGATCTGGAGCAGTCACGCTTCATTTACCAAACCGGCCAGAGCGGCCTGGTGTTCTCGCCGCGCTACCGCGACATGAGCACCACCTGGGCCGAGACCGGCTATCGCGTGCTGCAGCGCCAACCTGCGCGCTGGGTGCACGCTCTGACGCTGACCCCAGCCACCGCCACCCCGGCGAAATGACGCGGTCTGCAAGGAAGCATCCATGGGTTTTGTACCGTTGATCGAAGTCAACCGCGGTGGCCTGCCCGAGTGCCAGCACTGGGGCGCCATGGCCGTGGTCAATCGCGAAGGCCGGTTGCTGGCCCAGGTGGGTGACCCCTATACCGTCACGTTCACGCGCTCCACCATCAAGGCATTCCAGGCGCTGCCCTTCGTGCAATCGGGTGGTGCACAGGCGCTGGGCTGGGGGCAGGGCGAGCTGGCGTTGCTATGCGCCAGCCACAACGGCGAACCCATGCACGTGGCGCAGGTCGAGCGCATGCTGGCCAGCGCGGGCCAGGACTACCACGCGCTGCGCTGCGGCTGCCACCGGCCGCTGTTTGCAGAACTGGGGCTGGGCGCGCTGCCCGAAGGCTTTGTGCCCGACGAGAGGCACAACAACTGCAGCGGCAAACATGCAGGCTTTGTGGCGTATTGCGTGCAACAGGGGCTGCCGCTCGACGATCACCTCGACCCGGCCCATCCGCTGCAGGTCGCCATCCGCGAACACGTTGCGCAAGCGGTGGGCTTGGCACCTGAACAACTGGCGATGGGCATCGACGGCTGCTCGGCGCCCAACTACGCCATGCCGCTGGCAAGCCTGGCCCGCGGTTATGCGCGCCTAGCGGGCGGCGCGCTGGACACAGACCTGGACGAGAGCCTTACTGCGCTCGCCGATGCCATGGTCGCGCGGCCTGAGCTGGGCTCGGGCACTGGCCGGCACGACCTCGACTTCATGCAGGTGGGGCAGGGCGACTGGGTGTCCAAGACCGGCGCCGACGGCGTGCAGGTGGTGGGCAGCCGCAGCCGGGGCGAGGCCTTTGCGCTCAAGGTCATGGACGGCAGCATGGTGGCGCAGGTGGCCGCTGCCGTGGAGGTGATGGACCAGCTCGGCTGGCTTGACGCCGGGCAGCGCGAGGCGCTGGCGCCGCGCCGGTCGGGCCGCATCGCCAATGCCCGGGGCCTGGAGGTGGGTGGGCGCAGGGCGGTGTTCCGGCTGCAGCCCGCCTGAATCTGGCAGCCTGCCACCGCACCACGGCAGGCTGGATTCTGGAAAATCAGGTAAAAAATGCCTCTGGCGCTTTAAGGGTAAGCGCTGGCAGCTATAAAAATAGTAGCGAACGGCTCCGTGTCGGGCAACACGTAGATCACGCCGCGCGCCTGGCCGAACAAAGGTGCGATGAACTGGTTGTAGAACGCCTCGGGTGCGTTCACGCAGCCGTAGCTGATGCGCTTGTCCTGCGCGCCTTTGCTGGCCAAGCGCTGCTGGCGACGCTCGGCCGCATTGACGCTGCGCACCCGGTGCAGCGATACGGCTGCTTCGTAATCGATCCAGATGATGTCATCGCCTTTCAGATTGCGCCCAGGCTCGGTGACGAACCGGCCGGCGGGTGTGGTGCGCTCCTCCGGGCGGATCTGTGACAGCGGCCGCTGACCAATGTCGGGCGCAGACCGGTCGCCCAGTGCTGCGCCCAGCAGCACTGGCGCGCTGCCCAGCCATTGCCCCCGGGCCGAGAACACATGGATGCGGGCAGCGGGCTTGTCGATCACTGCAAAGGGCAGGCCCTGGTGATCCCCGCTGGCCGTGGCCCAGCGCACCAACTGGCGTGCAGTGGCCGAGGCGTCCCTGGGCAATTCCGCAGCGGCCGCAGGCAAGGTCCCCAGCACACCCGCGGCAGCCATGGCGGTCAGGGCAAAACGGCGGTTCATAGTCAAAAGTGGCATGTCATTCATCCAAGCGCCGTACCAGGCCCCCACCTGCCGAAACTGGCGCGCCCCAGGCCAGTGCACCCGTGGATCTGGCTTTGCCAGTCCACCGGGTGCGTCCCCCTCAGGGGGAAGGCGCCGCAGGCGACTCAGGGGGAAATTCAATTTTCGCCCAATAATGCCTGCACCCGCGACTTTTGCGAAGCCTTGCGCTTCGGCCTCCCATGTTTGACCGACTCCGCAGAGCATTCAGCACCTCCGGCAATTCGGGGTCGGCCCCTGGCCGGCCCGTGACCAACCGGGACGTGGCCCGCTGGGCTGCGAACCAGCAGCTGGCCATCGTGACCCACGCCACCGAGGGGCATTTCGACCTGGGCGGCGACATCCATGGCCACCCGTGGCGGCTGGAGTGTGCGGCCCCCACCCGCGACTATGTGCAGGGTCTGGAGCTGCGCGGGCGGGCCGATGTGGGGGCCGACCCCGATGCCGCAGTGATGGTGATCAACCGTCCTTTGCAGGAAATTCTTGAAGGTACGGCCTACACCGCCATCACCGACACGCTGCAGACCGCCGTGAGCAGCAGCCTGCCGGAGGAAATGCGCTGGCTTTCCATGTACGAGGAAATGGCCTGGCCGGGCCTGCCAGCGTCCTTCCGCGAGCATTTCACGGTGGTGGCAGAGCGCATTGAGCTGGCCCAGCGCTGGATCCATGCGCCCGTGGTTTCGCAGCTGCTCAATGCCGTGGAGGGCGAAGGGGGTACCGAACGGGCGCGGTCGCCTCTGGTGTTGATGCTGGCGCGTGGCAAGGTTTACCTGCGCATGGAGCACACGCAGCGCAGCCTGGCCGAGATTGCGCATGCCAAGCAGTTGCTGCTGGTGGCAGGGCAGGCCGCCTTGCAGAACCTGCCGCCCATGTCGGTGGCAGGGCCGGACGATGTGCCGAACATTACCCGGTAGCGTTGCAGCCAGCGCTTGCCCCAGAGAAAACGCACAACGGGGCCTGGGGCCCCGTTGTGCGTGCTGCAGTATGTTCCCGCAGGTTATGAAACTGGCACGCCCAAGGCCAGTGCACCCGTGGAACTGGCTTGGCCAGGCCACCGGGTGCATCCTCCTCCCGCGCGTAGTGCGAGGGAGCAGGAGGGGAAAGGTCCAAAGGGCCTCAGGGGGAGCCTGAGGTCACCCACCGCGCGTCACGGGCACGCTTGCATCGCGGCCATAGGTGCCGTACTTGCCCAGCTCCCACTTGGCGATCGCGTTGCGGTGCACCTCGTCCGGGCCGTCTGCAAAGCGCAGCGTGCGTGCACCAGCGTAGGCATAGGCGAGCGGGAAGTCGTCGCTCATGCCGCCGCCGCCGTGCACCTGCATGGCCCAGTCGATCACCTGGCAGGCCATGCTCGGGGCCACGACCTTGATCATCGCAATCTCTGTCTTGGCGACCTTGTTGCCAGCCACATCCATCAGCCAGGCGGCCTTGAGCGTGAGCAGGCGCGCCATGTCGATCTTGCAGCGGGCCTCGGCAATGCGCTCCTGCGTCACGGTCTGCTGGGCCACGGTTTTGCCAAAGGCGGTGCGCGAGGATGCGCGCTTGCACATCAGCTCCAGCGCGCGTTCTGCCAGGCCGATCAGGCGCATGCAGTGGTGGATGCGCCCGGGGCCAAGGCGCCCTTGCGCGATCTCGAAGCCGCGGCCTTCGCCCAGCAGGATGTTGGAGACGGGCACGCGCACGTTCTCGAAAGTCATCTCGACGTGGCCGTGGGGGGCGTCGTCATAACCAAACACGTTCAGCGGGCGGATGATGGTGATGCCCTTGGCGTCGGCGGGCACTAGTACCATGCTTTGCTGCGAGTGGCGGGGTGCGTCGGGGTCGGTCTTGCCCATGGTGATGAACACGGCGCAGCGCGGGTCGGCCGCGCCGGAGATCCACCACTTGCGGCCGTTGATCACGTACTCGTCGCCATCGCGCTCGATGCGCGTCTCGATGTTGGTGGCATCGCTCGACGCCACGTCGGGTTCGGTCATGGCGAATGCGGAGCGGATTTTGCCTTCGAGCAGCGGCTTGAGCCAGCGGGCCTTGTTGGCATCGTCGCCGTAGCGCGCGATGGTCTCCATGTTGCCGGTGTCGGGCGCCGAGCAGTTGAACACCTCGCTGGCCCATGGCACGCGGCCCATGATCTCGGCCAGGGGCGCGTATTCCTGGTTGGTCAGGCCCGCACCGTCGTAGCCCGACGCTGCGGCGCTGTCCACCGGCAGGAACAGGTTCCATAAGCCCGCAGCCTGGGCCTTGGGCTTGAGGTTTTCAATGGTGTCCAGGGCTGTCCAGCGCTTGCCAGCCGCCGTGTGGGCTGCCAGTTCGGCCTTGTATTCAGCCTCGGCCGGGTAGATGTGGTCGTCCATGAACTGGAGCAGCTTGGCCTGCAGTTCCTTGGTCTTGGGGGAGTAATCAAAGTCCATGGGGGTCTCCGTCTAAAAATCAGTGGATCGGGGCGCCGCGCGCGGTACCGGTTCAGCCGCGCTGCGCAAACGACCAGGCAAGCTGGGCCATGGGCCGTGCGGTGTCGCCCGATGCCTTGGCCTGGGCGCTGGATGCCGTGCCAGCCTCCACCCGCTTGGCAATGCCTTGCAGGATGGCCGCGATGCGGAACATGTTGTAGGCCAGGTAGAAGTTCCAGTCGGCGCGCAACGCCTCGGGTGTGGTGATGCCCGTGCGCTCGCAGTAGCGGCGGATGTAGCTGTCTTCGTCGGGGATACCGAGGGCGGCAAGGTCCTGTCCCGCAATGCCACGGCCCATGGCGGCCGGGATGTGCCAGCTCATGCAGTGGTAGCTGAAGTCCGCCAGCGGATGGCCCAGGGTGGACAGTTCCCAGTCGAGCACAGCGATCACGCGGGGCTCGGTGGGGTGGAACATGAGGTTGTCGAGCCGGTAGTCGCCATGCACGATGGAGACGTGGCCCTCGTCGCGCGCGCTGGCGGGCATGTTGGCGGGCAACCACTCCATGAGGCGGTCCATCTCTTCGATGGGCTGCGTGATCGAGGCCACGTATTGCTTGCTCCAGCGGCCGATCTGGCGGTCAAAGTAGTTGCCGGGTTTGCCATAGCTGGCCAGGCCCCGGTCTGCAAACTTCACGGTGTGCAACGCGGCAATCACGCGGTTCATCTCGTTGTAGATGTCGCCGCGCTCGGCTGGCGTCATGCCAGGCAATGATTGGTCCCACAGCACGCGGCCCTGCATGCACTCCATCACGTAGAAGGCGCGGCCGATCACCGACTCGTCTTCGCACAGGACAAACATGCGGGGCACGGGCACGTCGGTGCCATACAGGCCGCTCATCACCGCGAACTCACGCTCGATGGCGTGGGCCGATGGCAGCAGCTTGGCCACGGGGCCGGGCTTGGCCCGCATCACATAGCTTGCGCCGGGGGTGATGAGCTTGTAGGTGGGGTTGGACTGCCCACCTTTGAACATTTCCACGGTCAGAGGGCCTGCAAAGCCTTCCATGTTCCGTGCAAGCCATGCGGTCAACGCTTCGATGTCAAAGGCGTGCTGATCCGAAACAGGACGGGTGCCGACGAAATGGTCAAAGTTGCTCATGGAGGAATGGGGTGGGTTCGGTCAGTCAGTTGTCGGTTTCAGCAATGCGCATCAGGGCTTCGCGGTCACGCACCACCAGGCCGCCCGGCTCGATGCGGATGGCGTCCTCGCGCTCCATGGCCTTGAGTTCCTGGTTCACGCGTTGGCGCGATGCGCCCAGCAGCTGCGCCAGTTCTTCCTGCGCCAGTTGCAGTCCGATGCGCATCTCGCTGCCGTCCGACAAGCTGGGCACGCCGTAGCTGCGCACCAAGTGCACCAACTGCTTGGCCAAGCGCGAGCGCAAGGGCAGGGTGTTGAGGTCTTCCACCAGCCCGAACAGCTGGCGAATGCGCCGCGCATGCAGTCGCAGCATGGCTTCGTACAGCTCGGTGTGCACCGCCAGGATCTTGCGGAAATCGGCCTTGGCCACACACAGGATCGTGGTGTCGCCATGCGCGTAGGCATCGTGCGTGCGCCGGTCCCCGTCGAAGATCGCCACGTCGCCGAACCAGATGCCCGGCTCCACGTACGTCAGCGTGATCTGCTTGCCCGAGATGGAGGTCGAGCTCACCCGCACCGCACCACGCGCGCACGCAATCCACTCTTCGGGCGGATCTCCACGTGCGGCGATGAGGCCGCCGTCCTTGAAGCGTTTGACGTATGCACATCGGAGGATGTCGTGGCGTAGAGAAGGTGAAAGAGATGAAAACCAGCGACCTGAGTTGATCGCTTCACGTTCTTCGATAGTAAGAATCGGGTCGTCCATGGCCTGTCTTTTGGGTGACTAGAAACAGACCCATTGTCGCGTCAGGGACCTTCGTGCTGCGTCAGGGTTGTCACCTGCGTGTCTGCCCTGTTGGCCCCAAAGAAAACCCCCGGGCGCTGGGGGCAGCGGACCGGGGGTGAGGGTGTTTGGCGGTGGGTGCTCTCTCTGGGCACCCCGGTGCAGTGCTACTCGTAGCGGGGCACGCGTTTTTCGAGGAAGGCCGATATGCCTGCGCCGCCGTTCGCATGGTGCAGGTTATTCACGAAGTGGTCGCGCTCATGGGCCAGGTGGTGTGTGAGCTGGGCATGGGGTGCCTCGTTCAGCAGCTCCTTGATGCTCGCGAGGGCATTGGGCGCGCGCGCATTGAGCTGCTCGGCCAGCGCCAGGGCTGTCTCCAGTGCGCTGCCGGTTTCCGCAATGCGGTTGACCACACCGAGAGCGTGCAGGCGTTCTGCGCCGATGCGGTCACCACACATGAGGATCTCCGTCGCCACCTGGCGGGGCAGGGCTTGCGACAGGCTCCAGCTGGCGCCACCATCGGGTGACAGGGCCACGTTGCTGTAGGCCATCACAAACACGGCGTTGCGCGCCGCCACGATCAAATCGCAGGCCAGCGCCAGCGAAAAGCCCGCGCCGGCCGCCGCCCCTTCCACAGCCGCAATCACGGGCTTGGGGTAGGTGCGGATGGTCTCGATCCAGTTGTGCAGGCCTTCGATGCTCTGTGCCTGCACCTCCGGGGCTTCCTGGCGGTTAGCCAGCAGACGCTGCAGATTGCCGCCCGAGCAGAACATGCCATCGGCGCCCGTGATGACCACGCTGCGGATGTCGGGACTGCTTTCGGCCACACCCAGCGCCTCCACGCCCGCTGCGTACATCACAGGGTCGATGGCGTTGCGCCGCTCGGGGTTGCGAAGGGTCAGGATCAGGGTCTGGCCCTGGCTGGTGCTCTGGAGTTCTGCGGGCATGGTGGCCTTGGGTAAGGTGGCTGTTCTGCGAAGCGATCAGTCTTCTTCTACGTGGCTCAGGCTCAGGCCGATCGCACCCCGCCTGCGCAGCCAGGGGCTGGGACGGTAGCGGGTGTCGCCATAGACCGTTTGCATGTTGAACAGCACTTCCAGAATGTTGGTGGGGCCCCAGCGGTCGCCCATGGCCAGGGGACCGAGGGGGTAGCCCAGGCCCAGGGTGACGGCGGTTTCCAGGTCCTTGGGGGAGCAGATGCCTTGCTGGCAGATGTCGCTGGCGATGTTCACGATGGTGGCCACCACGCGCTGCGTGACAAAACCACCGCTGTCGCGGATCACGCTCACGGCCTTGCCGTCGCGGGCGAACAGCGCATGCACCGCATTGCGGATGTCCACGCGGGTGGCCGGGTTGGTGGCCAGTACGCGGCGCTTGGTGGCGGCATCGTCGATCAGCATGTCGATGCCGATGGTGCGGGCGGGGTCCAGGCGCTCGACCACGGCGACGGTGGTCACGTCAAAGCCCAGCGGCGCGACCAGCGTGATGGCCTGGGGCGAGGGCGATTGGCCGGTTTCGATGGTGGCGCCCAGCTCCTTGAGCAGCTGGTACAGCTCGGCGCGACGGGCCGCGCGGGGCGAAACCCACACGGGGGGAATCTCGGTCACCACGGGCGGCGGGGCCTCTGCGGGTATTTGCGCCACGCCGTCCACGTAGCGGTAAAAGCCTTCCCCCACCTTCTTGCCCACCACGCCACCCGCCAGGCGCTGCGCGGTGATCACGCTGGGGCGAAAACGCGGCTCGTCGTAGTACTGGCGGTAGATGGATTCCATCACCGGGTGGGAGACATCCAGCGCAGTGAGGTCCATCAGCTCGAAAGGCCCGAGCTTGAAGCCGACCTGGTCGCGCAGGATGCGGTCGATGGTGGCGAAGTCGGCCACGCCTTCGCCTACGATGCGCAGGGCCTCTGTGCCGAAACCGCGCCCCGCGTGGTTCACGATGAAGCCGGGGGTGTCTTGTGCCTGAACGGGGGTGTGGCCCATCTCTTTGGCGTAGGCCGCCAGGGCGGTGCAAATCGCGGGTTCGGTCTTGAGGCCCGCAATGACTTCCACCACCTTCATCAAAGGCACCGGATTGAAGAAGTGAAAACCCGCCAGCCGCTGCGGGCGCTGGAGCGCCGCCCCAATCGAGGTCACGGACAGGGAAGAGGTGTTGGTGGCCAGCACGGCATCGCTGCGCACCACGGATTCCAGTTCGGCAAACAGCTTCTGCTTCACATCCAGCCGTTCGACGATGGCTTCGATCACCAGGTCACACGCGGCCAGATCGGTCACTGCCTGCACCGGGTGCAGCCGCGCAGCGAGTGCCGTGGCTTGATCCGCATCAATGCGCCCTTTGGCGACCAGCTTGGTCCATTGGTCTTGCAGCGCCGCCTGGGCGGCCTGGGCGGCGCCTGGGGTTGCATCGAGCAGAAAAACCTGGCTGCCGGCCTGCGCGGCGATCTGTGCAATGCCCCGACCCATGGCGCCGGTGCCCACGATTGCGATGTTGGGAAACTGAATTTTCATAGCGCCATTATGGCTCTGGCGTTGCGCGGGACTTATGTGCAAGAATGGACCGCACCAAAACAGAACTTATTGTGAAAATCCGTAACGCCATTTTTGGGACCGGTCTGTGGATGGTCGCTGCGGGCGCCTCGGCATTGTCTTTGGGCAGCAGCAGAGGCGCGGTGGTGTTGGGTGCGCCGGTGGATCTGTCGTTCGATATCCAGCCAGACCCGGGCACCGATCTGGCCTCTGCCTGCGTGACCGCCAAGCTGGTGGCAGGGGACACGGCGATTGGCGATGCGAAAGTGCGGGTGGTTCCCTTGCCCGACATGCGGGGACGCTCACCGGCGGTGCGGGTGCAGGCCGCCGTTGCGGTGGACGAGCCGGTATTGATGGTCACCTTGTCGGCGGGATGTACGGGCAAGATCACACGCACCTACACATTTTTTGCCGAGCTTCCGTCCACGGTGGCTCGGTCGGCATCACCGGTCGATGTCTCGCGGCTTCCTTCTGTGGCCGGAATGGGTGTTGAAACACCCCGTCCGGCCCAGGGTTCAACTGGCCCGCGCCCCAGCGTGGCTGCGGCATCTCCTGCCGCACCTTCTCCTTCGGCATTGCCGCCCTCGCGGCCCGAAAACCGGCCTGATTCTGTGCCAGCCCCACCGGCGGCCAAGCCTGCGGCGCGCCTTGCACCCCCACGGCCCGCAGAGTCGGCCACCACACGCTCCCAGACCCCCGCCGTTGCAGCGCCGCTTGCCAAGAACAAGGCGCCAGCAGTGCCCAAGCCTGCCGACCGGGCCCGCCTTGTGATCGAGCCGCTCGATGTCTGGGTGGACCGCCCGCTGGCGCTGCGCACCTCTCCCGAACTGCTGGTCCTGCCGGCAGACCAGCCCTCGGCCCAGCGAGCCCAGGCTGCAGCGCTCTGGAAAGCACTGAACGCCCAGCCCGAGGATGCCAATCAGGACAGTGATCGGCTCAAGGCCTTGGAGGCCGATGTCGCCAACCTGCGGGCGCAGGCCGCCCGGGACCGGGCCGCCGCCGCGCAACTGCAGCAACAGCTGGAGCAGGCCGAGAGCGAGCGATTCCCCGCCACCGTGGTGTACGCGCTGGGCGGGTTGCTGCTGCTGGCGCTGTTGCTGGTGGCGTGGGCTTGGGTGCGGATGCGCAGCGCCTCCGAAAAGGCGGTGCGGGCATGGCGCGATTCCGTGGCGGCGCTGGGAGGGCATGACGCCCTGGCCGAACATGGAGCTGCGCTGGGCCTGGCCCCACACCCCAGTGACGACTGGATGCCGTCTGACGAGCTTGCTGAAGTCCGGGCTCCCTCCGCTGATTCAGCCGCAGCCCCGCTGGTGACACCGTTTGTGGCCACGGCCCCGTTGCCCAGTGCGCCGGCCCCCCTGAAGGCCATGCCCCCGGCAGCACCCCCTGCCGCTGCACCCCGGCCTGCACTGCACATCGTCAGCCCGGAAGAGCTTTTCGACATCCAGCAACAGGCCGAGTTTTTCATCTCGGTGGGTGAACACCAGCAGGCCATCGAAGTGCTGAAGAAGCACATCGCTGAACGCGGCGCGACTTCGCCACTGGCCTATCTGGAGCTTTTGCGGCTTTACCACACGCTGAGCAGGGTGGAGGAGTTCACGCAACTGCGCACGCAGTTCATGCAATCGTTCAACGCGCAAGTGCCAGAATTTGCCAGTTTCCACCGCACGGGCCGCATGCTCTACCACTACACCGATGCGCTGGCCGACATCGAGGCCGAATGGACTTCTCCGTCGGTGCTGCAACTGCTCGAAAAGCTGCTGTTCCGGCACGACGGTGCCGGTTCGGTCGAGCCCTTTGACCTTGCGGCCTACGACGACCTGCTGTTGTTGCTCTCCATTGCACAAACCACGCCCGCGAGTGCCAGAGGGGAACCGGCACCCCGCAAGCGCACCACACCGCTGGCGGCGCCCCGGGTCGAAACGCAGGTGCAGCAAGAACCGCTTCAGAACGTGCTGGCCAAAACAGACGCATTGCCGCAGGACTCGCGCGCGGCCAGCCTGGAGTTCGACTTTGACGGAATGCCTCCCGTTGCGGGACGTCCGCCCCAGGCCGCAGTGGTCGCAGCGCCCTCGGTGCTGGATGGCGACACGCGTGGTGCGGCGCTGGATCTGGACCTTGACCTGTCAGAGCCGCCCCATCTCACGCTCAGTGATTTGCCGGTCGTGCCGGTGACCGCCCCCCCGCCCCCGGGTCAGGCCGTGGGTTTTGGCATGGACAACGACCTGGTCGAACTGCGGCTGGAGCTGGAGCAGAAGAAGACTGGCCGCAAATAGGGCGCCAGGGAGTAGCACCTTTTCAGGGCTGGCCGTTTGTTTACGTTTTCATCTGGCGCATCAGCTGCGCAACGGTGGCCTCGGGGTCAGTCGCATTGACGATGGCGCGAACCACCGCAATCGATCCCACGCCCGTGGCCTGCACCTGGGCAAACTGCTCGGCGCCGATGCCGCCAATGGCCACCTGGGGGTAGCTGCGCAGAAGGCGCGCGTAGACGCCCAGCCGGCCCACCCCCTGCGGGGCCGTGGCCATTTTCTTGAGGGTGGTCGGGAACACGGCGCCCATGGCGATGTAGCTGGGGCCTACGGCATCTGCACGCACCATTTCCGCGTAGCCATGGGTGCTGACACCCAGGCGCAGGCCTGAAGCGCGCAGCGCTTGGAGTTCATCGGGGGCCAGGGCATCCAGATCTTCCTGGCCGAGGTGAATCCCATAGGCACCTGCCTGGATGGCCATGCGCCAATGGTCATTGATGAACAGCAGGGCGTTCGTGCCCTTGACGGCCTGGACCGCCGCGTGCACCTGCTGCGCAATCGCATGGGGATTGGCCGACTTGAAGCGAAGCTGCACCGTGGGTACACCTGCACGTGCCATGCGGCCCACCCAGTCGGCGTCGGGCAACACGGCGTACAGGCCCAACTGGTCAGGACAAGGGGCGAACGCCTGGGCACGTGGCACGGGTTGCAGGCCAAAATCCTCCGGTGTGTCGGGCCATTGCTCTGGCTGGAAGGCGCCGGTGCGCAGGCTCTGGGTCAGCCAGGCCTGGGCGAGGCATTCCGCGTCGTGGGCAATGAAGCCCAGCGTGCTGCAAGCCTGCAGGGCTGCCAGGTAGGCGGGTTCCTGTCGCGTGGGCTCCGGGGCAGGCTCTGCGCCAAAGCCCGCGAAGGTGGCGGCGTGGTGCGCAAGAATGGCCTGCACCATGGCGCTGGTGTCGTCACGCATGTTGTTCATGGTGCCAAAAGGGGGTGCCGAGCACGGGCGTGCTGGGCTGGGCGGCCTCCTGCGCAGCCATGGCACCGGCCTTGCGCGCGGCACGCCCGGCATTCACGGCGTCGGCGAAGGCGCCTGCCATGGCCACCGGGTCTTGCGCGAGTGCGACTGCGGTGTTCAGCAGCACGCCGTCGTAACCCCATTCCATCACCTGGCAGGCGTGTGATGGCAGGCCCAGCCCGGCGTCCACCAGCATGGGCACGTTCAGGCGCTCGCGCAGCGTTTGCAGTGCATAGGGGTTGACGGGGCCACGGCCTGTGCCGATGGGCGCGGCCCAGGGCATCACGGCCTGGCAGCCCACATCCACCAGGCGCTGGCACACCACCAGGTCTTCGGTGCAGTACGGCAGCACCTGAAAACCTTCCTTGATGAGGTGTTCCGCCACGCCCACCAGGTTCAGCGTGTCGGGCTGCAACGTGTAGTCGTCGCCGATCAGTTCCAGCTTGATCCAGGGGGTGTTGAACACCTCGCGCGCCATCTGTGCCGTGGTAATGGCCTCTTGCGCGCTGTGGCAGCCGGCGGTGTTGGGCAGCACGGGTACGTTGAGCTTGCGCAGAAGCTCCCAGAAGCTGCTGCCGCTTTCGGCCGGGTTGCTGCCCTGGCGGCGCAACGACGCGGTGACCATGGCGGGTTGCGCGCGCAACACGGCGGCTTCGAGCACCGCAGGGGATGGGTAGCGCGAGGTGCCCAGCAGCAGGCGGCTCGCGAACTGCTGGCCGTACAGCACCAGAGGGTCTTGGGGCGTCGAAGTGGTCATATTTTTACTATCTTTTTAATAGCTACTCGCGCTTGATGGAAAAGCGCTAGGGGCCAATTTTTCTCAAAATTGCAAGCCAGGGGTCATCCCCCCGTCACGGGCGAAATGATTTCCACGCGGTCACCGGGCTGCAGGGCCTGCGCGGCGTAGCGGGTGTTGGGCACAAAGTGGGTGTTCACGGCCACGGCAAACGGGGGGCGGGCCGCGATGGCGGCCACGGCATCGGCCACGGTGGCACCCTCGGGCAGTTCGTGCGGGATCTGGTTGATGGAGATGTTCATGCGAAGGCGGCGGCCGCGCTGGGTGGGGGCAGGGGGGCGGGCTCCAGTTCCAGCGCGAGGTCAAAACGTTGCGAAAGCTGCGATTGTCCCGCGTTCAGCACTTCCAGCGTCACGTCCAGCAGGGCGGGCGCGATCATGAAGCCGTGGCGGTACAGGCCGTTGATCTCCAGCACGCCCCGGCGTGGCTGGCGAATGGCGGGCAGGTTGTCGGGCAGCGTGGGGCGGCACTGCGTGGCCAGTTCCAGAATGCGGCCCTCTGCAAAGCCGGGGTGCACGGCGTAGGCGGCGGAGAGCAGCTCCAGCGTCGATCGCACGCTTGCGGGCGAGAGGTCGTCCGATTCGATCTCGGTCGCACCGATCACGAACAGGTGGTCCGGCTTGGGGGCGATATAGATGGGGTAGCGCGGGTGCACCAGCCGGGTGGGGCGTTGCAGCGTGACATCCGGTGCGTGGATTCGCACCACCTCGCCCCGCACACCGCGCAAAGCCGGCCA
Source organism: Acidovorax sp. Root267 (assembly GCF_001429215.1). Taxonomy (NCBI): domain Bacteria; kingdom Pseudomonadati; phylum Pseudomonadota; class Betaproteobacteria; order Burkholderiales; family Comamonadaceae; genus Acidovorax; species Acidovorax sp. Root267. The sequence continues at coordinate 157,582 of NZ_LMJC01000033.1, forward strand.
TTGGGCCTTGGCGCCGAGGCCACGGCAGTCCAGCACCCAGTCGGGCTGGCCGGGGGCGCCGGGCGCAAAGGCGTCGGGCGACTGGGGGGTGTGCCAGTGCATGCGCACGGACAGCCGCTGCATTTCCACCACCAGCGCCGCCAGTAGCTGCCGGTTGTCGAGCTGGCCCTCGCCGGGCAGGTACAGGCCCTGCGCAAAGCGCTGCGCCAGCGTGGGCTCCGCCTGGGCCAGCGCGGCGCCGTCGAGCTTTTGCAGGGCTGGCAACTCGGGCACCGTCTGCTGATTGGCCTCCAGCTGGCGAGTCAGCCGCTGGGCCTCGGCCGCGTCCTGCCGGTGCCACACGATGAGCGTGCCGGCCTGCTGGAAGAACACGGGCTCGGCCAGCGCCGCCAGCAGCTGTGGCCAGCGGGTGAGGGCATGGTGGCCCATGCGCACCACACCAGGCTCGGTGATGGCCGATTCGGCCAGCGGCGCCAGCATGGCAGCGGCCACGGTCGCGGCCGAATGTTCAGCGGCCGGACTGCCTGCGTCGTAGATGTCGACCCGGTGCCCCTGGCGGGCCAGCTCCACCGCAAGCAGGCGGCCCATGAGGCCCGCGCCCAGAATGGCAAAAGAAGAGGGTTGAAGTGGCATAGGTCCGTCGGTGTGTCCGTGTGTTGGCTGGCAACCATGGACAAAACGGGGCGGTGCCGCTCTTGGAAACTCCCCACGCCAGCATGACCTGGATCGGGTAGCGGGGCCACGGTGTGGTGCAGGCAGTGCCGTGCAGCGCTGCGTGCGGGCCCCAGGGTATTTCTCAGTCGCACACCAAAAGCGGTGGGACACCCCTGTTTCGTCCGGAAAAATCAATTACAGCACAACCAAAGGCAGCCCTTTTTGCGCTAGCGCATAGGCCATAATTTTTGCCATGACTTCTTTGACCCCGCCGTCCTCCACGCCGTCTATGCCTTCCACACACCGCTATGTGCGTGTGCTCTCCATCGCCGGTTCCGACAGCGGCGGCGGGGCGGGCATTCAGGCCGACCTCAAGACCTTCAGCGCGCTGGGCTGCTACGGCATGACGGCCATCACCGCCATCACGGCGCAGAACACCTGTGGCGTGACGGGCATCCACGGCATTCCGCCCGAGATGCTCCGGGCCCAGATCGATGCCGTGGTGCAGGACATTGGCGTGGATGCGGTCAAGATCGGCATGCTGCATTCGCCCGAAGTGGTGCGCGTGGTGGCCGATGCCATCCGCACCTACCAGCTGCCGCATGTGGTGCTCGACCCCGTGATGGTGGCCACCAGCGGCGACCGGCTCATTGCCGCAGAAACCGTGAGCGTGCTGGTGCAGGAACTGTTTCCGCTGGCCGAGGTGATCACCCCCAACCTCGATGAGGCCGGCTGGCTGCTGGGGCGCAGCATCAAGGGCGTGGAAACGCTGGATGAAGCCGCGCAGGCGCTGTGCGCGCTGGGTGCACGCGCAGCGCTGCTCAAGGGCGGCCACCTGCCCGGAGACTGGGTGGTGGACGTTCTGGCCACCCGCAACGGCGCGCGGCAGCGGCTGGAGTCTGCACGCATTCCCACGCCCAACGGGCACGGCACCGGCTGCACCTTGTCTTCGGCCGTTGCGGCCCACCTGGCGCAGGGCCTGCCCTTGCAGCAGGCGGTGGAGCGCGCACGCGCCTACATTCTGGGCGCCATCGCCGCAGGGGCCAATGTGACCACCGGCCGTGGCCACGGTCCGCTCAACCACGGCTATGCGCCTGTGGCGCAGTTGGTGCTGTAGAAATTTGATTGTTTTTGGCCTCTAGCGCTTATCGGGTAAGCGCTAGTAGCTCACAATTCGATAGCTATTCAATGGCCCCGTGGCCGTGTGGCCCAGGCCAGCAAAAAGCTGAACGCCAGCGCCGGCAGCGCTGAACCCGCGCCCGGTACCACCTGCGGAGCCAGGTGGTAGACGGCAATCCCCACCAACCAGATCGCCACCGGGGCCGCATTTACCCGGCGTGCCGCAGCCAGCAGCGCGGGTGCGTTGGTGCCAAACGCCAGTCGGCCCAAGATCACCCCAAACAGCGGCACAAACACCGAGCTGAGCAGCAACAAAAACGGCTCCAGGCTGTGCATGGGCAGCACCAGTGCGAGGCCTGTGCATACGGCTGCCATGGCCAGGCCCCACTTGCGCACGCCCCAGCGTGGCAGCAGGCTGTGGGCCGACACCGCACCCGAATAGGTGTCGCCATAGGCGTTATCCACCTCGTCGATCAGGATCAGCGACAGTGCGATCAGCCCGCCCTGGGCCAGCAGCAGGGCCTGCACCAGGTCCTTGCTCGGCAGGGTCAGCGCCACCAGCACACCCAGCGTGTAGCACCACATATTGGCCAGCGCGTAGCCCAGCCAGGTGCCGCGCAGCGCGGCGCCACCGCTCTTGCCGTGGCGCGCATAGTCGGCCACCAGCGGCAGCCACGAGATCGGCATGGCGATCACCAGGTCCAGCGCGGGCAGCACGCCCATGCCGCCTTCGCCCTTGCGCGTCCACAGCGCTTCAAAACCCTGGGTCTGCGCCAGCGACAGGAACTGCCACGACAGCCACAGAAGCGACAGCACCACCAGCGGCAGCGCCACGCGTGCGATCACCTTGCGCACCAGCTGCACCATCGAGCCGCTGATGAGCAGCATCACCACGCCGCCCCACAGCAGCGTAACCAGCACGGGCCAATGCGCGCCGGCCATGGTGCCGGACTGCTGGCCGATGGCCACGGTGGCGTCGCGCATCACCACCAGCTCGAACGTGCCCCAGCCCACCAGCTGCACGATGTTCAGGATGATCGGCAGGCTGGCAAACGTGCGGCCATACACCGCGTGCATCAGCCCGGCACTGGCCAGGCCGCTGTCGCAACCGATCTTGGCCACCCAGCCCAGCAGGCCCGCGCCCACGATGGAGCCGCAGACGATGGCAATCAGCGCCTCTTGTGTGCCCAGTGCAGGCATCAGGTACGCGCCCACCTGCATGACCAGCAAACCCACGCCCAGGCTGAACCAGAGCGAGGCGTGGTCATGCCACTGGAAGACCCGGCGGTCGGGGGATACGGGGGCCAGCGCTTCGTTGGCGGCGGGCGCGGCGGGGGATGAGGACATGGATGGCTCCGTAGCAGTACAGAGCAGGGGCGGCCCGCCAGCGCGCCCCAAAGTCAATTCATTCTGGGCTGTGCCGAGGCGGACGTGCTTCCCTGCGCGAGGATGATCTCAATCAGGTTCAAAGGGACTCTCTCAGTCGGTTCCGGCAGGCCGGTTCGACACCCCTAGCGATGGCGCCCCAAAGGAGCGCGGTCCTATTGTAGGGGGAGGGTCAGCGCTTGGCCTGGGCAATCGGGATCGCGTAGTGCATCACGGAGTCGTCGGACGTTGGGTGGTACTGGGCACCGTAGATTTCCAGATCCGGCCCCAGGGTGTGCGACGGGCCGGCCGACAGCAGCCAGCTGGAGTAGATGTAGTTCACCGTCGCATCGACATTCTGCGCAGGGCCCCGGTGGGTGAAGCGTGCATAGGTCGATCCGGGGATTTCCAGGGCCACCATGCCCGGTGGCAGCGCACCGGGGCCGCGCACTTCGATGCAGGCCAGGTAGCGCAGCTCTTCCGTGTGGGGTCCTGCTGGCGCCACGGCGCCATAGCAGACCCCGGGCACGGTGTTCGCAATCTCGCCCAGCCGGGGCAGGAACTTCGCCCACAGGGGCGGCAGTTTCTGGCCCAGGTTGTTCTTTTCGGAGTCGATGCCGTAGTAGTCCGTGGGCAGCCCGACCAGCTGCATGGCGGGCTGCTGCTGAATGTCGGGTTCCAGAGAAATGTTGTGGTGAATGTGCGCGAGGTAGCTTTGGTCAAACCGGATCTTGCGCACGAACAGCGAGCGGTTGCCCATCTTGCGGTACTGCGACGGCGTGAGCCGAAAGCAATCGCGGAACGCGCGCGTGAAGCTCTCCTGCGTCTCGTACCCCGACGCCAGCGCAATGTCGAGCACGCTCAGCCGCGTGTTGGTCAACTGCTCCAGCGCCCGCGAGAACCGGCGCGACCGGATATAGGTCTTGAGGGTTTCGTTGGTCAGCGCCTTGAAGATCCGCTGGAAGTGCCACTGGCTCATCCCTGCAGCCCGTGCCACCTCGGAAAGCTGGATATCGGATTCGAGATGGGCCTCGATGAAATCGATGCCCTCCTGGATTTGCCGGAGATAAAGCACAGTGGCGTCCGTTCAAGGGGTTTCAAAGAAACCGGTCATCGCAACCAAGCGATTCTGGTCGTTGTACCGGCCGTAGCTCACGCCTTCCCCGATCACCTGCCCGCTGCCATCCACCATGTTCCACTTGGCGATGCTCTGCTGGTTGTGGCTGGCGAAATAGTGGGTCACAAAATGCCCACCGGGCACTTGGCTGTGAAAGTTGTCCATGTAGGCCGTCAATTGGTCCCAGCCCTGGGCGGTGGCCAGCGGGTCGTTGTAGGTGCAGGCAGGGTCGAGGGACTGGGTAAAAAGGGCTGTGCGGTCCGCGGCCGAGTCGGTCTTCCACGACGCGGTGTAGGTGTCCCAGATGGATTGAAGGGGTTGTTGGCTCATGGTGTGCTCCTGATGGGTGAATGGAGACGCCATCGTGCCGGGCGCTTGTGCGCCTTTTGGACATTTTGTGCTTATTTGTGGGCGCGTCGTTTGGGCACGAAGTGACGAACCCTGGCCCGCCGGGACTACGCGCTGACGGACGGCGCCGATACCGGTGCCACACCCAGCAACTGGTGCAGCCGTGGGCTGGTGGTGGTGTACTGCAGCGCCACCTTGTCGCCCTTGAGGGCCTCGGCGGCGCCAAAGGCGGCCAGAGTGGCCTCGTGGAAGCCGCACAAGATGAGCTTGCGTTTGCCGGGGTAGGTGTTGATGTCGCCCACGGCGTAGATGGCGGGCACGCTGGTGCGGAAGGCTTCGGTGTCCACCACCAGCTGTTTGCGGTCCATGGCCAAACCCCAGTCCGCAATGGGCCCGAGGCGGGGTGAGATGCCCAGCACGGCTACCAGCAGGTCCAGCGCCAGGGCGCGGGTGCTGCCATCGGCGTCCACCACCTGCAAGGCGGTCAGTTGGTCACCAGCGGTTTCGATACCGGTGATCTGCGCGGCCTCGACGTGGATGCGGCCCGCATCGCGCAGTTGCTGCAGGCGCTGCAGCAGGGCGTCGGGCGCCTGGAACACATCGCGGCGGTGCAGCAGGCTGACGCGGGCGGCCTGGCCTTGTTCGGCCAGTTCCACGGCGCGGGCCACCGCGGGCTCGTCGCCGCCGTGCACCACCACATGGTGCCCGGCCACGTTGGCCGTGGAGGGCAGGTTCTGGTAGTGGACCTGTGTGCCCACAAAGCGCTCGACGCCGTCCACCTTGAGCGTGCGTGGCACAAAGGCGCCCACGCCGGCGGCAATGAACACGCTGCGGGCCAGCAGCTGCGCACCTTGCGAGGTTTCGACCAGCAGGCGCCCATCGGTGTGCACGGAGAGTGCGGACACCAGCGTGTTCAGGTGCCACTGGGTCTTGAACGGCGCGATCTGCTCAAGTAGCAGGCCAGCCAGCTCGCGCCCGGTGCACACGGGGATGCCGGGGATGTCGTAGATGGGTTTGTCGCCGTACAGCTCGACGCACTGGCCGCCCGCATGGGGCAGGGCGTCGATCAGGTGGGCGGTGATGCCTTGCAGGCCCAGCTGGAAGACCTGGAACAGGCCCACGGGACCCGCGCCGATGACGACGGCGTCGGTTTCTTGAATCATGCTCAAGCCACGCGCGCAGCGCCCGAAACTGGCGCTGCCAAAGACCTGTGCCACCGTGGAACTGGCTTTGCCAGGCCACTGGTGGCGTCCCCCTTGGGGGATGGCACGAAGCGACTCAGGGGGGTCACTTGACTAGTTCGTTGACCTTGCCCGGCTTGCCGTTCCACTCGTCGGCGTCTGGCAGCGCGGGCTTGCGCTTGGTGATGCTCTTCCAGCCGTCGGCAAAGGACAGATCGGCGTTGAGCTTGATGAAGGCGATCTGGTCGGCCGGCAGGTCTTCTTCGGCAAAAATGGCGTTGGCCGGGCACTCGGGGATGCACACGGCGCAGTCGATGCATTCATCGGGGTCGATGACAAGCATGTTCGGGCCTTCGCGGAAGCAGTCCACGGGGCACACGTCCACACAATCGGTGTACTTGCACTTGATGCAGTTTTCGGAGACGACGTGGGTCATGACAGGAGTTGTGTGGGTCGGTGAAAACCCTCAATTTTAGAAGCTTTCACCGACCATTGGTTACAAGGTCCCTCACCCGGATGGGGTGACTGGGGTTTGGGGCACTGATCTAGATCAGTTGACCAGCACGGCACCGGCCGTTTTGTGGCTGGCGGTGTCCACCAGGATCAGCGATCCGAGCACGCGGGCTTTGCCGAAGGCCGCTGCGGGAATCGCCTCTTGCAGCAGCAGGTCCACATGGCCGATGGCATTGGGGTCGAGCTGGGTGGCGGCTTCTTCGGCCAGCGTGTTGATGTTGAGCTTGTGCACCACGGCTTTCACCTTGGCCTTGACCCAACGGTGGCCGTGCAGCGCCCAGTACACGCGGCCTGCGACCAGGGGTTCGTCGTCCATCCAGGCAATGGTGGTGCGCAGCTCGCGGCTGGCGGGCCAGGCGGGCACGCTGGCCGGCGTGTCAAAGTCGTCTTCGGCGGGGGCGGCGACAGCAGGCGCCGCCAGAATCCAGTCGCCGCGCGAGACATCCACCTCGCGGTCCAGGATGAATCCCGCGCTGGTGCCTGCGGGCACATCCGTGGGGCGGCGTGCATGGTCCAGCACCTGGGCCACGGTGGCCAGCTGGCCGCTGGGGAAGATCTGCACGGGCGTGCCAGGCGCTACATTGCCCGAAGCCACACGACCCCAGAACACGCGGCGGCCTTGGGATGTGTCCGACGACGAGGACGAGGACTTTTCGACCCACTGCACGGGGAAGGCCAGGGGCAGGCCCGTATCGGCCGGGGTGTTGGGCAACTGCTCCAGCACCTGCAGCAGCGTGGGGCCTTCGTAGCCGCACCAGCCCGCGTGGGCGTCCACCACATTCCAGCCCTTGAGGGCGGAGACCGGCACCGTGGCGCGCACGGTGATGCCAGCCGCCTGGGCGAAGGACTGCAGTGCGCCCTGGATGTGTTTCCAGGCCAGCACGGGGTCTTCCACCGCGTCGAGCTTGTTCACGGCAAACACCAGCGAGTGCACGCGCAGCAAATGGGCCAGCAGGCTGTGGCGGCGGGTCTGCGGCAACAAGGCCAGGTCGGCATTCTTCCAGTCGAGCTTGGTGGCATCGACCAGCACCACGGCGGCATCGGCGCTGCTGGCGGCGGTGACCATGTTGCGCGTGTACTGCTCGTGGCCGGGGGCGTCGCCGATGATGAACTTGCGCTCTTCGGTGGCGAAGTAGCGGTAGGCCACGTCGATGGTGATGCCTTGCTCGCGCTCTGCGCTGAGGCCGTCGGTCAGCAGGGCCAGGTCGGTTTCGCCCTGGCGCTGCACGCCAGCAAGGTGGTCCTGCAGCACGGCCTTGCTGTCCACCAGCAGGCGGCCGATCAATGTGCTCTTGCCATCGTCCACCGAGCCACAGGTAATGAACTTGAGGGCGGAAATATGGTTATTTTGGCCGCTGGCGCTTGTCTGGATTGCGCTGGAAGCTATCGAATTCATAGTGGTCATCAGAAGTACCCGTCTTTCTTGCGCTTTTCCATCGAGGCATCGCTGGTCTTGTCGTCCATGCGCGTCGCCCCGCGTTCGCTCACGTCGGCGGCCAGGGTCTCGATCACGATCTCGGCCGGGGTGGCCGCCGTGCTCTCCACCGGCGCGGTGCAGGTGATGTCGCCCACGGTGCGAAAGCGCACGTCGCGCGTCTCCACCACGTCGCCGTCGCGCGGCGGTGTCAGTTCGGTCACGGGCATCAGCAGGCCCTTGCGGTCCACCACCTGGCGCTTGTGCGTGTAGTAAATGCTGGGCAGGCCGATCTGTTCTCGGTCGATGTACTGCCACACGTCCAGTTCGGTCCAGTTGCTGATCGGGAACACGCGGAAGTGTTCGTTCGGCTGCAGGCGGGTGTTGAACAGGGTCCACAGTTCAGGCCGCTGGGCCTTGGGCTGCCATTGGCCAAAGCTGTCACGGTGCGAGAAGATGCGCTCCTTGGCGCGGGCCTTCTCTTCGTCGCGGCGCGCGCCGCCGATCAGGGCGTCAAAGCGGAATTCCTCGATCGCTTCGAGCAGCGTGACCGACTGGTGCACGTTGCGGCTCTCGCCCGGGTGGGCCAGGCGCACCGTGCCGCGTGCCATCGAGTCTTCAACGCTGCGCACGATGAGCTCGGCGCCCAGTTCCTGCGCACGGAAGTCGCGGAAGTCCGTCACTTCCTTGAAGTTGTGGCCCGTGTCGATCATGAGCAGCGGGTAGGGAATGCCACCGCCGCTGGCCTTGGTGCCAAAGGCCTTTTCCGCGCATTTGAGCATGACGAGCGAATCCTTGCCGCCCGAAAACAGCAAGGCGGGGCGCTCAAAGGCGGCGGCCACTTCGCGCAGGATGAAGATGGTTTCTTCTTCCAGAGCATCCAGGTGCGAGTTGTTGAGGTGATAGCTCATGTTGTTGTTCTGCAGCTGTGCTGCATCGGTGCGGGCGTTCATGGTCGGATCTGCGGCGGAGTCAGTGGGCAAGATGCAGCCCGCACTCGCGGTTGTCTTCGCCCTTGGTGGGGTCCACGTAGTCGAAGTTGTTGGGCAGGCCGTGCTTGACGCAGTATTCGTGCAGGTCCTTGGACGACCAGTGCAGCAGCGGGGCCACCTTGATCAGGCCATCAGGGTTGATGCTGACGGGGTCCATCTGCGCGCGCACGGCGGTGTCGGTGGCACGCAGTGCGGTGAACCACACCTTGGGGGCTGTCTCGCGCAGGGCACGGGCAAAGGGTTCCAGCTTCACTTCTTCGGTGAAGAAGGCGTGGCGTGGGTCGTCCAGGGCTGGTGTTGCGCCTTCTACCGCTTCGCGGTGTGCGCGTGAGCGGCGTGGCAGGTAAATCTGCAGCTTCAGGCCCAGTTGCTTCGTCACTTCGTCGGCAAAGCGGTAGGTGGCCTCGGTGTTGTAGCCATTGTCCATCCAGACCACCGGCACATCAGGGTTCACCTGCGTGACCATGTGCAGGATCACCGCTTCGAAGGGGCGGAAATTGGTGGTGACGATGGATCGCTCGCCCAGGCCCAGCGCCCAGGCTACCAGGCCGGGGGCGTTGCGGCCGAGTTCGGCGTTGACGAGTGTGAGGTCGAATTGGCTCATGGTGTGGGGTTCTAGGGTATACGTGGGCTCAGGGCTGCACTCAAGCAGCAGCCCGGCTGACAAACAGCGGCTGGGGGTTCACGGCATCGCCCTGGTAAAAGCCCGGGAACAGCGCAAACTGGCGCTGCGCATCGGCAGCGTCCACGCCCTCGGCCAGCACGGCGCTGCTGAAACCCGTGCGCTGCATCTGCACCAACTGGTCGATCAGCACGTCGCCCGTGGCGCGGATTTCGCCCTGAAAGCCACGGCGGCGGCGCAGCAGGAAGGCCTGGCTGAAGGCGCGGCCATCGGTGAAGTTGGGGAAGTGCAGGTCCACACGTTCCACACCATCGAGCGGCAGGGCCATGGCGTCGGCATCGTTGGGCAGGGCCACGGTGCGGGCGTCACCCTCTGCGGGCGGCTGGTGGTCTTGGGCGGCGAGTAGTTTCAACATCATGTCTGTGGGGCTGTGCGGTACGGCGCTGTGCGAGCTCAGGCGGCAGCGGTTTCTGGTTCTTTGTGGCGCGCTTGCTTGGCGGCTTCCTTGAACGGGTCCAGGCCTGTGCGGCGCACGGCCGACTGGAAGGTCTCGCCTGGTTCGCGCAGGTCTCGGTAAGTGCCGAGCACGGCCTCGATCACGTCGGGCACTTCGGCGGCAGAGAACGAGGGGCCAATCACCTTGCCGGCCACGGCCGCGCCCGACAGGTCAGAACCATCGGAGCCGCCCAGCGTGACCTGGTACCACTCCTTGCCGTCTTTATCGACGCCCAGGATGCCGATGTGGCCGCTGTGGTGGTGGCCGCAGCTGTTGATGCAGCCGCTGATGTGCAGGTCGATCTCCCCGATGTCGTCGAGCTCGTCCAGGTCCTGGTAGCGCTGGGTGATGGCCTCTGCGATGGGCAGCGAGCGGGCGTTGGCCAGCGCGCAGAAGTCGCCGCCGGGGCAGGCGATCATGTCGGTGAGCAGCTGCACGTTGGCGCTGGCCAGACCCAGGGCCTTGGCTTCTTGCCACAGGGCAAACAATCGGCTGCCGTGCACCCAGGGCAGCAGCACGTTCTGGTCGTGCGTCACGCGGGCTTCGCCTGCCGAATATTTGTCCACCAGATCGGCCAGTGCGATGAGTTGTTCGCTGGTGGCATCGCCGGGCGACTGGCCCGGGCGCTTGAACGACAGCGTGACGGCGCGCAGCTGCTGATTTTGGTGGGCGTGCACGTTGCGTTTGAGCCAGCGGCCAAACATCACATGCTCGGCAGCCTGGGCGTCCAGTGAGGCCTGCAGGGCAGCGGGGGGCACGTCGGCAATGTCGGCCAGCTTGGGGGTCACAAAGCAGGCGGCCACGCGGTCGAACTCGGCCTGTGGGATGGTGTGTGGGCCACCGTCGATCTCCACGATCTGGCGGTACTCTTCTTCCACGTCGTCGATGTACTGCTGGCCCTCGGCCTTGACCAGGATCTTGATGCGTGCCTTGTATTTGTTGTCGCGGCGGCCGTGCTCGTTGTACACGCGCACGATGGCCTCGATGTAGTTCATGACCTGGTTCCAGGGCAGAAACTCGCGGATCACTGTGCCGATCACGGGCGTGCGGCCCATGCCACCGCCCACGAACACCTTGAAGCCGATCTCGCCAGCGTCGTTCTTGAGCACGTGCAGGCCCACGTCGTGCCAGCCCGTGGCAGCGCGGTCGTCCTTGGCGCCGCTGATGGCGATCTTGAACTTGCGCGGCAGAAAGGCGAACTCGGGGTGTAGCGTGGTCCACTGGCGGATGATTTCCGCATAGGGGCGCGGGTCCACGATCTCGTCCACGGCGATGCCAGCCAGCGCGTCGGTGGTGGTGTTGCGGATGCAGTTGCCACTGGTCTGGATGCCGTGCAGCTGAACGCTGGCCAGCAGGTCCATCACGTCCGCGCTTTTGGACAGCGGAATCCAGTTGAACTGCACATTGGTGCGGGTGGTGAAGTGGGCGCAGTTCTTGGGCAGGAAGGTGGTACCCAGCTTGCCCTGGCCTTCCATGGCGGCCTTGAAGACGGCAGCTTCGGGTTCGTCGTATTCGCGGGCGATCTGGGCCAGCACGCGCAGCTGGCGGCTGGCGATTTCGCCATAGGGCACGGCCACGCGCAGCATGGGCGCATAGCGCTGCACATACCAGCCGTTTTGCAGGCGCAGCGGGCGGAAGTTGTCTTCCGACAGCTTGCCGGTCTGCCAGCGCGTGAGCTGGTCACGGAACTGCCGTGCGCGCTGCTGCACAAATTGTTGGTCGAATTCGGTGTATTGGTACATCGTGGAGCCACTCAGATCAGAATCAGTTTGAAGCCTGCCCAGGCCAGCAGGATGGACAAGGCGGAGCGAATCAGGCGCTCGGGCGTGCGGGTCACCAGGCGCGAGCCCAGCCAGATGCCCGGCAGTGAGCCAGCCAGTAATTGTGCAAGCAAAGGCCAATCGACCGAGCCCAGCGAAGCGTGTCCCAGACCAGCCACGAGGGTCAATGGCACGGCGTAGGCGATGTCGGCGCCAATGATGCGCGGCAGGGGCAGCATGGGGTAGACCAGCAGCAGCACGGTGACGCCAATGGCGCCCGCACCCACCGAGGTAAAGGTGACCAGCGTGCCGATCACGGCGCCCATCAGGATGGGCAGACTCCAGTGGCGGGGGCGTGTGGGGTCGCCAGCGTGGTTTTTGCGGGCTGCGGCTTCGGCCGCCTGGCGCTGTGCAGAAAACGCAACCACCTTGTAGAGCGTGGCCGCCGCCGTCAGCAGCAGGGCAAAGCCCAGGGTGGTGGTCATGACACGCTGGGCGATGCCGCTCGCGGGGCCCATCACCTTGAGGGCCCACAACGCCAGCAGCGCGGCCGGAATGCTGCCCGCGCAAAGCTGGCCCACCACTTTCCAGGGCACCAGGCGCTGGCGGGCCAGGCTCACGGTGCCGCCCATCTTGGTGAAGGCCGCAAACAGCAGGTCGGTGCCCACGGCCATGTGGGGCTTGACGCCAAAGAAGAAAATCAGGATCGGCGTCATCAGCGAGCCGCCGCCCACACCCGTCAGGCCTACGATCAGCCCGACAGCAAAGCCCGCAAAAACAAACGCCAATTCATGCATGGGTGCGAATGTAGGGGACGGGCTTATGGATGCAAACTATTGTTTTGCTCTGCCAATATGCTCAATTTCTTATAAGCAAGTGTTGGCGTGGGTTTTTAAAGGGTTTTGGTACGGGCTACAGGCGCTCGGTGCCCAGCGCCCTGGCCAGCCTTGCGTCCAGCGGCAAGGGTTCGCTTTGCAGGCGGGCGGCCAGCAGTTCGCCGCACAACAGGGCCAGGGTCAGCCCCCGCGCACCCATGGCGGTGTTGACCCAAAGCCCCCGAAGGTCCGTGGCGTCCACGGGGCCGACGATGGGCAGGCGATCCGGCGCGGTACAACGCACGGCGGCCCAGGACTGCACGGCAGGGGCTGCCGCAGGCCCCTCTTCAGGGTCTGATGCCGCGAGGGGGGTGGAGAGCGCCCGGGCAAATGCGGGTTCCAGCTCCGGGGCTATCCCGGGCAGCAGGCCCTGCAGCTTGGCCCAGTTGGTGGCGTGGGCCGCCTGGACATCGGCGGCGGTGGGGGGCAGGGCCTCGACGTCGCGTTCAAAAGTGGAGCCCATTACCCAGCCGTGGTGGCCTATGAGGTTGTCTTCCAGCGGAAATCGAGGGACCAGGTTGCCGTTGCCATTGGCCGGAAACGGCAGCAGTGGCGCCGCAGGGTCCGTATGCACGCCCCAGGACACCTGCCCCCGCACCGGCTGCAAAAGCCAGCGGTGGTTGAGCAGCGGGAGGCTGCCCGCGCCCGCCGCGATGACCACGGTGGGCGCCTCGGCCAGCACCTTGCCCTGGGCGTCCAGCGCCTGCCAGATGGAGGTCGCTGGGCTGCCGTCGGCGGCAGGGCGCTCGGTGCGCCGCAACTGCGCCACCTGGCAGCCGCCTTGCCAGCGTATGCCGGGCTGCGCCAGCAAGGCCCTGGCCAAACGCGCAGGGCGAACCCAGCCCGCCTGGTGGTGCCAGCAGGCCGTGGCATCGGTGGGCAATTGGGCCTTCGCCAGCGTGGCAGGTGATGCAGGCTCGCTCCAGGCCGCGCCCGGCCCGTCTGCCCAGCCGGGGGGCAGGCCGGGTGTGCCATCGGTGCGGTGCTCCAGCACACCGCAATGGGCCCAGTCCACGCCCTCGCTCAGCAGCCAGCGGGCCTGCTCCAGCGTGGTGCGGATGCCGCTGCGCGACAGGCGCGAGAGCACGCTGTCATCCGGCGATACATGCGGCGCAAACACCCCAGCGGGCAGGGCCGATGCACCTGCCGCAGGCTCGGCGGCCTGATCCAGCACCATGACCTGCCAGCCGCGCCGCGCCAGGCTGGCGGCGGTGGCCGCGCCCGCAATGCCGCCGCCGATCACGATGCAGGGGCCGGGCAGGGCGGGGTCGGCCGTGGCCACAGGCTGGCGCGTGGTCCGCGGTTCCCAGCGCGGGTTGTAGGTGGCGTGCAGGTTGTCGCGCTTGGGCGGCACACCGGGCACACGGGTCACTTCAAAGCCACATTGGGCCAGGGCATCGCGCACAGCGCGTGCGATGGTCCAGGTGGCGAGTTGTGTACCGCGACGGCAACAGCGCGCTACGGCCTTCAGGGTGTGCAGGTCCCAGTTTTCGGGGTTCCGTTGGGGGCTGAAGCCGTCGAGGTAGATGGAATCCACCGTCAGGTTCTGCTGGCGCAGCATGGCCTGGGTGTCGCCCACATACAGGGTGAGCAGCACACGGCCGTCATCAAAACGCAGGCGGTGCACGCCCGGCAGCAGGCCCCACCATTGCTGGTGCAGTGCTTCTGCCAACGGGGCCAGCTCAGGGTGGACTGAGGTGGCACGCAGCAGATCGGCTGCACTCACGGGCCAGGCTTCTGTCGATACGAAGTGCAGCAGCGTGGGCCGCGCGGGGTCGGCCCGCCACGCGGCCCAGGTCACCAGGAAGTTCAGGCCAAAGCCAAACCCTGTCTCCAGAATGCGCCATTGCGGCTGCCCCGCCCAGGCCTCGGGCAGGCCACAGCCGTTCAGAAACACCCGACGGGCCTGGTCCAGGCCGCCGTTTTCGCTGTGGTAGCGGTCGCCGAAGCGGGGGCTGTAGGGGGTGCCGTCCGGCAGCCACTCGATGGGTTCAGTCATGAGAACGGCAAAAGGCCGGCGTGGCGCCGGCCTGTTGGAAAGAGAAGGCGGTTTTTACCGCGAACCGCTCCGGGGTGTGTTGCGCTGCGTCACGCGCTGGGCGGGACGTATCCCGCTGCAGCGTCAGCACCGCTGCCAAAAAAGTGGTTTTAGCGAAACCACTTTTTGCAGCGCTGCACTGCGCTTCGCTCCATTACGCACTGGGCGGGACGTATCCCGCCGCGGCGTCTGCGCCGCCGCCGAAGAAATGGTTTTCCATCTGCCGGGCCAGGTACTGGCGGGCGCGGGCGTCGGCCAGGTTCAGGCGGTTTTCATTGACCAGCATGGTCTGGTGCTTGAGCCAGCCCGCCCAGGCTTCCTTGCTCACGCTTTCCCAGATGCGCTTGCCCAGTTCGCCAGGGTAGGGGGGGAAGTCGAGGCCTTCGGCTTCCTTGCCGAGCTTGATGCATTGAACGGTGCGTGCCATGGGGTGTTTCCTTGTATGGAGCGAGCAAACAGGGGTTGCTCAGATGTTTTGGATATAAAGAACTGAAATCTCAGTAGTTCCAGTTTTGAAGAGGGCCTTCCAGAATGCGTTTCATCGGTGTTTTGCACCGAAATACATTCCCAAAAAAGAGGCCTCCAATGAACTTTCGCCGCGACTTTATCAAGTTTCCCTTCGCTGCCGCCCTGGTGGGCGGTTTGGCCCTGACGGCATTGCCGTCGTTTGCACAGTCTGTGACGCTGCTCAATGTGTCGTACGACCCCACCCGCGAGTTGTATGTGGAGTTCAACCAGGCTTTCTCCAAGCACTGGAAGGCCAAGACCGGCCAGGACGTGACCATCAAGCAAAGCCATGGCGGCTCGGGCAAGCAGGCGCGCTCCATCATTGACGGGCTGGATGCCGACGTGGCCACCCTGGCGCTGGCTGGCGACACCGACGCGCTGCATGCCAACGGCGGCTGGATCCCGAAGGACTGGCAAAAGCGCCTGCCGCACAACAGCTCACCCTACACCTCCACCATCGTGCTGGTGGTGCGCCAGGGCAACCCCAAGGGCATCAAGGACTGGGACGACCTCATCAAGCCCGGCATCAGCGTGATCACACCCAACCCCAAGACCTCGGGCGGCGCCCGCTGGAACTACCTGGCCGCCTGGGAATTCGCCAAGCGCAAGCTGGGCAGCGATGCCAAGGCCAAGGACTTCGTGGCCAAGCTGTACGGCAATGTGCCGGTCCTCGATACGGGCGCGCGTGGCTCCACCATCACCTTTGCCCAGCGCAACCAGGGTGATGTGCTCATCGCCTGGGAAAACGAGGCCTACCTGCTCGAAAAGGAATTCGGCGCCAAGTTCGACGTGATCGCCCCCTCAATCTCCATCCTGGCCGAGCCCGCCGTGACCGTGGTGGACAAGAACGTGGACAAGAAAGGCACGCGCGCCGTGGCCGAGGCCTACCTGCAGTACCTCTACACCGAAGAGGGCCAGGACATCGCCGGCAAACACTTCTACCGCCCGGCCGTGTCTGACAAGGCCAAGGCCAAGTACGCCAAGCAGTTCCCCAAGCTGAACCTGTTCACCATCAACGATGCGTTTGGTGGCTGGGACAAGGCGGCCAAGGACCACTTTGCGGACAACGCCAGCTTCGACCAGATCTACACGCGGAAATAAGTTCACCCCGCCTGGGCGGGTGAGGTGGTGCCCCAGCCTCGGCGAACCCCGCCCGAACGGGCGGGGAGGGGCACTGCTCGTCCATTTTTATAAGAAATCAGCCTCTGGCGCTTGTCTGTAAAGCGCTGATAGCTATCAAAAAAGTAGTATAGGAACGATATGTCCGCCTTGCTCATCGCCGGCAGCCCTTCAGAACGCTCACGTTCTGCCGCCTTGCTCGATGCCGTCGCCCAGCGCCTGTCGGTGCGGGGTGCGCTGGTGGACCGCGTCCACATCCGCGACCTCTCGCCCCAGGCGTTGCTGCTGGCCGATTTTGGCCACCCCACGGTGGTGGGGGCCATCGACCAGGTGGCCCAGGCCCGCGTGCTGGTGGTGGCCACGCCGGTCTACAAGGCGGCTTACAGCGGCGTGCTCAAGGTGTTCTTGGACCTGTTGCCCCAAACGGCACTCAAGGGCAAGGTCGTGCTGCCCCTGGCCACGGGCGGCAGCCCGCACCACATGCTGGCACTGGACTATGCCCTGCGCCCGGTGCTGCAGTCGCTCGGCGCCAAAAGCATCCTGCCGGGCATCTATGCCACCGATGCCCAGGTCACGCTGACGCCCGAAGGCTCCTACCATCTGAACGACGACATTGCCACCCGGCTGGACGAGGCCGTCAATGTGCTCGTGACCGAAACCCTGCGGCCATCGCCCGCCCAGGCCACACGGTTTGCGCCCGTGCATTTCTCCCAGGTGCGATGTAGCGTCTGACGCCAGCTCGGCGCTGCGGCAGGCCCGCAGTGCCAGCGCCACCTTCCTTCCCCTTCTTTCACCTTTTTTGATTTTTGCTGCGCCGGGTGCGCGGGCAGGGCGGCGTGCCGCCTGCTGCAAGCCCGGCTCCGGCGCCCACCCTTTGTTGTGCATCGCACTCGGAATTCGCACCATGAATGAACTGACCCGTTTTTCCCTTCAGCGCCGCCACCTGCTCGCCACGGTCGCGGCCACCGCAGCCACCGCCGCAGTAGCTACGGCCCCCCAGGCCTGGGCCCAGGCCCCCGCCGCTTCCCGCGTGCTGCGTGTGGGCCACCAAAAGGGTTGGCTTTCCATCCTCAAGGGCCGTGGCACGCTCGAAAAGCGCCTGGCCCCGCTGGGGGTGAAGGTCACCTGGACCGAGTTCAACGCAGGCCCGGTGCAGCTCGAAGCGCTCAACGTGGGCTCCATCGACTTTGGCGATGTGGGCGAGGCGCCCCCCATCTTTGCCCAGGCCGCCGGTGCGCCGCTGGTCTACGCCGGTGCCACGGTGCCGCGCCCCGCGCTGGAGGCGGTGATCGTGCCAAACGGTTCGCCCATCCGCAGCGTGGCCGACCTCAAGGGCAAGCGCGTGGCCTACAACAAGGGCTCCAACGTGCAGTACTTCCTGGTCAAGCTGCTCGAGAAGAATGGCCTGAAGTACGGCGACGTGCAGTCCGTCTTCCTGGCGCCGGCCGATGCGCGGGCTGCGTTTGAAAAGGGCGCAGTCGATGCCTGGATCATCTGGGACCCCTTCCTGGCCGCCGCCCAGAAAACCCTGGACGCCCGCCTGCTGGCCGACGCCACGGGGGTGGTCAACAACCGCGCGTACTACTTCACCTCGCGCGACTTCGCGACCAAGAACACCGACGTGCTGCGCATTGCGATCGAAGAGGTCAATGCGATTGACACCTGGGCGTCCAAGAACAAGACGGCTGCCGCCGCCGAATTGTCCGCCGTGCTGGGGCTGGACAAGTCCATCACCGAGCTCTACCTCAACCGCGCGAAGTTTGGAACCGCCCCGGTCACCCGCGAGATCCTGGCCGAGCAGCAACAGATCGCAGACACCTTCTTCGACCTGAAGCTGATCCCCAAAAAGCTCAACCTGCTGCACGCCGCGCCCGTCGATCTGCTGTAACCCCCACCGTTCAAGGAGCCTGCCATGCCCGCGCCCATGCCCTTTCCGTTGCATGCACAGCTGCAGCGCGTTCTGTGTGTGACGGCCGCCGCCTGGGGGCTGAACACGCAGCAACGCCGTGTGGTGCACCGTGCCCCGCAGTTCGGCTTTGCCATTTCGTATTGAACGCACTGAACGTACCGAACGCACTGAAAAGACCTGCTCCATGCAAATCTTCTGGTTCATCCCCACCCACGGCGACAGCCGTTACCTCGGCACCGCCAAGGGCGCACGCCAGCTCGGCCACGACTACCTCCAGCAGGTGGCCGTGGCGGCCGACAGCCTGGGCTACGAAGGCGTGCTGATCCCCACCGGCCGCTCCTGCGAAGACCCCTGGGTCGTTGCATCCAGCCTGATCGCGGTCACGAAGAAGCTCAAGTTCCTGGTCGCCGTGCGCCCCGGCCTGCACCAGCCCGCGCTGGCCGCGCGCATGGCGGCCACGTTCGACCGGCTGTCGGGCGGGCGCCTGCTGATCAACCTGGTGACGGGCGGCGACCAGACGGAGCTGGAGGGTGACGGCGTTTTTCTGGACCATGCCACCCGCTACGAGCAGTCGGCCGAGTTCATCCGCATCTGGCGCGAGATCCTGGCGCACAGCCACGAGGGACAGACCTTTGACTACGAAGGCAAGCACCTGTCCGTGAAGGGCGCCAAACTGCTGTTCCCGCCGCTGCAGAAGCCGCATCCGCCCGTGTATTTCGGCGGGTCATCCGATGCTGCCCATGACCTGGCCGCCGAGCAGGTCGAGACCTACCTCACCTGGGGCGAGCCCCCCGCCGAAGTGGCCAAGAAGGTGGCCGACGTGCGCGCAAGGGCTGCGAAAAAAGGCCGCACCGTGAAGTTTGGCATCCGCCTGCACGTCATCGTGCGCGAAACCGACGACCAAGCCTGGGCCGCCGCCGAAGAACTCATCAGCCATGTCGATGACGACACCGTGGTGCGTGCGCAGGCCGTGTTCTCGCGCATGGATTCCGAAGGCCAGCGCCGCATGGCCGCATTGCACAGCAAGGCAAGAAACAAGGCCCCCACGCTCGGCACTGACGTGTCCTCGCTGCCCCCCGAGGGGGGCCAATCGCCTAGGGGCGGCCCGTCGGCGATTGGGCGCAGCCGCAAGGACCTCGAAATCAGCCCCAATCTGTGGGCGGGCGTGGGCCTGGTGCGCGGTGGCGCGGGCACCGCGCTGGTGGGCGATCCGCAGACGGTGGCCGCACGCATCGCGGAGTACGCGGCGCTGGGCCTGGACACTTTCGTGCTCTCGGGCTACCCGCACCTCGAAGAGGCCTATCGCTTCGCAGAGCTGGTGTTTCCGCTGCTGCCGCTGAAGCTGCGCGACCAGCTCGCTGGCGGCAATCCGCTGGGCCCGTTTGGCGAGACCGTGGCCAACGACTTTGTGCCGCGCGCGTCGCAAAGCTGAAACCGCCCCCAAAGGAGCCTGCCATGAGCATCCAGTCCATCAACCACGTGCAGCTCGCCTTCCCGGCCGGGGCCGAGGCGCCGATCCGGCGCTTCTACGCCAGCCTGCTGGGCCTGCCCGAAGTGCGTCTGAAGGCCGGCAACACCCTGCGTTTTGCCGCCGGCACGCAGCGCATCGACCTGGTGCCCACCGAGCACTGGCAGCCCGCCCCTGCGGTGTCGCACCTGGCCTTTGAGGTGCAGGACCTGCCCGCGCTGCGCCACCGCCTGCTGCAGGCCGAGCTGGCGCTGGTGGAAAACCGCGCGCTGCCCGGGTACCTGCGCTTTTACGTCAAGGACCCGGCGGGCAACCAGCTGGAGTTCCTGGAGCCCGACCACGAATACGACAACGAACAAGAACGCGAGAGCACCTCATGACCCAGACACAGACCCAGACGGTGCGAGAGCTGCAGATTTCGCCCGTGGCGGACTCCGTAGACCTGCCGATCGAGGGGCCGTTGCTGCCCGCTCCCTTGGCCCGCTTTCTGGCCAACGTCGCACAGCGCCTGCTGCCCTGGGCCGTGCCCGTGGGCCTCATCGTGCTGTGGCAGATCGCATCGTCGCAGGGCTGGCTGTCCAGCCGCGTGCTGCCGGCCCCGCTCGAAGTGGTCAAGGCCGCCTGGACCCTGACCGAATCCGGCGAGCTGTGGACCCACGTCAAGGTCAGCGCGGGCCGCGCGCTGGCCGGGCTGGCCATCGGGGGCGGCCTGGGGCTGCTGCTGGGCTTGCTCACCGGCTCGGTCAAGCTGTTTGAAACGCTGCTCGACTCCACCATCCAGATGGTGCGCAACATCCCTGCGCTGGCGCTGATTCCGCTGGTGATCCTGTGGTTCGGCATCGACGAATCGGCCAAGCTGTTCCTCATCAGCGTGTCGGTGTTCTTCCCGATCTACCTCAACACCTTCCACGGCATCCGCAATGTGGACCCGGGCCTCATCGAGATGGGCCGCACCTACGGCCTGGGCCGCTGGCAGCTTTACCGGCAGATCATCCTGCCCGGCGCGCTCTCCAGCATCCTGGTGGGGCTGCGCTTCTCGCTGGGCCTGATGTGGGTGATCCTGATCGTGGCCGAAACCATCTCGGCGCAGGCCGGCATTGGCTACCTCACCATGAACGCCCGCGAGTTCCTGCAGACCGACATCGTGCTCGTGGGCATCCTGCTGTACGCGCTGCTGGGCAAGCTGGCCGACGTGTTTGCCAAGGGGCTGGAGCGGTACTGGCTGCGGTGGCATCCCGGGTATCAGGCATGAACATCCCCCTGAGCGGCTGTGCCGCTTCCCCCTTCTCTCCACGCGCTGCGCGTTACGGGAAGGGGGACGACGCCAGCGCGGCGGGGTGGCCCTTGCGCGGCGTCCCTGGCATTGGGCCCCGCCGAGCGCAGTCATTGCGCCCAGGCACTCACTTTTTTATAGCTACTAGCGCTTGATGGACATGCGCAGGAGGCCATTTTGACTAGAAATATTACCCAGCCATCGCAGCCGCAAGGCGTCCGCCTGGAAGTGCGTGGCGTGGACAAACGCTACGGCACGCGCGACGTGCTCAAGAAGACCGAGCTGGTCATCGAGCCCGGCCAGTTCGTCGCCATCGTGGGGCGCAGCGGCTGCGGCAAGAGCACGCTGCTGCGCCTGGTGGCGGGGCTCGAATCCGTCTCGGGCGGTGCGATCCGCCTCGACGGCCAGGACGTTGCGGGCCTGAGCAGCGACACCCGCATCATGTTCCAGGACTCGCGCCTGCTGCCCTGGAAACGTGTGGTGGACAACGTGGCCCTGGGCCTGCCACCCGGGCAACGCGGCGCTGCCGCCGACGTGCTGGCCCGCGTGGGCCTGGGCGACCGGCTGGGCGAATGGCCCGCGCGCCTGTCCGGCGGCCAGCGCCAGCGTGTGGCCCTGGCCCGCGCCCTGGTGCACAACCCACGGCTGCTGCTGCTCGACGAACCGCTGGGCGCGCTGGATGCGTTGACCCGCATCGAGATGCACCGCCTCATCGAAGGCCTGTGGCGCAGCAGCGGCTTCACCGCGCTGCTGGTCACCCACGACGTGCAAGAGGCCGTGGCCCTGGCCGACCGCGTGATCCTGATCGAAGACGGCCAGATCGCGCTGGACCAGCGCATCGACCTGCCTCGCCCGCGCTCACACGGCGACGCCGCGTTTGCCGCCATCGAAAAACGCATCCTCGACCGCGTGCTGCAAAAGCCCGATGGGGAGCCTGCGCACGAGGTGCCCTGGCCCGGTGTGCCCGCGCATGGTTTGCGCTGGGCGGTGTGATGGATTACGCCCTGAGCCGCTTCGCGCCTTCCCCCAAAGGGGGGGACGCCACCGGTGGCCTGGCAAAGCCAGCTCCACGGTGGTGCTGGCCTGGAACGCGCCAGTGTCGGGCGCCGTGTTAGTGGTGTAGCACCGAGGTGTAGCGCCTTTTTTGTTTCTTTTTTCAACGGACTTATCAAGGAGAACCCCATGTCCATTCAAGCCATCAACGTACGCAACCAGTTCAAGGGCAAAGTGCGCGAAATCATTCGCGGCGATGTTGTCTCCGAGGTCGATGTCGAAACGCCCTGGGGCGTTGTCACCTCGGTCATCACCACCCGCTCGGTGGACGACCTGGGCCTGGTCGTGGGCTCCGACGTGGTCGCGCTGGTCAAGTCCACGGAGGTGTCGATTGCCAAGCTGTGAGGCAGCCGTGGAACAGAAAATTTGAATGAAATAGGGCTCCAGCGCTTGGTGGGTAAGCGCTGGTAGCTATAAAAACGAGATTTTTCCTGTGGGGTTATCCTAAAGGCGGCGTGAACGCACGCCACAGAGCTCTTAGCGCTCCGATTTAGCCGAACTGTTTTTCGACAGCCAAGCCTTTTCCGCGCAAAATTTACTGTGCAGATACGAACAAACATGTCGGAATGTTGATACCTCAATATTTGCGCAAACAGACTTAGAAAAATCGCCTTTTCGATTGGTTAACTCTGCGTCAGGCGTCATGCGCATCATTTCCTGGAATTGCAATCTCACCCTCCAGCGCAAACTTGCGGCGTTGATAGCGCTTAATGCCGACGTTGCCATCGTTCAGGAATGCGAGCGAGATCTCGAAGCCCCAGAGGGCTACACGTACCATTGGTGTGGCGTAAATCCGAGAAAAGGCCTTGGAGTACTCGCGCGCGATGTAGCGGCCTATGTCGCGCCAGAAGCAAGTGATCAATGGGCATTTTTCTTGCCGGTTGCCTTACCCGCGTTCAATCTTAGGCTGTTAGCAGTTTGGGCGTTCAACCACCGCGCCACCAAATTCCTTCCCCCGAGAACTGGAATGGCGCTTCCGGTCATTAACTCGCTGTCCTCTTGGTTACGCGAGGGCCGTAGTGTCGTGGCAGGAGATTTCAACAACAACGCCGCCTGGGACACCCCTCGGGGAAAGAACAATTTCTCAGAAATCCACGATCGGCTCGCATCATTGGGACTTGGAAGTTCGTATCACTCTGCTCGCGGCGAGGGGATCAGAATGGAGTCTTCCATGACCTATTTTTTTCAGAAAAATGCGACTCGCGGCTTTCACATCGACTATTGCTTCGTTCATCGGTCGTTGGAAATTGAGTCCGTCACCCTTCCCGCGTTTCAAGCATGGCAGGGCATGAGTGACCATGTCCCTTTGATCGTAACTTTGATCGACGCCTAGCCGATGCTGCAAGCTGCGATCGCCTGCGACATGGAGCACTGATTGCTGAAATTTGAAGAGCGTCTCGAATCGTGGAGCGAATCGGCCTCAAATGATTGATAGGTAATCGCTAGCGGCTATCAAAAAATGAGTGTTCTGCGCCTGCTATCTGGCAAGAACCCTGGGGCCATTCAGCCCAAAACCGCCTGCGCGGCTTAGACTCAGTCGCATGACGACCCTCCTTCTTTGCACTTTTGCCGCCTTGGCTGCGCTGCTCCACGCAGCGGCTGTCGCACGAGCGGTGGCAAAGAAAAATGCGCGTCGTCAGCTGACGCCAGCACATTCCTAAGCCCGGCGGCACCCTCTCTCCCCATCCTCTTTCAGCGCAACCATCCACCGCCGGGCACCAGCCTCGCGCGGTAGTGGCCGTTTGTCCCCACGGGCCGGCAGCCGCATTTGATGGAGTGCTTTCATGCATGAAGTTGTTGTTGTCGTTCATGGCGAGCGCACGCTCACAGAACTTGATTTTTCCCGTCTGACGAGGCTTGCGGGCCAGCGGCAGCCGCCCATTCTTGCGGACCTCCTTGCGAACGCCGAAGTGACCAGTTCCCGCGCTGTGCGGTCTGACGTGGTCACCATGTATTCCCGTGTGGAACTGGTGGACGTGCACACCCACCGGCGCCAGGTGCTCACGGTTTGCTATCCGCAGGATGCAGAACCCGCAGCGGGCTTTATCTCGGTGCTGTCGCCGGTGGGCATCAGCCTGCTGGGCCTGAGGGTGGGGGATGTCGCCAAGTGGCACACGCCGCATGGCGAAGAGTGCGCGGCCGTGGTTGAGAGCATCCAGTTCCAGCCCGAGGCCACGGGCGACTACGTCACCTAGTCCTTACAACAAGCCTGCGGCCCGCCCCTGGCCGCGCCCCACCCATCACTGCCATCCAGCCCGGCGCCGTCTCGCAGCGGCGTTGCGGGACAGGTGCGCGCTGTTCAATCAGAAAGACGTTCAACCATGACCCCTCGCTCCATCCTCGCCGTCACCGATTTTTCCCAGCAGGGAGGCCACGCGCTTGCGCGCGCCGCACTGCTCTGCGCCGAGCACCGTGCACCATTGAAGCTGGTCTATCTAGCCCACCCCGGTGAAGTCCCCCTGCCGGACGCGGCCGTGCGGCTGTCGCACCACGCGCTGCAGCTTCGGCAGCGCCACGACATTCACGTCCATGCTGCAGCGCGCATCGACTCCACGGTTGCGGATGTCGCCCGCGAGGCAGCGGGTGCTGACCTGGTGGTGTGGGGCACGGCACCGGTGCGTGGGCTGCGCGCCTGGTTCGGCACACATCCGGCCATCCAGATGCTGCGTACCTGCCAGCGCCCCGTGATCGTCGTGCGCAATCCCGCAGACCAGCCCTGCCGAAGCTTGATGGTGGCTGTGGACTTCTCTCAGGTGTCGCACCGTCTGGTGGAGCTGGGCTTGGCGTTGCATCCGTCCGCACGGGTGGAGCTGTTCCACGCCGTCAGCACTGCCAACGAAGGCAAGCTGCGGTATGCCGAAGTGTCTGAACGCGCCATCCAGATCTACCGGGAGCAGTGCCGGAGCCACGCGCAAGACAGGATGTTCACGCTGACCGATTCTTACGACGCACGGCGCAATCGGCTCTCGTCTTCCATCGGGCGGGGCGACCCTGCACGACAGGTTCTGGTGGCGCAGCAGAACACGGCAGCCGATCTGATCGTGGTGGGCAAGCACCCGGCTTCCGCGTTGTCAGACCTGATGTTCGAGAGCGTTGCGCAACGCATCCTGCGCGATGCACGCACGGACGTGCTGGTGGTGCCGCACGGTTTTCAGCCCGCGTCCCGTGGTTCTGCCGTGAAGCGCCTTGCCACCGATCTGCCCGTGCGCCGCGTGAAGGCGGGCGCGCCGCGCCCGCCGAGCCATCCCAACCCGGCCGCGCACCGGGAACCTCTGCACCTGTTCACGAACAGTCCTGCGCCACCACTTCCTTGACCACGGCCAGTGCCCGGGGCAGGTCTTCGAGGGTCACCGATCCCAGCGCGATGCGCAGCGCGTGGGGCACATGGGTGGTGGTGGCAAACCCCTCGGCGGTCGACACCGACACCCCGCGTTCTGCCAGGGTGGCGGCGATGCGGTCTGCCCGTTGGTCGTCGCCCAGCGGCAGCCAGACGAAGTACGAGTGCGGGTGCCGCACCAGCCGCAGCCCCGCCAGCGCCCGGGTGGCAATGGCCTGGCGCTGCGCGGTGTCTGCGCGTTTGCCGGCCTCCAGCCGGGCCACGGTGCCGTCTTCGATCCAGCTGCATGCGATGGCGGTGACGACCCCGGCCGTGTTCCAGGCGGTGGCGCGCACGGCGCGCTCGATGGGGGCGATCAGCTCCCGCGATGTGGCCACGAAGCCAAACCGCAAGCCCGTGGCCACGTTCTTGGACAGGCTGGAGAGGTACACCGTGCGCTCGGGCGCCAGCGCCGCGATGGGGGGCGGCGCCTCGGGCGCGAGGTAGGCGTAGGGTGCGTCTTCGATCACCAGCAGGTCATGCGCGCGGGCCATGGCTACCAGGCGCTTGCGTGCGCGGGCACCCATCACGCAGCCCAGCGGGTTGTGCAGGGTGGGCATGGTGTAGATGGCGCGCACGGGCCGGGTTTCGCACAGGCGCTGCAGGGCGTCCAGGTCGGTGCCGGCAGGGCCGATCGGCACCGGGGCCAGGTCCAGCCGCAGGCGTTCTGCCAAAACCCGAAAGCCGGGGTAGGTGAGGGCATCCACCGCCACCACGTCGCCGGGGTTGAGCAGGCCCATGGCCGCCACGGCCATGCCGTGCTGCGCGCCGTTGACGATGAGCACCTGCTCGCCCGTCACCTGCAACTGGCGTGCCTGCAGGTGCCCGGCCACGATGGCGCGTTCGTGCGGCCGACCGCCATAGGGGTGGTAGTGCAGCAGCGATTCCAGGTCGCCAGAGGCGGCCAGCTTGCGCAGCGCGTCCCGCAGCAGGTCTGCCTGGCCCGGCACGCTGGGGTTGTTGAAGGACAGGTCGGTGGCGCTGGGCGCGGGTGTGGTCAGGTCCGCGTCCGCGCCGCGCGGGGAGGCCGGGTCGCGCACAAAGGTGCCGCGCCCGGTTTCTCCCACCACCAGGCCGATGGCCTCCAGCTCGGCATACACGCGGCTTGCCGTGGCCAGCGCAAGGCCGTGCCGCTGGGCCAGCGCGCGGTGGGTGGGCAGGCGGGTGCCCGGCCGCAGCTGCCCTGCGCGGATGTCGGACGCCAATGCGTCCACCACCTGTTTGTACCGAACCTGGCCCATGGCGTTGTGCCCCTGCGTTGAAACGTATCTATGACAATTTTTTGATTGTATTGAATGCCACCGGTAGGATGCATTTCGCCATTCCGTGCTTCATTCACTCTCCTTTCCTCTACTGAACAGGAACACCACCGCCATGCGCATCGCCATCCTGACCTTCGACGGTTTCAACGAACTCGACTCCCTGATTGCCCTGGGCCTGCTCAACCGGGTGAAGAAACCGGGGTGGGAGGTGTCGCTGTGCTGCCCCACAGCCCGGGTGTGTTCCATGAACGGTGTGACGGTGGAGGCTCAGTCGCTGCTGCCGTATGCGCGTTCGGCCGATGCCGTGCTGGTGGGCAGCGGTATGAAGACCCGCGAGGTGGTGCAGGACGCCGCGCTGATGGCGCAGCTCGACTTCGATCCGGCGCGCCAGCTGCTGGGCGCCCAGTGTTCGGGGGCTTTGATCCTGGCCAGGCTGGGCTTGCTCGACGGCGTGCCGGCCTGCACCGACCTGACGACCAAGCCCTGGGTCCAGGAGGCCGGCATCACTGTGCTGAATCAGCCCTTCGTGGCCCGGGGCAATGTGGCCACGGCGGGCGGTTGCCTGTCGGCGCAATACCTGGCAGCCTGGCTGATTGCGAGGCTGGAAGGGCCCGAGGCGGCCCGCGAAGTCATCCACTACTTTGCCCCGGTGGGCGAGAAGGAGGAGTACGTCGCCCGCGCCATGGGCCACATCGAAAACCAAGTCCCCATCGCCAGCCTGGCGTAGGCTGGCCGCAGGCGGCGCCGGTCACGGGCCGCAGGTCTGCCCACACCGCAGGAAAAGTGCAGGGCGGCAACGGGCTGCTGGTGGGGCGTTGCCGGTAGACGTTATCGGTACGCGGAGCTCAGGGCCAAGGCCGGGGTGTGACCGCGAAGGCCACCGCCGCCCCCATGGCCCGGCAGTGTGAATACCGCTACGGCGTTCACCAGATCCTGTGCCTGGGTGCGCATGTTGTTGGCGGCGGCGGCCATCTCTTCGACCAGCGCCGCGTTTTGCTGGGTGGCCTGGTCGATCTGGCTGACCGCCTCGCCGATCTGGGTGACGCCGGTGCTTTGTTCGCTGCTGGCGGCGGTGATCTCGCCCACGATGCCGGTGACGCTGCGGATGGCATTGACCACCTCGGTCATGGTGGCGCCGGCTTTGTCCACCTGTGCGGTGCCACGCGCCACACGCTCCACGCTGGTGGAGATCAAAAGCTTGATTTCCTTGGCCGCGTCGGCCGAACGGCCGGCCAGGTTGCGCACCTCGCTGGCCACCACGGCAAAGCCCCGGCCTTGTTCGCCTGCGCGGGCGGCTTCCACGGCCGCGTTCAGCGCCAGGATGTTCGTCTGGAAGGCAATGCCATCGATCACGCCAATGATGTCGGCGATTTTCTGGGAGCTTTCGTTGATGCCCTTCATCGTCTCCACCACCTCGGCCACCATGGCGCCGCCTTCGGCCGCCACCGTGCTGGCGTTCAAGGCCAGCCGGTTGGCCTGAACGGCGTGGTCTGCGTTTTGCCGCACCGTGCTGCTCAATTGTTCGGTGGATGCGGCGGTCTCCTGCAGCGCGCTGGCCTGGTGTTCGGTGCGGCTGCTCAGGTCCAGATTGCCCTGGGCGATCTCGGTGCTGGCGTTGGCCACGCTGTCGGAGGTCTGGCGCACGCTGGCCACCACGGTGGACAGGCTGGCCTGCATCGCCGCCAGGGCCTGCATCACGGCCGCCACCTCGTCCTTGCCGCTGGTGTCGATGGGCTGGCTCAGGTCGCCACGGGCCACAGCATCGGCCACCTGTCCGGCCCGCTGCAGCGGCCGGGTGATGCCACGCACCAGGGCCGCGCCAAAGAGTGCAGCAAACAGCACCCCGAGGGCGATCGAGCCGATGACGATCCAGCGGATGGTGCCAAACCGCTGGGCGGCATCGTCGTATTCGTCCCGGGCTTCCTTTTGGGTCAGGGCCAGCAGCGCGCCGATATCGGTGCTGATGGGGTCGTACAGGTCGTCGAACTTGCGCACCACCAGCACCCGCGCCGTGGCCACGTCTGCGTCCTTCAGCGCTGCCAGTGCAGGGGCCAGCCCCTCCTTCATGATCTTCTGGCGTTGCTCGCCGATGGCCTTGATGTACTTCTGGCGCTCAGGGCTCATGGCGGTGGCCAGCAAAGCCTCCCAGGCCTGTTCGCTCTTGCCGATGTTGGCCTCTGCCTCCTCAATGGCCTTGGCCACTTTCTCTGGTGCAGGCGACAGCAGCGCGTTGGATACCAACTGCCGATTGCGTGTGGTCAGGTAGCGAAAGTCGGCCACCGCCCGCTGGGCCTGCATGCGGTTCTGGTACATCGACTCCATGGCGGCGTTGGCCCTGGCGATGCCGAACAGACCGATGGCCCCCAATGCCACGAGCAAGGCAGAGAGCACGCCCACCAGCACCAGCAACCGCGTAAATATCTTGAAATTTCTCATGCACGGTCCCTCTTGCCGTTCGTGTAAGTGAATGTTCAGAATACCGTGCGAGGCGCCCTCGATTTGCCCGAAACAGGGCCAAAACCGGTGGAATTCAGGGTAAATCGGGGTACGTTTTTTGGGTGTGCGCGATTGCCATTTCGGCATCCCTGCGCTGCCCCGTAGCCGTGGCGCGGGGGCTTCGCACCCAGAAAAAAACCCGCACGTGGCGGGTCTTTTTCTTGCGGACTCGGGCTCCTGCAATGGGCGCTTGCGGCCTACGCCGCCTTGGCCAGCGGCGTTGCGTACCGGCTCGCGGGCCGTGCCAGCCCCAGGTTTTCGCGCAGCGTTTTGCCTTCGTACTCCGTGCGGAACAGGCCGCGCCGCTGCAGCTCGGGCACCACCAGCTCGACAAACTCGTTGAGCGACTGGGGCAACACGGGCGGCATCACGTTGAAGCCATCGGCGGCACCGTTTTCAAACCATTCCTGCATGCGGTCGGCAATGGTCTCGGGCGTGCCCACCACCACCCAGTGGCCGCGTGCACCGGCCAGGTATTCATAGAGCTGGCGCACAGTGAGTTTGTCGCGGCGGGCCAACTGCAGCACCACATGGGCGCGGCTGTTGATGCCCTTGGGCGGCTCGGGGATGTACGGCGGCGGGGCATCCAGGTTCCACTTCGACAGGTCTTCGCCAGGCCAGAAGGGTGTCAGCGTGGCCAGGCCCACGCTGGGGTGAATCAGCGCCTGCAGCTCGGCCCACTTGGCCTGGGCTTCTTCGTCGGTGCGGCCAATCACGGGGGAGATGCCGGGCAGCACCAGCAGCTCTTCGGGCTGTCGGCCGTATTTGGCCATGCGGCCTTTCACGTCCTTGTAGAAGGCTTGCGCTTCGGCAAGGCTGGTCCAGGCGGTAAAGATGGCTTCGGCCGTGGCGGCGGCCAGTTCCTTGCCGTCCTCGGACGAGCCAGCCTGCACGATGACGGGATGGCCCTGCGCCGAGCGTTCGATGTTCAGCGGCCCCTGCACCTTGAGGTGCTTGCCCACATGGTTCAGTGCGTGCAGCTTGTCCGGGTCGAAGTAGATGCCCGAGGCCTGGTCGCGCACCAGGGCATCATCTTCAAAGCTGTCCCACAGGCCCTTGACCACGTCCACAAACTCGTGGGCGCGCTCGTAGCGCGTGGCGGGGTCAGGGTGGGTGTCGAGGCCAAAGTTGCCGTAGACATTTTCGGCGCTGGTCGTCACCACGTTCCAGGCGGCGCGGCCCTTGCTGATGTGGTCGAGCGATGCAAACTTGCGCGCCAGCAGGTACGGGTCTTCGTAGGTGGTGGACGCGGTAGCCACAAAGCCGATGTGCTTGGTGACGGCCGACAGTGCGGCCCACAGCGTGACGGGCTCGAAGTGCGAAATGCGGCCCTGGCGGCTGAAGGACTCGCGGTCGCCCTTGTGCCACACGCCCGGGCTGTCGGCCACAAACACCTGGTCGAACAGGCCGCGCTCTGCCGTTTGCGCCACCTCGATGTAGTGGTCGATGTTCACGCCCGAATCGGCCTGCGAGCCGGGGTGGCGCCAGGCGGCGACGTGGTGGCCCGTGGCCATGATGAAAGCACCGAGGCGCAGTTTTCTGGAGGGTTGGTGTTGGGTCATGGAGCTGTCCAAATGTGTGTGAAGCGTATGCGAGCGTTGAAACCGGCGCGGCCCAGGCCAGCGCACCCGTGGAACCGGCTTTGCCGGGCCGGGGGGCGTCCCCCCTTGGGGGATGGCGCCGAAGGCGACTCAGGGGGGGCTATCTCTTGGGGTTACTCCGTGATAGTGATGCGATGCAGCTTGCGGTGATGCGGGAAGAAGTCGCCCACCGCGTAGTGCTGGGTGGAGCGGTTGTCCCACACGGCCAGCGTGCCCTCTTGCCAGCGCAGGCGGGCCTGGAATTCGGGCACCTGGGGCAGGGCGAACAGCTGGGTCAGCAGGGTGTCGCTCTGCACGCGAGACAAGCCCTTGATGTGGCTGGTGAAGGTGGAGTTCACATACAGGATCTTCTTGCCCGTGATGGGGTGCACGCGCACCACCGGGTGCTCCACCGGCGGGTACTTGGCACGTGCTTCGCGCAGTTGGTCGCCGGTGGCGTCCTTGGCCAGCAGGTATTCCGTCCAGCCGCTGATCTCCCAGGTGTGCACGGCCGTCAGGGTCTCCAGGTAGGCCTGGAACGCGGGCGGCAGGCTGGCGTAGGCGGCCGTCAGACTGGCCCACAGCGTGTCGCCGCCGCTGGCGGGAATCACCTGCGCGTAGAGGCTGGTGCCCAGCGGCGGCTGCTCGCGCCAGGTGATGTCGGCATGCCAGTTGCTGGAGGCCTTGGGGCGCTCGGCCGTGCTCTCCACGATCTCGATTTCGGGGTGATTCTCCAGCCGGGGGAAGAACGCCTTGACCTCGGCCACGTTGCCAAAGCTGCGGGTGAAGTCCACCTGCTGCTGCGGCGTGATGTGCTGGTTGCGGAAGAACAGCACCTCGTGCAGGGCCAGGGCCTGGCGCAGCTCGGCCTGCGTGGCCGCGTCCAGGGGCTGGCGCAGGTCCAGGTCGTGGACCACGGCGCCGATGGTGGGGGTGTAGGGCTCGACCGCGAAGCGGGTGAAGGTGGGGTGCAAGTCGTTGAGGTTGGACATGGTGCTGCTTTCTGAAACGAGGGTGGATGAAAGAGAACGCCCATGGAATTGGGACAGTGCACGCGCAGCGCATCAACGAAGCAGTTCGTATATGCATAGTCGGAAATCCGCGCGCTGCAGCGGTGCACCGCGCCTGGCAATGCGCAAATTTGCATATCTGTTTTTGGTCGTTGGTGGCGGTGGCTGGCCTGCCTAGAGTGGCTGTCGATTCATGACAACAGGCACGAAAGGTCAACACATGAGAAAACCGCGATGGAACGCAGTGCTGCGCAGGGCCGCAGCGGCAGCGGTCGCCGCCACGGCACTGGGGCTTTGGCTGGGCAGTGCCGCCGCGCAGGCACCCGAGCCACTGAAGGTGATCCGCATCGGCGTTGCCACTGGTGGCGTGGGCAGCGACCCAGTGCGGCATGGCGGCACGTCGGCAGCGCTGGCCTATACCGATGGTGGGCTGGAGGAGGAGTTCAGGAAAGACGGGGTGAAGGTGCAGTGGACCTTCTTCAAGGGCGCGGGCCCCGCCGTGAACGAAGCCCTGGTCAACAAGCAGCTTGACTTTGCCTGGCAGGGCGACTTGCCCTCCATCGTGCACCGCGCCAGCGACGTGAAGACCAAGATCATCCTGGGCAGCGGGGTGCGCGGGGGCCTGTACCTGGCAGTGCCGCCGGATTCGACCATCCGGCGCCTGGAAGACCTCAAGGGGCGCAAGGTGGCGGTGTTCAAAGGCACCAACCTGCACCTCGCCGCCGTGCGCGCCCTGGCCGACAAGGGCCTGAGCGAGCGCGATGTGAAATTGGTCAACCTGGACTTCCCCAGCGCGGATGCCGCACTCATCGCCAAGGATGTCGACGCGGCCTTTGGCTACGTGGGCCTGTTCCGGCTGCGTGACCAGGGCCTGGCCAAGGTGGTCTGGTCGGCGTCGGAAGACTCCTTCAAGTACACGCGCCAGACCGCACTGCTGGTGAGCGATGACTTTGCCGCCCGCCACCCCCAGGTGGTCGCACGGGTGGTGAAGACCGTGGTGCAGTACGCACACAAATATTCCGACGAGAACCGCCGCGCCGAGCTGTTTGCGCTGTGGGGCAAGGCCGAATACCCCGAGAAGGTCTGGCGCGAGGATTTCATCGGCCAGCCCTTGCGGGTGCGCTTGTCGCCCTTGCTCGACCCGTTCTTGGTGGCGCGCTACAAGGATGCGGCAGACGAGGCCCACAAGCTCAAGCTCATCCGCAAGAAGCCCGAGATCGACAGCTGGTTTGACCGCCGCTACCTGGATGCCGCGCTCAAAGAATTGAAGCTTGAAGGTTACTGGCCCGTGTACGGCAGCAACGGAGAGCTGGCCGCACTTTGATCGATTTTCTTGGAGTGGGATGGGCGTGAGAGAGGCCCTTTGACAACCCGCCCGCACGGTGTGCGCGGCGGGTTCTTTTCTTCCCGGCGCGCCAGGCCCTGGACGCTGGCTACATAACGCCCGGGCCGCAGCTCATGCCGCAAACATCTTTGTCATTGCATATAAGCATTAACTATTTATTTTTATAACAAACTTCTTTTACATTCATTTTTGTTGTTAAGGCGTGTGTGTCTTTGTCTGCACCCCAGAGTGGAAGTGCAAGGGGCGCACGGGCAAGAAAGGACATGTTCGCAATGACGATCCAGGCGTGGAATGCCGCCCCACAGGGCGGTGGGGCAGGAGGGGCGCCGCAGCTGGCTGCCGGCAAGCGCCCGGCGCAGCCACAGGCGCTGGCCAAGGCACGGAGGAGCGCCAACGGGCGATGGCGCTGGTTGTGGGCCTGGCCCTTCCCGCTGGCGCTGCTGGCCTTGTGGCAGTTGTCGGCCGTGTGGGGCTGGGTGCCCGAGCAGGTGCTGCCGCCACCGGCCGCCGTGTTCAAGGTATTTGGCGAACTGCTGGCCAGCGGCGAGCTGTGGGACCACCTCACCATCAGCATGGTCCGCGTGTTTGCGGGCTTTGGCATTGGCCTGGCCCTGGGCCTGGTGCTGGGCAGTGCCATGGGCCTCTCGCCCACGTTCCGCGACTATGTCTTCCCGCTGTTCAAGGCTTTCAGCCAGGTGCCGGTAATCGGCTGGCTGCCGCTGCTGATCCTGGTGGTGGGCATTGACGAGGGGCTGAAGTTTTTGCTGATTGCCAAGGCGGCCCTGGTGCCGGTGGCCATAAACACCTGCCAGGGCATTCAGAACGTGCCCAATCGGCTGGTGGAGGTGGCGCGTGTGTATGGTTTCACGCGCTGGCAGATGCTGCGCAAGGTGGTGTTCCCTGCGGCCACGGCGCCCATCTGGAACGGCGTGCGCTACGGCCTCACCCATGCATGGCTGGCGCTGGTGGTGGTGGAGCTGCTCGCGTCCTCCGAGGGCATCGGTTTTCTCATCGTCTATGGCCGCCAGCTTTTTCAGCTCGACGTGGTGCTGGCCGCCGTGCTGGCCGTGGGCATCGTGGGTTTTGTGATCGACAAGCTGCTGGCCACCTCCGAGGCGTGGCTGCTGCGCTGGCGCAAGCCGGGGCTGTGAGCGGGGTATGCACATGTCTTCTGTGAACGTGCCGTTGAATGTTTTTCAAAGGGTGCCCCGGCGCCTGCGAGGCTGGGTGTTGCCCACGCTGATCCTGGCGGTGTGGTGGGTAGCGGTGGAGTGGGGTGGTTCGACCTCGCCCTTGCTGGTGTCGCCGCTGGCCGTGTGGCAGCGCGGCATGGGCCAGGTGGCCAGTGGTGAGCTGTGGGTTGCGCTGTCGGCCAGCCTGTGGCGCATGGCCTGGGGGTTTGTGATCGGCTCCAGCATCGGGCTGGCGGTGGGGGCGCTGCTGGGCTGGTCGCGCTGGGCCGAGCGGTTGGTAGGCCCAACTTTTCACACGCTCAAGCAGATCTCGCTGTTTGCGTGGATTCCGATGCTGTCGATGTGGTTTGGCCTGGGCGACGCGGCCAAGATCGCCTTTGTCGCGATGGCCGCGTTTTTCCCGGTAGTGCTCAACACCTTCGAGGGCCTGCGCGGTGTGCCGCGCGAATACCTGGAGGTGGCCCGCGTGTACGAATTCAGCGTGTGGCAGACGCTGCGCCGTGTGGTGGCGCCAGCGGCCGCGCCCTCGCTGTTCACGGGCATCCAGCTGTCGCTCATCTACACCTGGCTGGCCACGCTGGGGGCGGAATACCTGCTGGCCTCGGGCAAGGGTATTGGCAACACGCTGATCGACGGGCGCGAGCACTTCTGGATGGACCTGGTGCTGTTTGGCGTGGTGGTGGTGGGCCTGGTGGGCTTTGCGCTGAACTGGCTGCTGGCCGCGCTGGAGAAGCGCCTGCTGGCGTGGCGCGACCGCACCGTGGCGCAGTACTAGTGCCCCCTGAGGCGCTGCGCGCCATCCCCCTCAGGGGGACGCCCCCAGGGGCCTGGCGAAGCCAGTTCCCCGGCGGCACTGGCCTCGGCCGCGCCAGTCTCGACCAATAGCTAAGAACAACGTCATTCGAATAGGAAATACACCATGGCACACGCCGGCACCCTGGCCATCCGCGGCCTGAACAAGCAGTACGAGGTCAAGGGCGAAGTCCTGCCCGTGCTGCAGGACATTCACCTCACCATCGAACCCGGCGAGTTCGTGAGCATCGTGGGCTCCAGCGGCTGCGGCAAGTCCACGCTGCTGCGCCTGGTCATCGGCCTGGAGGGCGACTACCAGGGCGAGATCCTGCTGGGCGGCCAGCGCATTGTGGGCACCAGCCTCAACCGGGGCATCGTGTTCCAGGAGCACCGCCTGTTTCCCTGGCTCACGGTCGAGAAGAACGTGGCGCTGGGCCTGCTCAACTCCAGCCTGACCGAAGGCCAGCAGCGCGCCACGGTGCGCGAGCACATCGAACTGGTGGGCCTGCAGGGCTTTGAAACCGCCTACCCGCACCAGTTGTCCGGCGGCATGTCGCAGCGCGTGGCCATTGCGCGGGCGCTGGTCAACCGGCCTGACATCCTGCTGCTGGACGAGCCCTTTGGTGCGCTCGACGCGATGACCCGCGCCCACCTGCAGCAGGAGCTGCACCGCATCTGGCAACAAGAAGGCATCACCATGATCCTGGTGACCCACGACGTGGAAGAGGCCGTGTACCTGGGCAACAAGGTGGTGGTCATGGAGCCGCGCCCCGGCCGCATCCGCCGCATCGTGCCGGTGGACTTGCCACATCCGCGTGAGCGCACGTCGTTTGCCTTCACCACCGCCAAGGATGGCGTGCTCAAAGAGTTTTCAGCCCATCCCGCCGCCGACCTGGCGGAGCCACCGCTCAAGCGCGGCGAGCAGATTGCTCCCGCCTCGCAGTGGCAGTTTGCCGTCTGAGCGCTTCTTTTCTAACCCCTTTTGTTCCAGAGTTTTTCATGACGCAACAACCCACAGGATTTTTCTCCACCCGCCGATCCCTCCTGCTCACTGGCGCAGCCGTGCTGGCAGCGCCCATGGTGCTGCGTGCACAGACGCCGACCAAGGTCGTGCGCATCGGTTCGCCCGACCTGGGGACGGCCAACAAGCCTTCGCCTGGCAGCAGCGCGCTGGCGGTGGCGCATGCCAACCGGTGGCTCGAAGAAGAGTTCGCCAAGGATGGCATCACGGTGGACTGGAAGTTCTTCCGGGGGGCGGGCCCGGCTGTGGCCGAGGCCCTGTCGGCCAAGCAGCTGGACGTGGTGTTCCTGGGCGATCTGGCCTCGGTCATTGGCCGCTCGCGCGGGCTGCCCACGCGCTACCTGCTGCCCACGGGGCGTGGCTCCAACAGCTATCTGGCCACCGCGCCGGGCGTGAAGATCAGTTCGGTGGCCGAGCTCAAGGGGTGCAAGGTGTCGGTGCTCAAGGGCACGGCCTACCAGCGGCCCTTTGACAACCTGTTGGCCACGGCCGGGCTCACCGAAAAGGACGTCAAGCTCATCAACCTGGACTGGCCCAGTTCCAAGGCCGCCGTGGTGGCGGGCGAGATCGACGCGACCTTTGGCGGCTCCGACCTGTTCTTGCTGCGCGACAAGGGCGTGAACATCCCGCTGAGCACCAAGGGGCGTGGGCCTGCGTTCACCATCAACGCGGGTGTGCTGGCCACGCAGGACTTCATCACCGGCAGCCCACAGCTGGCGCAGCGCCTGGTGCACCAGGTGGTGCGCAGTGCCCATTGGGCCTCCCAGGAGGCCCACCGCGAGGCCTACATCAAGCTGGTGGTGGACCACAGCGGCGCCCCTGAGATCGGCGTGCGTTCCGAGTTCGAGGGCGAGCAACTGGCCAGCCGGTTCTCGCCGCTTATCGACGAGGCGCTGGTGGCTGGCTACCAGGGCGTGGTGGACGATGGCCTCAAGCTCAACCTCATCCGCCAGGGCTTTGATGTGAACGCCTGGTTCGAGCCGCGTTTTGCGCAACAGGCGCTGCGCGACCTGAAGCTGGAGCGCCATTGGTCTGCGCAGGACGCACAAGGCAAAACCAAGGGGGCGGCATGACCAACAAGCCCGTGCAACCACCCAACATCGTCTTTATCCTGGCCGACGACCTGGGCTGGGCCGACCTGAGCGTGTACGGCCAGGCCGACTTCAGCACACCGCACCTGGATGCGCTGGCGGGTGAGGGCGTGCGCTTCACGCAGGCCTATGCCAACTCGGCCGTGTGCTCGGCCACGCGGTTCGCGCTCATCACCGGGCGCTACCAGTACCGGCTGCGCGGCGGGCTGGAGGAACCCCTGGTGCGCAAGGCCCATGTGCACGGCCTGCCGCCCGAGCACCCCACACTGCCCTCGCTGCTGCGCAATGCGGGCTACGACACCGCGCTGATCGGCAAATGGCACCTGGGCAGCCTGCCCACGTTCGGCCCGCTCAAGAGCGGCTACAACCGATTTTTTGGCAACTACGGCGGCGCCATCGACTACTTCACGCACAAGCCCGGCGTGGGCGAAGCCGTGCCGCGCGATCTGTACGAAGGCGAGGTGCCGGTGGAGCGTGTCGGCTACTACACGCAGCTGCTGGCCGACGAGGCATCGGGCTGGCTGCGCGGGCGCGACACCCAAAATCCGTTCTTCCTGTCGCTGCACTTCACCGCGCCGCACTGGCCCTGGGTGGGGCCGGAGGATGAGGAAATTTCGCTGGGCCTGAAAGACCTCTTTCACTACGACGGCGGCAACTTGCAGACCTACGCCAGGATGGTGCGGTCGCTCGATGGCGCCGTGGGCCAGGTGCTGTACGCGCTGCAGGAGCAGGGCCTGGCAGACAACACCATCGTGGTGTTCACCAGCGACAACGGTGGCGAGCGATTTTCCAAAACCTGGCCTTTTACTGGCCAGAAGACCGAGCTGCTCGAAGGCGGCATCCGTATTCCCACGCTGCTGCGCTGGCCCGCACGCATTGCGCCGCAGGTGAGCGACCAGGTCACCGCCACCATGGACTGGTTGCCCACACTGCTGGCGGCAGCTGGCGTGGCGCCCGACGCCGACTACCCATCCGACGGCGAGAACATCCTGCCCGTGCTGGAGGGCCATGCCCGTGTGCACCCGCGCACCTTGTTCTGGCGCTACAAGTCGCAACGCCAACGCGCCGTGCGCGAGGGTCGTTTCAAGTACCTCAAGATCAACGACAACGAGTTCCTCTTCGACGTGGAGGA
Organism: Acidovorax sp. Root267; assembly: GCF_001429215.1. Lineage (NCBI taxonomy): Bacteria > Pseudomonadati > Pseudomonadota > Betaproteobacteria > Burkholderiales > Comamonadaceae > Acidovorax > Acidovorax sp. Root267. The sequence goes on from NZ_LMJC01000033.1 coordinate 195,703, forward strand.
CGACACGCTGGAGCGCGCCAACCTGCGCCACAAGCACCCCGAGGTGTTCGAGCGCCTGCGCACGGCGTGGGAACAGTGGAACGCGCAGTTCCTGCCGATCACCGACGAGGTCGTCACCCACGGCCTGTCGCCGGACATCCAGGCCGACCGCTATGCCCCCGACCTGAGCCAGCGGGGGATGTGAACATCCCTACCTGAAAAAATCAACAAAAATTGGCCCTGGCGCTTGATGAGTAAGCGCTAGAAGCTATCAAAAATATAGTATTTGACGTGCTGCAAATGACGGGTGTGCCCTCTGGCCGCCATCCGCACCCACCCTCACCGGGCGCTGCAGTGGCGGTCACCTTCCTTTCCTCTCACGGGTTTCTATGAATTTTCAGCAACTGCGCTCCGTGCGCGAAGCCGTGCGGCGCGGCTTTAACCTGACCGAAGTGGCCCACATGCTGCACACCTCGCAACCTGGCGTCAGCCGCCAGATCCGCGAACTGGAAGAAGAACTGGGCGTGGAGATTTTTGTGCGTGCGGGCAAGCGCCTGACGGGCCTCACGCCACCCGGCGAGGCGCTGCTGCCCACGGTGGAGCGCCTGTTGCTGGAGGCCGACAACCTCAAGCGCGCGGGCCAGGATTTCAGCGACAGCGCCACAGGCCGGCTGTCGGTGGCGGCCACACACTCGCAGGCGCGTTATGCGCTGCCCCAGGTGGTGCGCGACTTCCGGGCGCTGTTTCCGCAGGTGTCGCTGCACCTGCACCAGGGCTCCCCGCGCCAGGTGGCCGAGATGCTGCTCAGCGGCGAGGCCGACATCGGCGTGGCCACCGAGGCACTGGCGGGTTATGACGCACTGGTCACGCTGCCGTGCTACCGCTGGACCCACAGCATCGTCGTGCCCCCGGGCCACCCTCTGCTGGAGCTGGAGGGACCGGTGACGCTGGAGCAGTTGGCGCAGTACCCCATCATCACCTATGAGCTGGGCTACACGGGCCGCGCGCACATCGACGAGGCCTTTGCCCGCGAGGGCATCGCCCCCGACATTGTGCTCACCGCCATGGATGCCGACGTGATCAAGACCTATGTGGAGCTGGACATGGGCGTGGGCATCGTCGCTTCGATTGCCGTGGACGCCGAGCGCGACCGCCACCTGCGTCTGATCGACGCGGGCCACCTGTTCGAGGTCAACCTGACCCGCCTGGGCCTGCGCCGTGGCGCCTGGCTGCGTGGCTACGCTTACCACTTCATCGAAAGTTTTGTGCCCACGTTGACGCGGGAGGCGGTGGAGAAAGCGGTGCAGCAGGGCGGCTATCGCTCTGCAGATGCGGAGGAGGGCAGGGGTATTTAGGGGAGCTGTTCCCCGGCTGCTACGGTACACCTAGGGCCTGCCCGGCCCGAGAGGATGTGGCACAGACGGGGACCGGTCTCCCCGCAGGCCCTATTCAGGGGAACGGGTCCCGGGGGCTATTTCTTGGCGGGCGTGCTTGAGCCCTGGTTTGCATCAATCTCTCGCAGCATCTCGTTGGATTTGTCCAGTGCCTGTGCCGTCTCACTGAGCTGTTGTTCGATCTCCGCCGTCCGTTCGACTGCGGCCTGCAGATCGCCCTCAGCAGCCTTGGGCTGCACTTTGGTGGACAGCACGGCATGAACCACTTCCAATTCGCTTGCAGCAGCTTTGATCTGCTCGGCCGCTTCGACGTTCTGACTCAGGACATCGGAGATGGCAGCGTCCTTTGATTGCATGGTTTTGGTCGCCATAGGTAGGGTTTAGAGTAAGACAAACTGGGCTCGAACATCCCCCGGGAGAAACGCTCCACCGGGTGACTGCCTACATGCTGGTCAATGGCGTTGGACGGAATGGGGAAACGCGTTCTTCAACGGGTGCGCCCGGCATGTTTTGCGGTGCACCCTGTAGCCATTCTCGTCGAAGACCGCCACACCCCACAAGGCGGCCTTGCGGCTGACGCCGGTGCACAGCCTTTGGGACGCTGGGTTGACCATGCGCAGGGTGTTGGAAACGGTCGCCCAGTGGGCGCATACGCTCATAGTCTTGAGCGGCCAAGTTTGATGCGTGAAATCCATGGCAGCGTGTTACAAACGTGCGCAAAAGGGATGGAAATGAAAATCTTCAAGGCTTTGGCCGCTGCTTTGCTGCTGGCTTGCTGCAACGCGCATGCTGTCTACACGACCTACATCTATGAGAGCGGCGGTAACGTCGTGGCAAGTGGAGCAGGGACACTCGATACGACGTCGCTGGGAGCGCTGGGGGCTTTGTCCGTGACCCCCTTGGTCATTCCGGTCAGCGCGATATTGCGCGTGGGAACGCCCGGGGCATCCATCCAGGCATTTGGTCCGCTGAACGGGCCCGCATCCTTTGGCCCGGGCGGTCTGACAAATGCAGATGGGGGTAGCGGCGACATGGTGGGGCTTTTTGGCGCGCTGGCATTGTTTGTGCCCCAGGCCTACGTTGCAGGTGATCCACTCAGTTCGTCAGCCAGCTGGTCTGCCGCCACCCTTGCAACCCTGGGCTTGACCCCTGGCGACTACACCTGGACGTGGGGCAGCGGGCCGTCCTCCGACTCGTACACCCTGCGGGTCGGGGTTGCACCGCCAGGGGTGATCGTCGCATCCATTCCCACCCTGTCTGAATGGGCTGCGGTGGTGATGTCTGCACTCTTGGCGATTGGCGGTATCTGTGCCCTTCGGCGGCGACGGCCCTAGACGCGACGCACCGGCTTGCCGCCATGCCCACGCTGGCGCAAAGGGCCACGATGCTGGTGTTGGGGGCTGCCGACAATCTCAGGCTCCAGCACGCCCTACCGCGTTGCATATTTCGCGCCACCAGCAACTTGCCGATGTAGGACCACGCCCATATCCACGGCCGTGAAATAAGCGCATGCTGGGCAAAGCATCGATGACCACTGGAGCTGGGTCTCTTCGCCCCCGGTTTTAGCAACTCCAGAACCAAGGTCAGCTATGTGTATCAAGATCACCGTTGCGCAAACGGTGCCGGATGACGCATTCACGCGCATCGTGGCATTGACGCAGTTTCTTCAGAAAACCGACCCCAACTTCGAAGACCAGCAGTTTGGAATTGTTCGTGGTGAGGCGGCAGATGTGGTCGTCATCGACCCGGAGGACAAGATTCGTGAAAAGCTTCTGCATCTATTGGTGGTAGAGGCGATAACGGCCGACACGGATTCGGTCATGGGCTCGCTAAGCTAACAAGGCGGCAATGCCCGAGGACTCCAGAAAACGCTGAGTCGCCCCGCGCCCTGGCGGGCGCAAGCTTGCAGCTATTGACCACAAAAAAGTCCTCCGTGCTCCATCGAGCGCTTTGTTTGTTGAGGACCCCATGAGTATCACCATCACTGTCGATCACACCGTTTCTGAGAACGATTTCGAAGAAGTCGAGACTCTGGCGAGGCACTTGCAAGGCAGCGACTACAACTTCAATGGCCGGGCAATTTGGGTCATACGTGGCTCCCTGACAGACGTCACAGATAGCCAGGATCCATTGCGGGGGGCGCTGCTGATGCTGATGGTGGACGGCTTGTTGAAACGCTTGCGCATCCGGTCCAAATAGATGAGAGGGGCGCTTGTCCTCAACGTGTTCATTCCGCAGCTTTGGCCCCTGGCCACGCGCCGCCAGGGATGGCCACAACTTCGTCACACAGCTGGTTGTGGGCGGTGGCGCATGTGCCAGAGCACTGCGGCCCCTACCACCGTGGCAGCAAACAAGCCAATGGCTACGGCGTTCAGCAGGGCACCGATGCCCCGCCACGCAGGGTCGTACAGACCGATGCCCAACCGCACGATCAGTGAAAGATGCAGGGCCGCCAGCGGCACATAGAACAGTGAGCCGAATTGAAGCTTGATGCGGGCAATGGCGGGGAGGATGACCGGAGCGTGCCCCATCATCATGCTCACGATAAACCCCAGCCCCAGCGCGTGCAGTGCGGCATCCCGCAGCGGAAGGCCCAGCGCTGTGCCCGTCCAGGCCAACCCGGCAACCGCCAGCCAAACGTAGCCGCCCAGCAAGCACACGGCCATGAAACGCGCCAAGCCCTGGGCCAGCACGGTGCGGCGTGCAATGTCAAAAATGCCAAGCCACAGGGCCAGGAGAAACAACGAAAAACCGTAGAGCACCCCGCCCGCCCGCGGCGAGAACGCTGACAGCGCTGCACCCACAGCCATCGCACCCAGGAGCAGCCCCAGCGAGAGCTGTGCACCCGGGCGTCGGCGCATTAACCGCGTCATTTCCAGTCGCTCGGCGGCAATCGTCATCACCAGAAATGCAAACCACCACGGCACGCTCGACGCGTCCCCCGGCCGGCGCAGGAACAACAAGCTACCCGTGAGCCAGGCGAGGGCGCCAGCGAGCAGCAAGATGGTATGGGCCGCACGCTGACGATGAACCACCACCACATTGACCCCCACGAAAAACACAGCGGCCACAGCGAGCAGCCAGGCACCCGCAGTCGTCTGGCCGGCCAGCAGGCACAGTCCACCCAAACCAGAGGCTACCGGCGCCAGCCAGGCAGAGTGCCGCTTGACCGCAACGGCCCGCTCGATACCGATGACGGTGCCCATGAACCCGCAAATCATCAGTGCACCGTGGCTCACCGCTGCGTTGCCCAACCAATGGCCCGTCGGAAAGGGCAAAGAGAGTACCCAACCTGCTCGCAGCAGGCCTCCAGCGATGCCGCTCAGCAGCGCCAGTGCCACCAGTATCAAGAGGATGGGGACCAAGGTGCTGGCACGGGTAGATGCAGCGCGTTGCCTGGCAGGAGGTGAGCCCGCCGGAGGAGTCACCATCCCATGAAGCGCTTGGCGCCCTCGCTCAAGCGGTCGGTGGTCCATGGTGGCTCCCAGACCAGCCCGACCTGGATCAGCAACTCCGGTGGCATGTCGCGGTCGAGCTCGGTTTCGATTTCTTCCAGGATCACGTCGGTCACGGGGCACGCTGCAGAGGTCATGGTGACCAGGGCATGCAGCTTTCCTTGCGCTACGGTGACGCCGTAGATCAGCCCCACATCCACCACGTTCATGGCTACCTCGGGATCGACCACACGGCGCAGCGCTGCAAGGATCGGTGCGCGCAACTCTTCTGGGCCGTCGTACGGAAAAGGTGATGGGCTCATGGCAATGTCTGCACTGCTTGGTGCCTACTCTTCACCGTGAGCGCGAGCAGGAGAATGGCTGTGGCGCCTGCTTGTGTAGGCGCTGAATGAGCGCCTGCAGAGGCCATTGGTGGGGAGGCGGTGGGCTGGAACATTGTGGCTCCTGAAAGGAAGTCAGCTTGGACGCACTATTGATTCGAATCGAGCACAGAGACCTTTGCAAGCACGCCAGGAGATCAATGGCGCGCAGCACTTGCAACGCAATGCAAACTCAAAGTGAAAAATATGAATTAAATCAGTCTCTGGCGCTTTATCAATAAGCGTTAATAGCTATTAATTTAATAGCATTCTTTCTGCGACTCAACGCGGCACGCACCCCGCGAAGCCCTTCGGCCCCGCCGCATCCACGTCCGCCAGCGTCAGCGCCACCGTGCTGTCGTTCTGTCCCGGAATCTTGGTCAGTCGCTGTCCGTTTTGCCAACGCCACAGCTTGCCGTCAAAGCTGTAGATGAAGGTGTGGGTGCGGTTGGACAGCAGGTGCGCGGGGGTCAGGGTGATGGCCTGTGCGGCGGCCTCGGTGGTGGCCGTGGCCTGGGCTTCGTTGTCCTTGATGACGATCTTGCCGACGTAGGGTGTGACGGGCGATTCGGTGCGGTTGATTTCGCGCTGTACCAGGGCGGGGCTGTGGCCGGTCTTGGTCCATTCACCGCTGCCGCCGGGGCGCACATGGGGTTCGCGCGCGGCGAGGAACTGTGTACATGCTGCCACGAGGGTGCCGAAATCAGCCTCGGCAGTGCTGGATGTTGCAGGGATCTCACCAGCCCGATCACACCCAGAAAGTACCAGGGCTGTCAGCACCAGGACCGATAGGCCCGCAGGCCCTTTGGCGAACTGTGGCCGGTGGTGGAGGGCCGTGGATGGCGACGAGGAGGAAGGGCGGGGGATGTGGGGCACGTGGTGATTGTGGCGGCTCATGGGGGTGCGCGGTCTTGATGTGCGTCAAGTGCCGGTCTGTCGCTGCTGCTGCTGCTGCTGCTGCTGCCGCCATTCCCGCTGGCCACTCAGTCTGCTGGCCGGGCGTGTGGCAGCCAGACGCTGGCGACCAGCCCCGGGCCGTCTTGTGCCGGGTCCAGTGCCAGCCGTCCGCCCATCAGCTGCGCGTAGCGCGCCACGATGGACAGCCCCAGCCCCGCACCCTGGCCCAGGCGCACGCCCTGGTCGCCTTGTGCCCAGCGCTGCAGCAGGCGCTGCGCCAGTGCAGCGTCCACCCCGGGGCCGTTGTCGGCCACGCTCAGCACCACGTGCTCGCCCCGCATCTGCAGTGCGACGGTGATGCGGGGCGGGTTGCCGCGCCCGTAACGCAGCGCGTTGTCCAGCAGGTTGTTCAAGATGCCTTCCATGAGGGCCGCGCTGGCGCGCACCTCCACGGTCTGCTCCAGGCCTTCGGCCCCCAGGTCTACGCCCAAGGCGTCTGCGCGCGATAAAAAGCGCAGAAGTACATCGCGCACCAGGGCGTTGAGCGCGATCGTCTGCAGCGTCAGCGCAATGCCGCCTTCGGCCGCGCGTGCCAGCGCGAGCAGCTGGTCCACCGTGCGGCTGGCACGCTGTTCGGCCTGCTTAATGCCTTCGAGTTCGCTGCGCCAGATGGCGGTGTCGTCCTGTGCCAGCGCATGGGCAGCCTGGGCGCGGATACCCGCCAGGGGCGTGCGCAGCTCGTGCGCCACGTTGCCGGCGAACTCGCGCTGCGCATGCAGGCTGTGTTGCACCCGCGCCAGCAGGCCATCCAGGGCCATGCCCAGGCGTTGAACATCGCGGGTGCCTGCCTGCTGCGTCAGCGCCTGTGGCAGGGGCTGCAGGTCGGCGGCGTCGCGCTGGTCCACCGCATCCTGCAGCGTGGTCAGTGGCCGCAGGTCGCGTTCGATGCCACGCAACAGCCATGAGCCCAGCACCACCAGCAGCCACAGCTGGGCCAGGCCTGAATACAGCAGCAGCCTGCGCAGCAGCTGTGTGCGCTCGGCCGTGGTTTGCGCCATGACCACCGTGAAGGAGGGGGTGCCTGCAATGTGCAGGCTCACGCGGCGCAGTTCGCGCCCTTGATGCGCGAGCTGCGAAAACGCGTGGGTGCTGCCCGGGGCCACGGTGCCCGCCGCCAGGTCGTGGTCGCCCGCGATGAAGATGCCGTCGGGCCCATACACCGCAAACCACACGGTCTCGCTTTGGTCAAAGCGCAGCAGGCCCACCTCGCGCGGGGTCAGGTCCAGCCGCAGCGCGTCGGCCCCTGGGCTCCCGCCGCGCACGTGGGCCGCCAGCGCATGGGCGTCGTCCAGCAGCGCACGGTCAAAGGCCTGGGCCACAAAATGGTTGCCCACGCCCAGAACCACGGCGCTGCCCAGTCCCCAGATCAGTACCAGTGACAGCAACACGCGGCGCCCGATGCGCTGGCGCAGGGCGGGCGGCTGGCGCCCGAGTGCCTGGCTGGCGCTAGGCACTGGTTGCCTCGTCCTCCAGCACATAACCCAGCCCGCGCAGGGTGCGGATCGCAGCGCCGCTGCCTGCGATCTTGCGCCGCAGGCGTGAAAACGAGGCCTCCAGTGCGTTCTCGCCCAGCACCTCGCCCGCATCGGACAGGCGCGACGACAGATCGCTCTTGCTCAGCACGCGGCCGGGCGGGGTCATCAGCTCCCACAGCAGGTCGAACTCGCGCGCGGGCAGCTCCAGCGGCTGCCCAGCCACGCTGACGCGGCGGGCCTGCCGGTCCAGCGCCAGTTGGCCCACGGTCACCAGGTCGGCCGTGCCGCTGGCGCGCCGCAGCAGCGCGCGCAGGCGGGCTTCGACCTCCTTGAGTTCGTAGGGCTTGCCCAGGTAGTCGTCGGCGCCTGCGTCCAGCCCGGCAATGCGTTCTTCGGTGCTGTCACGCGCGCTGAGCACCAACACCGGCGTGCGGTCGCCGCGTGCACGGGCGCCGCGCAAAGCCGTCAAGCCGCTGCCCAGGCCGCTGCGAGCGTGTGCGGCATGGGGCAGGTTGAGGTCCAGCAGCACGGCGTCAAAGGCTTGCACAGCCCACCAGTGCTGGGCTTCTTCGATGGTGTGGGCCAGCTCGACGCGGTGGCCTGCGTTTTCAAGGCCGTGCGCCATGGTGCGGCTCAACACGGGATCGTCTTCCACCAGGAGGAGGCGCATGGGTCGGCTCTACGTTCTACGTGAAATTACGCATGGCCCAGATCAGCCAGCGATCAGGTTCGATGGGGATAGTCCACCAGCATAACGTTTCAGGAGACAGACTTTTCATGATCAATCGCAATCTGGTCAGAGGCTTTGCCCTCATGGCCCTGGCGCTGGGCTTTGGCCTGCCGTCGATGGGCTACTCGCTGGGCTCGCTCAGCCGCGCTGGCTCGGGGCTGTTCCCGTTCATCGTCAGCTGCATACTTTTTGCCATCGGGGGCATCACCGTGGTGCGCGCGCGCCTGGTGGCGCCCGTGCCGATGGATTTTCAATACCGCAACATCGCCATCATCCTCGGCAGCCTGTGCGGCTTTGCCGCGCTGTCGCACTTCGTGAACATGATCGCGGGCATCGTCTTCCTGGTGTTCTGCTCGGGGTTTGCAGGCACGTCGTACTCGGTGGTGCGCAATCTCAAGATCGCGGCGGTGCTGGTGGGCATTGCCTTCATGTTCCAGAAGCTGCTGGGCGTCAACCTGCCGCTGTACTGAGGTCATCACCATGGACGTCCTCCACAACCTCGCGTTCGGCTTCAGCCACGCGCTCACACTGCAGAACCTGATGTTCTGTGCCCTCGGCTGCACCGTGGGCACCCTGGTGGGACTGCTGCCGGGCCTGGGCCCGCTGGCCACCATCAGCCTGTTGCTGCCGCTGACGTATTCCATCGACACCACCGGCGCACTCATCATGCTGGCCGGCATCTACTACGGGGCGCAATACGGCGACAGCGTGAGCGCCATCACCATGAAGATCCCGCACGCCAGCTCCATCGTGGCGTGTATCGATGGGTACCAGATGACGCTCAAAGGCAAGACGGGCCTGGCGCTGTTCACGGCGGGGGTCTCCAGTTTCATCGGTGGCACCGTGGCCATTGTGGTGCTGGCGTTTCTGGCCCCTAGCCTGGGTGAGGTGGCCTTCCTGTTCGGCCCGGCAGACTACTGCGCGCTGATGCTGGTGGGCTTTGTGTGCGTGAGTTTTGTGACCACGGGCAGCCTGCTCAACGGCCTGGCCATGTGCATGGTGGGTGTGCTGCTGGGCTCGATCGGTACGGACGTCAACAGCGGCCTGGCGCGCTTCACCTTCGACATGCCGTTCCTGGCCGATGGTGTGGGCATCGTGAGCATTGCGCTCGGCTGCTTTGGCATCGCCGAGATCACCAAGAACCTGGATGCCCGCGAAGAGCGCTCGCCCTTCAACGGCAAGATCAAGCTCATCCCCACATGGCCCGAGTTCAAGCGCATCATCCCGAGCGCCCTGCGCGGCAGCGTAGTGGGCTCCATCCTGGGCATCCTGCCCGGCGGCGGCCCGGTGATCGCGCAGTTTGCGGCCTACGCGCTGGACAAGAAGGTCAGCAAGTACAAGCACGAGATCGGCAACGGCTCCATCGAAGGCGTGGCCGGCCAGGCCGCTGCCGACGAGGCCGCCGCGCGCACCAGCTTCATCCCGCTGATGAGCATCGGTATCCCCGAGAACGCGGTGATGGCGCTGATGATGGCCGCGTTCATCATCAAGGGCATCCAGCCCGGCCCCAACATGATCGCCGGCCACCCTGAGCTGTTCTGGGGCCTGGTGGCCAGCATGTGGATCGGCAACTGCTTTTTGCTCATCCTGAACGTGCCGCTGGTGCGCTACTGGCTGTCGGTGTTCAAGATCCCGTACAACGTGCTGTTCCCGGCCATTTTGTTCTTCTGCTGCATCGGAACGTACAGCATCAACAACAACCTGGACGACGTGTTCATCACCGTGGCCTTCGGGGCGCTGGGCTACCTCTTCATGCGGCTGGAGATGGACCCGTCACCGCTGATGCTGGGCTTCATCCTGGGCCCCATGCTGGAGGAGAACTTCCGCCGCTCCATGCTGCTGTCGCGCGGCAGCTTCGATGTGTTCATCAACCGGCCCATCAGCGGCACGTTGATCAGCCTGATCGTTGCATTCATCCTGTGGCAGACCTTTGTGTTCTTCCGCCAGCGCGGCAGGGCCAAGGAGCTGGTGGTGGCAGAGCCCGCCGCAACCTGACGATTGACTCTCTCTGTTGGCTGCTTCGCAGTCTTGCAAGGCCGGTCGCCCCAGGGCGAGCGGCCTTTTTTGTAGATCACTCCACCTTCCACCATCCGGGCAGCAGCATGCGCACTTCGGCCCGCCCGAACCGGTCGTCCATCAGGTGCACCACGCCTTCGTCGCTGGGCGTGCGGATCACCCGGCCTGCGGCCTGTACCACCTTTTGCAGCCCGGGGTAGAGGTACGTGTAGTCATACCCTTCCCCAAACAGTGCCTGCATGCGCTGGCGAATCTGCTCGTTGACGGGGTTGACCTGCGGCAGGCCCAGCGTGGCCAAAAACGCACCAATCAGCCGCCGACCCGGCAGGTCGATGCCCTCGGCAAACGCGCCGCCAAGCACGGCAAAGCCTATGCCTTCGCTGGTGTCGGTAAAACGCTCCAGAAACTGCCGCTGCTCCGCCTCGAGCATGCGGCGCGACTGGCGCCAGTGCGGCAGGTGGGGGTGCCGCTGCGCAAACCCATCGGCCACCTGCTGCAGATATTCGTAGCTGCTGAAAAACGCCAGGTAGTTGCCCGGCCGTGCATTGAACTGTTGCGCCATCAGCTCGGCAATCGGCGCCAGCGAGGCGTGGCGGTCTGCATAGCGCGTGGAGATGTGGCGCGCCACCTCCACCTTGAGCTGTGCACTCTCAAACGGCGACTCCACGTCCACCCACACATGCTGATCGGGCAGGCCCAGCAGGTCGGCGTAATAGCGCGCAGGCTGCAGCGTGGCCGAAAACAGCGTGCTGGTGCGCGCAGCCTCCAGCCGGGGTTGCAGAAAAGGCGCGGGCACGACGTTGCGGATGCACACCGTGGCGCTGCCGGGCTTGGCGGCGGCGCTGCCCGGGCGCGACAGGTGCGATGTGTGCGGTGCAGGCCGGGAAATGTCCACCAGCGAATTCGAGTCAAGCAGCTCGGCCAGGCGCGTGATGTGCATCGCCTCGAAGTAGAAGGTCTGCAGCGCCACATCAAGGTCGGCTGGGTGGTCGGAAAAGTGGTCTGACAGCGTGGTGCCGCACTGCTGCAATGCGCCCAGCAGCGCCTCCGGAAAGGCGTCGTACACGGCATAGTCTGCTGCCTGCGCTTTGTCGAGCGCCACCCAGCAGCGGCGCACTTTGTCCAGCGCCTTTTTCACCACGGGGTGGCGGCTGGCAGCGGGCGATGTGCGGGCCGCCGCCAGCGTGTCGGGGCGCAGTTCGGCGCTGTACATCTTGCGGCCGCGCTCCACCAGGTTGTGGGCCTCGTCCACCAGCAATGCGGCGCGCCATTGGTTGGCCTGCGTCAGTCCGTGCAGCAGGCCGCCAAAGTCAAAGTAGTAGTTGTAGTCGCCCACCACCACATCGGCCCAGCGGGCCAGCTCCTGGCTGAGGTAGTAGGGGCACACCCGGTGGGCCAGCGCCGCATCGCGCACCTGCGCCTGGTGCAGCGGCACGCTGTGGTGGTGATGGGCCGGGGCATTCGGTGCCGCTGCCTCTGCCGCACCCCGGGCCACTTCCTCCGATGCCGCACCGCTGCGCGCAGCCTGCAGCGCCGCAGCGCGCGCCCCGGGCAGCCGGTCGTAAAAACCTTGCGCCAGCGGGCACGACTCGCCATGGCAGGCCTTGTCCGGGTGCTCGCAGGCCTTGTCGCGCGCTACCAGCTCCAGCACGCGCAGCGGCAGCGTGGGCGCGCTGTCGGCCAGGCGCGCCAGTGCGTCCAGCGCGGTCTGCCGGCCCGAGGTTTTGGCAGCCAGAAAGAACACCTTGTCGAGCTGCTGCGCCGGCGCCGCCTTGAGCAGCGGGAACAGCGTGCCCATGGTCTTGCCAATGCCCGTGGGCGCCTGGGCCAGCAGGCAGCGGCCACCGGTGGCCGCCTTGTACACGGCCTCGGCCAGCGGGCGCTGCCCCGCACGAAAGCCGCCAAACGGAAACACCAGCGTGCCCAGCGCCGCATCGCGCGCCGTGCGGTGCGCCACCTGCTGCTCGGCCCACGCCAAAAAGCGCTGGCACTGCGCCTCAAAGTGCTCGCGCAGTTCGTCGGCGGTGCAGTGCTCGGAAAACACTGTCTCCTTCTGCGAGCCAATGTCAAAGTACACCAGCGCCACGTCGATGTGCGCCAGCTGCTCTTGCTGGCACAGCAGCCAGCCATACACCTTGGCCTGCGCCCAGTGCAGGTGGCGGTGTGATGCGGGCTGGCGGTCGAGCCGCCCCTTGAAGGTCTTGACCTCGTCGATGCGTTGCTGGACTGGGTCGTAGCCGTCGGCACGGCCGCGCACCTGCAGCGTCTGGTAGCTGCCGCTCAGCGCCACCTCGGCCCGGTAGCCCTTGCCACGGCGCGCGGCCACCACGCCATGGCCGGCTATGCCCTCGAGCGCGGTGGGGGCGGGCGTAAAGCGCAGGTCCAGGTCGCCCTGCTTGGCGGTGAACTCACACAGCTCCCGCACCGCCACCGTGTAGGTCATGGGGCCTCGGTGCAGGGTGGGGGGCTGTCGTCGGGCGGCAGCAGCTCATCCGCCGCAGCGTCGCCCGCGCCCGGTTCGCCCAGGTGCGCCTGCGCCAGCTCCGCCTCGCTGCGCATTGGCGTGGCCTTGCACAGCGCCATCCACACTGCAAAGGGCAGGGCGCAGGTGGCATGCCGCGCGGGCCGCAGCAGCTCAAAGCGGCCCCCATCACCGTCGTCCAGCCCGCCGTGCAGCACCCACACGCCAAAGTGCTCGGGGATCTCGTCCACCTCGGCCACACCCGCCGGGAATACGTAATAGCACTCCTCGCACAGCCACTGGTAGGCCTGCCGCTTGGCGTCGTGCCGCAGGTCCGACAGCAGGTCGGCCCGGCTCACCTTGACCTCATGCACCATCGGCTGCAGGTACGCCGGCACCGTGGTGTTGCGCACCGAGAAGAGATCGGGCCGCGCCATGCGCCACACATTGGCCGCTGCGTGGGTGGCTGGGGTGTCGGCGTCTTCGCTCCACAGCGGGGTGCTGTGGAGATGGGTACTGCTGTTGCTGCTGATGGCCATGCTGCCGGTTGGCGCGGCGGGCATGGCGGCATCCAGCGGGGTGGGCGGCGGCTGCGGTGCTGGCCCATCCACCACAGCGCGCAGAGACAACTCCCGCCACACAATGCGCCCCGCCGTCAGCAGGTGCTCTGCAAACTTTGCCGCCAGCCGGTCGTGCGTGCTCAGAGCCCGCACACCGCGCTGGCGCGCAACGGCCAGGGTGCGAATACCTTCATCGGTGAGCCGCAGGGACTCGAACCCCTCGGGCGACACATGCAGCGCCACCAGCTGCGCGGCCAGCAGGTCAATCTCCAGCGCATCCTTGCACGGCCACCCCGCAGAGCGCCAGATTTGCATGAGGCGGGTGCGGTGGAAGCGGGTGAGTTGGATGGGGGGTGGAGAGGACGGGGTGGGGGAGGGCAGCGCCGTCATGGGGTGGAGGGACGGGTGGCGGGGTACTGATTTTAATCACAGTATCCATGGGGCGCGTCCCTCAAGCGGCTAGGGCAGCGCCAGACGGATGAAAATTGAGAAAAATTGGCATCTAGCGCTTGATGGGTAAGCGCAAGATGCTATACAAAAGTGAGCAATATTATGCAGGCAGCCGTATAGGCATACGATGACTGCCGTACAGCGGTTGCCGCCTTTGGCAGTCAGTTTTCTAGGGTCAGCTTTGTCGCCAAAAGCCGTCTGTGCAAGACGCCGGCGCGTTGATCTGTCGATCCGCCTGAGTCCTGAGCTAGCTGTGCAACCGCCCCGAATGAAGGCATGTATATCCGAGCCAGGCTTTCATTGCCGACCGCTACATGATGGTGACGTGGCGCAATCAAGTGCTGGCGGCACCTTGTACGGCAGCGATGTATAGAGCGCTGCAGGTGCTCAAGCCGGGCGCTGGCGGCACACCCACCAAGAAAGGCCCAGGCCTACCACCGAAGCCACGCCGGTGACCACCCAGGTGAAATGCCAGCCACCCGCCAGGCCCGCCACCCAGGCCACAAGCGGTGGCCCCACGAACTGGCCACAGGCCGAGCACTGCTGCACCCAACCCATCGTGGTGGACACCGTACTCTCGCTGGGTGCCAGCCGTACCGCCAGGGCAAACAAGGTGGCGGGAATCATCCCGCCCACGGCCGAAAACGCCACCACGGCAGCGAAACGAAGGACCGGGCCATCGCCCGCGAAGGGGCTGAAGGCCACCACCGTCGCCAATGCCGTGCCGCCGAAACCGATGACCAACAGATGGTGCGTGCGCCAACCCGCCCGCATCAAGCCGCCGGCCCCCAGGTTCCCCACCACGTTGGCCGCGCAGGCCAGTGCGGTCAGTGCACCCGCAGCCACGCCGCTGACGCCCGCCTGCATGTAGATGGAGGGCAGAAACCCGATGACGGCCAGCCACTGGCAGGAGTACATGCCAAACGCCACTGCTACCGCCCAGGGCCCGGGACTGGCCAGGGTGAGCCGCAGCCGCTGCGTCAGAAGCACCACCGCGGGAGGCGGCGGGTCGGTGCGCGGCCGCGCCACGGTGGTTCGCCGCGCATCTGGGCCAACGGCCAGGGCCAGCCAGAGCCCCGCGCAGCCCGCCAGCACACCCAGCAGCCCCCACCAAGCCTGCCAGTTCCACAGCCCCATGACCACCGGCCCTGCCAGAAGCGCCAGGGCAACGCCGGCGGGCATGTAGGCCCCCCACAGCCCCATGAAGGCGGGCAGCCTGGCAGCGGGCACCAACTGCCGCATCAAGCTGGGCGCCGGCAGCACAACCCACAGGAAACCCAGCCCCTCCAACGCCCGCAATGCCAGCAGGTCCGCCGCCTGGCGGGCCCACACGCCCGCCAGGCTGGCGATACACAGCACGCCCAGCCCATACAGCATGCTGCGCCGCAGGCCAAAACCATCGGCCAGCGCACCCACCAGAACGCCGAGCAGCATGCCCGCCAGCTGGACAGCCGACAGCAAGAAGCCCGCCTCGATCAGCGAGACCCCCAACGCATCCCGCAACACGCCGATGGCGGGTGGAATCTTGCCGATGTGCACGGCGGCCGCGAGCCCAGCCAGAAAGACGGCAATGGGCGCGCGCAGGGGAAAGGAAATCAACGATCGCATTTCTTCAAGGCCTGAATACGGAAGGGGGCGGCGGACATGCAATCCCCCACACGATAGCAGGCAGCCCCGCCGCCACGAAACACCGCCGTCGCCGGTGAGGTCTGTCCTTGGCAGAGCGGCCCAGGCCCACTGTCGTGTTTTCAGGAATCGCGGACATGGACGCATTCCGCACCGACCACGCCGCGCGAAGGGCCTGTAGGCCTTGCGTCCGTCCAGGTGCCCCGATTGGCGCACTCGCGCTCGCGCTGCGCCAGACTGAAGCGGCAATCGTTGTCATCCGCCGAGTGGCATTTCGGGGTTCCCTTGGCGCACGCCGAAATGCCCGCCGAGTGACCTAGGGCACTTTTAACTATTGATACCCCAGAAGGGCATCCCACACGCGCATCTGGGCGATCTTCGGCACCGTGCCAAACGCGATGGATGAAGACGCTCCGGAGCCAATCAGTGCAGAGTTTGTGTTGCCACTGCCGTAGCTTTGCCAGACTGTGCCATCCGCAAAAGTCGCCGTCCCGTTTTGGGCGAAAGTGGCCACTGCGCTCATCAGATGCCGACTGAGCTGCTGCTCTGCAGCGCCCGATCCGACTTTTTGACGGTAGTAGTCAAGCCCATATGTGCCGAACAAGAACGGCAGCTCTGCACAATGGGGAACGCCTCGCCCCGGGGGGGGCAAGTCATGCATGAAGGTTCCATATCGCACGTTTGCGCCTTGCTTCACGAGACTGTCTGCATAGCGAACGCAGAAGTTGCGCAGGTTCCTGTCACCGTTGATTTCAACCCACAGGTTGCCCGGCGCTGAGGAACGACCCTCTGTCAGGGCCGCATCCTGGTAGGCTGTGATCACCTGGGAAGCCCGACTCGCAGAACCAGAAAGTGGCGCGACAAGGGCCGTGAGCGCCTCCATGGTGGAAGGCAGTGGAGCGGTGAGCGAAACCTGCGTCACTGGATCGATCAGGTCAACAAAAAAAGACCCCTCAGTGAGCGTGTTCGTGATCAGCACCGGTACACGCTGGGGCCATGCCACCCGGGTCCAATCGGCGAACACAGTCTTCCCATCCATCACGGGCGACGCCTTGACGCCAAAGCCGGACCGAAACGTAGAGGGCAGCGGTTGAGCGTTCAGTGCCAACTCGGCCGCGTGCAATGTGGCTGAATCGCCCCGGTTTTGAACTGACCCCCAGAAGTTGGACAAACTTCAAGGGGTTTCATGAAGAAGTATCAGACAGAGTTCAAGCTCAAAGTGGTCAAGAGTTTTATGGCTGGGGACGGTGGGGCAAAGCTGCTGGCGCGCCAATGGTCTGTGCCTGAGGAGAAGATCCGCACTTGGGTGAGCCACTACCGCCTGCACGGCATTGACGGGCTGCGCCCCAAGCGCAGCACGTACAGTGCGCAGTTCAAGCTGCAAGTGCTGTCCCATCAGGATCGCGAACAGCTCTCCAGCCGCCAGGTCGCAGCGATCTATGACATCCGCAATCCCAACCAAGTCGTGGTCTGGCGACGCAATCTCGATCAAGGCCGCCTGCAGGCTATCGAGAACGAGAAAGAAGAGCGTCCCAAGATGAAGCTGGAAGGCCGCTGCGCAGCGCCATCGAACAAGGTTGCCGCCGACGCAGCGCAAACCCTACGAGAAGAGAACGAACGACTGCGCGCCGAGGTCGCGTACCTAAAAAAATTGCAGGCCTTGATTCGGTCGAAGAGATCAGCTGCGCCGACAAAGCGCGTCTGATTGCCGGGTTGAGGCATCACCATAAATTGGCATACCTGTTGCAGGTCGCAGGCCTGCCACGCAGCACGTTCTACTACCAATGCCAGGCGAGCCAGCGCGCCGACCAGCAAAGCGCCTTGGAGGCCAGGATCCGCACTGTCTATGACGAGCATAAAGGGCGCTACGGCTACAGACGGATCACGGCCGCGCTATGCAATGCAGGGGCGGAACCGATCAACCACAAGTGCGTGCAGCGCCTGATGCGCAAGATGGGGCTGCGCGCGTTGATTCGGGTGAAGAAGCGATCCCGGCATGTTCTAGGCGTCAGCGATGCGCACGTGCCGAACTTTCTACAGCGCGACTTCCGTGCGACCGCACCAAACCAGAAGTGGGCAACCGATGTCACCGAATTCAATGTGAATGGCCACAAGCTCTACCTGTCAGCTTGCATGGACCTCTACAACGGCGAGATCGTCGCGTACCGCATGGCAAGGCGTCCAGTCTTCGAGTTGGTTTCCGGCATGCTCGAGGCAGCGCTGGCGCGGACCGCTTGCACGGGGGAACTGATCGTCCACTCGGACCAAGGTTGGCACTACAAGATGCAGCCCTATCGAGCGATGCTTGTGCAACGGGGAGTCAAGCAAAGCATGAGCCGAAAGGGCAACTGCTTTGACAATGCGGCAATTGAGAGCTTCTTCGGCACCCTCAAGGCTGAGTACTTCCGGCTTGCCGCGCCCGACAGCCTTGATACGCTCGAAGCGGGCGTGCATGATTACATTCACTACTACAACCATGAGCGCATCAAGCTCAGATTGAGCGGACTCAGCCCGGTGGGATACCGACTGAGAAACAGCGACTGATTGGCGGCAAGGTAACCGTCCAACTTCTGGGGGTCAGTTCAATACCGGGGCGATTCACCTAGCTAAAGGGTTTTCCCCTGAGCAAGCGTATGCGCAAATGGGACGCGGACTCACATCGACAGTTGAGCTTTTATCACTCGCTACTCTCGCAATTGCCACTGTTTTCGGTGGCTACGTGTCCGCACTTTACGGAAAAGGACGTGACCTCATTCAAGGCCTCATAGCGGGATCCTAAGCACATCTTTTTTCTTCGTCATGGCTCTTAACCCAGCGAGCACGTCTGTTCTGACCTGGAGCGCGGCTATTTACTTTGTCGTTGCCACCTTGTCTGGCTTGTTCGGCGGCTTTGTTCGCGCCCAGCGGACTGTCTAACCCCAGCAGTCAAGCAGGCCCGCATGCTGCGGGCCTCATACTTTGTCTGTTGCGCCCCTTTCGTTAGCCGCAACTGGCGGCTTGTGGCCAATGGTACGCATTCGTAAAGACGGAGCGAGTGCCCGCAGCCAGCCTGAAGCAGCATTTCGTTTGAGTGTGGTTTCGCTGGTTGGGTCGCCGTTATGGGTCGTCTGACGGACCGGTGCTTTTCTCCCTTTGCCCGCGGCAGGCATCGCCCCCATTGGCGCAAGCCGTGATCTCCCGCAAAATCTGCGCGAAGCACCGTGCGCTTGAATAAACATGACTCCAGACCCGCTTGACTCGTTTCTTTCCCAGTCGTCCTGGATGTCCTCTCTGACCGGCGAAGAAGCTAAACGCGTGCGCAGTGCCATCACGGTGCGCAGCTTTGCTGCTGGCAGCGCCGTATTTGCACGCGGTATGCCCCCTGCGCATTGGGCCGGCGTGATGGAGGGCATGCTCAAGCTCGACAACATTACCGAAGAAGGTCGGATCAGCACGTTCGCAGGCGTGCCATCGGGCGCATGGTTCGGCGAGGGCTCGGTGCTCAAGGATGAGCCCCGGCCCTATGCGGTGACGGCGCTGACCGACAGCGTGGTGGCGCTGCTGCCGCGCAGCGAGTTTTTGCGGCTGCTGCACGAGAGCCATCCGTTTGCGCTGTGGCTGATCGGGCAGCTCAACGCGCGCCTGGCCCACTACGTGGCGCAGGTGCAGACCGACCGGCTGGGTGACACCACGGCGCAGGTGGCCTACAGCCTGTCGGGGCTGTTCAACGATGCGCTGTTTCCCAACACTGCCCGGCGCATCACGCTGTCGCAGGAAGAGCTGGGGCGCCTGTCGGGCGTGTCGCGCCAGGTGGCCAACCGGGCGCTGCAGGAGCTGCAGGACCGGGGCGCCATTCGCCTGGGCTATGGGTCGATCGAGGTGATCGACCTGAAGGTACTGCAGTCGATTGCCCGCGAAGGCTGAATGCTCAGCCTGCAGGCTCGGCCTGAACCTGCGCCAGCTTTGTGATGGCCTCGCGGCTGCCCGCGATCTCGCGCAGGCGGAACTTCTGGATCTTGCCGGTGGCGGTCTTGGGCAAGACCTCGAATACGATCTGGCGCGGGCACTTGAAGCGCGCCAGATGCTCGCGGCAAAACGCGATCAGTTCGTCGGCGCTGACCGTGCCCACCGCATCGGGCTTGAGCTCCACGAAGGCGCAGGGCACCTCGCCCCACCGCTCGTCGGGCTGCGCCACCACGGCGGCCAGCAGCACGGCGGGGTGGCGGTGCAGCACGTCCTCTACCTCCACCGAGGAGATGTTCTCGCCGCCCGAGATGATCACGTCCTTGGAGCGGTCAGTGATCTGCACATAGCCATCAGGGTGCAGCACTGCGATGTCGCCGGTGTGGAACCAGCCGCCCGCAAAGGCCTTGGCCGTGGCGCCGGGGTTCTTGAGGTAGCCCTTCATCACAGTATTGCCGCGCAGCATGATTTCACCAGCCGTCACGCCATCGGCCGGCACGGGCTCCAGCGTGTCGGGGTTGAGCACGCGCAGGTGCTCTAGCGCAGCGGCGCGCACGCCCTGGCGCGCCTGCAGCTGGGCACGTCCGGCCTCCGGCAAGGCCGCCCACCCGGGCTGGCGCACGCAGCTCACGGGCGTGCCCGAGACCTCGGTGATGCCATACACATGGTCCACATCGAAGCCCATCGCGGCAATCGCCTGCAGGATGGCGGCCGGCGGTGGCGAGCCCGCTGTGAGCACGCGCACCGGGCGCGGCAGCGCGATGCGCTCGTGCGCCGGTGCATTGGCCAGCATGGCCAACACCGTGGGCGCGGCACAGAAATGGTCCACACCATGCTCGGCAATGGCCTCGAAGATGGCCTTGGCCGTGACCTTGCGCAGGCACACGTGCGTGCCCGCCGCCGCCGTGATGGCCCAGGTGAAGCACCAGCCGTTGGCGTGGAACATGGGCAGCGTCCACAGGTACACCGGGCGACGCGGCATGGCCCAGTCTGTCATCTGCAGCAGGCTCATGAGGTAGGTGCCGCGGTGGCTGGGCACCACGCCCTTGGGGTCGCCCGTGGTGCCCGACGTGTAGTTCAGCGCGATGGGGTCCCACTCATCCTCGGGCCACAGGCCTTCGAAGGCCGGGTCGCCTTCGGCCAGCAGGGCTTCGTAGTCCATTGCACCGAAGGCTGGCTGCGCGGACAGGCACGCATCGTGGACGGCGACCACCAGCGGCGGCTGGTCCAGGCCCGCAACGGCCTTGTCTGCCAGCGCCGCGAATTCGCTGTCCACCAACAGGATGCGCGCCTCGCCGTGCCGCAGGATGAAGGCGATGCCCTCGGCATCGAGCCGGCAATTGATGGCGTTAATGACCGCGCCGCACAGGGGGATGCCCAGGTGCGCCTCCAGCATGGCGGGCGTGTTGGGCGCCAGGATGGCCACGGTGTCGCCGCGCCGCACGCCGCGCTGTGCGAGTGCACTGGCCAGGCGGTAGGCACGATCGCGCGTTAGCGCCCAGGTTTGCTTGGTACCCGCATGCACCACTGCAATGCCCTCAGGGTGGACCAGTGCGCTGCGGTCGAGGAAACCGAGAGGCGTCAGCGGCAGGTGGTTCGCGGGTGTGCGTTCCAGGCCGTTCCGGTAGGGACTGCGGGATGGGCTGCTTGCCTTAGTGGGGGTCATGCTGTTGTCTCCATAGCTGCTATTCGTGGTAGGTGGTGAAGGATTCGACGCTCTCGCGCTCGGTCACCAACGTGTTCTCGATGCGGGCTGGGTCGGCATGGCCCAAGCTCATGCCGCAGACCACCATGTGGGTGTCGGGTATGCCCAGCTCGGCATGGATGATCTGGTGAAACTTGGTGAACGCTACCTGAGGGCAGGTATCAAGCCCGCGTGCACGGGCTGCCACCATCACGCTCTGAAGGAACATGCCGTAGTCCATGAGGCTGCCGGCCTGCATGACACGGTCCACCGTGAAGATCAGCCCTACCGGCGCATCAAAGAAACGATAGTTGCGGCCGTGTTGCGCGTGCATGCGCGCCTTGTCACCCTTGGCAATGCCAAGCAGGCCATACAGGTCCCAGCCCACTTTGCGGCGTCGATCCACATAAGGCGATACCCATTCGAGTGGGTAATAGTGGTAGGGCTCTGTGAGTGCCGTGGACGCTTCCCCATCGTTGTCCGCTGTTGCGATGGCTGAACTCAGCCGTTCCTTGGCGCTGCCCGTTAGCACATGAACGCGCCAGGGCTGGGTGTTCATGCCTGAGGCTGCGTGGCGCGCTACGTCCAGGATGGCATGAATCTCTTCGCGGGGGACCTGCGTAGGCATGAAAGCGCGAATGCTGCGCCGCGATACGATGGCCCAGTCCACCGCCTCGCTACTTTGGAGTGTGGTGCCGGGCGCTTGAACGTGCAAACGGCCTGTGGACCTTGTTGGAGGCGTGTTCGAACTGTTCATGCCGGAATGCTAGGCATTGATACCGCTCATGACTGTCGATGCGATGACATTTGCGATCTGCAGAAGTACCGTCCAAATTCTTGAATCTGTATTTCTCGACAGTCTGACCACTTGGTCCTGGCACCTGTTTTCTAGCTCCTAGAGGCAGGCGGTAGGCAGTAGAAAACAAGGCGTAAGTCAGCTACACCAGTAGTCGGAGATTGTTCAAATCAATCTACTGCTGCGTAGTACCTGGCGCAGCGAGCTACATGCGTCCAAGGTGGTGCGCAAGCTCCGGGACGTGGAGCGTGGTTTTGTATGGATGTAGAAGAAAAACGGCTGTGGAAGAACTGCCAGAGGCTACCCAACGCCTGCCTGCAATGGATCCACCTTGCATTTTTTTGACACCGTCCGTCAGAAGATCTTGGACAGGTTCTTCGGACTGTTGGCAATGTTCGGTATCAAGGGTTTATGGTCACGGGCTTGCCGAAGTGAAGCGGCAGCATTCAGCCTGGCGCAGCCATCCTGCCGATGAGGGCGCAGCCGCCGCCGCGATCCTCAGTGTGCTTGAGACGGGTGAATTGAGCTTCGCATGGACGTGGTGATGCCCCTGGCCGGATGTAGACGCGGCGCAGCTCCCCAAACACCCTCACCACTCCGCAAAACTCCCGTCCCGATGCCGCCACACCGGATTCCTCCACCGGTGCCCCTGCTGCGCGCGCTCCCGCACGTACTCCTCATTCACCTCGATCCCCAACCCCGGCCCGTTCGGGATGGCCACCATCCCGTCCTCGTACTTGAACACTTCCGGGTTGGACACGTAGTCCATCAGGTCGTTGTCCTGGTTGTAGTGGATGCCCAGGCTTTGCTCCTGGATGAAGGCGTTGTAGCAGACCGCGTCCAGCTGCAAATTGGCGGCCAGCGCGATGGGGCCCAGGGGGCAGTGCAGTGCCAGGGCCACGTCGTAGGCTTCGGCCATGGTGGCGATCTTGCGGGTTTCGGTGATGCCGCCGGAGTGCGAAGGGTCGGGCTGGATGATGTCTGCATACCCCTCCTGTAGCACGCGCTTGAAGTCCCAGCGGGAGTACAGGCGCTCACCCAGGGCGATGGGGGTGGACGAGATGCGGGCGATCTCCTTGAGCGCTTCTTCATGCTCGCTGAGAACGGGTTCTTCAATGAACATGAGCTTGTAGGGCTCCAGTTCCTTGATCAGCACCTTGGCCATGGGGCGGTGCACGCGGCCGTGAAAATCTACGCCGATGCCCACGTGCGGGCCTACGGCCTCGCGCACGGCGGCCACGTTTTGCAGGCAGCGCTCCACCTTGTCGAAGGTGTCCACAAACTGCATTTCTTCGGTGCCGTTCATCTTCACCGCGGTAAAGCCGCGGGCCACGGCGTCGCGGGCTTGCTGGGCTGTCTCGCTGGGGCGGTCGCCGCCGATCCAGCTGTACACGCGGATGCGGTCGCGCACATTGCCGCCCAACAGTTCGGACACGGGAACGCCCAGGGCCTTCCCCTTGATGTCCCACAGCGCCTGGTCGATGCCAGCCAGCGCGCTCATGTGCACGCCGCCGCCGCGGTAGAAGCCGCCGCGGTACAGCACCGTCCAGTGGTCTTCGATGTGGCGCGGGTCTTTTCCGATGAGGTAGTCGCCCAGTTCTTCGACTGCGGCGGCCACGGTTTGCGCGCGGCCTTCAAGGATGGGTTCGCCCCAGCCGACGATGCCTTCGTCGGTTTCGATTTTCAGAAAGCACCAGCGCGGGGGCACCAGGAACGTGGTCAGTCGGGTGATCTTCATGGGAGGGCGGAGGGGGCGAGAGAGGACGTTGAAGAGAAAGAACTGGACTAGGCGCTGGCGGTGGCCTTGCCGGGTGCGGTGGCTGCAGCGCGTGCCGCGCCGTAGGAGGTGTGCCATGCCGCGACAAACGCGGCGGCCTTGCCGGCCACGTCGGCAGCGCTGTCGCCAGGGCGGTACAGGGCCGAGCCCAGGCCGAAGCCGCTGGCACCGGCGGCGGCGTAAGTGGCAATGTTTTCGGGGGCGATGCCGCCCACCGGCACCAGAGCCATGGGCGGGGTGATGACGGCGCGCCAGGCCTTGAGCACATGCGGAGGCAGGGCCTCGGCCGGGAAGAGCTTGAGCATGTTGGCGCCAGCGGCCAGCGCGGCATAGGCTTCGGTCAGCGTGGCCACGCCGGGTGCGCAGGCCATGCCGGCAGCGCGCGCGGCGCGGATCACGGCGGGGTCGCTGTGGGGCATGACGATGATCTGCCCGCCGGCGGCCTGCACATCGGCACACGCCTCGGCCGACAGCACAGTGCCCGCCCCGACGAGGCAGTCGGCAGGCAACGCGTCTCGCAGCGCACGGATGCTGGCCAGCGGCTCGGGGGAGTTGAGCGGCACCTCGATGATGCGAAAACCCGCGTCGTACAGCGCGTGGCCAATGGCCGCGACTTCGTGCGGCCGCACGCCACGCAGGATGGCGATCAGGCCGCACTGCTGCATGGTTTTGTACAGATTCTTGTCGATCGGGTTCATGCGGCGAGGCTCCTGGTGGATGGGGTGGGCTGCGCGTGGGTGGTGGTCGTCACCAGCCCGGCGGCCTGCGCGATCTGCCACAGGCCGGTGATGGTGGCCTGCGCGGCAATGGTCGGTGGCGCAAATCCGTAGGCTTGTAGCGCGAGCGTGTAGCGGCGGCACAGGTCGGGCTCGCCACACAGCACCAGCTGTTGCGGGGCGGCGCTGGTGGGCGGGTGCAGTCTTGCGAGGCTGGCGATCTCGTGCCCGATGAGGATGCCCGAGAGGTAGTCGGCCTGTGCTGCGGCGGGTAGCGCGCCGGTGAGGCCCAGCGTCCGGGTGCTGAAGATGTGTGACAGCAGGCCGAGGTCGGTATCGCTGCCGCGCGCCACCTGCAAGCCCTGCGCGAATGCGGCGTCGTCGGGCTCACTTGGCGGCTGCATGGTCTTGCCCAGGATGGTGTGCCCGCGCAATGCCGCAAATACCTCACCTGTCATGAAGGTGTGGAACCGCTGGATGCTGCACCGGGTACCATCCTTTTGCGCCACCACCCATTTGCTGTGGGTACCGGGCAGGCCTACCAGCAACGGGCCTTCACCCACCAACGTGGCGTCGGCCAACACGCCCAGTACCTGCGTTTCTTCGCCGCGCATCACGTTGGGCAGGCCCCCGCGCTGCAGCAGCCCGGGCACGATGTGCAGGGGTGTGGCGCTGCCACGGCCCATCACCGTCAGCCCGCGCGCCAGGTCGTCGAGCGAGGTGGGTGCGTCGAGGTATTTGGCTTCCCGCCAGCCCTGGGCGCTGCCGACCATGCCACAGGCCAGCAGGGGCACCGAGGGCAGGGTGGCAAGCCAGTCGCCGCAAGTGTCTTGCAGTGCGCGTTCGAAGGCTGCCCCGGGCTCTGCGCCAGTTTGGTCCGCGGGAGCCGGCGGCAGATTCATGATGCCCCAGGGGCGGCTGCGTTGCTCCAGCACCTGCCCGCTGGCACCCAGGCGGAAGGCGCGCAGCGAGCTGGTGCCCCAGTCCAGGGCCACCAGGCAGGGGCCCGAGAGGTTGGCGGTGTCGGCCATGGCGTGTCTACCGGCCCCAGCGCAGCACCAGCGGGTCCAGCCGGCGCGCGATGTCAATGAGGCCCCGGCGAACCTCGGGGTGCATGGCCGGGAAGGGGTGGCGCCCCGCCTCGCAGGCAATCACGCCGCCTTCCTTCATCAAGGCCTTGGCCGTCAGGATGCCGCCCTGACGGTTCTCGTGGTTGATGAGCGGCAGCCAGCGCTGGTAGAGCGCAAAGGCCTGGTCCATATCGCCCTGGCGGTGGGCTTCGATGATGGGGCGAATGCCATCGGGGAAGGCGCCGCCCGTCATCGCGCCGGTGGCACCCGCATCCAGGTCGGCCAGCAGGGTGATGGCCTCTTCGCCGTCCCACGGGCCTTCGATGGCCGCGCCGCCCAGGCGGATCAGCTCGCGCAGCTTGCTGGCCGCACCCGGCACTTCGATCTTGAAGTAGGCCAGGTTCTCGATCTCCTGCGCCATGCGGGCGAGGAACGGGGCCGACAGCACGGTGCCGCTGGCGGGGGCGTCCTGCACCATGATCGGGATGCTGATCGCATCGGACACACGGGCGTAGAACTCGTAGATCTGCGCTTCGGGCACGCGGAAGGTGGCGCCGTGGTACGGCGGCATGATCATCACCATAGCGGCGCCCATGTCCTGTGCGGCGCGGCTGCGCTCGGCGCAGACCCGGGTGCCGTAATGGGTGGTGGTGACGATCACCGGTACGCGGCCTGCCACGTGCTCCAGCGAGACGCGGGTCAGTGTCTCGCGCTCGGCATCGGACAGCGAGAACTGCTCGGAGAAGTTGGCCAGGATGCAGAGGCCATCCACGCCGGCGTCGATCATGAAGTCGAGGCAGCGCTTCTGGCTGTCGATGTCGAGGGTGCCGTCTTCATGGAAGGTGGTGGGCACGACGGGGAAAATGCCGCGGTAGCGGGCGGGGGCAGCGGTAGATGTCATGGGTCAGGTGGCTTTGATGTCGTTCTTCTTGGCGATTTCGCCCCACAGGCGATAGTTGTCGCGGGTCAGTTTGGCCAGCCGTTCCGGTGTGCCGCCGCCCACCATGTCACCGTTCTTGGTGATGGTGCTGCTGACCGCCGGGTTGGCGAGCGCCGCGTTGAGCGCGGCATTGGTCTTGCTGACGATGTCCGGGGTGAGGCTGGGTGGCCCCCACAGGCCGACGAACACGGTCACGAGGAAGTCCTTCAGACCCGCTTCGGCCGCAGTGGGCACGTCGGGCAGCGCGGGAAGGCGCTCGGCACCAGTGACCACAATGGCGCGCAGCCGGCCGGATGCAATGAAGGGGATGAGCAGTGACGCGGCATCCACGATGCACGGCACCTGGTTGCCCACCACGTCCTGGATGGCCGGGGCGCTGCCCTTGTAGGGCACCTGGTTCATCGGCGGCAGTCCGGCGCGCTCGCGCAGGTGCTCCATCGCCAGATGGGTGTTGCCGCCACTGCCCGCAGAGGCATAGCTGAAGCCACCAGCCTTGACGCCCGCCCGCACCCAGGTGCGAAAGTCTTCGAGCGTCTTCACCGGTGCGGATGGGTGCACGCACAGCACCAGCTGCGACTCCAGCACCAGACCGATGGGCGTGAAGTCCAGCGGATTGGGCGACGGTGTCGCATAGGTGTGCGGGTTGATGGTGAGGCTGGTGTTGGCCACCAGCAGCTTGTGGCTGTCGTTCAGGCGCAGGGCCTCGGCCGCTGCCAGGTTGCCGGAGGCGCCGGGCTTGTTCTCCACCACCACCGGTTGGCCCAGCGCGCTGGCAAGGCCGTTGGTGATGAAGCGCGCGCCAGCGTCGGTCAAGCCGCCGGGCGGGTAGCCGACAAGCAGCGAGACGGGTTTGGAGGGCCAGGCCGGTGCAGCGGCCACGGCAGATGTGGCGCCCAGCGCGGACAAGGCACTGCCGGCTGCCGCGGTGAGAATGGTGCGTCGGGAGGGGGACCGCATGGAGTCTCCTTGTTCTTGTTTCAAGGGGGCGTGATCAGTGCGAATGGCGCGGCACGGCCGAGCCGCGGCAGCCCACCAGAAAGTCAAAGTCGCAGCCTTCGTCGGCCTGCAGCACATGGTCTACATACAAGCGCTGGTAGCCCCCGCGGCCACCCTGATCGGTGGTGGACAGCGCAGCCAGGCGCGCGGCCAGCTCTTCGTCGCTGATGTCGAGGTGCAGGCGGCCTTGTTCGCAGTCGAGCTCGATGAAGTCACCATCTCGCACGGCGGCCAGCGGGCCACCGTCAGCGGCCTCGGGCGCCACGTGCAGCACGACGGTGCCGTAGGCGGTACCGCTCATGCGCGCGTCGGAGATGCGCACCATGTCCTTCACGCCCTGGCGCAGCAGCTTGGGGGGCAGGCCCATGTTGCCCACCTCGGCCATGCCAGGGTAGCCCTTGGGGCCGCAGTTCTTCATCACCATCACGCAGCTGGCGTCGATGTCCAGGTTTTCATCGACGATGCGCTCCTTGTAATGCTCGAGGTTCTCGAACACCACAGCGCGGCCGCGGTGCTTGAGCAGCTCGGGCGATGCGGCGGACGGCTTGAGCACTGCACCGCGAGGGGACAGGTTGCCGCGCAGGATGCAGATGCCGCCGTCTGCGATCAGCGGGTTGTCGATCGTGCGGATCACCTCGTCGTTGTACTGGGGCGCCTCGCGCACGTTGTCCCACAGCGTCTTGCCGTTGACGGTCAGTGCGTTGGGGTGGGGCAGCAGGTTGTTCTCGCCCAGTCGGCGGAGCACGGCAGGCAAACCGCCAGCGTAGTAGAACTCTTCCATCAGGAAACGGCCCGAGGGCTGCAGGTCCACCAACGTGGGCGTGCCGCGGCCGATGCGCGTCCAGTCCTCCAGGTCCAGCTGCACGCCCATGCGTCCGGCAATCGCCTTGAGGTGGATGACCGCGTTGGTCGAGCCGCCGATGGCGGCGTTGGTGCGGATGGCGTTCTCGAAAGCTTCGCGGGTCAGGATCTTGGACAGCGTCAGGCCTTCGTGCGCCATCTCCACAATGCGTTTGCCCGACATGTGGGCCAGCACATAGCGGCGCGAGTCCACCGCCGGTATGGCCGCGTTGTGCGGCAGCGAGGTGCCCAGCGACTCGGCCATACAGGCCATGGTGCTGGCCGTGCCCATGGTGTTGCACGTGCCGGCGGAGCGGGACATGCCCGCTTCGGCCGCGAAGAACTGGTGCTCGTTGATTTCGCCGGCCTTCAGCGATTCGTGCAGCTGCCACACGGCCGTGCCCGAACCGATGTTCTTGCCTTCGAGCTTGCCGTTGAGCATGGGGCCGCCGGTGACCACGATGGCGGGCACGTCGCAGCTGGCCGCGCCCATCAGCAGCGCGGGCGTGGTCTTGTCGCAGCCCACCAGCAGCACCACCGCATCGATGGGGTTGCCGCGAATGGCTTCTTCCACATCCATGCTGGCCAGGTTGCGCGTGAGCATGGCCGTGGGGCGCAGGTTGGATTCGCCGTTGGAGAACACCGGGAACTCGACCGGAAAGCCGCCCGCCTCGTAGATGCCGCGCTTCACATGCTCGGCGATCTTGCGAAAGTGGGCGTTGCAGGGCGTGAGCTCGGACCAGGTGTTGCAGATGCCGATGATGGGGCGGCCGTCGAACTCATGGTCGGGGATGCCCTGGTTCTTCATCCAGCTGCGGTACATGAAGCCGTTCTTGTCGGCCGTGCCGAACCAGGCAGTGGAGCGGAGTTTGCGCGGGGTGGTGGTCATTGTGATTGCGGGTCAGAGAGATGATGGAAAGAAGGTCAGGACCGCTTGGCGGCGCGGCGCGTGAGCAGGCGCTGCAGCAGGCAGAAAACAAACAGCAGCACGCCGACGACGATGCGCGTCCACCACGAGCTGAGCGTTCCGTCGAACGAGATCAGGGTCTGGATGATTCCGAGCATGAGCACGCCAAACAGCGTGCCGGCCACATAGCCCACGCCGCCCGTGAGCAACGTGCCGCCGATCACCACGGCGGCGATGGCGTCGAGCTCCATGCCCACGGCGTGCAGGCCGTAGCCCGAGAGCATGTAGAACGTAAACACCACGCCCGCCAGGGCAGAGCAAAAGCCCGAGAGCGTGTACACGCCGATGACCGTGGCGCGCACGGGCAGGCCCATGAGCACGGCGGAGTTCTCGCTGCCGCCCACGGCATACACCGCGCGGCCAAACGGCGTGCAGTGCGCGATGAACAGGGCGGCCAACAGCACCGCGGTGGCGATCAGCGCGCCGAGGGACAGCGAAGCGCCTTCCCACAACTCCAGCCGCCATTGCGACAGCTCGGAATACGCTTCGTTGGTGATGCTGATCGAGTCGATGCTGATGAGGTAGCACAGCCCGCGTGCAAGGAACATGCCGGCCAGCGTCACGATGAAGGGCTGCAGCTTGAAGCGCTCGATCAGGACGCCCATGAACGCGCCGAACAGCGTGCCCATCAGCAGCACGACCGGCACGGCCACCAGCGGGCTCCAGCCTTTGTGCTCCACCAGCGCGGCGAGCACCATGGTGGTCAGCGCCACCACCGAGCCCACCGACAGGTCGATGCCACCCGACAGGATGACAAACGTCATGCCCACCGCCACGATGATGAGGAAGGCGTTGTCAATCAGCAGGTTGAGGAACACCTGGGCCGAGAAGAAACCGGTGTACATCACCGAGCCCAGCGTGGCCATGGCCACAAAGAGCGAAATGGTGGCGGCGAGCGGCAGGTACTTGGGGTTCCACCGGGCGCGCGCTGCGCCTGGCTGAGGCGCCACCTCGGCGGCAGCACCGAAAGAAGTCTTGGGCACGGCGCTCATGACACGGCTCCTGCGCCCGGGCGGCGCGCGATGGCGCCAATCTGCGCGCGGAACTCTGGCGACTGCAGCAGCATCACGATGAACACCACCACCGCCTTGACCACCAGGTTGACCTCGGGCGGTACGCCCAGCGAATAGATGGCGTACGTCAGCGTCTGGATGATGAGCGCACCGATCACGCTGCCGACTAGGCTGAATCGCCCGCCGGTCAGGGCGGTGCCGCCCAGTGTCACGGCCAGGATGGCGTCAAGCTCCAGCAGCTGGCCGGCGTTGTTGCCGTCGGCGCTTTTCACGTTGGAGCTGATCAACAGCCCCGCGATGCCCGCGCACACGCCGCAGAAGACGTAGGCCGCTACGGTCAGGCGGCCCGCCTGCACGCCCGCCACGCGCGCCGCCGTGGGGTTGATGCCCACCGCCTGCACGAACAGGCCCAGCGCCGTGCGCGTGACGGCCAGGTACAGCACGGCAAACACGGCCGCCACGATGAACAGCGAGAACGGCAGACCGGCCAGGTACCCGCCGCCGATGAAGAAGTAGGGCGTGTAGTAGATGGTGATGATCTGCCCGTCGGTGATCAGCTGGGCGATGCCCCGGCCAGCCACCATGAGGATCAGCGTGGCAATGATGGGTTGCATGCCCACGCGCGCCACCAGCACGCCGTTCCACAACCCGCAGAGCAGGGCCACACCAAGGGCGCCAAGGATGGCCACGGGCAGCGGAAAGCGGCTTTCTGTGCCCGATACCGAGCCGCCGATCATCCAGGCCGCCACGGCAGCGGCAATGGCCACGACGGCACCTACCGAGATATCGATGCCGCGCGTGGCGATCACCATCGTCATGCCCAGCGACACCAGCACCAGCGGCGCGGCGCGGTTGAGGATGTCGATCAGGCTGCCGTACAGGTGCCCGTCGCGCCATTCGATGTGCAAGAAGCTGGCGTTGAAGGCCGTGTTGACGGCCAGCAGGAGCAGCAGCGTGATCACCGGCCAGGCCAGCCGGTGGCGCAGCAGGGCGCTGGCAAGAGAGGGTGTGTTGTGTTCTTCAAGCATGTTGTTCAGCGGCGATCAGTTCGTAGACGGCGTCTTCGGTACTGCCAGCGGGCAGCTCGCCGACCTTGCGGCGGTCGCGGAGCACGACGATGCGGTGGGATACGCGCACCACCTCGCTCATCTCGGATGAGATGAACAGCACGGCCATGCCGGCCTGGGCCAGTCGCAGGATCTGCTCCATGATTTCCTGCTTGGCCGCCACGTCGATGCCCCGGGTGGGCTCGTCCAGGATCAACAGGCGCGGCTCGATGGCCATCCAGCGCGCGAGGATGGCCTTTTGCTGGTTGCCGCCCGACAGCAGGCCGATGGGGGTGTCCACGCTGGCGGTCTTGATGCCCAGCAGCTGCACGTAGCGGTCGGCAATGGCCGTCTGCTCGGCGCGGGAGAGGAACTTGCCCACGCCCATGCGCGCCTGCAGCGCCAGCGCAATGTTCTCGCGCACCGACAGTTCGGCGACGATGCCGTCGGTCTTGCGCTCTTCGGGGCACAGGGCCAGGCCCTGGCGAATCGCATCCATGGGGTTGGAGAAGCTCACGGCCTTGCCGTCGATGCGCAGCATGCCGCGGTCAGGCTGCTCTAGCCCGAAGAGCAGGCGCGCCAGTTCGGTGCGGCCCGCGCCCAGCAGGCCTGCGAGTCCAACGACTTCGCCTGCTCGGATCTGTAGGTCAAGTGGTTGCAACTGTCCGGCCTGCCCCAGGCCTTCGGTTTGCAGCAGCGCGGTATCCGACGCGTTCGCCGGCGGCGGCGGCGATGTCTGCGCGGCCTGTGCGGCCAGGTCGCGGCCCAGCATGGCGGCGATCAAGGCTTGGGGCCCCAGGTCTTTGACAGGCCATTCGCCCACCCAGCTGCCGTTGCGCAGCACGGTGATGCGGTCCGACACGGCATACACCTGGTTCAAAAAGTGCGTCACGAAAACGATGGACAGGCCCTCGCCACGCAGACGGCGCAGCACTTCGAAGAGTTTTTGCACCTCGTCGTCGTCCAGGCTGGAGGTGGGCTCGTCCAGGATCAGCACGCGCGCTTCGATGCTGAGTGCGCGGGCAATGGCCACCAGCTGCTGCACGGCCACGGGGTAGTCCGACAGCAGGCGCGTCACGTCGATGTTCAGGCCGATGCGCTCCACCAGCTCGCGCGAGCGCTGGTGCATCTGAGCCCAGTCGATGCGGAACCCCTGCGCGATGCCGCAACGCGGATAGCGGCCTGCAAAGATGTTCTCGGCCACCGAGAGGTTGGGGCAGAGGTTGACCTCCTGGTACACGGTGCTGATGCCCAGGCGCTGCGCGGCCAGGGGCGAATCGGGCCACACCGGCTCGCCGCCCAGTTGCATCTGGCCGCCGCTGGGCTTGATCACACCCGTGAGCACCTTGATGAGCGTGGACTTGCCCGCGCCGTTCTGCCCCATCAGCGCATGGATCTCGCCGGGGTACAGGCGCAGCTGCACATCGCGCAGCACGGGGATGCCCGCAAACTGCTTGTGAATGCCCGCGAGTTCGAGCACGGGGGCAGGGGTGTGAGCGGTGGCCGCGTCCATGGGATCAGGCTTTGTTCTTGTTGTAAACGTCGACCAGCACGGCAGCCAGCAGCACCACGCCCTTGATGACTTGCTGGTAGTCGATGCCGATGCCCAGGATCGACATGCCGTTGTTCATCACGCCCATCACAAAGGCGCCGATGACAGCACCCATCACCTTGCCCACACCGCCCGAGGCCGAGGCGCCGCCGATGAAGCAGGCCGCGATGACATCGAGCTCGAAGCCCAGGCCCGCCTTGGGCGTGGCGGTGTTCAGGCGCGCTGCAAACACCAAGCCTGCCAGCGCGGCCAACACGCCCATGTTGACGAAGGCATAGAACGACAGTCGTTCGGTCTTGATGCCCGAGAGCTTGGCCGCCTTTTCGTTGCCGCCCATGGCGTAGATGCGCCGGCCGATGGTGGTGCGGCTGGTGATGAAGTCGAACAGCACGATCAGCAGCGCCATCACGATGAGCACGTTGGGCAGGCCCTTGTACGAAGCGAGCAGATAGCTGAAGTAGATGAGCAGCGCTGCAAATACTGCGTTTCGTGCCACGAAGAAGGCGGTGGGCTCCACGTGCACACCGTGGCGCAGCCGGTTGGACCGGGCCCGGATGCCTGCCACCACCAGCGCTGCGGCCACGGCCACGCCCAGCAGCAGCGACGTGAGCTTGACGCCCTCCACACTGAACAGGTCGGGCATGAAGCCCGAGCTCAGCATCTGAAACGCCTCTGGGAAGGGGCCGACCGATTGCCCGGCCAGCAGCGCCAGCGCCAGGCCCTTGAAGACCAGCATGCCGGCCAGCGTGACGATGAACGAAGGAATCCGCGAGAACGCCACAAACCAGCCCTGCACCGCGCCAATGAGGCCGCCGCACACCAGGCAGGCCAGCGTGGCGGGCACGAAGTGCCACTGGTACTGCACCATCAGCACCGCGGCCAGCGCGCCGATGAAGCCGCACACGGACCCCACCGACAGGTCGATGTGCCCGGCCACGATCACGAGCAGCATGCCCAGCGCCATGATGACGATGTAGCTGTTTTGCAGCACCAGGTTGGTGAGGTTGAGCGGCTGCATCAGCGTGCCGTCCGTCATGTACTGGAAGAAGCCCATGATGGCGACCAGCGTAATCAACATGCCGTACTCGCGCAGGTTGTGCTTGGCATGGTCTAGCAGCGAACGGGTGGGGTTGGCCGGTGCACCCATTGCAGGCGCGGCCGAGGCCGTGGGGGAGGGATTGGTCATCTGGCTCATGTTTGTTATGCGTTGCGCTGGTTGCTGTTCGATGCGTCCACACTGGCGCTGCCCAGACCAGGGCCGCCGTGCAAGGGCCGCCCCGCCGCACGGGCTGCGTCCCCCTTGGGGGGGATGGCGCGAAGCGCCTCAGGGGGGGCATTTACTATGACGCGCATGATCTTTTCCTGCGTTGCCTCGGCGGTGGGCATCTCGGCGACAAAGCGGCCTTCGTTCATCACGTACAGGCGGTCGGTGATGCCCAGCAGCTCGGGCATTTCTGAAGAGATCACGATCACGCACTTGCCCTCGGCCGCCAGCTGGGCGATGAGGGTGTAGATCTCGTACTTGGCGCCCACGTCAATGCCGCGCGTAGGCTCATCGAGGATCAGCACTTCGGGGTTGGTAAAGAGCCATTTGCTCAGCACCACTTTTTGCTGGTTGCCACCTGATAGGTTCAGCGTTTTCTGGTCCACGCCCGAGCAGCGGATGCGCAGCTTCTCGCGGTAGTCCTGCGCCACGCGGTGCTCGCGGCCGCTGTCGATCACGGCGGCCGTGGAGACGCCACCCAGGTTGGCCAGCGACACGTTGAACTGGATGTCTTCGCTCAGCACCAACCCGTTGCCCTTGCGGTCTTCGGTCACATAGGCCAGGCCATGGGCCACGGCCTTCTCTACCGTGCCCACGTCGATGGGGCGGCCGTGCAGCAGCACCTGGCCACCGATGCGCTCGCCCCAGGAGCGGCCAAAGATGCTCATGGCCAGCTCGGTGCGGCCTGCGCCCATCAGGCCGGCGATGCCCACGATCTCGCCTTTGCGGACCTCCAGGTTGATGTTTTTGATAAAGGCGCGCTCGGGGCGCTGCGGGTGGTAGGCGTTCCAGTCGCGCACCTCAAACACCGTCTCGCCGATGCACGGCTCGCGCGGGGGGTAGCGGTCGGCCATCTCGCGGCCGACCATGGCCTTGATCACGCGGTCTTCGCTCACGGGCGCTGCGCGGCAGTCCATCGTCTCGACGGTGCTGCCGTCGCGCAATACGGTGATGGAGTCCGCTACGCGCGAGATCTCGTTGAGCTTGTGCGAGATCAGTATGCAGGTGATTCCCTGGGCCTTGAGCTCCAGCAGCAAATCCAGCAGCGCCTGGCTGTCGTTTTCGTTCAGGCTGGCGGTGGGCTCGTCCAGGATCAACAGGCGCACCTGGCGTGACAGCGCCTTGGCGATCTCCACCAGTTGCTGCTTGCCCACGCCCAGGTGGGTGATCAGTGTTTCGGGCGATTCGCGCAGGCCCACCTTGTGCAGCAGTGCTTGCGTTTTGCTGTGCGCCGCCATCCAGTCGATGACGCCGTACTGCGCGGTCTCGTTGCCCAGGAAGATGTTTTCGGCGATGGAGAGCAGAGGCACCAGGGCCAGCTCCTGGTGGATGATGATCACGCCCAGGTGTTCGCTGTCGCGGATGCCGCCGAACTGGCGTTCCTCGCCGTCATAGACAATCTCGCCGCTGTAGCTGCCGTGCGGGTACACGCCGGAGAGCACCTTCATCAGCGTGGACTTGCCCGCGCCGTTCTCGCCGACAATTGCGTGGATTTCACCCGCCTTCACGCGCAGGTTCACTTGGTTCAGTGCCACCACACCAGGGAATGTTTTGCGGATATTCCGCATTTCAAGAAGCATGGTCTCGGAGTCTCTTGGCGGGCCATCGGCCCATCGTCGCGTCTGTTGCACGGCCGCCAGCAAGGCCTGTGGGGTGCACTTGCAGGCGGCCAGTCCCACGCCGCTTCGGGAGCGGCTTGGAGCTTCTTACTTACCTACTTACTTGACCTGCGATTCCTTGTAGTAGCCGCTGCCCACCAGGATGGAGTTCCAGTTGGAGGCATCCACCGACACGGGCTTGAGCAGGTACGAGGGCACCACCTTCACGCCGTTGTTGTAGGTCTTGGTGTCGTTGATTTCGGGCTGCTTGCCCGACAAGGTAGCGTCCACCATGTTGGCGGCGACCTTGGCCAGCTCGCGCGTGTCCTTGAACACGGTGGAGTACTGCTCGCCCTTCAAGATGGACTTGACCGAGGGCACTTCGGCGTCCTGGCCGCTGACCACGGGGCAGGGCTGCTGGGCCGTGCAGTAACCGACGCCCTTCAGGGACGACAGGATGCCGATGGACAGACCGTCATACGGCGACAGCACCGCGTGGACCTTGTCCTTGCCGTAGTAGGCCGACAGCAGGTTGTCCATGCGCGCCTGGGCCACCGAGCCATCCCAGCGCAGCGTGCCCACCTTGTTCATGCCAGTCTGCTTGCTGCGCACCACCAGCTTGCCGCTGTCGATGTACGGTTGCAGCACGCTCATGGCGCCGTCGTAGAAGAAGAAGGCGTTGTTGTCGTCGGGCGAGCCGCCGAAGAGTTCGATGTTGAACGGGCCCTTTCCTTGCTTGAGGCCGAGCTTGTCGACGATGGAGGTGGCCTGGAGCACACCCACCTGGAAGTTGTCGAACGTGGCGTAGTAGTCCACGTTCTTGGAGCCCTTGATCAGACGGTCATACGCGATGACCTTCACGCCCTTGTCCGCGGCGCTTTGCAACACGCGCGAGAGGGTGGTGCCGTCGATGGAGGCAATCACCAGCACCTTGGCGCCCTTGGTGATCATGTTCTCGATCTGTGCGAGCTGGTTCGGGATGTCGTCGTCGGCGTACTGCAGGTCGGTCTTGTAGCCGCGCTCCTTGAGCACCTTGACCATGTTGTCGCCGTCAGCGATCCAGCGCGACGAGGATTTGGTGGGCATCGAGATGCCGATGCTGCCCTTGTCCTGGGCCGATGCCAGCGATGTGGCGCCGATTGCTGCGAGTGCCACCGTGGCCAGTACGGCCTTGAAAACTGCACGCTTCATTGAAGTGTCTCCTGACGTTGTTGTGTTTTGGTTTCTGTGATGAATCGGAAAGATGCGCGTGACCTTCGCAACTGGCGCGGCCAAAGGCCAGTGCCACCGCGCAAGGGCCGCCCGCAGCGAAGGCTGCGTTTCACTTGCGTGCGCTGGTGGCGTCCCCCTTCCCGCATCGCGCAGCGATGCGAGAGAAAGGGGGAAGGCGCGCAGCGCCTCAGGGGGTTAGTACTTTCTATTTGGAAACTCTTTGGCGGCCACTTCCATCGGGAAGATGCCTTCTTCCGTCACGATGCGCTTTTGCACCGCCTTGCCGGCCTTGATGTCCTTCACGGCGCTCATCAGCTGCGGGCCCAGCAGGGGGCTGCACTCCACGCTCACGTTGAGCTTGCCGGCGATCATGGCTTCGAAGGCGCCCTTGACCGCGTCGATGGAGATGATGGTGATGTCCTTGGCGGGCTTGAGGCCGGCTTCTTCGATGGCCTGGATCGCACCGATGGCCATGTCGTCGTTGTGCGCGTACAGCACGTTGATCTTCTTGCCCTCGGCCTTCAGGAAGGCTTCCATCACTTCCTTGCCCTTGGCGCGCGTGAAGTCCCCGGTCTGCGAACGCAGGATCTTGAACTTTGGGTCGGCCTTGATGACTTCTTCAAAGCCCTTCTTGCGGTCGATGGCGGGGGCGGAGCCCACGGTGCCTTGCAGTTCGACGATGTTGACCTCGCCCTTTTGGTCCTTCATCTTCTCAACCAGCCAGCGGCCGGCCTTGCGGCCTTCTTCCACAAAGTCCGATCCCATGAAGGTGACGTACAGCGAGGTGTCCTTGGTGTTCACCGCGCGGTCGGTCAGCACCACAGGGAT
Organism: Acidovorax sp. Root267; assembly: GCF_001429215.1. Lineage (NCBI taxonomy): Bacteria > Pseudomonadati > Pseudomonadota > Betaproteobacteria > Burkholderiales > Comamonadaceae > Acidovorax > Acidovorax sp. Root267. The sequence continues at coordinate 233,406 of NZ_LMJC01000033.1, forward strand.
CTTGGCGGCCTTGGCTTCGCGCAGCACGGGCTCCCAGCCGGACTCGACCACGGGCGAGAACGCAATCACGTCCACCTTCTGGGCGATGAACGAGCGGATGGCCTTGATCTGGTTTTCCTGCTTTTGCTGGGCGTCCGAGAATTTCAACTCAATCCCGGCCTCCTTGGCGGCGGACTTGATCGACTCGGTATTGGCGGTGCGCCACTCGCTCTCGGCCCCCACCTGGCTGAAACCCAGCACGATGGGCTTTTGGGCCCATGCAGCTGCGGGGAGCAGTGCGGCCACGGGCGCGCAAGCAAGGGCTGCGGCAACAGTGCGGCGGTTCAATTTCATCATCTTGTCTCCTGTCTTTAATGGTTGGTTGACGATGGGTTGCGGGATCGGTGACCGGGGAGAGGCTGGGGCTCAGGCCAGCATGTAGCCTGTCTTGACGGTGGTGTAGAACTCGGCAGCGTAGCGGCCCTGTTCGCGCGGGCCATGGCTCGACTCCTTGCGGCCGCCAAAGGGCACGTGGAAGTCCACACCCGCCGTGGGCAGGTTCACCATGGTCATGCCCACCACGGCGTGGCGCTTGAAGTGCATGGCGTGCTTGAGCGACGTGGTGCAGATGCCTGCACACAGGCCAAACGGCGTGTCGTTGGCCAGGGCCAGCGCGTGTTCGTAGTCGTCCGCGCGCAGCACGCAGGCCACCGGGCCAAAAACTTCTTCGCGGGCGATGCGGTGCTCGGGCCGGGCCAGGAACAGCGCCGGGCTCATGTAGTGGCCGGGTGTGGCGCGCTCCAGGCGCTCGCCGCCCCACACATGCTCGGCGCCTTCATTGCGAGCAATCTCCACGTAACCCAGGTTCTGCTCCAGCTGGCTGCTGTCCACCACCGGGCCCATTTCGGTGCCACGCTCCAGCGCGTGGCCCACCTTCAGGCTGACCAGCCGCTGGCGCAGCCGGGCCACAAAGGCGTCGTGCACGCTGGATTCCACAATCAGGCGGCTGGACGCCGTGCAGCGCTGGCCGGTGGAGAAGTACGAGCCCTGCAGTGCGCAGTCGATGGCCTGGTCCATGTCGGCGTCGGCCAGCACGATGAGCGGGTTCTTGCCCCCCATCTCCAGCTGCACCTTGGCGCGGCGTTGACTGGCGGCGCGCAGGATGCGGTCGCCCGTGGCCACCGAGCCGGTGAAGCTCAGCGCGTTGACCAGCGGGTGGTCCACCAGCGTCTGCCCCACCTCGCGGCCACTGCCCATGATGAGGTTGAATGCGCCAGCGGGCAGGCCGCTGCGGCTGATGATCTCGGCCAGCGCCCAGCCACAGGCGGGCACCAGCTCGGCGGGCTTGAAGACGACCGTGTTGCCGTAGGCCAGCGCCGGGGCGATCTTCCAGGCCGGGATGGCAAACGGGAAGTTCCACGGCGCGATGATGCCCACCACGCCCACGGGTTCGCGGGTCACGTCCACCTGCACGCCCTGGCGCACCGATGCCATCAGTTCGCCCGGGATGCGCAGGGCCTCGCCAGCGAAGAACTTGAAGATTTGTCCGCTGCGGGCGACCTCGGCCACGGCCTCGGGCAGGGTCTTGCCTTCTTCGCGGGCCAGCAGGGCGCCCAGTTCGTCCTTGCGGGCCAGCAGCTCGCTGCCGATCAGGTCCAGCACATCGGCACGGCGTTGCGGGGTGCTTTGGCTCCAGGTGGGCAGGGCATCCACGGCAGCCCGCACGGCCAGCTCGGTCTGGTTGCGGTCCGCCCGGGCGTACTCGGCCACCACTTCGCGGGTGTCCGACGGGTTGGTGCTCACACCGGTGGTGGTGCCGATTTCCCACCGGCCGTTGATCAGGTGCCGGGGGCTGAGCTGGAGGTCGCCGAGCTTCATGGAGAGAGGCCTTTGTTGCTGTTGCGGCGAAGTCTATGGAGGATTTTGATATCAATCCAATCATTTTTTAGACAAAATAGATATCTGTCTTCGCATTCTGGAAAACCCCTCCTTCGCTTCCGCCACCCCATCCATCCATGAGCACCTACAACCACTGGTTCATCCGCGCCCGCCTCAAGACGCGCCAACTGCTGCTGCTGGTGGCGCTGGCCGAGGAAGGCAACATCCACCGCGCCGCCCAGGTGCTGAGCATGACGCAGCCTGCTGCGTCCAAGCTGCTCAAGGACCTGGAGGACGTGCTGGAGGTGCCGCTGTTCGAGCGCCTGCCGCGCGGCATGCGGCCCACTTGGTATGGCGAAACCATGATCCGCCACGCCCGCATGGCCCTGGCCAGCCTGAACCAGGCGCACGACGAGATCGGCGCGCTCAAGACCGGCCACTACGGCCAGGTGGGCATCGGCGCCATCACCTCACCGGGCTTGAGCCTGCTGCCCGCCGCCGTGGCGCTGGTCAAGCAGGAGCATCCCAGCCTGCGCATCTCGCTCGACATTGAAACCAGCCCGGTGCTGCTGGAGCGGCTGGAGCAGGGCAAGCTCGACATCGTGGTGGGCCGCCTGTATGAAGAGCACGACAAAGGCAACCTGCGCTACGAGCCGCTGACGGAGGAGCTGGTCTGCGCCATCACCCGGCCCGGCCATCCGCTGTCGAGCATGAGCGGGCTGACGCTGCGCGACGTGGTCTCAGCCGGCTGGATCGTGCCGCCTGCCGGCAGTGTGCTGCGCCATCGGTTCGAGCTGATGTTCCAGCAGGATGGGCTGGCGCCGCCGCTGCACACGGTGGAGACATCGGCGCTGTTGTTCATCACGCGCATGCTGCAGCAGAGCGACATGATTGCAGTGGTGGGGGCGGATGTGGCGCATTACTACGCGGCGCACGGCCTTGTGACGGTGTTGCCGCTGGAGATGCCGTGCCATATGGATGCGTTCGGGATCATCACGCGGTCGGACAGGCTGTTGTCACCTGCGGCCAAGGTGATGATGAGGGCGTTGAAGCAGACGAGTCTGGTGCAGTACGGGCGGAGGCTGGAGGCGGGGGATTGATTTTTTGAATCGAATGGGTTGCTGGCGCTTTCTGGCAAAGCGCTGGCAGCTATTGTTTTTGTAGTCCTTTGTTCTTGCGGACCTGTTCGGGCTGAGCCCGTCGAAGCCGGGGCTTGTGCGCTGGTTTGGTGGTGTGCTTGTGTGGAGGGCGCATGCCGGGCGACTCCCGGCCTCTGCCCTCCAACCAAGCATGCGTTTCAAACCAGCACGCGCCCTGGCTTCGACGGGCTCAGCCCGAGCGGTTGGGGAGTGCGTGCCCCGGCTCCGACAAGCTCAGTCGAACGGACGAGGGCCCCGCAGGAACTGCAAAAACCATAGCTGCCAGCGCTTGATAGAAAAGCGCTGGAGCCTAAAAAGACCTAAAAAAACTCAAACCCACCCCGCATCCACCTTGAACTCCTGCGCCGTACACATCGCCCCATCGTCCGACGCCAAGAACAGCACCATGCGCGCAATGTCATGCGGCCGCAGTTTGTCCGGCAAACACTGGTTCCGTGCAATCTCCTCCTCGCCCTTCGCATCGAGCCACAGCTTGATCTGCCGCTCCGTCATCACCCAGCCGGGCGACACGGTATTGATGCGGATGCGGTCCTGCCCCAGCGTCTTGGCCAGCCCGCGCGTGAGGCCGTTCACCGATGACTTGGCGATCGCATAGCAGGGGTAGCCCGTGCCCTTGCCCTGCCAGCCGGTGGAGCCCAGGTTGACCACCGAGCCGCCGCCCAGCTTGCGCATGCCGGGCACCACGGACTGGATGGCGAAGAAGGCCGGGCGTTCGTTGATGGCCATGCGCTCGTCGTAGTAGGCGGGCGTGACGGATTCCAGCGTGTGGCGGTCGTCGCTGGCCACGTTGTTCACCAGCACCGAAAAGTCGCCCAGCTCGGCGGCGGCCTCGGCAATGCAGGCCTGCAGTGCCCCGATGTCGCGCACATCGCAGGTGCGCCACCACGGGCGCTCCATGCCGGCGTCGGCCAATTGCTGCGCCAGGGCCTCGCTGGCCTCGCGGGCCACGTCCACAAAGGCTACGCGGGCGCCTTGTTCTGCAAACGCGGCCACGATGGCGGCGCCAATGCCGCTGCCGCCGCCCGTGATGAACACCGAGCGCCCGCGCAGGCTGGGAAAGCGCGACAAGCCCTGCGACCCTGCCGCCGTGGTGGTGCTGGAGGAGGAAGAAGAGGGGAGATACGTGTCGGAAGAATGTGACATATCAATATATATATCAATTGATGGTAAAAATATTCATTACAGGCATCAATTGGCGTTGATAAGATGCCGTCCGTCAAGTGCCTGGCAGCAGGCAAGTGCAAAAAAACTACCGGAGACAAGCGTGCACCACCTGGATAACCCCCTCCAACCGCTTGCGGGCGCTGCCTTTGCTACCCCCGTGGCCGGGGCCGTGCGCTGTGTGCAGGCGCTGGGCTGCGAACTGGGCGAAGGCCTGCTGTGGTCTGTGCGCGAACAGGCCCTGTACTGGGTGGACATCCTTGCATGCCACCTGCACCGGTGGGACCCCGCCAGCGGCGCGCTGCAGCGCTGGACCTTTGCCGAAGAAATCTCTGCCTTGGCCGAACGTGCCCAGGCACCGGGCCTCATCGTGACCCTGCGCCGGGGTTTTGCCCTGTTCGACCCAGCCACCGATGCCGCACCCCGCTACCTGCACCAGCCCGAGCCCGAGCGCCCGGGCAACCGCTTCAACGACGGCAAGTGCGATGCGCAGGGCCGCTTCTGGGCGGGCTCCATGGACTTTGCCTGCGAGGCCCCCACCGGCGCGCTCTACCGCTACGACCCCGATGGACGCTGCACGCGCCACGACGACGGTTTTGCCGTGACCAACGGCCCCACGTGGTCTGGCACGGGGCAGGGCACGGCCATGTATTTCAACGCCACCATCGAAGGCAACACCTACCGCTACGACAGCGACCCCGCCACGGGCACCGTGTCGAACAAAACGCTGTGGAAACACTGGCTGCCCGAAGACGGCCTGCCCGATGGCATGACGACCGACGCCCAGGGCCGCGTGTGGATTGCGCACTGGGGCGGCTGGTGCGTCACCTGCCACGACCCCGTCACCGCCGCCGAGCTGGGCCGCGTGACCTTGCCCGTGAGCCAGGTCACCACCTGCGCCTTTGGCGGTGCCGACCTGCGCACGCTGTTCATCACTTCGGCGCGGGTGGGCCTCACCCCCGAGCAGCTCGCTGCCGAGCCCCTGGCCGGCGCGCTGTTTGCGGTGGACACCGACAGCCTGGGCCTGCCGGCCCATCCGTTTGGCGGCTGAGAGCCCTGCACCTGGCATTGCCTGTGTTCCTGCAGGCCCGTCAGCGTGCCGGACAGCCCCCGCCCATCCTGCCATTCCTTTTTTCAACCCTTTTCAGAAAGCCCACCCATGACCGAGGCCTCCCACCCCATCGTCTGGCTGCACCACGCCGGCCAGCATCTTGGCCTGGTGCCCTCGCTGGGCGGCAGCGTTGCGGCCTGGCAGATCGACGACCCGGAGGGTTCGCAGGCCCGCATCGACCTGTGGCGGCCGTGGGACGGCAAGACGCCGGACCTGTACCAGATGGCGTCCTTTGCCATGGTGCCCTGGTCCAACCGCATCAGCGGCGGCGGGTTTGAGCACGCCGGGCAGTTCCACCCCATGCAGCCCAACCGCGCGGGCGAGCCCTATCCCATCCATGGCGACGGCTGGCTGCAGCCCTGGCAGATCACCCAGACAGCGGCCGACACGCTGCAGATGACCTTGCGCTCGCAGCACTTCGACGGCAACCCGTACGACTACGAATGTGTGCAGACCTTCCGCCTGGTGGATGGCGGCCTGGACCAGTCGGTGCAGGTGCGCCACTTGGGGCCAGAGCCGCTGCCCTACGGCCTGGGCCTGCATCCCTGGTTTCCGCGCACGCCTGCCACGCGCATCACGGCCCCGGTGCAGGCCGTCTGGCTGTGCGGCAACGACCCGTTGCCCACGGAGCTGACCCAGCAATTTCCCCCCGGTTGGGACCTGAATGCCGGTGCTTCGGCCCATGGCGGCCTGATCGACAACGCCTACACCGGCTGGGGCGGCACGGCGCAAATCGACTGGCCCGAGCGCGGCCTGCGCCTGACCGCCCACATGCCCGACTTTGCGCAAGACGGCGGCACCGCCCGGCACTACTGCCTGATCTACCGCCCACCCCAGGGCCCCGCCTTTTGCTTTGAACCCATCACCCAGCCCATCGACGCCTTCCACCAGCCCGGGCAGCCCGGCCTGCGCACCCTGGCGCAGGGGGAGGCGACGGCACTGAAGGTGCAGTGGCGCTACCGTAGCGGCGCGGGGGCAGCGGGTTCGGGTCAGTAGATTTTGATAAAAATTGGCCCTGGCGCTTGATGGGTAAAGTTTTATTGCTATTTAAAAAGTAGCAATCAAGCCAGGCCATTCCGCGCAGGCCTTTCGGGCCTGGCTAACGGACCTGACTAATGGGCTGCCCCTGCCGCCCGCGCCGGTTTTGCCTTGGCCTTGGCTCCCTCGGCATTCAAGGCCACCGCTGCACGGATCAGCGCCTTGAAGGCCTCCGCGTCCACGGTGTCCCCTTCGTGGATATCAATCGCGCGCCGGGCGTTGCCATCCAGGCTGGCGTTGAAGAGTTTTGCCGGGTCTGGCAATGAGGCACCTTTCAGAAAGGTCAGCTTCACCGCGGTCTTGTACGACTCGCCCGTGCACAGAATGCCGCTCAGCGACCACACGGGCGTGCCTTTCCACTTCCACTCCTCCACCACTTCGGGCGCCGCCTCGTGGATCAGCTGGCGCATGCGGCCCAGCGCGGGCCCGCGCCAGTCCTGAAGGCTGGCGATGCGCTCGTCGATCAGCGCCGATGCGGGCGGGCCTTCGGGGGTCTTCGCAATGCTCATGGGGTCTCCTTGTCGGTCAATGTGGCCAGCACCGCCTGCAGCCGGTCCAGATTCTGCTCATTGGCGGGGATGACCAGCTCGCGCAGCCTGGCCGCCAGTTCAGCGGTGGCAAACTCCTGCGCCCAGGCCAGGTGGGTGTGGTGTTCGCCGTGGGGGGCCAGCTCCACCGTCAGCGTGAACAGCGGCGCCATCACATGCTCGATCACGATCCGCGCGTCGGGCTCGATGGCGCGGAACACGTTCTCGTTGGGGTAGTGCGTGCCGTCCGGGCCGTGCATCACAAACACCCACCGCCCGCCGGGCGCAAAGTCAAACCGCTCGAACGTGTTGGTAAACCCCGCCGGCCCCCACCAGCGCGCCAGCAGCTCTGGCTGCCGGAAGGCGGCAAACACCTGGCTTGGGCTGGCGTGCAGCAGGCGTTGGGTGGCAAGGGTGGCGTCTGGATGGTGGCTGGGCATGGGCAACTCCCTGGGGTGATGCGGATGGGCTGGCAAATGGCGGCGTCGGGACGCAATGATGCCAGCCAGACCGGGTTAGGAGCGTGCTGCAAGCGTGTTCAGCATGGGGCTTCATGCCCAGGCGCTGTATGGCTTGGGCGGTGCTTCGGGCCACCTCCACGCGCCACATCCGCCCCCGCTTCAGCGATTGTGATAATTTGCAACTATCTCGCCGCCACCCCAACCAACCCAGAGGCATCAACTGATGAACACCAAACCCGGAAGCACTGGCCTGTTGGCACTGCTGGCAATGCTGGTGGCCGCGCTGCCCTTTGCCGCCTCGGCCCAAACGATCTCCAGTGGTGCCCCTGCCGTGGCCAATGTGCCGGTGGACAACCCACTGGCGCTGGTCGCCTTGCTGGTGGCGGTTGCACTGGCCGGGTGGTGGTCGCTGCGCCACAGCCACGGTGTGCGGCGTGTGGTGTCGCTGCTGCTGGTGGCTGCGGTGGCGGGCCTGGCGGGGCAGGGGGCGGGCCTGATGGCGCAGGTTGTCAGCGCGTTCACCCATCCTGCTGGCGAGACCCTGCCCATCACCGTCAGCCCGATCACGGCCGGTGGCTTCACGGGCTTTCAGCCTGCGGACTTCAGCAATAACTCAGGCGCTGCACTGCGGATTGCAGCCATCGCCCCTCCCAACCTGGCCCAGTGTTTTGCCACCAACCCGGCCAACACCTTGCTGCCCCCCGGGCCGCCCACGCCATCGCCCCATCCCGCCTGTGGTGTGGGGGCCATGCTGGCCAACGGCGCCACCTGCCGGGTGGATGTCGAGGCCATCTGCCGCAGCCTCTATGCCTCTGGCGCCACCCTGACCGCCCTCAGCCCCAGCTCCGGCACCGCATCGGGCGGGGTCGGCGTCACGCTGACTGGCACCGGGTTCACCGGCGCCACCAGCGTCACGTTTGACGGGGTGCCTGCAACCTCGGTCAACGTGGTCAACGCCACCACCATCACCGCCGTCACACCAGCGCACGCAGCGGGTGCCGTCAATGTGGTGGTCATCACCCCGGGCGGGGCCGCTCAGCTGGCTGGTGGCTATACCTATCTCACCGCAGCCGTTCTGACCAGCAGCAGCCCCAGCTCCGGCACCGAATTGGGCGGGACTGCGGTGACGCTGACCGGAACCGGGCTGACCGGCGCCACCAGCGTCACCTTTGGCGGCCTGCCTGCAAACTCGGTCACCGTGGTCAACGCCACCACCATCACGGCCGTCACGCCCGCGCACGCCGTGGGTATGGTGGACGTGGTGGTCACCACCCCCGCCGGGGCCGCCTCGCTGGTCAACGGCTATACCTATCTCACTGCAGTCGTGCCGAGCACACTGACCGCCATCGGCCCCAACTCCGGCACCGCATCGGGCGGGGTTGGCGTCACGCTGACCGGTACCGGGCTGACCGGCGCCACCAGCGTCACGTTTGACGGGGTGCCAGCAACGTCGGTCAACGTGATCAACTCCAGCACCATTACAGCCGTCACACCCGCACACGCGGTGGGTGTGGTGGACGTGGTGGTTAATACCCCCGCCGGGGCGGCCCAGCTGACCAACGGCTATACCTACCTTGCCACCGCTGTGGGGCAAAGCAGCGGGGGCGGCGTGATCGCGGTGATCAATGGCGGGTTGAACAACCTGATTGCGGCCACGGCGGACAACAACACCGGGATCGGGTGGGGTGGCTTCGGCACGGCCGTGGGGCCGGGTGCGCAAAGCGACACCGACGGCGCCAGCAACACCGCCGCCGTCGGAGCGACCCTGGGTGCGGGTGTTTATGCCGCACAACTGTGCAGCACCTACCAGGTCGATTCGCAAGGCAATACGCCCTGCCAGCCGGGCAACATCTGCTACAACGACTGGTTCCTGCCCGCCCGCAACCAGCTCGCGGCGCTGTATACCAACAGGGTGGCGGTAGGCGGCTTCACCAACGCCCTCTATTGGAGCTCCACCGAGGGTTCGGCCTCGCCCACGACCGACGCATGGATCAATGATTTTTCCATCGGCAATCCGGTGACACTTCCCAAGACCCAAAACCTGCAGATGCGGTGCGTGCGCGCCTTCACGCCTTGAAGGGCAGGGCGCACGCTGCAGATGGCCATCGTTTTGAGTGAAATATGGCTCTAGCGCTTGAAGAATAAGCGCTATTTGCTATTAAATGGTGAGCAAACAACCCTGGGCAAATAAATGCAGAACCCCGGGTGGCCCCGGCCCGTGGTTCAACCGCTTGCTGCCCATTGAGCCTGCCCCTACCTTCAACGTCATCCTTTGCAGCGCGTAGTTTGCAGGTGGCGGTGCATGGCGTCCCTTCATGCTTTAACGCCCTGGCCTGCGCACCCCGTCCCCAAACCGGAACGATTCCGGCAAACTGGCACGACCATGAACGTGCTAGACCCGCGTACCGCCATCGTGTTGATCAGCGCCATGAGCGCGCTGATGGCCCTGGTGCTGTGGGCCCTCAAGCGCAGCTACCCGCCCAGCATCCAGGGCCCAGGCCGATGGGCGCAGGCGCTGCTGATCATCGTGGTGGGCGGCGTCTTGGCGGCATCGCGCGGCCAGCTGCCTGAAATCCTCACCACGGCCGTACCCAATTTTCTGCTGAGCTGGGGCGTGTATGGCCTGTACGCAGGTACCCAGCGTTTTCATGGGGTGCGCCCGGCCACGTGGCGCTGGCTGGGCACCATTGCCGCCGTGGTGCTGGGCACGATGTGGTTCACCTGGGGCGACCCCAACTACGCCGCACGCCTGCGCCTCATCACCGCACTCATGGCCGTGATGTTTGCGGTGCACGCCTGGTTCATCGTGCGGCAGGGCATGGGCAGCTTTTCGCGCTGGCTCACGGTGGGGGTGCTGGCGTACATCGCCGCGATTCAGCTGGTGCGGCTTGCCACCACGTTCTTTCTGCCCACGGGCGACACCATCCTGAACGCCACGCCCCAGCATGCGCTGTTCATCGCCAGCTTTTCCGTGTCCATCCTGCTGTTTTCGGTGGGCGCCGTGCTGATGGCCGGCGACCGCCTGCGGGCCGAGCTGGAGTTGCTGGCCACCCGCGACTCGCTCACCAACACCCTGACCCGGCGCTACATGGACGAGGCCTGCGCCATCGAGCTGGAGCGCAGCCACCGCACCGGCCAACCCCTGGCCCTGCTGATGATGGACCTCGACCACTTCAAGTCCATCAACGACACCCACGGCCACCAGGCCGGCGACCGCGTGCTGGTGGAGTTTGCCGCCAAGGTCCAGAGCCGTTTGCGCAACAAGGACCTGCTGGGCCGCTTTGGCGGGGAGGAATTCGCGCTGCTGCTGCCCAACACCCCTCTGGACGCAGCCCTTCAAGTGGCCGAGCGCATCCGGGCCGCTTGCGCACCCCACGGCAAGGAGGTGGGCTGCACCGTCAGCATCGGCGTAACCCTGAGCCTGCCGCAGAACGACTCCATGGACAAACTGCTGGCGCGTGCGGATGCGGCGCTGTACCAGGCGAAGAACGCGGGGCGGAATCGGGTGGTGGCGGGGTGAGGGGGCTCTCTGACGAGGGGCAGAAGTGGGGCGCTTTCGGCCTGCAACGACCCATGGAGGAAATCCGGCCGATGACCTCCCGGCAGCGGTTGCTGTCATCCGCGCTTCGTCGTTGAACGCGTACTATCGGCCAGAAGCGGTCTTAGGCGAAGCCCGGCGCGACACATTCGAATCTTCATATGATCTACCTAGCAATCACTTCCGAGGGCCTCTCCCAAGCGCTGCGTGTAGCAGGGAATGATGACGCGGTATGGTGTGGTGCCGATGCGATTTCAGAGACGGCATGGGCCGCGTTACCCGCGCCGAAATGCACTCGTTTTGTTCACGAGTTAAGGGATCGAGTTCTGCTGGATGACGCTTTAGGCACCATTGAAGAGCATCACCCCGGGCAGACCATTTGGATCGAGGCGACATCTCCTGCATGACCAATAGCGGCCAGTGGGGCGGCTGAAAGCGGGCCCTCAACGTCGGCGGTGACCGGACTGCAACATACGCTGCAAAGCGGCAGCTCGAAGTTGCAGGTTCGCGTCGAGCAACCAGTTATCCATGGCGGTCCCCGGAGTACTTGTTCAGAAGCGCGTGGACCTCGCGCCGCTCCTTCCACCAGAAAAACACTCCAACGGCGAGCGCTACGGCGATGGCCGCCATAAGGATAAGAAAGCCTATCCAGTTGAACTCCACAAGCCAATGCGTCCGATACATGTCGAGGGGTTGCCCAGCCCGAACTTTCTCGATTGCGATGAGGATCATTGCAACTATTCCACCGACCCCTGCGGCCCCGCCTAACCAAATGCCTGCAATCAGCAACCACGATGGCCGAGTTGGTGGTGTCTCGTTGTGTTCTGTCATGGACAACGTTTGAGGTAAGCGGCAGAACCCGGTAGAAGTGACTTGCAGCGTAGGTTGTGAGCGGATGGCTGTTTACGCTGGCAAACAATCATAGGCCGAGCCGGACGCGCAGCCGTGCCGTTGGTTGGAGGATCACTGCTGTCGGCCATGAACGGTCGTTCGATGGTGTCTCAGAGGCTGTATGGCTAGGACTTTGCCTGGCTTGTTAAGAGGTCTGAGCGATCCTGGGTTGCATTCGTAGTGGTGCGGCTCGCTACGTGTCCAAATTGTCCCAGTCGTCACCGAGCATCCAACGAATTGCAGAGAGCTTCCCGTTGATCATGCCCCACTCGAAATCCGACCAAGGACCTACATTTTCTGGGCCAAGTCGCTTTTCGACCTTGGCAATATTCTTGGCTGCAACGGGCAGGATCGAATCGATGATGTACTTTTCATGGTTCCTCCGATCCTTGGCGATCAATTCATCCCATTGGGCTTTGGTCACGACCTTCAGTTTGTGATTCTTGATCTGCCACAACATGTACTGATATCTGTTGTAGCGAACCTGATCATCGAGCAGGGTGTGCGCCTGCAGCAACTCGGAGATCGAGCGGGGCTGTTGCTGCAGATCAAGCCATTCGACTTCGCTCACGAAGGATGGGTCGATCTTCCGCAAGCACGCTGCCAGATTGTTGAAGTACATCGTTCTAATCTTGCTGAACGATGCAGCAATGTCGGGATGAGGCAACCTGTGATCCGTCGCCGAACTGAAGTCATGCACGTTGTCAGTTACGAACGCGAACCGATCTCCACGCACCTTGACCTTAGATGCGTCAAGGAATGTTTCCAAGATCACCGCATCTGCAATCGAGATTTTGTTCTGATGGCAGGGCGCCTTTCTGTCGAGCTGACGGCCCGCAGCCCTCGCCATCACGGATTCGCTTGCCTCAATTACCTCGGCCTCATTAAACAGTTTTTCAATTGTGCTGAAGGTGTCGTCTGCCGGCATGCCGAGCTTTGGAAGCTTGTGGTTCAATTCATCAAGATGCTTGAGTACAAGCTTCGTTGTCTTCTGGTCGCCCCCAACCTTATTGATCGCTTTGCGGACCTCATTTACTTGAGACGTAAAACTACGCGATGCCGCCTTGGCTACGCGCTCGCGGTTCCGATTGAACTCGTCGATGACAAGCCGCGGAACGATAAGTCGCATCTTCTTCAATGCAACGAGGCCACGGACCACCTGAAGCAGCGGCGTGAGCTTGTGATCCTCTGCCAGCTTGAGCCAGACCGAGGTGTCGATCAGTACGTGAAACATGGTCGCTAGTCTAGAAGAGTCCCTGATGCTCTTGACTGGCGACGAATCTATCCCAAAGCAACGGCCGCAATGGGCCCGAAACCGCCTTTCCATCTGCTCGAAAGCGGCCATTCAATGGGGTCACGGCCGGTCAGCGCGACGTGGGAGGTATGCTGTTCCGCTTGCAACCGCGATCCTTGAAGGATTTCGCCAATGCTGGACTGGTCAATGTGCTGATAAACA
>NZ_LMJC01000034.1:0-214329 GCF_001429215.1 Acidovorax sp. Root267
CGATCGAGCAGCAGGCGGCGGTTGGGCAGGCCCGTCAAGGCGTCAAAGAAGGCCAGGCGTTCGATCTCTTGTTCTGCTCGCTTTCGGTCCGTGATGTCCATGGTGAAACCGTGGGACACCACCGAGCCATCGGGCTCGCGGTGGGGTATCGCATTGGTCATGTGCCAGCGCACGCTGCCGTCCGGCATGCGCACGCGGTACTCGCACTGCCAGGGCACCAGCTTGCGCACCGAGGTGATCGCAGAGCGCTGCACCTGCGGCAGGTCTTCGGGCAGCACGCGGTGCATGAGCACGCCATGGTCGGCGGTCACCTGGCTGGGCTCCACCCCCATGAAGTCGCGCACCGCATCGCTGATGTACTGCACGCTGGTGCCACCGTCCGCATGCAGGCGGTACTCGTAGATGAAGCCCGGAATGCGGCTGGCAATGCGCTGGATGAACAACAGCTGCTCGCGCAGCTGTTCTGCGGCGCGGTGCTCGTCCGTCACGTCCTGCACCACCCCCATCACCACCTGCACGCCGTCGCGCGGCAGCGTGCGCTGCACGCGGGACCGCATCCAGCGCACTTCGCCATCGGGGCGGCGCCAGCGGTACTCCACATCCAGTCCGGCACCTGGCACGCGGGGCGTGTCAAATACATGGCGGTCCTCGGGCAGGATGCCACTCACAGCGCGCTCAGGGTCCACCCATTCCTGCTGCTCAAAGCCCGCGATATCGCACAGGCCCGGGGACCACAGCAGCACCGTCTCACCGGGGTCTTCGATGCGGCGCCAGTGGCCAGTGCGTGCCAGGCTCTCCATGGTATTGAAGACCTCGGTCTGCTCGCGCAGTTCGCGGCGCACCTCTTCCAGGGCACGTTCGGACGCTGCCAGCGCGGCACGCAAGGTCTCGGCCTCGGTGGCATCGCGCACGGTGACCACAATACAGTCCGTGGTCACGCGGCGGGCTGACAGGTCCCAGGCCAGCAGCAGCCGACCCGGCTCGCGCACCACCTGGCGGCATTCGAGCGGCGCGCCCACGCGGGCCACACCCTGCAACTGGTCCATGAGGGGGGTGCCCGCCAGCAGGTCGAACACCTCGCAGGCGTCAGCGCCCGGGTTGCGCACCGCGCCCAGGCCGGGCATGCGCCGTGCGGCAGCGTTGGCGGCCAGCAGCAGCAGACGGCCGTGCTGCAACCGAAATTCCATCAAGGCCACCGGAACGGCGTCGACCAGCGCTTGCAGACGCGCCTGCGCCATCGGCTCTATGTGGCCCTCGCCGATGGGGGCCAGGAGATCGGTCAACAGTTCGGACGAGATCACGGTCGCTCTGAAACCTTTGAAGCCTGCGGTGGGTATGAATCCCGCCTGGGCAAGGCGGGGCCGACGGTCACAGTCAATGCGCCAGCATACAGGCAAGAGTATGTCAAAACGTAACAGTCATTGAAAACCTGTGGCATTTATCCGAGGGAAAACCCGAGACCCCCGGTACAGCACGTCGATGACCATGCGCACCTCTTGCACCGGGCTCCGACACCTGCCGCGCGCAGTGAAACCGGCCGGGGGCGAACTGCTACAGTCCACGCCTCATTTCCCGGCCCCCCAGCATGTCCGACACGCTTGAGCACCACACCCCCATGATGCAGCAGTACCTGGCCCTCAAGGCCGGGTATCCCGAGACGCTCCTGTTCTACCGCATGGGTGACTTCTACGAGGTCTTCTGGCAGGACGCAGAAAAAGCGTCGCGTCTGCTCGACATCACGCTCACCCAGCGCGGCCAGTCGGGCGGCCAGCCCGTGCTGATGGCGGGGGTGCCGTTCCATGCGCTGGAGAACTACCTGGCCCGCCTGATCAAGATGGGCGAGTCGGTGGCCATTGCCGAGCAAGTGGGCGAGGTCGGCGCGGCCAAGGGGCCGGTGGAGCGCAAGGTGGTGCGCGTGGTCACGCCCGGCACGCTGACCGATACCGAGCTGCTGTCCGACAAGTCCGAATCGCTGCTGATGGCCGTGCACCAGGCGCCCCGCGCGCGCTGCGGTTTGGCGTGGCTCAGCGTGACGCAGGGCCGCGTGTTCCTGGCCGAATGCGCGCACGACGAACTCGGCGCCTGGCTGGCCCGCGTGGCGCCCAGCGAGCTGATCTACAGCGCGGGCGTGACCGAACGCTTCGAGCAACAACTGCAGGTGCTGCGCCAGGGTGGCGCCTTCACCTGCCCCATGAGCCCCCGGCCCGACTGGCAGTTCGACAGTGCCTTGGGCGAGCGCAAGCTGCTTGAAAATCTGGGCGCCGCAAGCCTGCAGGCCTGGGGTGCGCAAGACCTGGGCGAGGCCCACGCCGCCGCCGCCGGGCTGCTGACCTATGCCGAGCACACGCAGGGCCGCACCCTCACCCATGTGCACAGCGTGCAGGTGCAGCGCAACGACGACCTCATTGACCTGCCCGCCACTACTCGGCGCAACCTGGAACTCGTCAAGACCCTGCGCGGCGACGATGCGCCCACGCTGTTTTCGCTGCTCGACACCTGCATGACCGGCATGGGTAGCCGCCTGCTCAAGACCTGGCTGCTGGAGCCGCGCCGCGACCGCGCCGAGGCGCGCCAGCGCCTGTCGGCCACCACCGCGCTGCGCGGTGCGGGCGGCGCCGGTGGCGGCAGCGGCCCCTGGGCCTTGCTGCGCGGCGAACTCAAAGGGGTGAGCGATGTGGAGCGCATCACCGCCCGCATCGCCCTGCGCCAGGTGCGCCCGCGCGAGTTGGTGGGACTGGGCAAAACGCTACAAAAAGCAGAGCTTCTAGCGCTTAATGGACAAGCGCTGGAGCCCTATTTGATTCAAATTTTTAGCCATCTGCAGCCGCCCGAGGGCTGCACCGGCCTGCTGCAGGCCGCCATCGCCGAAGAGCCCGCCGCCCTGGTGCGCGACGGCGGCGTGATCGCCAACGGCTTCGACACCGAGCTGGACGAGTTGCGCGCCATCCAGACCAACTGCGATGCCTTTCTGCTGGATCTGGAAACCCGCGAGAAGGCGCGCACCGGCATCCCCAACCTGCGCGTGCAGTTCAACAAGGTGCACGGCTTCTATATTGAAGTGACCGGCAGCCACCTCGACCGCGTACCCGACGACTACCGCCGCCGCCAGACGCTGAAAAACGCTGAGCGCTTCATCACACCCGAGCTGAAAACCTTCGAGGACAAGGCCCTGTCGGCCAACGAGCGTGCCCTGGCCCGCGAGAAATGGCTGTACGAGCAGATCCTCGACCAGCTCCAGCCCCACGTGCCCGCCCTCACCCGCCTGGCCCAGGCGCTGGCCACGCTGGATGTGCTGTGTGCGCTGGCCGAACGCTCACTCACCCTCAACTGGTGCGCGCCGCAGTTCGTGCCCGAGCCCTGCATCGAGATCGAAGGCGGCCGCCACCCGGTGGTCGAAGCCCGCCTGGCCGAGACATCCAGCGGCAGCTTCATCGCCAACCATACGCGGCTCAACGCCAACACGCGCATGCAGGTCATCACCGGCCCCAACATGGGCGGTAAATCGACCTACATGCGGCAGGTGGCGCTCATCGTGCTGCTGGCCAGCATGGGCAGCCATGTGCCCGCCGCCAGCTGCCGCCTGGGGCCCATTGACGCCATCCACA
Organism: Acidovorax sp. Root267; assembly: GCF_001429215.1. NCBI lineage: Bacteria > Pseudomonadati > Pseudomonadota > Betaproteobacteria > Burkholderiales > Comamonadaceae > Acidovorax > Acidovorax sp. Root267. Next base: position 3,606 of record NZ_LMJC01000034.1, read on the forward strand.
CCCGCATCGGCGCGGCCGACGACCTGGCCAACGCGCAGTCCACTTTCATGCTGGAGATGACCGAGGCTGCGCAAATATTGCACGCCGCTACGCCCCACAGCCTGGTGCTGATGGACGAGATCGGCCGGGGCACCAGCACGTTTGACGGCCTGGCCCTGGCCAGCGGCATTGCCACGCACCTGCACGACAAGACGCGTGCCTTCACGCTGTTTGCCACGCACTATTTCGAGCTGACGGACCTGCCCGCCAAGGCGCGCCACGCCATCAACATGCATGTGAGCGCTACCGAGAGCGGCACAGACATCGTGTTCCTGCACGAGATCCAGCCCGGCCCGGCCAGCCGCAGCTACGGTATCCAGGTGGCCAAGCTGGCGGGCATGCCCTCGCCCGTGCTGCACCACGCAAGGCATGCGCTGGCGGCGCTGGAAGAGCGGGCGGGTGAAGATGAATTGCAGGTGGACCTGTTCGCCGCGCCCGAGGTGCCTGAGAGCGCGGGCGCCAGCCCGCTGGAAGCTGCGCTGGCAGGCATCAACCCCGATGCGCTGAGCCCGCGCGAGGCGCTGGATGCGCTCTACCAGCTCAAGAAGATGGCGGGCTGACGCAGCAACACAAACCCCACCGCTGGCGGGCGAAGGACGACCACCGTCCCGCGCCGCAGCCGACCTGTCCGGCTCAAAGGTCCTGCGCCACCGGCGCCAGCTGCCCCAGCATGAAGGTGATGAACGGCGGCACACATTGCAGGTGCCCTGCCACCGGTTGTGCGCGGCACTCGGTCAGGCTGACCAGGTCGCCCGCACCGCGGTCCCGCATGGCGCGCACGGTGCTGACCGAGCTGGCGTAGGGCACGGTGCGGTCATCGCGGCCGTGGTACAGGCGTACAGGCACGTTGGGTTTCCAGTCGTAGACGTTGCTGGCACTGGCGAGGGCCAACACGTCGTCGGCCAGAAAGTAGTCGATGAAGCGCGTGTCATAGGCCACGTCGGCATCGCCCGGGATCAGCGCGCGCAGCAGCAGGCGGCGCACCTCACGTTGCACACTGCTGCCCAGATGGCGCAAGAAACCGGGGTTGATGAGTGCGCCGATCACCGGCTGTTCTTGCCGCACCAGGTCCACCAGGCCATCCATGGTGGTCTGCACGTTGTAGGGCCCCGCGCCCGCCACCACCATGCGCAGCTGCTGCAGATGGGGCGATCCGCCCGCCTGCAGCGCGCGGTGCGTGGCCATGGTGACGTAGCCGCCTTCCGAGTAGCCAGTCAGAAAGAGCTGGCCGTTGTCCGCCACGTTGGCCTGGCCGCGCCAGGTGCGGGCGGCGGTCAGAAAATCCGCTGTGGCGGCGGCCGAGGGCGCCGCCAGCAGATAGGGGTGGGGTGTGCCCTTGGAGGCCCCAAAACCCACGTAGTCGGGCGCCAGCACGATATAGCCCAGTGACGCGAGCACCACCGACACCTCGGACGCCACCGCGTTGTTGCTGGGCGCCTCGGAGTCGCGGAAGATGGTGCCGTGCTGGTAACTGAGCACCGGGCTCTTGGCGCCGGCTGGCTTCTGTGGAACGCTGACCAGCCCCGAGGCGCGCACCTCCTTGCCGTCGGCATCGGCAGTGAGGTATTCGATCCGGTAGGAGGTGACGTTGTAGCGCGGCACCACATCCTGGGCCAGCGACTCCTTCGCGGCCAGGGCTGCGGCGATGCCAGCGGCCGGCACCGTGCCAAGCAAGGCGGCGGATTCGAGCTGGCCGGAACGCACCGGTGCGGGGGGTGGTGCCGGAGGGTTGCCGCCATCGCCAGGGTCTTCTGCGCCGCCCCCGCCGCAGGCCGCCAGCAATACAACCACGGCCAGCGCGCAGGCGCGGCGGGTTGCAGACAAGATCAGTGGGTTCAACACGGCAAGGCCCCTCCAGGTGAAGCGACGGATGATAGAAGCGGCGGACATCCGCTGCCTGGCCCGGGAGGAATAGCCCTTTGGCCCCGGCGATGGACGTCGCCTTGCCCGCCGCTGCGGCCCAGGACAGCCGCGAACGGCCGGGATCAAATATTTTTGATAAAAATGGCTTCTAGCGCTTATCTGAAAATCATTTATTGCTATCAATTTTGATTATCCGCTATTGAACACTGGATGGCCGTCCCGCACTACCTCCCGCGGGGGTGTTCCCACGCCGGACTAAACTCGCGGGTTTCCCTCTTCCAACGACCCCACTCCGCTCATGACGTATTGCGTCGCCATCAAACTCAACGCCGGGCTGGTTTTCCTGTCCGATTCGCGCACCAATGCCGGCCTGGACCAGATCAGCTCTTTCCGCAAGATGATGGTCTATGAGAAGGCGGGCGACCGCTTCATGGTGCTGCTGTCGGCAGGCAACCTGTCCATTTCACAGTCGGTGCGCGAGATCCTGCAGACCGAGCAGCTCAAGGACGGTGATTCGGGCGAGACGATCTCGATCTGGAACGCCAAGAGCATGTTCGACGCAGCCCGCGTGCTCGGTGCTGCGGTGCGCCATGTGCACGAACGCGACGGCGCGGCACTCAAACGCTCGGGCGTGGACTTCAATGTGTCCATGGTGTTCGGCGGCCAGATCAAGGGCGAGGGCATGCGCCTGTTCCAGGTGTATTCGGCTGGCAACTTCATCGAAGCGACCTCCGAGACGCCTTACTTCCAGGTGGGCGAATCCAAATACGGCAAGCCCGTGCTCGACCGGGTGCTCACACCCGAAACCCCGCTGGACGAAGCGGCCAAGTGCGCACTGGTGTCCATGGACAGCACGCTCAAGTCCAACCTGTCGGTGGGCCTGCCGCTGGACCTGGTGGTGTACGAGGCCGACAGTTTCTCAACCTCGAAAGTGGTCTGCATCGATGAGAACAACCCCTACTTCCGCATGTTGCACGACAGCTGGGGCCAGAAGCTGCGCCAGGTGTTCGACAGCATCGAAGACCCGGCCTGGGGCGGGGGCGCAACCACCGTACCCATCATGGTGAACCCGGCCCGCAGCAAGCCGCTCAAGAAGATCACCAACCACACTGACAAGCTGATCTGATTCCTCTGACGGCGGGGTTCGCTCTGCCGCCTTACCTGCAACCTGGTCCCCCGCCGGCCCCCCCATGCTCCCCATTGTTTTCTCGCACGCCAACAGCTTCCCGGCCAGCACGTACCGCGTGCTTTTCAAGCACCTCAAGGCCCGGGGGTTCGAGGTCAGCGCGGTGGAACGCTACGGACACGACCCCAAATACCCGGTGTCGAACAACTGGCCGCATCTGGTGCAGCAGCTGGCGGACTTCGCCACACCCCAGGTGGAGCGCCTGGGCCAGCCCGTATTCCTGGTGGGGCATTCGCTGGGCGGCTTTCTGAGCGTGATGGCCGCAGCCCGCCACCCCCACCTTGTGCGCGGTGTGCTGTTGATTGACTCGCCCCTGCTGGGCGGCTGGAAGGCCAACGCGGTCGATGTGGCCAAGCGCACCCAGGTCGTGGGCTCCATCTCGCCGGGCAAGGTGAGCCGGCAACGGCGCTTCAGCTGGGCCAGCAACGAAGAGGCGCTGGAACACTTCCGCAAGAAGAAGGCTTTTGCGCACTGGGACCCCGAAGTGCTGGGCGACTACATCACCCACGGCCTGGTAGACCACGACGGCAAGCGTGTGCTGGGGTTTGACCGCGCGGTGGAAACCGCCATCTACAACACGCTGCCCCACAACCTCGGGCGGCTGCTCAGCGCCCACCCGCTGCAGTGCCCCGCCGCCTTCATCGGCGGGCGCGATTCGGACGAGATGCGGCAGGTGGGCATGGCCATGACGCTGCGCATCACCGAGGGACGCACCATGATGCTGGACGGCAGCCACCTGTTTCCCATGGAGCAACCCGTGGCCACGGCGGCGGCCATCGAGGCGGCGCTGCTAAACCTGGCGGCCACAACCTGCCGCCGGTAGTCCTTTCTGCCATTTCACGGGCGCTTCGCGGGGCGCCAGAATGGGGTGAAGGGGCAAACAGAGGGAGAAAATGTGCGCTGTCGGCTGTTTCTCAGGGCAAATAGGCAGGAGCAATCTCGCCACAATCCCCTACACTGAGTGTTTGTAACAACATGTAGGTGCCTTATGCCCCCCAATTCACTGACCTTCCGGCTGCCAGTGCTGATTTCTGGGATAGCGTCGGCTTGCCTGATCTACAGCTCGATTGGCCTTGGTAAAACCGTCACTCTCGCTATTCGGTCCCGATCATGACTTTGCCCGCAGCTTCGTCGGTTCTACCGGAAACACCCGCCTACGATCCAGCAGCGATGCGTTATCAAGCTGATCCGCTGGCAGATGCAACCATCGCGGCAATCGTGGGCAGTTGGGAGTTGCCTGCCGGTGAAGCCAGTCTACAAACGCTGCTCGCGCTGAACGCCGACCGCATGCGCCATCTGCAGACCACGACGATGCTGTTGAATACCTGGACCAGCAACGCAGCGCTTGTGGATTGGACACCACCGGACGGCACGTCGCCGCACATCGTTGAGGCACTTCGCGGCTACCTTGACGCTGGGCGCGGATTGCCAGAGTGGAGCGATGCGGCAAAAATCACGCGTGGCGAAAACGTCTTTACTGAGCACGGCCCACTGTCGGTCATGTCGCTGTTTTGCGCGAGCTTGCCGGACTGCTACATTCAGCCGAAAGCCGCCGCCGTGTTGCAGATTTCCGGGCAGCTCACGACCAATGCCGACTACCGCATCCGCTCAACGGCGGCGATGGTGTTCCCGGTCATGCTGCGCGGTGGGCTAACGACACCTGAAGGACTGGGCGTTGCGCAAACACTCAAAGTGCGCCTCATCCACGCCACCATCCGCAACCTGATGCTGCATGGCGCGCCGCAAGAAATGGTCAATGCGGTGGTGCAGCCCATCGCCACCCCGGCCGCAGAGGCAAGCCAGCAATCCATGCATGGCGCATTTCTGGCGAACGGCTGGAACGTCTCGCGTGACGGACTGCCGAACAATCAGGAGCAGCTTGTGTTTACGCTCCTAACGTTTCACTTTGTCTTCCTGCGGGCCATGCGCACACTCGGCATCGGGCTGTGTGCGGAGGATGAGGAAGCCTATCTGCATTGCTGGAATGTAGTCGGCTGCCTACTGGGGATCGAGCCAAAGTGGATGCCATCTACCTACGCCGATGCCGAACGCTTGTTTCTCGACATCCAGACGCAATGCCTCGCTGACAACGTGTATCCGGGGGGCACCGACGCGCGCCCGGCGCTGGGCGGTGCGCTCATGGATTACATGAGCGATTCGATCCCGTTCAAACTGCTCAAACCCTTTCCCGCGTTGTTTACGCGCTACCTGTGCGGCGGCGTTGTCGCCGACGCGCTAGGCATCTCCAACAGGCTGCCGCTGGTTTCGCGCATCCTGTTCGCTGTGTTGATGTCCGTCAGCCGATTGATCGATTCGGTTGTTCGCCTTGTCGTTCCGCAGTTTTCGCTAAGTCGCATGTTCTCGCGGGTCGTCGGGTATCACCTGTTGACCAGTTTCCTGATGGATCAAACCCGTCCGCTGAAACTTCCAACGCAGCTGCTCACCCAGATGCATGCAACCGTCGGCACTTGGGACGACGACGCAAAGGCACCACGCTGGCTCAACCGCTTGGAAGATCGATTGACTGTACGCGGTCGGTGGGGCCGTCATGGCAGTTGACCGCATGTGGCTCGGGCGATGGCTGGCGTGGGTGCTCATTGCCGTGACGCAATGGGTCACTTCAACCTGGGCGGCCGAGGCGACCACCCCGGCCTCGCGACTTTTGCTTCAGCCCACAACACCGGTCAGCGAGGCCTGGCCCTTTGTGACGGTGCTATCGGAAAAGCAAACGCCCCTGACTTTGGCCGGTGCTCAGGCGGCAATCTCTGAATTCGAGCGTCCGCAAACAAGCTACGCCACGCTCGGTGTGCAGGCGCAGCCAACCTGGCTGCACGTTCCGTTCCGCGTGGGAGCAGTCAGCGGAGTGGCCTCCCAGCAATGGGTGATGAACATTGACTACCCCCCGCTCAACCGCATTGATGCCTACATCACCCAAGATGGGCACACCCTGCAGAAGGCAGAACTCGGCAGCCTGCGTACGTTCGCTTCCCGGCCCCTGTTCAGCCGTTCGCACGCGATGCCGCTGGATCTCGCCGCTGGCGACTACGACCTGATGCTGCGCGTCGAATCGCGCGGTGCGAGCATTCTGCCCATCGAATTCATGCAACCCAGCGCATTCCATCGCGCCAGCGTTGCCGAGCAGATGTTGCGTGGCATTCAAGTCGGGTTCTTCCTCTGCATGCTGATGTACAGCTTCGCGCAATGGGTGGGAACGCGGGAGTCACTATTCCTCAAATACGCGCTTCTGGTCACCGGATCGTTCCTGTTTGCCCTGCTCCTCTCTGGCGTCGGTGCGCAATGGGTCTGGCGCGACGTATTCTGGTTCGAAAGCCATATGGCAGGCATCGGCTCGCTGGTGGCAGTGGCAGGCACCTTCCTGTTTCTTGGGGACGTACTGCGCAAGCCACATATCGGCGCTGCCGGTGAACCTGCAGACCGTTTCCCGCGCCTCATGAACAGTGGAGCAGCGCTGTGCGGCGTGCTGCTTGTCATTTATTGCCTTGACGCATTCAATACACGACTGCTAACCGCCATGATCGTGCTGCTCGGACCGCTGCCGCTGCTGCTGAGCCTGCCGCGCTTCATGTCCAAAGTCACCAAGGGCGACGCGATTGGGCTCTACCTGTTGCTTGCATTCGCCTTCTATATCACCACCGTGGTGGTCACGACCACAACCATCCGCGGCAAGCTTCCCGCAAATGTGTGGACACTGCACTCGCTGACGTTCGGCGAGATGTGCCACATACTCGCCTTCACTTTGGTGCTGATCGTGCGTGCGACCGAACTGCGCAAAGCCAGCGAAAACGCACGGACCGAGCACGAGGTGATGCGTTCCATGGCGTACGCGGACGCTCTGACCGGACTGCCCAATCGCCGCAGTCTGACTGATGCCATGTCGCTGGCGCTGGTGAGTGCCTCACCGCACCACATGCTGGCTGTGTATCTGATTGATCTTGACGAATTCAAGGAGGTCAACGATACCCGCGGACATGAGGTTGGCGACCAGTTGCTGATTGAGGTGGCAAACCGCCTGCGCGCTGGTACGCGCAGCGGTGACGTCGTGGCGCGACTGGGAGGCGACGAATTTGTAATGATTGCCGGCGGCCTGCGCGATCCGGCACAGGCAAGGCAAATAGGAGAATATTTGCTCTCGCTATTCGAGACTCCGGTCCGCGTCGCAGGCGAGGAAATGCGAATCGGGCTCACCATAGGCTATGCCATCGCGCCAGAGGCTAGTCACGAAACAGCCACACTGTTACGAATGGCCGATGGTGCGTTGTATCAAGGCAAGCAGAGAGGCAAGGGACGATTGCAGCAGGCATGAGCGCGTCACGCCCGTGGCGGCCATGTGTCCTTAAAACGTTTCACGCAGTACAAATCAACGATATACAGCTGTGTTAAAGGTCACGCAGCGCTGCTGCCCTCCGGGAAATACGCGGGTGAATTGGTGCTCACCCCATTGCGCTGATCGCCCCGCATTGCCCAGCTCGTATCGCCTCGCGCCCCCACCGACATCGCCACTGCGGTGTGCTGCTCCGAACTCGCCCATCGCGAGGGGCGGAGTGACAGCGATGGCGCAGATGCCGGAGCCCACATACAGATCCAGGGCAGCGGATGCGAATACCGGAGCTAACCTGGTGATGATCGGCACAGCGAAGAGCCTGAAAGCCGTGGCCGTCCATGTACTGGGTCACAACAAAGACACAATGCCGGCGTCAGGACGTCAGAAGCATCTGGAAATGCTTGCGTTCAAGGACGTTCTGACCAGCAACTCGGCGTTTCGGACAGGACCAGCAGGCGCCGGTTGCGCGAGTCGATGGCAGGATCGTCGACTTCTTCAGTTTCTTTGCGAATGGCGAGGCGATGCAGCAATGTCACGGCGGCCTGGACTACGACGATTCACACGACGTGAAAGCCTATGCCAAGCTGATCAATGCCGCCATCGCGGCATGGAATCCATCCATGGTTTCAAGCGACTGACGATGGTGCACTCCACAACGAGACAAGCGCCGCGCCGGCTCGCATCTGATGCCGGTGATGATCCGCAGCAGCTGATCCGCCTCGCCAACACGGCCATGTACGCTGGCAAACAAAGCGGCAAGCATTCCATTCTTCGCAACCAGGGCGACCTGGCACTGTCGTCATGATGCAGGCGCACACCCAATGCCCCTGGCGGGTTCTGCCCCTGTTGCAGCGCCGGGCTCCAGGCTTGTTCCGTGGCCTGGGCTGGTGCCTGCCATGGCTGCTGTTGGTCATGGCGTTGACGCTTGCAGGCCCAACAGGTGCAACAGCGGCAACCCCACTGGAACTGCGCGACGACAGGCCTTCCATGGAGGCATGGCCCGCTGTGTCGGTGCTGGCCGATCCCTCGGGCACCCTGCTGGTGGAGGACATCCTGGCGTCGCTCTCGCGCTTCGAACCACCGCCGGGGACCAGCGGCACGCTGGGCGTGCGCACCGAGCCCGTGTGGTTGCACATCCCCGTGATGGTGTCGCCCAGCTCCAGCGGAGCCTGGGTGCTGGACATCGACTACCCGGTACTCCAGCGCATTGAGATATACCTCACCATCGACGGCCATGTGACCCAGCAGGCCACACTGGGCAGCCTGCAGCCCTACACCCAGCGCCCCCTGCGCAGCCGCTCTCACGCACTGGCGCTGAACATGCTGCCGGGGCACGCCTACGACGTGCTGCTGCGCGTTGAAACCCGGGGCGCCATGGTGCTTCCCATCACCCTGAGCAAACCCACCGAATGGCACAGCAAGGCCCTTAACGAGCAAATGCTGCAAGGCATCCTGACCGGCCTGGCGCTGTGCCTGATCATCTACAGCCTGGCGCAATGGCTCAATCTGCGGGACGTGCTGTTTATCCAGTATGCGCTGCTCATCACCGGCAGCCTTCTGTTTTCACTGCACCTGTTCGGCCTGGGCGCGCAGTATCTGTGGCGCGACATGCCCTGGATGGAGGTGCATGCCGCCAGCCTTGCAGCACTGGCCGCCACCTGCGGCTCCTTCCTCTTCATCAGCCAGGCATTGGCGGGCGAGCGCCCAGAGAGCTGGCTGCGGCGCTGCATGCGCGGCGGCGCCGTGGTGTGCGTGGCACTCGCCGTTCTGTATGCGCTGGACGTGCTGAGCACCCGTGCGGTCACCGGGATCGTCAGCATTCTGGGGCTGGTGCCGGCGCTCATGGGGATTCCAGGCTCTGTGCGCCGCGCCCGCAGGGGAGACCCCGTCGGCACGACCCTGCTGCTGGCCTGGTTGCTGTATTTCCTGGCCACCGCCACCGTCATCGGCGTGATCAGGGGGTGGGTGCCAGTCAACTTCTGGACCTTGCATTCCTTCCAGTTTGGGGCAACCCTCGACATGCTGCTCTTCATGCGTGTGCTGGGACTGCGCACCAAGGCCCTGCGCATGGCAGCCGTGGACGCCAACCGCGAACGCGACGCCATGCGATCCCTGGCACACACCGACCCCTTGACCGGCCTGCCCAACCGGCGCGGCCTGAACATCGCACTGGCCTCGGCCCTGCCTCGGTGCGGGCCCGACAAACTTCTGGCCGTGTATGTGATGGACCTCGATGGTTTCAAACCCGTGAACGACCAGCATGGCCATGACGTGGGCGATGAGCTGCTGGTCGCGGTGACCCGGCGCCTGCAGGGCCATGTCCGCCAGAGCGACGTGGTGGCGCGCCTGGGAGGCGATGAATTCGTGGTGATGACGGGCCATCTGGGCAGTGCACAGCAAGCCCAGGAACTGGGCCACAAACTGCTGGACGCCTTTCGCACGCCCTTCACGCTGGGGGATGTACAGGTGGAAGTGGGCTTGACCATCGGCTACGCGATCGCCCCGGACGACAGCAACGACGCCCAGGGCCTGCTGAAGCTGGCGGATGCAGCGATGTACAGCGGCAAGCAAGGCGGCAAATTCTGCCTTCGGCGCAATACGGGCGACCTGGCGCTGTCTTCGGCTTGAACACACAACGGATGCTCAGTGTCTGAGCAACAAGGGCCATTCCGAACTGGTCAAACGGCCGAGCTTCCGTTAAACACGGGACTTCGCGTTCTCACCAAGGATTGTTCACCATGGCCCATCGCAAAAGCCCCGCCCGCATTGCCAAAGACACCCGCATTGCACATTTCCAGTCGCTGGCAGCCAGCCAGGCCACAAAGAATGCGCTCGGTGCAACCCTGACCTGGGATGCCGTGGCGGCACTGGAGGCCAAGCTGGTGGGCCGCATCGTGTTGCCGTCCAGCCCCGACTACAACGCTGCGCGGCAAGAATCCAACCCCGCGTTTCAGGCCTATCCCGAAATCATCGTGTACTGCGCGTGCGAGCACGACGTGCTCGAATGCCTCGCCGTGGCCCGCGCCTACCAGGTATGGGTGGCCGTGCGCTGCGGTGGGCACAGCACGGCGGGCTACTCTGTCAACAGTGGCATGGTGGTGGATCTGAGCGATATGAGTGGTGTGGTGTTGGACCCACCCAGCGCCCGCGTGCACGTGCTGCCAGGCACCGACTTCGACCATTTCAACGGTGCCATGAACCATACCGGTTGGCATGTGCCCACGGGAGCGTGTGGCAGCGTGTGCGTGGGAGGCTTCGTGCAAGGTGGCGGCTACGGCTACACGTCGCGGGCCTTCGGCATCCAGAGCGATGTGGTGGAGTCGTTCCGGGTGGCGCTTGCCAATGGCACCATCGTCACCGCCAGTGCCCAAGAGAACCCGGGCCTCTACTGGGCCATGCGGGGTGGCACGGGGGGCAATTTCGGCGTCCTGCTTCAGGTTACCTACCGCATGCACCGGCTTGACCAGGTGTGGGCCTGGGCCATCAGCTGGGATGCCGCGCATGCGGCTGAGGTTCTCACGACGATGCAAGCCCATTACATGAAAACCGGCGCACCCGATGCCCTGGGCTACATGATGAATCTGGGCTACCAGAACAGCACACCGGTTTACATGGTGCAAGGCATGTTCTGCGGCACACGCGATGAGGGCATGAAGGCCATTGCGCGGCTGATGGCGATACCAAGCGCACAGCTGCTGGTGGACAAGACGGGCACCTACCCCGACATGAACATCTGGCTGGAAGACCACCCCTACACCTTGCCAGACAACCTGCCGGACGGCGTGGCGGAAACCAAGGCCTGCGGCTACATCAGCACACCGCTGTCAACGTCGGACTGGCAACGCATCATCGATTACTTCAAGACCTCGCCAAACCCATGGTCACTGGCTTATCTGGAGCCCTATGGTGGCGCAATCAACCGCTATCCCGTGGCAGACAGCGCGTTCATCCACCGCCATGTGGATGCGGATCTGGTGGTGGACGTGTTCTGGACCAATGCCACCGAGCGAGCCCAGATGGAGGCCTGGCTCGATGGATTCATGAACCTGGTCAAGCCCTTCCTGAACGGGCACGTGTACCAGAACTACCCCGACGCAGGACTGCAGGACTTTGCCCAGGCCTACTGGGGCCCCGCGTACCCGCAGCTGCAACAGATCAAGGCCCAGTACGATCCCGAGAATTTTTTCCACTTTCAGCAGAGCATCCGCCTGCCCACGAAGTAGAAACAGGGCTGCAGAAACCGGGCGACAGGGGCCAGGAGCCCTTGAGCTCAAGAACCCGTGATTTCAGCGTAGTGGAGCCGGCCCTTGCCCGCGCGCTTGGCGGAGTACATCGCCTGGTCGGCGCGGTTCATCAGAGCATCAATGTCACCCTCCAGCGGGGGATGTACCGCGACACCGATGCTCGCGCCGACAAACAAATCACGCCCCTCCACGGCCATGGGCTGGTGCAGGGCTTCGATGATGCGGTGGCCGATGGTGTCCGTCACATCGCGGGTGACATCCCGGTCCAGCATGACCAGGAATTCGTCGCCCCCCAGCCGCGCCATGGTGTCACCCGTACGCACGGTGCTGGCAATGCGTTGGGCAACAATGCGCAGCACCTCGTCCCCTGCGCGGTGGCCTTCGGCGTCATTCACGCCCTTGAACCCATCCAGGTCGATGAACAGCAATGCAACAGACCCGGCATTGCGCCGAGCCTGGGTCAAAGACTGTTCCAGGCGGTTCTGAAAAGCCGCGCGATTGAACAGTCCCGTCAGCGAATCGTGGTTGGCCAGGTAGTGCTGATGGCGCGCAATCTGGATCTTGGCCGATACATCCTGGACCAGCGCCATGATCGATGTGACCTGCCCCTGCGCATCGGTCAGCGCGGAGTTGAACCACTCGCAATGCACCTCGCTCCCGTCGTCCCGCACAAAGCAGGTATCCGCACGATTCTGGGACTCCTGCCCGGACTGCAAGCGCTGCAAAGCACTTTGAAGCCCTTCGTCCTGGGATGATAGGTTCACAAGTTCGGTCAGCAACCGCCCCTCCAGCCCCGCGACATGCAGCCAGCCCATGAGCTGCACGGCCCGCTGCGAACAGTGCAGGAGCCTGAGGTTGTGGTCCATCTCCAGCACCGCAAGCGGGCTGTTTTCCATGTGCGAGGACAGCCGCTGGTTGGCGGCGCGCAGTGCATTCATGGTGACCTGCAACTCGTGGACGTCGAGCGCCGTGGTCAGGAAACCATCCACAAGCCCATGCCGGTTGTGCCAAGGGGTCAGGCAGATGGTGCGCCATTCATCAATGCCATAGGGGGTGCGCAAAAGGCGCTGGTACTGCACCCGTTCGCCCTGCAGAACACGCTCGACAAAGGGCATGAAACGGGCGCAATCGCTCTCGCCATACACATCGACAAGAGATTTCCCAATCAGCTGCTGGGGCACCGTGCCGAACCACCGGGCGTATTCATCGTTGACATAGATCATGGTCAGACTGCGGTCGACCACGGCCATGGTTGCACCGGCGCTGCGTGTGATCAGATCCAGCAAATCCGCCTTGGACCAGGAATCCTTGGCGGCGGCGTTGGGGGGCTGCGACAACTCAGGCTCGTCTTGCATCATGCGGCGAAAGCCCCGGCGGGGAAATGATCATCAACAGAGGAGGCAATCCAACGCCGCCCTCCTTGGCGGTGGCCGCTTCGCATTGCCTTGCTACAGGTAACAGGGTGTCAACGCCAGCTTATCACTTTCGGCCAAAACCGTTGCCCACGCAAGCCGCAGGCGCCCACCGCAGAACGGCTCTAGCGGCAGCAGCGGTACGCCAGACCCACGGACACGGAATACCCGGTGGGTTCCACCGTGAGCGGGCTGCGGCGTGCATCACCCTTCAGTTGCGATACACGCGCCGCCCCCAGCGCCACCCAGTGGCGATTGATGGCGGACATAACCTCCACGCCGGCGTCCACGCTGTAGAGGCCCGCGCCCGGATCAAATGCCGGCAAAGCACCTGCACCGCCGCCAGGCACACCAAAATGGCCCCGGAGGTAGGTGTGATCCGCGAAGCTGGCACCGATCCCGAAGACCACCTTGGTTTGCTCCGTCACCGGCCATGTATAGCCTACGCTGGTGGACAGCTGCGCGCCGCCGTCTCGCCCCAGAATGTCTTGCGAGAGGCCCGCCCCCACCGACCAGCGTGGTGTCAATGCATAGCCTGCACTCACCCTCGCGCGCAGTGTGGACCGGACAGATGGCAGTCCCACCAGGATCGGGGCATCCGAGCCGTCCCGGCCTTTGTCGATGCGCAGCGATGCGCTCAGGTGGAATTGATCTCCCTGCGCCAATGTCGCACTGGCACCCGATTCGCGCGGGCCCAGCCCATGCCCCATGAAGGCACTGCCACGCGATGTACTCAGCCTGAAGCGTCCGTATTCAACAGCCCATGCAGGCCGCAGGCTGTTCTTGCGCCCGTCACCGCCCGCATAGTCCGGGCTGGAGCCAACAATGGCGCCCAGCGCATAGTTGAACAGGGGCTTGGGCGGCGCTTCGGGAGCAGGCACATCCTGAGCATACGCCAAGGGCCCAGCACAAAGGCCCGCAAATATAGTGGCGCATGAAACGAGAGAAACCAGCGGTGCAGGACGGCTCATCCGTGAATTATCAATCCGCCCAATGCACCCATCCAGTCCATGCGGTCACCAAAACAACGATGCCAAACACGATGCGGTAGTACGCAAACGGTACAAAGCTGTGGGTACTGATGTAGCGCAACAACCAGCGCACACACAGCCAGGCACTCAGGAAGGAAAAGACCAGCCCGGTGACGAACATGGGCAGATCGGCCGCTGAAAGCAGCGCGCGTTCCTTGTACAGGCTGTACACCCCGGCGCCAATGAGCGTGGGAATGGCCAGAAAGAACGAAAAGTCGGTGGCAGCCTTGCGCGACAAACCCAGCAGCATGCCGCCGATGATGGTGGAGCCGCTGCGGCTCGTGCCCGGCACCATGGCAAGACACTGCACCAGGCCCACCTTGAGGGCGTCCAGCGGCGTCATGTCATCCACCGACTGGATGCGGGTGGCGGCAGGCGATCGGCGCTCTGCCCACAAAATGATGAAGCCACCAATGATGAAAGTGCTGGCCACCACCACAGGGGTGAACAGATGGGCCTTGATGGCCTTGCCAAACAGCAGGCCCAGCACCACGGCAGGCAAAAAACCGATGACCACATTGAGCACAAGCCGCTGCGCCTGCCGCTGCGTGGGCAAGGCCACCAGCGTGGCGTGGATCTTCTGCCAGTACACCAGGATCACCGCAAAGATCGCACCGGTCTGGATGGCGATGTCAAACACCTTGGCCTTGGCATCATCAAACCCCAGCAGGGAGCCCGCCAGGATCAGGTGCCCCGTGGAGGAAATGGGCAGGAACTCGGTCAGGCCTTCGACCACGCCCATGATGGCGGCCTTGACCAGCAATACAACGTCCACGCACACTCCTTGAGATAAATTTGAATCAAATAAGGCTCTACCGCTTATCCATCAAGCGCTAGCAGCTATCAAAACAGGAGTATATGCCCAACAACCTGGCGCGGCCTTCAGGCAGGGGGTTGCCATGGTGACTGCCACCCGCCACCCAGCGCCTGCACCAGCGTCACCACCGCCAGCTGGCGGTTGACCTGCAGCTGCAGCAGCGCGCGTTGGGCGGACAGTGCAGACACTTGCGCTGTCACGACCTCGGTGTAGCTCACCTGCCCTTCGCGGTAGCGGTTGAGCAGTTGCTGCGCCGTGCGTTCGGCGGCCGACACGGCCTCGCGCCGCAAAGGCTCCTGTTCTCGCAGCGTGCGCAGCACGGTGAGCTGGTCTTCCACGCTCTGGAAGGCCGTCAGTACCGTCTGCCGGTAGACGGCCACACGGGCGTCGCGTGCAGCCTGCGCCTCATCCACGCGGGCAGCCGTGGCACCGGCATCAAACAAGGTCTGTGCAATGGAAAGCCCCAGCGACCACACGGTGCCCGACGCTTTGAAAAGATCCGCCACGCTGCTGCCACCGCTGCCGAGTGTGGCGCCCAGGCTCAGGCTGGGAAAATACGCCGCGCGCTGGATGCCGATCTGCGCATTGGCGGCGGCCACAGCCCGCTCCGCCGACGCGATGTCGGGGCGGCGCTGCAGCAAGGTCGACGGGACGCCTGACGGTACCTCGGGCACTTCGGCCACCCACGGTGCGCGGGGCAGTGCAAAGTCAGCGGGAGCCCGCCCCGTCAGCACCGCCAGGGCATGCTCGAACCTCGACCGGTTCTGGCGCACGGTGGCCAGGTCGGCCCGGGCGTTGGCCAGCTGGGTCTGAGCCTGCAGCACATCGGTCTGCGCCACCACTCCGGCTGCGTAGCGGTTTTTTGCGATCTGCAGGCTGCGCTCGTAACCCTCCACCGTGGCCTCCAGCAGCCCGATTTCAGCATCGGCCTCGCGCAGCTGGAAATAGGCCGATGCCAGGCTGCCCACAGCGGACAGGCGGGCCGACGCAAGGTCAGCCTCGCTGGCCTGTGCACTCGCCTGGGCATTGTTGACGCCGCTTTCGAGCCGCCCCCACAGGTCCGGGGCCCAGTCCACCCCCAACGAGGCTTGCGTGGTGGTGCCGGATCGGGTGGCCCCCTCGCCGCCCGAGCGCGTGGCTCCGCCCGACAGGCTGACGGAAGGCAGCAGCCCGGCGCGCTGCTGCCGCACCACGGCCTGCGCCTGGGCATAGGCGGCCACTGCCGCAGCGATGTTCTGGTTGGAAAGCTGCACCTGCTCTGCCAGTCGGTTCAGCTCGGCGTCGCCGAACAGCGCCCACCAGGGTCCACGGTCCAGCGCATCGGCTGGCACGGCAGGCGCCCAGGTGGCGCCCGCCTCCTTG
Source organism: Acidovorax sp. Root267 (assembly GCF_001429215.1). NCBI lineage: Bacteria > Pseudomonadati > Pseudomonadota > Betaproteobacteria > Burkholderiales > Comamonadaceae > Acidovorax > Acidovorax sp. Root267. Next base: position 19,902 of record NZ_LMJC01000034.1, read on the forward strand.
AACGCCGCAGGCACCAGCATTTCGGGGCTCTGATAGGGCGGTGTGACAGAGCAGGCCGAAAGCAGCGTCAGCGCAAGCCCCAGGCTGGCCAGCCGGGCGGCATGTGCGCCCGAGGTAAGTGGGATGAAGGGAAAATTCATGGTGCGCAATCAGACAGCGGCACCGGGGGCTCCGGCACGGCTCAGTTGTTGTTCATTGGGTGCGGGCTTGCGCAGCTTGTCGAGCAGCACATAAACCACCGGTGTTGTCAGCAAGGTGAGCAACTGGCTGGCAATCAAGCCACCGATGATCGCCACCCCCAGGGGCTGGCGCAGTTCAGAGCCCTGGCCAAAACCGACGGCCAGCGGCAAGGCGCCCAGCGCCGCCGCCATGGTGGTCATGAGGATGGGCCGAAACCGCAACAGGCAGGCCTCGCGCACAGCTTCCAGGGCCGTGAGCCCGCGCGCGCGCTCGGCGTCCAGGGCGAAGTCGATGATCATGATGGCGTTCTTCTTCACGATACCGATCAGCAGAAACACCCCGATGAGCGCAATGATGGTGAACTGCATGTTGAACAGCAGCAGCGCCAGCACCGCACCCACGCCTGCGGATGGCAGCGTGGTGAGCACCGTGATCGGGTGGATGAGGCTTTCATACAGGACGCCCAGCACGATGTAGATCACCACGATGGCCGTGATGATCAAGAACGCTTGCTGCCCCTGCGACTGCTGGGCACTGAGCGCCGTGCCCTGAAAACTGCCTCGCACGTTGGTGGGCATGGCAATGTCAGCCTCGGCCTGCCCAATGACCTGGCGCGCCTGCGCAAGCGAGGTCCCCGGGTCGATGTTGAACGAGATGGTGGTGGCCAGTTCGCCATCCTGATGGCTGATGGAGGTGGGAGACGCCCGCTCCACCACGCGCGCCACTGCGCTGAGCGGCACCATGGTGGACGGCGTGGTGCTGATGACGTTGCCCGTGGACGCGCCGCGCTGGCCGGGGTTGGCCGCCGTACCCGTGGCGCCGCTGGGGTTCGCCGCCACGTAAATGTCCTTGAGGGCGGGCGGCCCCCGCGTATATTCAGGCCCCCATTCCATGATGACGGCGTACTGGTTGAGTTCACCATAGATCGTGGCCACCGAGCGCTGGCCAAACGCGTTGTACAGCGCGTTGTCGATGGCCGATGCGCTCACGCCCAGGCGCGACGCACTCGCGCGGTCCACCTCCACATAGGTCTCCACGCCGTTCTCGGCCTGGTCGGTGTCCACGTCCTTGAGCAAGGGCTCGTCCTTGATCCGATCGGCCAGCTTGCCCGCCCACTGCTTGAGGTCCGCCATGTTGTCGCTCTTGAGCGTGTACTGGTAGGTGGAGTTGCTGGACCGGCCGCCCATGCGAAGGTCCTGCACGGGGTTCAGGAACACCCTGAGGCCAGTGATCTGGTTGAGCTGTGGCCGCAGACGGGCGATGACGGCAGGCGTACTGTCGGTACGCTGCTTGAGCGGCTTCAAGTTGACGAACATGAAGCCGCCACCCGCCCGGCTGCCGCCCGAGAAGCCCACCACCGTATCCACAGCCGGGTCCTTGCGGATGATCTCCACCGCCTCGCGCAACTTGCGCGCCAGGGCATCGGACGAGATGCTCTGGTCGGCCCGCAGGCCGGCATTGAGCTGCCCATTGTCCTGCTCGGGAAAGTACCCCTTGGGGATCTTGGCGAACAGGTACACGTTGAGCCCGATCACCGCCAGCAGGATGAGCACCACAAGACCCTTGCTGGCCAGGGCCCAGTCCAGGCTGTGTTCGTACCCACGCAGCACGCCCTGGTAGCCCCGCTCTGCCCAGCGTGCCAGGCGCGATGGGGGCTTGTCGCTGGCCGGGTCGTGCGCCCGCAGCAGCCACGCGCACATCATGGGCGTGGTCGTGAGCGAGATCACCAGCGAGATCATCACCGCCGCCGACAGCGTGACCGCGAACTCGCGGAACAGCCGGCCCACCTGCCCGTCCATGAACAGCAGCGGGATGAACACCGCTACCAGCGACAGGCTGATGGACAACACGGTGAAGCCCACCTCACGCGCACCTTGCAGCGCTGCCTCCATGCGGTCCATCCCGGCCTCGATGTGCCGCATGGTGTTCTCCAGCACCACGATGGCGTCATCCACCACAAAACCTGTGGCCACGGTCAGTGCCATCAGGCTCAGGTTGTTCAGGCTGAAACCCAGGAAGTACATCACCCCGAAGGTGCCCAGCAACGACACCACTGTGGCCACAGCCGGGATCACCGTGGCGCGCGCCTTGCGCAAGAAGAGGCCTACCACCAGCACCACGAGGGCAATGGACACCATGAGTGTCAGCTCGATCTCATGCAGGGACGAACGAATAGAGTTGGTGCTGTCGGACGCCACGGCCACCTGGATGTCCTGCGGTAGCTGGGCCTGCAAATCGGGCAACAGGGCACGCACGGCATCCACGGTCTCGATGATGTTGGCCCCCGGCTGGCGCGTGACCAGCACGATGATGGCGGGGTCGCCATTGAACAGACCCACCGTGCGGCGGTTTTCCACACCGTCCACCACGCGCGCCACATCCCCCAGCCGCACGGCGGCGTTGTTGCGCCAGGCAATCACGAGCGACTCGTACTCTGCCGCTTTGCGCGCTGGGGATGGCGTGTAGATCTGCAACCGGCGGCCATCCCCTTCGATGGCGCCCTTGGGCCGGTTGGCGTTGGAGGCCTGGATGGCTGCGCGCACATCTTCGGTGCTGATGCCATAGCGATTGAGCGCGAAGGGCAGCAACTCAACGCGCACGGCGGGCAGCGACCCGCCCCCGATCTCCACCTCGCCCACACCGTCCACCTGTGAAAGGCGCTGGCTCACCACATTGGAGACGGCGTCGTAGATCTCGCCTGGCGTGCGCGTCTTGGAGGTGAGTGCCAGGATGATGACCGGGGACGCCGCCGAGTTGCGTTTGCGGTAGGTGGGGTTGCTGCGCAGTGTGGCGGGCAGATCGGCCCGCGCCGCGTTGATGGCGGCCTGCACCTCGCGCGCTGCCGCGTCGATGTTGCGGTTCAGGTCAAACTGCAGGCTCACACGGGCCGATCCGTTGGAGCTGGTCGAGGTCATTTCGTTGACCCCGGCAATCACCCCCAACCGCCGCTCCAGAGGCGTGGCCACGCTGGTGGCCATGGTTTCGGGACTCGCCCCCGCGAGGCTTGCCGAGACCGAAATGGCCGGATAGTCCACCTGCGGCAAAGGCGATACAGGCAGCACAAAAAAAGCGGCGATTCCAGCCAAGGCCAGGCCAATGGTCAGCAGCACGGTGGCTACGGGCCGCTCCACAAAGGGGCGCGACAGGTTCATGGAGCCTCTCCGGCCTGAACCGGCGCCGCCGCCGTGCCCCGGCCTGACCATCGACGACCCAACCGGTCAAACGCCAGATAGATCACCGGGGTGGTGAACAGCGTGAGCATCTGGCTCAGGATCAGCCCCCCAAAAATGGCCAGCCCCAGGGGCCGGCGCAGCTCGGCCCCTTCACCCCAGCCCAGCATCAGCGGCAGCGCCGCAAACAGCGCCGCCAGCGTGGTCATGAGGATGGGGCGAAAGCGCAGCAATGCAGCCTGGTGGATGGCTTGCTGCGGCCCCATGCCCTGGTGGCGCTCCGCGTCGATGGCGAAGTCGATCATCATGATCGCGTTTTTCTTGACGATGCCGATCAGCAGGATGATCCCGATGATGCCGATCACCCCGAGATCATTGCCCGACACCATGAGCGCCAGCAGGGCCCCCACCCCGGCGGAAGGCAGGGTGGAGAGGATCGTGACCGGGTGGATGTAGCTCTCGTACAGCACGCCGAGCACGATGTACACGCACACCATCGCCGCCAGGATGAGCCACAGCTGGCTGGACAGCGATTTTTCGTAAGCCCCGGCAGCCCCCAGAAACTCCATCGACAGGCCCTGTGGCATGCCGATCTCCTTGGCGGCAGCGCGGATGGCGTCCACCGCGCTGCCCAAAGATACGCCCTCGGCCTTGTCAAACCCCAGCGTCGCCGCCGGGTACTGGGCCACGCGCGTGACCTGCAGCGGTGCCAGTTGCTCGCGGATGGTGGCCACGGCCGCCAGGGGCGTGGGTGTGCCAGAGCCCGTGCGCAACTGCAAGGTGCCCAGGGCCTCTGGCGTGTTCATGCCTTCCTGCTGCGCCTCCAGAATCACCCGGTACTGGTTGGTCTCGGTAAAGATGGTGGACACGATGCGCTGGCCAAAAGCGCTGTAGAGCGTGTCGTCCACCGAGCTGGCCGTGATCGACAGGCGCGATGCCGTGTTGCGGTCAATGTCCACGAAGGCCGAAAGCCCTTGCGCACCCGCGTCGGTCGTGGCGTTGCGCACCTTGGGCTCGCTCTGCAGCCGCAGGGCGAGTTTGCGGGTCCAGCCATTGACCTGCTCAGCGTCCACTCCGCCAATCGACACGCGGTACTCGGTGGGCCCGGTTTCCGCATCGATGGTCAGATCCTGCGTGGGCTGCAGGTACAGCGTGACACCCGCCACAGACCGCACATGCTCACGCAGCCGCTGCATGATGGCTTCCTGCGCATCCCGCTGCGGCTTCAAGTTGATCAGCATGCGCCCGGCGTTGAGCATGGTGTTGTTGGCCGCATCGACACCCACAAACGAGCTGAGCGACAACACATCCGGGTCCTGCAGGATGGCACGCACGGCCGCTTGCTGCAGTTCGGTCATGCGGGCATATGAGACATCTTGCGATGCCTCGATGCGCGCCTGAAGTTGCCCGGTGTCCTGCGTGGGGAACAAGCCCTTGGGAATCACCACATACAGCAGTGCCGTGAGTGCCAGCGTCATCACAGCCACGACCATGGTTGCGCCCTGGTGGCGCAGCACCCATTGCAGCCAGCGGTCGTAGCCCCCGATCACCCGCTCGAACCCCCGGTTGATGCGCCCTGCGACGCCCTGCGGGCCTCCCACGGGCTCCGGGCGCAGCCAGCGCGCCGCCATCATGGGCACGAGCGTGAGCGACACCACGCCGGAGATCAGGATGGTGATGGCCAGCGTGACCGCAAACTCGCGAAAGAGCCGGCCCACCACATCACTCATGAAGAGCAGCGGGATGAGCACCGCGATCAGCGACACGGTCAGCGAGATGATGGTGAAACCGATCTGCGTGGCCCCCTTGAGCGCCGCCTGGAACGGCGACTCCCCCTCCTCCAGGTAGCGTGCAATGTTCTCGATCATCACGATGGCATCGTCCACCACGAAGCCTGTGGCAATCGTCAGCGCCATCAGGCTCAGGTTGTTGAGGCTGTAGCCCAGCAGGTACATCACGCCACAGGTGCCGATGAGCGAAATGGGCACGGCCAGGCTGGCAATCACCGTGGCGCGCAGGCTGTGCAGAAAGAAGAAGATCACCAACACCACCATGAGCACGGCCAGAACCAGTTCCAGCTCCACATGGTGCACCGAGGCCCGGATGCCCGTGGTGCGGTCAGACAACACCTGCACCTTGAGCGACGCGGGCAGGCCCGCCTGCAGCTCGGGCAGCAGCTTCTTGATGTTGTCCACCGTGGCGATCACGTTGGCGCCCGGCTGGCGCTGCACGTTGAGGATGATCGCCGGAGTCTCGCCCGCCCAGGCGCCCAGGCGGTTGTTCTCGGCGCTGTCCACCACCCGCGCCACCTCCAGCATGCGCACCGGCGCACCGTTGCGCCACGACACGATGAGGTTCTTGTAGTCGTCCACCGTCAACAACTGGTCGTTGGCGTTGATGGTGTAAGAGCGCTGCGGGCCATCAAAGCTGCCCTTGGCACTGTTGGCATTGGCCGACGTGATGGCCGTGCGCAGGGTGTCGAGGCCAATACCGTACGACGCAAGCGCCTTGGTGTCGGCCTGGATGCGCACCGCAGGCCTCTGCCCGCCCGCCAGCGACACCAGCCCCACGCCTGATACTTGGCTGATCTTCTGCGCCAGGCGCGTGTTCACCAGGTTCTGCACCTCGGTGAGCGGCAACGTGTCAGAGCTGATGGCCAACGTCAGCACCGGTGCATCCGCCGGATTGACCTTGGCGTACACCGGTGGCGCGGGCAGGTCCGCTGGCAGCAGCGAGTTGCCGGCATTGATGGCGGCCTGCACCTCTTGCTCGGCCACATCCAGCGCCAGCCCCAAGCCAAACTGCAGCGTGATGATGGACACCCCCGAGGCGCTGGTGGAAGCCATGCGCTCCAGCCCCGGCATCTGGCCAAACTGCCGCTCCAGCGGAGCACTCACGGTGCGGCTCATCACCTCGGGGCTGGCCCCAGGGTACAAGGTCTGAACCTGGATGGTGGGATAGTCCACCTCGGGCAGTGCCGACAGCGGCAGGAAGCGGAAACCCAGCAACCCTGCCAGCACGATGGCAATCATCAGCAGCGCGGTGGCCACGGGCCTTTCAATGAACGGACGCGATGGGCTCATGCTGGCATCCGCGCTCAGGGGTTTTGCGCAGGGCGCTGACGGCGCTGGCGACCTTCACCCGAAGCGCCGCTGCGCGGGCTGCTGGCCCCCGCGCGGGGTGGGCGTGCGGCCTGCGCACCCGGCAGCTGCACGGCCATGCCATCCTGCAAACGGTCCCCGCCCTCGGTCACCACACGCTCGCCCTCCTTCAGGCCCTCGGTGATCGCCATCAGCCCCACCGTGGCCTGGCCGCGCTTGACCTTGCGCAGCGACACCGTGCGGTCTTCGTTGATGACATAGACATAGTCGCCATTGGCACCGGTGCGCACGGCAGTCACGGGCACCACCAGCGCAGGCACATTGCGCAGCAGCAGCTGCACGTTCACAAACTGATTGGGAAACAGCGCGCCCGCCGCATTCTCGAACCGCGCCTTGGCCTTGACGGTGCCTGTAGTGGTATCGACCTGGTTGTCCAGCGTAGAAAACCGGCCTTTGTCGAGCTCGGCCTTGCGGGTGCGGTCCAGTGCCGTCACGGCCAATGCATCCGCGCCGCCATGAGTGGCCTGGGCGGCCTGGATGTCTGCCACACGATCCTGCGGCACCGAAAACTGCACATCAATCGGGGCCACCTGGGTGATGGTGGCCAGGCCCGCCGCGTCCCCCGAGGTCACGTAGTTGCCCGCATCCACCGCGCGCAAGCCAATCCGCCCTGTGGCTGGCGATGTAATGCGCGTGTAGCCCAGGTTCAACCGCGCTGTGCCCTCCTGGGCCTTGTCGGTCACTACCGTGCCTTCCAATTGCTTGACCAGCGCCGCCTGGGTGTCCACATCCTGGCGCGCGATGGAGTCTTGCGACAACAGGGTGCGGTAACGCTCCAGGGTCAGGCGGGCGTTCTCCAGCTGCGCCTCGTCGCGCTGGCGGGTGCCCTGGGCCTGCATCAGTGCCTGCTCGAAGGGCCGGGGGTCGATCTGCGCCAGCAACTGTCCCTTCTTGACCATCTGGCCCTCGGTGAACAGCACCTGGGTCAGCATGCCCGACACCTGGGGCCGCAGCGTGACCGTGGTGGCCGGAATCACCGTACCCAGTGCGTCGACGATCACCGGCAAATCCGCCTTGCGCACCAGGGCGTCCCCCACCGTCACCATGGGGCGTCCACCCCCTGGAAAGCCCGGGCCGCCGCTGGATTCGCCATTGGCCCGCTCGATGAGATACCACGCGGCCCCCCCCACCAGCGCCACTAGTACCAGGGCCAGAAGACTCCCTACCCAGCGGGAACGTCGTGGCGGTTTGCCAGAGGGGGCGGGGGGAATCGCCGATGGCGGGGGCGCGTTGACTTCTTGGGGATTCATGGCGGTCCTGATTCGTGTTCTCGGGTGCAGGCTGGGCCGGGGTCCAACCGTACCGGATCGTAGAGGCTCATTTCGCGCTCTGCCTTGAACGCTGTGCGAAGAAAAGTAAACCTTGGGGTCAAAGCCATGGGAGCGGGGAGACCCATGCCCCAGCGACCGCCCCCGGAAGCACCCACAGATCACGCCGCGCTTCTGCATTTCGCGGCAGTCCATCCGCATTTCGTCGCAAGCCGCTGGAATCACTCCGGCGGTGGCGGCAAAGTCCGCTCCATTGAAGAACGAGCCCGGAGCACCGCCATGCAACTCACCCCCGTCATCGCCATCCACCTCGCCGCTGCGCTGGCAGCCACCGCCATCGGCCCCATCGCCCTGTGGGCCCGCAAGGGCGCTACCCAACGCCCCCGCCTGCACCGCGCCGCCGGGTACGCCTGGGTGACCCTGATGGTGGCCGCGGCTGTCTCTGCCATTTTCATCAATGGAGGCCATGGTCCCCGCTGGGGGAGCTTCGGGCCCATCCACCTGCTGATTCCGGTCACGCTGGGCCTGCTGGTGCTGTCCTTTGTCTTCCTGGCCCGCCGCAACATCGAAGGCCACCGCCAGACCATGCAAAAGGTCTACATCGGCGCCTGCGTGGTGGCCGGTGGCTTCACCCTTCTTCCCGGACGCTTTCTGGGGCACTCGCTCTGGTCTGCACTGGGCGTGATCTGACTCTTTCCTCCACCCCCCTATCCATCCCTACCCAGGAACCACACCATGCTGCTCAATATGATTGTTCACCAGCCTCAGGCGCTGATCCAGGTCGTCACCCACACCCCCTACTGGGTCTGGGGCCTGCTGGCTGCCTTGGTGGGGCTGGGAGCCAGCCAGCTGTACGACCGCACCGCCAGCCTGCGCCGGACCCAGCTCATGCCCCTGGGCATGGCCGTCTTTTCGGTCGCCGGCGTCCTGTCGGCATTCGGCAGTTCGGCGCCCATGGCCGCACAGGCCGTAGGCGTCTGGCTGGCTGCCGCCGCCGCAATCACCGCGCTGGCACTGTGGTTCCAGCCCACGGCCCCCACCGGCACGCTCTACGCATCCTCGTCGCGCAGCTTCTACGTGCCAGGCAGCGCCATGCCGCTCGCACTGATCGTCGGCATCTTTCTCACCAAGTATTTCGTGGGGGTCGAGCTGGCCATGCAGCCCTCCCTGGCGCGGGACGGCGACTTTGCCCTGCAGATATCGGCCCTGTATGGCGTGTTCAACGGCCTGTTCGCCGCCCGTGCACTGCGGATGTGGCGCCTGGCACAGCAAAGCGTGGTCTACGGCGCAGCCCCCGTGGGCACCTGAGCCCCGCCAGAACCCGCCACTTCCATCGAACTGCCTCACCTTGCCTGGAGACATCACCATGCGCTACGCACACCTCACCCAAGACCCCATCGAACGCCTGGCCCGCAAGCGCGCCGGGGCCAAGCTGGGCTGGTACATGCACGCCGGGGTCTATCTGCTGGTCAACCTGCTGCTGATCACCCTGTCGGCCGCCAGCGGCCGGCATTGGGCGGTGTACCCCGCACTGGGATGGGGCATCGGTCTGGTGGTGCATGGGGCGGTGGTGTTCCTGGTCGCGGGCGGCGGGCTGCATGAGCGCATGGTGCAGGCCGAGCGAGACCGCCTGGCACAGCAGGGCCCACGTCCTTGAACCCGCCAACACCCTCCATCCGCACGAAAGAAATCCCATGAAGATGCTTCGACGCCTGACCCTCGCCCTGCTGGCCCTGGGCGCTGCCGCCGCATGCCAGGCTGGCACCGGCCTGGCGGAACTGCCGGGCTTGCCGGGGGATGGCCCCGTCACGGTGTTCTACCCCAGCAGCAGCGCCGACGAACCCGTGCAACGCGGCCCCTTCCAGCTGCAGCTGGCCTGGCAAGGCACCCCCGTGCGGGGCAACGGCCGCCTGATCGTCATCACGCACGGGTCGGGCGGCAACCCGTGGGTACACACCGATCTCGCGCGCGCAATGGTGGCCGCAGGTTTTGTCGTGGCATTGCCCGAACATGCGGGAGACAGCTCCAAGGACCCGTCCACCCCCGGCCCCGAGAGCTGGAAGCGCCGCCCCGCAGAGGTCTCCCGCGCCATCGACACCGTGGCCCAGGACAACCGCCTGGCCCCGCTGCTGGCCCTGGACAAAGTGGGGGTCTTCGGCGGTTCCGCCGGTGGCCACACTGCCCTGAGCTTGGCAGGCGGCGCGTGGTCGCCCGCACGCTTCCGCCAGCACTGCGAGGCCCACATTGCCGAGGATTTTTCCTCTTGTGTCGGGTTTATTACCCGGCTGCACGGCGACTTGCTGGATGGCCTGAAGAAATGGTTTGCACTGGCCGTGATACGCCACCGTTTTGGCGATGAAACCGCCTACACGCACCAGGACCCGCGCGTGCAGGCGGCTGTGGCCAGCGTGCCCTTTGCGGCAGACTTTGACATGGCTACCCTCGCCACCCCGCGCATCGCACTGGGGCTGGTGACCGCTGGCATGGATGTCAACCAAATTCCGCGCTTTCACAGCAGCGCTGTGCTCTCTGCCTGCCAGGACCGCTGCACCCATGTGGCCCACCTGCCGGGCGCCAGCCACGGCGCCATGCTCTCGCCCATGCCGCCGCTGCACCTGCTCAACGATGTGCAAACCGCGCTGCTGGGCGATCCCCCCGGTTTTGACCGCAAGGTGCTGCCCGACGTGGATGCACGGATCGTGGCTTTCTTTGCGGGGCACCTGCTGCCACTGCAAGCGCCGCCACCGCTGCAGGTGGCGCACTGACCGGGCCTCAACAATCCACTCGCACCTCCCATCATGCTGCTCCTCTCTGCCGCCACACTCGGCCTGCTAGCCACCATGACGCCGTCCGCCACACTGCGGCCCCGCCGCCGGTACCCCATGCTCATCACAGCCATCCTCCTGACCGCAGGCCTTGCAGGCCTTGCCGCCGCCATTGCCTGGGGCGGCCCCAAAAACATCCCGCCACTGACCAGCGTCAACGACCCGTTCAAGGGCGTGGACTACAGCCGCGTTCCTCCGGCCCAGCGTTACACAGCGCGCGATGGCACATCGCTGGCATGGCACAGCTACAGTCCCCCCCAGGCAACGGCAGACGCCCCAAAACACCGAGTGGTGCTGGTGCATGGGTCTTCCGCGCGCGGACAGTCCATGCATGTGCTGGCGCAGGCACTGGCGGCCGAGGGGCATGCCGTGGCGACCCTGGACATACGGGGGCACGGCGCATCCGGCCCTCGGGGCCAGGCCGCCTATGTGGGCCAGCTGGAAGACGACATCGAAGACTTTCTGCGCGCCGTGCCGCACGCTGGCCCGCAAACGCTGATGGGGTTTTCGGCAGGCGGCGGGTTTGCGTTGCGTTTCGCAGGCAGCGCGCGGCAGGACCTGTTTGACCGCTATGTGCTGCTGTCGCCTTTTTTGCACCACAACGCACCCACATCGCGGCCTGACAGCGGCGGCTGGGCGTCGGTAGGCCTGCCCCGCATGGTTGCCATCACGATGCTCAACCAGATCGGTATCACCCGATGGAACCACCTGCCCGTGCTGAGCTATGCCCTCAACGATGCAGCACGCGAGCTGCTCACTCCCCGCTATTCATATACGGTAGCCACCAACTTCCGCCCCCACAACGACTACCAGGCTGACATCCGCAATGCCCGGGGCACCGTCTGCATCGTGGCCGGACAGGACGACGAGCTTTTCTACGCAGACCGCTTTGCCGATCTGTTTGCCCAGGCCGGCAAGCCCGTGCCCGTCACCCTCGTGCCTGGCGTCAACCACATCGGGCTGACGCTGGACGCCCAGGCTGTGGCCACGGTGGCGCGCCACGCCTGCCCTGCATAGCCCCGCCCCTAGAATCCCTGCAGCGCCACCCAGCTTCCAACCCTACCCCCCCGCCACTGCCATGTCCTCACCCCTGAGCCCCGAAGAGATCGAAGCGCTGGCCCGCCGGCGCGCCAGTGCCAAGCTGGGCTGGTACGTGCACGCCGTGGCGTTCGTGCTGGTCAACGCGGCGCTCTTTGCCATGTCGCGCTATGCGTTCGGTACGCGGCCCTGGTCGGTCTACCCGCTGCTGGGCTGGGGGCTGGGGCTGGGGCTGCATGGGGTATCGGTATTCCTGCTGGGCAGCGGCAGCGGCCTGCGCGAGCGCATGGTGCAGCGCGAGCGCGAAGCCCTGCAGCGCGCGCAGGCGCAGAAGCAAGACCCGCAGCGCCACAACCGGCCATGACACTGCGACACCAGTTCAACGGCATCAGCAAGCTACGGCACTACCTGCAGGTGGTGGCCTTCACGCTGGTCGTGGCCACCCTCCAGTACGCCTTCATGCCCGACAAGCCCTACGGGCCACCGGTGGTGTATTCGGTGCTGATCGGCACCTTCACCTGGGCCATCATCGACCTGGGCCGCGAGCTGATCCCATCGGCCGCCGAGACGGGCTGGCCGCAGGGCTGGCAGGGCATTGCGCTGGTGATTGCGGGCATCGTCATCGGCTACCTGGCGGGCACGCTGCTGGCGGATGCGCTGTGCGTGTACTACTTCCGCTTCTACCCGGCGGGCACCTCCTTGTCCGGGGCGGACCAGCGCACCTCCATCCTCATCACGGCCATTGCCGGGCTGGTGGGCAGCTACTACTTCTACGCCATGCACAAATCGGCGTACCTGGAAGACAAGATGGCCGAGGCGCGCATGCACGCCAGCGAGGCCCGCCTGAAACTCCTGGAAACCCAGCTCGAACCCCACATGCTGTTCAACACGCTGGCCAATCTGCGCGTGCTGATCGGCACCGACCCCGTGCGTGCACAGGAGATGCTGGACCGCATGATCGCCTACCTGCGCGCCACGCTCACCGCGTCGCGCAGCACCCAGCATCCGCTGGCCAACGAGTTTGACCGCCTGCGCGACTACCTGGAACTGATGGCGGTGCGCATGGGCCCGCGCATGGCCTATACGCTGGACTTGCCGGATGCGCTGCGGGATGTGCCCGTGCCCCCGCTGCTGCTGCAGCCGCTGGTGGAAAACGCCATCCGCCATGGCCTGGAGCCCCAGGTGGAAGGCGGCCACATCACCGTGCGCGCCAGCACGCGCCCGGGCCCCAGCGGCCCACTGCTGGTCGTCGAAGTCAACGACACCGGCGCGGGCCTTCCCGACACCCTGCCCATCTCGGGCCCCGGCCAGAGCTTTGGCCTGGCCCAGGTGCGCGAACGCCTGGCCACCTTGCATGGTGCTGCAGGCACTCTTGATTTGATAGCTGCCAGCGCAGGTGGAACAAGCGCCAGCGTCGTTTTTCCTTTGAAATCTGTCACCCCCCCATGAACCAGCCCGCCCCCCGCGCCCTGATTGCCGAGGACGAACACCTGCTGGCCGCCGCGCTGCAGCAGGAGTTGACCCGTGCCTGGCCCGAGCTGCAGATTGCCGCCACCGTGGGGGACGGCCTGTCGGCCGTCAAGCAGGCCCTGGCCTTGCTGCCCGACGTACTGTTCTTTGACATCCGCATGCCCGGCCAGAGCGGCCTGGACGCCGCCGTGGAGCTGGCCGACGCCTGGCCCACCGAAGGCCCCTCGGGCCGGCCCTTTCCCGCGCTGGTGTTCGTGACGGCCTACGACCAGTACGCCGTGCAGGCGTTTGAAGCGCAGGCCGTGGACTACCTGCTCAAGCCCGTGCAGGCGGCCCGGCTGCAAAAAACCGTGCAAAAACTGCAGCTGGCGCTGATGAATAAAGCGCAACCAGCTATCAATTTAGAAGCAACCATGGAGCAGCTGCGCCACCTGCTGACAGCTCCCGGCATCGCGTCGCCGCCCGCTGCAGCGGCACCGAGCAGCACCGCGCCCCTCACCCTCATCCAGGCCAGCAGCGGCAGCCAGATCCACATGGTGCCCGTGGCCGACGTGCTGTACTTTGAAGCGGCCGACAAATACGTGCGGGTGCTGACTGCGGCGCGCGAATACCTGATTCGCACGCCGCTCAAGGACCTGATCGGCCAGTTGGACACCCAGGTGTTCTGGCAGATCCACCGCAGCACCCTGGTGCGCGCCAGTGCCATCACCACCGTGACCCGCGACGAGGCGGGCAAGCTGCATCTGGAGCTGGCGGGCCGCGCTGAAAAGCTGCCGGTGAGCCGCCTCTACGCGCACCTGTTCAAGGCGATGTAGTCCCTAAGAACGTGTTCACGATCTCCCAGGAGTCGCGCAGCGGCCTTGGCGGGATGGGATGCTAGGCACGGTGCGCAGCCAATAGCCCGGCTATTGGCAAGCGCCGCAACGCCGCAGACCGCCCGCCAAGACCGCTGCCCGAAGGGTTGGAGCGAAATCGGGTGATTGGAAGCCCCGGCTGCTTGCATGGGCATGAGCCCATGCGGCGCATCCGAAGCATCCACTCCTCCCGATTGCGCTCCAACGCGACCCCTGCGAGATCGTGAACACGTTCTAAGAGTTTTTACCGATTGGTGGCCAGCAGCAGGCCACCCGCCCCCATGAAGAATCCGCCGGTGGCCTTGTTGAGGCGCACCACGCCCCGCGAGGTGCGGATAAACCGGCGGATCTGCCGGCCCCCGGCCGCGTAGACCGCCGTGGACACAAACTCGGCCCCCAGGTACACAGCCCCCAGCACCACAAACTGGCGCAGGGCCGGCTGGCTGGGGTCGATGAACTGCGGAAAGACCGCCGCAAACAGGATGATGGCCTTGGGATTGGTGATGCCCAGCAAGAACTCCTGCGCGATGAGCGACTGCAGACGCACCGGTGCGCCGCCTGCTTTCACCACACCTCCGTCTGCGCCGTCCACCACGTCCAGCCCACTGAACTCGCGGCTGCGCCACGCGCGCCAGCCCAGCCAGAACAGGTAGCAGGCCCCGACCCACTTCACGGCCGTGAAGGCGGCCTCGGACGCCAGCAACATCGCCCCCAGGCCCACCGCAGACACCGTCAGGAAAATCGCGAACGCCGCCACCCTCCCCAGCGTCGCCACCATGGCCGCACCAATCCCCGCGCGAATGCCGTTGTTGAGGCCACAGAAATTGTTGGGTCCGGGCGTGAGCGCAATGGCAACCGCCACCGGGGCAAAAAGAAGCGCGTCCATGGAACAGTCCTTCAGGGAACGGAAAAACACAAAACAGCAGTGCAGTCTAAAACAAGCGGAGGTTGCCGGCCACGGCGTCCGGCGGCGAGGACCCGGTTCAACCGTGGAGTTCCACCACCGTGCCCCAGGGCACACCCGGCAAGGCCTCGTAATGCGCTACCACCACCACGCGCCCGGGCTGGATGGCCACCTGCGCCAGGGCGCGGCCCAGGTAGGCCATCGATGGCTTGTCGAGCCCGCCCACCGGTTCGTCGATCAGGGTCAGCGGCGCCCCCGAGGCCAGCGCCCCGGCCATGAGCACCTTGCGTTTGCTGCCGGTGGACAGCGCATAGAACGGCTTGTCCAGATGTTCATGCAGGCTGAACCCTTCGGTGTGGACCGCCAGTGCAGCGGCATCCCACGATGGGTAACGCGCCGGAAGGCTGCCTAGCCAGCCACGGGCCGTGAGTTGGTCCAGGTCGCCCGAGCGGGGGTCGGCCCAGAAGACTTGTTGGGCATAGGCCTTGGGGGTTTCGCGCGCGTTCACACCCTGCAGCGTGATGCGCCCAGCCTGCGCGGTGAGTTCCCCCGCCAGCAGGCGCAGCAGCGTGGTCTTGCCACTGCTCTCGTCACCACGCACGAGCGCCAGGCCTGCGGGCAGCGCCGCCGACCACTGGTCCAACACCCCACATTCGGGGTAGGCAAAACACAGGCCCTCCACCTGCAACACCACGTTCTCAGACATCCTGCTCCCTTGGGTTGATGGATGGCGCAGGGCATTCTTCTTCTACAGCCTGCGCCGCCCTGCGATTCTAGAGAGCGGTTGGGTTTGTCTCGGCTGCGCCCGCAGCCAACCCCTGGCCTGGTTGACGCACAACCCCCACAACGCGGCGTCTGCGCCCGCCCATTGCAGCGGACCTACCGGGTGCGCGAGCCGGTCAGCACTCCACAATCGCCTTGATCACGCCGGCCTTGGGGTCCAGCAGGTCCTGGAACTTGGTGGGCACTTCGGCCAGGGTCAGACGGTGGGTGTTCAGTGCCTGTGGAATCAATCCTGCACGCATGGCGTTCAGCACGGTCTCAAAATCTTCGGCGGTGGCATTGCGGCTGCCCATCAGGGTCATTTCGCGTTTGTGGAATTCGGGGTCGGAAAAGGTGATGTTCGCGCCCACCACCGAGATCAGCACATAGGTGCCGCCATGCGCGACAAATTGGAAGCCGCGCTCCATGGCCTTGGGGTTGCCGGTGGCGTCAAACACCACGTCATAAAACTCACTGTCTGTCAGTGCTGCGAGTTGCGCCTCATCGGACTCACCCAAAGAAACACCGGCTCTCACTCCCAGCGACTGCGTGCAGAAGTCCAGTCGGTCCTGGCGCCCGTCCAGTGCAGTGACCGTGGCGCCGCGCAGCTGCGCAAAAATCATGGCCGCCATGCCAATCGGCCCAGCGCCCACCACCAGCACCCTCTGGCCTGGCCCCACGCCCGAGCGGCGCACGGCATGTGCGCCGATGGACAAAAACTCCACCATGGCGGCCTGGTCCAGCGACACACCCTCGGCCTTGTGCACAAACTGCTGGGGCACGCACAGGTATTCGGTAAACGCGCCATCGGTGTGCACGCCCAACACCTGGATGCGGGTGCAGCAGTTGGTCTTGCCGGCGCGGCAGGCAATGCAGGTGCCGCACGAGAGGTAGGGCATCACGTACACCGTGTCGCCGGATTGCAGGGCGCTGCCCGCAGGCGCGGTTTCCACAATGCCCGACAACTCGTGCCCCATCACGCGGGGGTAGCTCAGGTAAGGCTGGTTGCCGGTAAAGATGTGCAGGTCGGTGCCACACACGCCCACGCGCTTGACGCGCAGCAACACTTCGTCCGTCGCGCGTTCGGGCAGGGGGCGGTCGTGGGCACGCAGGGTGCCGGGGGTTTCGCAGACAACGGTCAGCATGACGGGTTCCTTCGGTTCAATCCAAATTCTGTGCATTCAGTTCGGCGCGCGTGGGCAGGCCTTCCATGTCGCCCACCACCTGCAGTGCGCGCGAGGCAATCCAGTTGGCGCGGCGCACGGCCTGCGGCCAGCCCAGCCCTTCAAGCTGCGCGCTGATGATGCCCACGGCAAACGCGTCACCGGCACCCACGGTGTCCACCACCACAGGCACGGTCACACCGGGCACCCGCCCTTGTTCGCCGCTGGCGGTGCGGAAGTAAGCGCCTTCAGCGCCTTGCTTGATGACCACGGCCTTGGCGCCCCGGTCCAGATACCAGGCGGCAATGTCGGCCGGGGTGGTTTGGCCGGTCAGCAGCCGGCCTTCGTCAATGCCCGGTAGCACCCAGTCCGCATGGCGGGCCAGGTCGTTGAGGGTGTTGCGCATGGTGGCCACATCGGGCCACAGGCTGGGGCGCAGGTTGGGGTCAAACGACACGCTGCGGCCGGCGGCACGCAAGGTCTGCATGGCGTGGGCCACCAGCTCGCGGGCGGCGGGCGACAGGGCGGGCGTGATGCCCGTGGTGTGCACATGCCTTGCGCGCAGCGCGTAATCGGTCTTCAGGTGCGCCACACTGAGCTGGCTGGCGGCCGAGCCGCGGCGGTAGTACTCGATCGCCGGGTCGCTGCCGTCCACGCTGCGCGACTTGAGCATGAAGCCGGTGGAGCGTTGCGGGTCCAACTCCACCTGCGAGGTGTCCACGCCCTCGGCCTCAATCGTCTTGCACACATAGCTGCCAAACGAATCCGTCCCCAGGCGGCTCACCCAGCCAACTTTGAAGCCCAGGCGCGCCAGGCCGATGGCCACATTGGTGTCGGCACCGGCAATGCGTTTGCTGAAACTTTGTACCTCGGCCAGTGGGCCGGGCTCTTGCGCGACCAGCATCGCCATGGTTTCGCCCAGGGACAGAACGTCGAGTGTGTCGGGCATCGTGCTCATGCGGTCAACTCCCCGTGGTTCACCGCTTCCAGGGTGGCCGCAACCCCGTGTGCTTGCAGCGACTGCAGCAAGGGCACCAGCGCCGCCGTGAGTGCTGCATGGCCCGCCAGGTCGCCAAACACCGGCGCATAGGCCAGCATGGCTTGCACGGTGTGCGGACTCACGCCTTGACCCAGCGACTGCTGGTACAGCGCGGTGAGCTGGGTGGCATGCGGGTCGTCAATGCCGTAGGCCTGGCCCAGTTCGTCCACGCCACGCAGGTAGTGCATCCACGCGGCCAGACCCAGGGCCATGCGCGGCACGGGCAGTTGCCGGGCCAGGCGGTCGCGCAGCGTGCCCAGCAGGCGCTGCGGCAGTTTTTGCGAGCCGTCCATGGCGATCTGCTGCGTGCGGTGGGCCAGGGCCGGGTTACCGTAGCGGGCCAGCAGGTTGTGGCGGTAGGCCGCCAGGTCCAGGCCCGGCAAGGCAGGCAGGGTGGGTTCAATCTCGTCGCGCATCAGCGCTTCGATGTGCGTGCGCAATGCGGGCTGCGCAATCGCCTCGTCCACGGTCTGCCAGCCGGCCATGGCGCCCAGGTAGGCGAGGCTGGAGTGGGTGCCATTGACCATGCGCAGCTTGAGCCTCTCAAAAGGTTCGGCATCGGGCACAAAACGTGCGCCGCCCAAGGTCCAGTCCGGTCGGTCTGCGGCAAATTCGTCTTCAATGGCCCAGTCAAAAAAAGGCTCGCCCAGCACGGGCCAGGCGTCAACGCAACCCAGCGCAGCACACACCATTGCACGGTCGCCATCGGTGGTTTTGGGCACGATGCGGTCCACCATGGAGCATGGAAAACGGCACTGGCGCTCTATCCACGTGCGCAAGGTGCTATCAATTTCTTCAGCAAAGCGCAGTACGGCGGCACGCAGCACACGCCCGTTGGCAGGCAGGTTGTCCAGTGACATGAGCGTGAGCGGCCCATGGCCTTGGGCGTGGCGCAGCTGCAAGCCGTAGACCAGCATGCCGATGGCGGAGCGGGGGGCGTGCGGGTGGGTCAGGTCGTGCACGATGTCCGGGTGGTCCAGGCGCAGCGTGCCGGTAGCGGGGTCATGGCAATAGCCTTTTTCGGTCACCGTCAGGCTCACGATGCGGGTGTCGGGGGCGGCTATCGCCTCCAGCACGGCTTGCGGGTTCTCGGGTGCTACCAGCAGGTTGCGCACGGCACCAATGACTTGCAGGCGCTGGCGGGGTTGGCCTTGCGCATCCGCATCACGAATCGCCAGTGTGTACAGCCCGTCCTGCGGCGCCAGGGCATCGCGGGTATCGGCTTGGCGCAGCGACACGCCGGTGATGCCCCAGCGCAGGTCGCCGGCGGCAATGGCGGCCTCGGTGGCAGCGGCCATGTGGGCGCGCATGAAGGCCCCTATGCCGAGATGCACGATGCCGTTTTTCAACGCACGGCGGTTGTAGGGCGGGCGCACCACGGCGGCAGGCAATGTACCCACCGTGGTGTCGTTCAATCGGTTCATGGCCGCCATCACCAGTTGGTCAGCGTACCGTCGTGCTGCAGGCGGTTGACCGGCAGGTAGGCACGTTTGTAGGGGTACTTGGCGGCCAAGGCCTCGTCGATGGTCACGCCGTGGCCCGGTGCCTCGCCGGGATGCATATAGCCGTCCTTGAAGCTGTAGGCGTGTGGGAACACGGCGTCGGTCTCGTCGGTGTGGCGCATGTATTCCTGGATGCCGAAGTTGGGCACCCAAAGGTCAAAGTTGAGCGCGGCGCCCATGCACACGGGCGACAAATCGGTGGCGCCATGCGAGCCGGTACGCACCTGGTAGAGCGCGGCCAAATCCGCAATGCGGCGCAGGTGGGTGATGCCGCCGGCGTGGACCACGGTGGTGCGGATGTAGTCGATCAGCTGGTTCTCGATCAGGTCCTTGCAGTCCCAGATGGTGTTGAAAATCTCGCCCACCGCCAGCGGCGTGGTGGTGTGCTGTCGGATCAGGCGGAAGGCCTCCTGGTTTTCGGCAGGCGTGGCGTCCTCCATCCAGAACAAACGGTAGGGCTCCAGGTCTTTGCCCAGGCGGCCGGCCTCGATGGGCGTGAGGCGGTGGTGCACATCGTGCAGCAGGTGGATGTCTGGCCCCACGGCCGCGCGCACCTTGTCAAACAGCTCGGGCGTGTGGCGCAGGTATTTCTCGGTGGACCAGTCGTGCTCGCTGGGCAGGTCGGCATCGGCCGGTTCGTAGAACATGGTGCCGCGGCCCACGCCGTACACCTTCTCCAGACCGGGCACACCACTCTGCGCGCGGATGGCGTTGTAGCCCATCTCCTTGTAGCGCAGCACTTCTTCCACGGTCTGGGTGATGTCTTTGCCGTTGGCGTGGCCGTAGACCATCACGCCGGTGCGGCTCTTGCCACCCAGCAGTTGGTAGAGCGGCATGTTGGCAGCCTTGGCCTTGATGTCCCACAGCGCCGTGTCCACCCCGGCAATCGCACTCATGGTGACCGGGCCGCGGCGCCAGTAGGCGCCCTTGTAGAGGTACTGCCAGATGTCTTCGATCTGCTGCGGGTCGCGACCGATCAGGCAGGGAATGACGTGCTCGGTGAGGTAGCTGGCCACGGCCAGCTCGCGGCCGTTCAAGGTGGCGTCGCCGATGCCGGTCAGGCCCTCGTCGGTTTCGATTTTCAGGGTGACAAAGTTGCGGCTGGGTGCGCAGATGATGACTTTGGCGGAAGTGATTTTCATGGTTTTGTCGGATGAGGAGGGGGTTACATCACGGCGCCCAGCGCCCAGGGGACAAATTCGTTTTGGCCGTAGCCATGCCGCTCGCTTTTGGTCTTGCGGCCCGAGGCTGCGGCCAGCATTTCCAGAAAGATGCGCTCGCCCAGCTGCTCCACGCTCTCACTGCCGTCGATCACGGTGCCGCAGTTGATGTCCATGTCCTCTTCCTGCTTGGCCCACAGTGCGCTGTTGGTGGCCAGCTTGAGTGAGGGCGAGGGGGCGCAGCCATAGGCCGAGCCACGGCCGGTGGTGAAGCAGATGAGATTGGCGCCACCCGCCACCTGGCCCGTGGCCGACACCGGGTCGTAGCCCGGCGTGTCCATGTAGACAAAACCTTTGGCGGTGATGGGCTGGGCGTATTCGTACACGTCCACCATGGGCGTGGTGCCGCCCTTGGCAATGGCGCCCAGGGATTTTTCGAGGATGGTGGTCAGGCCGCCGGCCTTGTTGCCGGCGGACGGGTTGTTGTCCATCTCGGCGTGGTGGCGGGCGCAGTAGTCGGTCCACCACTGCAGGCGGGCCTCGAGTTTGTCGGCCACGGCTTGCGACACGGCGCGCTGCAGCAGCAAATGTTCGCCGCCATAAATCTCGGGGGTTTCGGATAGCACGGCCGTGCCACCGTGGCGCACCACCAGGTCCACCGCAGCACCCAGGGCCGGGTTGGCGCTGATGCCGGAGTAGCCGTCGGAGCCGCCGCATTGCAGGCCCACCACGAGGTGGCTGGCAGGCACCGGTTCACGCTGCACGGCATTGGCCTCGGGCAGCAATTGCTTCACCACCTCAATGCCACGCGCCACACTTTTGGCGGTGCCGCCCGTGTCCTGGATGCTGAAAGTCACCAGCTTGGCACCTTCGCGCAGGCCTTCCTGCGCCATCAGTCCCTGGATCTGGTTGGTCTCGCAGCCCAGGCCCACCACGATGACTGCGGCAAAGTTGGCATGGCGGGCGTAGCCTGCGAGTGTGCGGCGCAGTACCTGCAGGCCTTCGCCCTCGCTGTCGGTGGCGCAGCCGGCGCCGTGGGTCAGGGCCACGATCCCATCCACCTGGGGAAAGGCAGCCAGGGCCTCGGGGTGGATGTCGCGGCGGAAGTGGTCGGCAATGGCGCGCGCCACTGTGGCCGAGCAGTTCACGCTGGTCAGCACCCCAATGTAGTTGCGCGTGGCCACACGCCCGTCGGGGCGTTTGATGCCGTCGAACGTGGCCGGGGTATCGACATAGGCCACGGGCCGCACATCGCCGCCCACGGCGTGGCCACGGTCAAAGTGGCTGAACGCCAGGTTGTGCGTGTGCACATGCTGGCCGGCCGCAATGGGCTGCGTGGCGGTACCAATGATCTGGTTGTAGCGCCGCACCGGCGCACCGGCCGCAATGGCGCGCACCGCGATCTTGTGGCCTGGCGGCACCAGGCCAGAGACGGTGATGCCCTCGGATTCGATGCGGGTGCCGCCCAGCAGTTGCTGCCGGGCGATGACCACATCGTCTTGCGGGTGAATGCGGATCACCGGATTCACTTGACCAACCCCATTTGCTGCGGCAACCACAGGGTGAGCGCCGGAATGTAGGTGATGGCGATCAGCGCCAGCATCAGCGGTACCAGCCAGGGCAGGATGGCGACGGTGGTGCGCTCGACCGAGAGCTTGGAGATGCGTGCCAGCACAAACAGCACCATGCCCAAGGGAGGATGCAGCAGGCCAATCATCAGGTTCAGCGTCATGATCAGGCCGAACTGGATGGGGTCAATGCCGAGCTTGAGCACGATGGGCAGGAGGATGGGCACCAGGATGGTGATGGCCGCAATCGTGTCGATGAAGCAGCCCACAAACAGGATCAGCAGGTTGGCCAGCAGCAGGAACACCCACTTGTTGCTGGTGATGGACAAAATCCAGTCCGCCAGGGCTTGGGCGGCCTGGGTGGTTGTGAGCAGCCAGGCAAAGATGGACGCCGCGGTCACGATGAACAGCACCGAAGCGGTGGTTTCAATCGTCTCGAACGTGGCCTGCGCCAGCGTGCGGAGGGTCATGGAGCGGTAGCGCACCAGGCCCAGAAACAGCGCCCAGATGACCGCTGCCATGGCAGCCTCGGTGGGGGTGAACCAGCCCATGGTCATGCCGCCAATCAGGATGACGGGCGCCATGAGGGCCAGCACGGCCGAAAAGTTGAAGCGCCAATCCAGCACCAGCAGGGCCACAAAGGCCAGGCCCGCGGCCACGTTGACCGACATGCCTGCTTTGACCGCCAGCCACACCGTCATGGGGAAGGCCAGCACCACCAGAATCTCCAGCGTGGCACTGCCCAGGCGAGCCCATTGGAAGGCGACGTCCCCACCCCAGCCATTGCGGTGGGCAAAGTAGGCCACCGTGGCCATCATCAGCACCGTCATGAACAGGCCCGGAATGATGCCCGCCACGAACAGCGCGCCGATGGACACGTTGGCCATCATCCCGTAGATCACAAAGGGCAGCGAGGGCGGAATGATGGGGCCCAGCGTGGCCGAGGCCGCAGTGACGCCCACGGCAAATTCGGTGCTGTAGCCGTGCTCTTTCATGGCCTTGATCTCAATCGCGCCCAAGCCGGCAGCATCCGCAATGGCCGTGCCGGACATGCCCGAGAAGATGACCGAGCCGATGATGTTGACCTGCCCCAGGCCGCCCTTCATCCAGCCCACCAGCGCCACGGCAAAGTTGTAGATGCGGCTGGTGATGCCGGCAATGTTCATCAGGTTGCCAGCCAGGATGAAGAAGGGTACGGCCAGCAGCGGGAAAGACTCGATGCCCGCAATCATGCGCTGGGCCAGCACGATGTCGGGCACGCTGCCCGACACCAGGATGTAGACCAGCGAGCCGCCGGCCATGGCCACCGCCACCGGCAGGCCACACAGCATCAGCCCCAAAAAGGAAACAATCAGGATCAGCATGGTGCAGGTTCCGTTCAGTCGGTGGAGCCGTCAAAGAAGCCAGGGTTTTGCAGTGCCGAGAAGCCGCGCCGCCAGTTTTCGATGGCCACCTGCACGGCCCGCAGGGCCATGAGGGCAAAACCGGCAAACGCGAGCCAGTACACATGGCTCTTGTTCCAGTCGATGGTGGTCATGGGTTCGTTGTTCACGGCCAATGCATAGCGTGCAACGAGCCAGGCCCCATAGCTGTAGAAGGCAATGGCGGCGATGTCTACCGCCGTCGACAGGGCCCGGCCTGCAGGAACGGGCAGGTAGCGGTAGACCAGGTTGACCTGGATGTGCCGCACCCGCCGCACACACATGGACGCCCCGATGAACACCACCGGCATCAGGCAGTACACGGCCAGCTCCTCGGTCCAGGCGAACGAGTCGTTCAGCACATAGCGGCTGAAGAACTGCAGAAATACCAGGCCGGCCATGGTCCAGAAAAAGCCCAGGCAAATCCAGTCTTCGACGCCGTAGACGGAAAGGTCGACCGTGTGCTGGTCGGCCTCCGCGAAGCTGGCCACCAGCGCTTCCGCGCTGGTTTCGACGGGATGCGACTCCGCCGCGCCGCCCGACAGGGGCAGGGAGCTGTGAAGCGTCATGGTGTTGCCTTACTTGATTGCCTGGATGCGGTCCCAGTCGGCTTTCTGGTAGCCGTACTGCTCAAACGGCACGTTCTTGAGCACGGTGTCGCGGAACTCCCCGGTGTTCACCTCGGTCACGCTGATGCCCTTGCTGCGGAACACGGCGGCCAGTTCGCTCTCGCGGGCGGCCACTTCCTTGGAGGCCTTGGCAGCGGCTTCGAGCGCCACTTCCGAGAACATCTTCTTGTCGGCGTCCGACAGTTTTTTCCACAGCCCACCCGCCACCACGGTGTTCAGGTGGTCCACGATGTGGCCGGTCAGCACGATGTGTTTTTGCACTTCGTAGAACTTCTTGGCCTCAATCGTGGGCAAGGGGTTTTCCTGCGCTTCCACGGTGCCGTTTTGCAGCGCCAGGTAGACCTCGGCAAACGCGATGGGCGAGGTGTTGGCACCGCAGGCGCGTGGCATGGCCAGGTAGGCCGGCACGTCGGGCACGCGCATCTTCAGGCCCTTGAGGTCGGCGCACTTGGCAATGGGTTTGTTGCTGGTGGTATGGCGGGTACCGTAGTAGGTGGTCGCAATGATCTGGTTGCCGCTTTTCTGCTCGTAGCCGGCGGTCAGCTCTTTGTAGATGTCACTCTTGGTGTAGGCCAGCAGGTGGTCCACGTTGCGGAAGGTGTAGGGGTAGTAGGTGACACCAATGCGCGGAAAGGCCTTGGCCGCAAAGCTTGAGCCCGAGATGATGATGTCCACCGTGCCCAGGCTCAGGCCCTGGTTGATGTCGTTCTCCTTGCCCAGTTGCGACGCGGGGTACACATCGATCTGGTAGCGGCCGGCACTGCGCTTCTTGATCTCTTCGGCGGCCCACACCGATGCGGTGTGGAAGGGCTCGCCCGGCTCGTACACATGGGCCCACTTGAGCTTGGTCTGCGCAAAGGCGGGGGCCGCAACCAAAAGGCTTGCAGCCAGGGCCAGGGTAATCCGTTGGAATGTCATGCTCTTTGTCTCCTGTTGTTGTGAATGTTGCGCAGCCGGGTCGTCACCGGGGTTTAGCCGGGAACAAGCTGCACCTTGGTACTGCGGCCTCTGTCCAAAGCCAGATCGAAGGCCGCTTTCGATTGGCTGATCGGCAACTGGGCGCTGATGAGCGGGCGCACATCGGCCCGCCGGCTGCGAATAGCCTGCACGGCCCAGTCAAATTCGATGTCGGCGCGGAAGGCGCCCACGTAGTCCAGCTCGCGCGACATGATGTCGTTGGCCGGGAAAGGAATTTCGGGCGGCAGCGTGCCCACCTGCACCACGCGCCCGCCGCGGCGCACTGCCGCCAGGCAGCTGGCCAGCGCGGCAGGGTGGCCTGCGGCTTCCAGCGCCACATCCACGCGGCCCTTCCAGGCCGTGGCATTGGGCAGGGCTTCGTCGGCGCCCACGGTCAGGGCCATTTCGCGGGCGCGCTCGCTGGGGTCGCAGGCAATCACGCGGCCGGCACCGGCCAGGCGCGCGGCAATGACCGACATGCAGCCGATGGTGCCCGCGCCGGTGACCAGCACGGTGGCGCCCAAAATTGCGCCCGCGCGGCGCACTGCATGCAGGCCCACCGACAGGGGCTCGGCACAGGCAATTTCGCCCAGGCTCACATCCTCGTCAATGGCAGTGAGCTGGGCCTCGTGCATCACAAAGTGCTCGCGGAAGAAACCGGGGATGTGCGGAAAAATGGCCGCGCTTCCCAGGAACACCATCTTCTCGCACAGGTTGCTGCGTCCGGCGCGGCACGCGGGGCACACGCCACAGGGGTGGGCAGGATTGACCGCCACTTTTTGCCCCGTTTGCACCTTGGTCACCCCTTCGCCCACGGCGTCCACCACGCCCGAGGCTTCATGCCCCGGCACAAAGGGCGCGCGGATGGCGAAGATGCCGGCGCGGCCATGCTGGTAGTAGTGCAGGTCCGACCCGCAGATGCCACCCGCACCCAGGCGCAGGCGCACCTGGCCGGGGCCGGGCTCCTGAAGGGCAAGTTGTTCCACGCTGAGGTTCAGCGGGCCATTCAGGGTGCAGGCAAGGCTCATGGTCAGGCGTCCAGTGGGTTCACGCGTCGGCGGGGCTGTTCCAGCCGGCCGAAAAACGTTGGTGCGAGCGGTCCAGGTGGCCGCTCATGGCGGCGCGGGCCATGTCGGGGTCTCGGGCGGCAATGGCGGCGACTACGGTGCGGTGCTCGTCCACCGCCTCTTTCCAGGTGGCTTCGCGCTCGAAGTGGCCGCCCAAGGCGGTGAACAGCGGACCGTTGCGTTCGTCAAAGAGCTGGGTCACCACCGCTTGCAGGGCACTGTTGTCGCTGGCCTGGGCAATGCGGATGTGGAAAGCGCGGTCGCCGCGGATGGGCAGGGTGCGCGCGGCAATGTCGGCCTCCATGTCGCGCAGGGTCTCCAACAGGTCGGGCACCAGCGTGGGGTCGGTGCTTTTAGCGGCCAGCGCGGCCAGTTCACATTCGATGAGCTGGCGTGCGCGGATGATTTCCAGCGGGCCGTGCGCGTTGTCCAGCAGGCGCACGCTCTCGCGGCCAATGACCACAATGCCCGAGCCCATGCGCACCTCGATCAGGCCCTCCACCTCCAGCGCAATCAGCGCTTCCCGTACCGACGGGCGGGACACGCCCATTTTTGCGGCCAGGTCGCGCTCGGCGGGCAGTTTGGATCCCACGGCAAATTCGCCGCTTTGAATGAGCTGGCGCAGCTGGTCGGCAATCTGGCGGTACAAGCGTCGGGGCTCTATGGGTTGAAAAGGCATGCGGAAATTGGCTCAAAGGTAAATTGGTCAGACCAGTTGGCCGCATTGTGAACGGATGGAAGTGCGGAAGGTTCAGGGTTTTCCCGGCAGGTGGTGCTGCGATACCAAAGCCGCCACAAAGGCTTTGCTATTAATTTAGGAGCTATAAAAGCTTATACAGATTGCGCTAGAGACCAAAAATAGTGCAAATTCGACACCGACACCGGCACCGTCAGGGGAGACTGGTGATAGGCGCAATTTGGTCGGCGTCCGGCGCAGCACCACACAAGCCTTGAGGGGCGAACTCCTCCCGGCCAAAGACTCCATCCAAGACAATCGGAGCGGGGGAGCCAAGACCTCGGCAACGAGTCGCTTCGTTCCCCTAGAGCGAGACACTGCTGACCTGTTGCCGCCGTTTGAGCAACCCGTTCTGACCAAACTGGCCCGGCAATACTCTTGGCGTGGCCCGCCGGCACATCACCCCGACGGCGTTGCTGGGGTGCTGGTCCTCGGCTGCGCCGGCCTCACCCGGGCATGGCGCCCTCTTGAATGACAAACATGAAACTGAGCTACCTGGACTTTGACTACAGCGAGGATGCGGACGGTGTGGGTACTTTTGATGCCATGGCCAGCGTGTCGTCCGCACAGATTCCCGCATTGCACGCGGAGATCAGTGCCGTGCTGGCCTGGGCACATCAGCATTTCCCCGATGCCTGCGGCCCCTCGGAAGATGGGGGCGAATGGCAATACGACCTGCAGGGTGCGCAGGAAGTCAGCACACCGCTGGTGCTGACATTTGATGAGTCCGCCGGGCAGCTGCACGCGGCGGCAGGCAGCCCCGCCCCACCCCGGACCACGATCACCCTGACGGTCAGCGGCAATGCGGCCTTTTGCGATGCGCTGCGCGAAGCCTTCGCGGTCGAATAAGCCTCCGCCAAGGGGTTAACCCCAGTTACCCGCAAAAGCCCCACGTTGCGCACAGGTTAGCGCATCGGCAAACGGCAAACTCTTGGCACCGCTACAGTTGCGACTCATCAGTTCAACTCATTACCGGAGAGTTTCATGCTGTCTCGTCGCCACTTCCTGGGTGCAAGCCTGGCCACCACCGTATACGCCGCGGGATCCTTTGTGCCCGTCTGGGCCCAGAACGCGCCCAACTTCGGCACGCCCACCCTGCCCAGCCCCGCCTTCCGCCGCATGAAGGTGGGCGATGCGGAAGTGATCGCGTTGAACGACGGCATCACGCGCCGCCCGCTGGGCGCGGAGTTTGTGAAGAACGCACCGCTGGCCGAAGTGCGCGCGCTGCTGGCCTCCCAGGGCCTGCCCACCGACTACATCGACGTGCCCTACACGCCGTTCCTGGTGTTGACGGGCGGACGCAAGATCCTCATCGACACCGGCCTGGGCGAGTTTGGCGGCGCCACCACGGGCAAGCTGC
Source organism: Acidovorax sp. Root267 (assembly GCF_001429215.1). NCBI lineage: Bacteria > Pseudomonadati > Pseudomonadota > Betaproteobacteria > Burkholderiales > Comamonadaceae > Acidovorax > Acidovorax sp. Root267. The sequence continues at coordinate 48,136 of NZ_LMJC01000034.1, forward strand.
TCGACAGCCTGCGCGCCGCCGGCTTGCAGGCAGCCGACATCGACACGGTGCTCATCAGCCACTACCACGGGGACCACATCAATGGCATCCGCAACAAGGCCGGTGAGCTGGTGTTCCCCAAGGCCAAGGTGATGGTGCCCGCGGCCGAACACGCGTTCTGGATGGACGATGCCCGCATGGCCGCAGCGCCCGCAGGCATGAAGGGCGCGTTCGAGAACGTGCGGCGCACCTTTGCCACCATGCCCGCCGACACGCTGGTGCAGTTTGTGGCCGATGCGGAAGTGGCGCCGGGCATCAAGTCTGTGGCGGCCTACGGCCACACGCCAGGACACACGCTGTTTGAGCTGACTTCGTCAGGCCAGAAGTTCTTTTACGTGGCGGACCTGACCAATGTGCCTGCGCTGTTTGCCCGCAACCCCGACTGGGCCGTGACGTTTGACATGGACGCCGAGGCCGCGCGCAAGGTGCGGCGCGAGGTGTTCCAGCGCATTACCGCCAGCAACGCCATGCTGGGCGGTTTCCACTTCCCCTTCCCGGCCTTTGGCCGCGTGGCGGCGTCGGGCAACGGCTATGCCTTCCAGCCTGCCGCCTGAGCCCCGCGTTGCCCGCCGTGCGGTGTTGGGCGCCGGGCTGGCCTTTGCCAGCCTGCGCAGCTGGGCAGCCCAGGACGCGGATGCCGAGGCCCTGTTGCGCAGGGGTGGTGTGGTGGCAGCCTTCCGCCACTCGCTGGCCCCTGGCACGTTTGACCCACCCGGGTTTCGCCTGGGTGACTGCAGCACCCAACGCAATCTGAGCGAAGAAGGCCGGGCGCAGGCGCGGCGCGTGGGCATGTGGTTTCAACAAAGGCAACTGCAGCCGGGCAAGGTTTTTTCGAGCCCCTGGTGCCGCTGTGTGGACAGTGCCACCCTTGCCTTTGGTACGCCCCAGGTCTGGCCTGCGTTGGGCTCGCCCCACGGCAGCCCAGAGACCACGGGAGCGAGCCATCTGCGGGAACTGCGCGCGGGACTCTCTGCTGCATCGCTGCGGGCGGGCCGTTTTGAAGTGTGGTTCACCCATATGTTTGTGCTGTCCGATCTGGCAAAGACCAACACCAGTTCGGGTGAAGGGCTGATCCTGCGAGCAGATCGCAGCGGCAAGACCGAGGTGCTGGCACGCCTTGCGGTACCGGCCTGACGAGGTGACCTGCCGGCGCCCCTGAATGGGTAACGGGCGGGCATTGCAGCGGGCCGTTCGCCTACATCGGGCGCGAAAGAAGAGACTATCCTCAAGTCACGCTGCTGTGCCGGATGCCCCGGCATGCAGCGCACGAAGGACATGCCCATGGCAAACACCCAAAGCCCTCCCCTGCAGTTAAATACCCGCAACGCTGCCACCTGGCCCGCCCCCTACCCCGCGCCAGCGGCCCCGGAAGCCCAACCGAGCCATGACCGCGTGCGCATGGAACTGCAGATTGATCTGAGCTACGAGGTGGACCAGCACGGCGCTGATTTTGTCTTCAACATCCACGCTGCGCAGACACCCAACCAGTCTGTGAGTGCGGAACGCCTGGTCATCAACCAGCCCATCGCCCACCACGTTCATACCGATCCAGCCACGGGCAACCGCTACCTGCGGTTGCATGGCGAGCCTGGCACGCTGGAGCTAACGTATTCCGCCACGGTGGATATCAACCACTACCGCGTCGACCCCGCCCAACTGCCAGAAGTGCCGGTGAGGCGTCTGCCACAGGAGGTGATGGGCTACATCTACCCCAGCCGGTATTGCCAGTCCGACCGGCTGCTGCGCCTGGCTACGAATGAGTTTGGAGCCCTGTGGCAAGGGCACAGCCGGGTGCAGGCAATATGCGACTGGGTGCAGCGGCATGTGGCGTTCACGTCCAACACGTCCAACTCGAACACCTCTGCGGTGGACACGCTGGTGGAGCAGGTGGGCGTCTGCCGCGACTTCGCCCATCTCATGATTGCGTTGTGCCGCGCCATCAACATCCCGGCCCGCTTCACCACCGGAACCGACTATGGCGCTGACCCGGCCCTCGGACCGCCCGATTTTCATGCATATGTGGAGGTGTACCTGGGCGACCGCTGGTACATCTTTGACCCGTCTGGCACGGCGATCCCCATGGGCCTGCTGCGTTTTGGCGTGGGGCGGGATGCGGCGGACGTCGCCTTTGCCACCATCTTTGGTGGCGTGTGGGCCAAGCCGCCCGTCATCCGCACGACTGCCATCCAAGACGCAGCGCGGGGTTTTGAACTGCCTCGCCACTGCACGCAGGCCCTGTCCACCGACCATGGCGCGGGTGTGGCTGCAGGCGTGGCTGCAGGTTTTGTCACCCCCTAAAGGTCCTGCCAAACACCGGTCAAAATCCCGGCGACCCGGCTGTGGCCTAAAATCTCCCTTTTTTCCACCAACTCTGAGACCTACCATGGGCAACAAGATCGTCACCGAAGCAGACCGCAAGCGCACTCCCCGCCCTACGCCCGTGCCCGGCTACACCCTGCCAACCGGCGGCCGTGGCCAACGCGTGAGCCTGGAGCGCGGTGTGGCAACCCGCAGCAAGAAGAACCCTGGCAAGCGCTCCAAGAAGGGCGGCTGATCGCCAGATCGCCAAGGGCCGACTGCGGTGGGTCCTCTGCAAAAAGCCCTCGCCAGAGGGCTTTTTGCTTTTCAGGGCCGTCCTTGCCACCCGCAGGTTTGTACCGCGCCCCGGCAAACTGTTCAAATGTTCACCCATGATCACCGTCCACCACCTTGAAACCTCGCGCTCGCAGCGCGTTCTCTGGCTGCTCGAAGAACTGGGCGTTCCCTACGAGCTCAAGATCTACCAACGCGACAAGGCCACCAAGCTGGCCCCGCCCGAGCTCAAGAAGATCCACCCGCTGGGAAAATCCCCGGTGATCACTGACGGCAAGGAGGTCATCGCCGAGTCTGGCGCGATCGTCGAATACCTGGTGGAGACCTACGGCGCCCAGGCGGGCGGTGACCTGGCCCATCTGCAACCAGCGCCGCGCACGCCAGAGTACCGCCAGTGCCGCTTCTGGATGCACTACGCCGAGGGTTCGCTCATGAACTGGCTGGTGATGAAGCTGGTGTTCATGACGATTCCGACCCAGCCCATGCCCTTTTTCGTCAAGCCCATCGCCAAAGCCCTGTGTGGCAAGGTACAGGAAAAGGTGATTGACCCCAACGTGAACACCGCGCTCGACTTCATGGAGCAACACCTGGGCAACCACCGCTGGTTTGCGGGCGAGCACCTCACCATGGCGGATTTTCAGATGAGCTTTGCGGTGGAGGCCGCCCTCTCGCGCGCCAGCAAGGCCAGCGCCTGCCCCAACCTGCAGGCCTACAAACAGCGCATGGAGGCGCGCCCCGCCTACCAGCGTGGCATTGCCAAGGGCGGCCCGGTGGTGATGTCGGCCTGAGAACCTGCGGACAAGACATGCAAGACGAGCACGCGCCTGCGGCCACCTACTCCGTGCTTTTTGTGTGCATGGGCAACATCTGCCGCAGCCCCACGGCCCACGGCGTGTTCCGGCACAAGGTGGTTCACAGTGGTTTGGCCGATCAGGTGCGTGTGGACTCGGCGGGCACCCACAATTACCACCCCGGCGAGGCGCCGGATGACCGCAGCCAGCGGCACGCGGCGCAACGGGGCTACGACCTTTCCAGCCTGCGCGCACGGCAGATGCTGCCCAGGGACTTCGGGCAACACGACCTGATCCTGGCCATGGACTGGGACAACCTGACACTGGCGCAAGAGCGTTGCCCGCCAGAGCACGCCCATAAGCTGCGCCGCATGACCGAGTTCTGCCAACAGTTCGACAGCCCCGTGGTGCCTGACCCTTACTACGGCGGGGCCGCTGGCTTTGAAGAGGTGCTGGACCTGGTGGAAGACGCCTGTGAAGGGCTGCTGCACCACGTGCGGCAGCAGTTGCAGTTGCGGGCCCGGCCCCGTTAGTGCACATCTAAGCCGCGCGCACCCCACATACCAGCACACCCGGGTCGTTGTGCGCCAGTTCCCGGTCGTTCTTGGCCTGGGCTACTTCCATGTCGCGCGGCAGGGTCACGCCGTTTTTGACGGCCAGGATTTCGGCCATCACGCTCACCGCAATCTCGGGCGGCGTCTTGCTGCCGATGTAGATGCCAATCGGCCCACGCAGGCGCGCCAGGCTTTCTTCGGTCTGGTCGAAGTGTTCGATCATGCGGGCATGGCGCGCCTCGTTGTTGCGGCGCGAGCCGATGCCGCCTACATAAAACGCGTCGGTGTTCAGCGCCTCCAGCAGCGCCAGGTCATCGAGCTTGGGATCGTGTGTGAGGGCCACCACACAACTGCGCCGGTCTGGCTTGAAGGCCAGCACCACGTCGTCGGGCATGTCGCTCACCACGGTGGCAGCGGGCACGTTCCAGCTGCCACGGTATTCCTCGCGGGGGTCGCACACTGTCACCGCAAAACCATTGAACAACGCCATGGTGGCCAGGTACTCCGCCAGCTGGCCTGCGCCGATCAGCAGCATCCGGTACTCGGGGCCAAAGGTGTTGGTCAGCTTCTCGGCATCCACCACCAGCTCGGTCGGCGCTGCCGCAGGCGTCAGCGTGGCCACCCCATCGGCCAGGCGCACACTGCGCTGCATCAGGCGCCCGGCTTCCAGCGCGGTGATCAGTGTTGCCAGGCTATTAGGGTCAGGGTCGTACTCCAGCAGCAACTCCAGCGTGCCGCCACAAGGCAGCCCGAAGCGGTGCGCCTCGTCCGCGGTGACGCCGTATTTCACAAATGTCGGCGGGCCACTCGGAATGCAGTGGTCTTTGCCCACATTCGCCGTGGGAACGCCCTGCGCATAGGCCCGTGTATGGCGGTCAATCAGGTCGTCCTCAATACATCCGCCCGAGACCGAGCCCACCACAGACCCGTCTTCACACAGCGCCATGATGGAGCCCACCGGCCGGGGTGAAGAGCCCCAGGTGCGCACCACCGTCGCCAGCAGCGCCCGCCGCCCGGCGGCCCGCCAGCCCTGCAGCGTGCGCAACACCATTACATCCAGATTTTCCATCGTTTCATCACCCATTCATTGCCACGGCTCACTCAGAATTCCGCCATCCACACCCGCCGCGTATGAAGCCGCACGGCACCCATACCAGCGCCACCGTGGATCCGGCTTTGCCGGTCCACCGGAGGCGTCCCCCTCAGGGGGATGACGCGAAGCGGCACAGGGGGAGCCCAGTCCCCGGCACAGGGGGAGTCAATTGATCGCCCAGGCTACCAGCACCAGCGCCGCCGCGCCCACCACCCACACCCAAACCGGTATGCCGCTGGGGGGAATATCCTCCCCCGCCGACGCCGCCAGCGCCCCAGGCTCGGTGGGCGCTTCGGAAGAGGCCGCACCATCGTCCGCCGCTGCGCGCGGATGGCGGCGCTGCATCTCGTTGTCAAAGCGCTTGAAAAAATCCTCGGCCATGCTCTTGGCGGCGCCGTCGATGAGCCGCTGGCCCAGCTGCGCGATCTTGCCGCCCACCGTGGCATGCACGGTGTAGTGCAGCTCGCAGCTGGCCTGCCCTGCGGCATCGGCGGGCAAAGGCACCAGTTTGACTTGTGCATTGCCTTTGCCAAATCCAGCCACGCCACCCGACCCGTCAAAGGCAATGGTGTAGCTCTCGGGCGGCACGATCTCCGACAGCGTGATCTTGCCTGCGAACTTGGCAGACACGGGCCCAATCTTGAGCGCCATGGCGACGGCGTACTGGTTGTCACCGGTCGCCTCGACCTTGTCGCAGCCAGGGATGCACAGCTTGAGCACTTCAGGATCGTTGAGCGCCTCCCAGGCCTGCTGCTGGCTCACGGCAAGGGTGCGGCTGGCTTGCATTTCCATGGTGGATTCCTCTCGGTGTATGGACGATGGTTGTCTCTGAAATCAGTCACTGCCGGAGCACGGCAGCCAGGCTGGCCGCCAGGTCCTGCAGGCGGCTCAGGTTGTGCACGGCCACCATGCCGTGGGCCTGGCGGTGCAGCTCGGCCGCGCCGCGTGCCGTGGGCGCATAGCCCTCAAATCGCAACAGCGGGTTGAGCCACAGCAACCGGCCACAGTGGCGCCGCAGCCAGCCCAGTTCCTGCGCCAGCACCTCGGGCGTGCCCGTGTCCAGCCCGTCGCTGATCAGCAGCACCAGGGTGCGCCGCCCCACCAACCGCCGGGCATGCTGCAAACGCAGCTGCGCCAGGCTGTCACCCATGCGGGTGCCCCCGGCAAAGTCACTGATCGAATGGCTGGCCACCTGCAGCATCGCGTCGGTGTCGGCCAGGCGAAAGGCCGGCGTGAGGTCGGTCAGCCCGGTGCCGAACGCGAACACATCCCGGCGCACGGCGTCACCGGTGTGGCGCGGCGCGGTGGCTGCATGCAAAAAGGCGAGCAGCAGCCGCGCGTAGCGCTCCATGGAGCCCGACACATCCACCAGCACCAGCAGCGGCAGCGGTTGCTGACGCCGCTGCAGCAGCGGGATGCGCAGCACCTCGCCCCCGTTGCGGGCCGCGTGGTGCATGGCGCCCGGCCAGTGCGGGCGGCTTCCGCGCCCACCGGGCCGGGTACGTCGGGCCGCGTAGCGCGGCAGGGGCAAGGGCACCTCGCGCGCCAGGCGCTCCACCAGCAGGTATTCGCTGGCCGAAAGTTGGTTGAAGTCCGCGTGGCGCAGGCGCTGCAGGTCGCTGGCCGTCATGGCCGCATCGAAATCGATCTTCTCGTCCTCGCGCGGCGGGGGCGCGTTGCGGGCCGCACGCACGGGGGCCAGCGCCTCACTCACGCGCGGGCGGCGCTTGGCGGGCTCGGCCTTGGACTCCGCGCTGGGCAGCATCTGCGCGAGCAGCTTCTGCGCCACGTTGGGGTTGCGAAAGTACGCGTCGAACAACTCGCGGAACACCAAACGGTCCTGCTCGCGGCTGACCAGCACCGCCTCTAGTGCGGCGCTGAAATCCTCACGCCGCAGGCCCACCAGCATCACCGCCTGCTGGGCCAGCGCCATGCGGGCGGCGTCCACGCGCACTCCGGCGCGGCGCAAGGTACGGCCAAAGCCGCTCAGGTTGTCGGCCAGCTTGCCAGTCCGGGCATCGCCCAGTTGGGAAATGGTCTTGCCCTCTGCCACGGCTGCGCCCTCAGGCATCGACATCAGCGGGCTGCAGCAATTGCACCGCCATGTCGCGCGTGAGCGCCGCCACATCCTCGCGCTGCTTGAACAAAATGCCTGCGGTGTCGGACACCACTTCCGGGTCCACCACGATGGTGTCGAGCGCCACCAGCGCCTTGGCCCATTCCACGCTTTCGGCAATGCCCGGCGCGCGCTGGAAGGCGTTGGCAAAGGGCTGGCTGCGCAGCCGGTGCACAAAATCCGCCACCTGGATGGCCAAGGCGGCGCTGGCATCCGGCACCTGCGCACGCACGATGGCCAGTTCGCGCTCGCGCTCGGGGTAGTCCAGCCAGTGGTACAGGCAGCGGCGCTTGACGGCGTCGTGCAGGTCGCGCGTGCGGTTGCTGGTGAGCAGGGTGACGGGCGTGGCGCCGGCGCGCACGGTGCCGATCTCGGGGATGCTGACCTGGTACTCGCCCAGGTATTCAAGCAAGAACGCCTCGAAGGGCTCGTCGGCACGGTCCACCTCGTCGATGAGCAGCACCGCGCCCGGCGCCGGGGCCTGCAGGGCCTGCAGCAGGGGGCGGCGGATGAGGTAGCGGTCCTGGTAGACCTCGCGCTCGACCTGCGCCATGTCTGCCCCGCCTTGGCCCTCGGCTGCACGCATGTGCAGCAACTGGGCCGCGTAGTTCCATTCATACAGCGCCTCGCGCTGCTCCAGCCCGTCGTAGCACTGCAGGCGGATCAGGCTGCGCGCGAGCACCTCGCTCAGGGCCCGGGCCAAAGCGGTCTTGCCTACGCCAGGTTCGCCCTCCAGCAGCAGCGGGCGCTGCAGCTTGAGCGCCAGGTACACCGCTGTGGCCAGGCGCCGGTCGGCAAAGTAGCCCACGCGCTGCAAGGCCTGCACCAATGCGTCGATAGAAACCGGAATGGGTGCGGCGCTGGAGGAAGTCATTGCTACGTAATTAATAGCTACAAGCGCTTATGAATCAAGCGCTGGAGGCCAATTTCATTCAAAAACACCCACCCCCAGGTGCCGCGCGGTGGTGGCGGGTTCTCCCACCCATCAACCCAACATCTGCTCCACGGCCCGCTGGGTTTGCACGCTGATCAGGTTGGCGCGGTAGGCAGCACTCGCGTGGATGTCGCTGTTCAAGTCACCCGCGTCGATCTGCACCGCCGCGGCCGATGCTGGCGTGAAGTTCTGGTTGAGCGCAGCTTCCAGCCCTGCATGGCGGAACACGCTGCTGGCGGCGCCAGTCACAGCCACCCGCACGCCGCCATCCGTCTGAGCGACAAACACGCCCACCAACGCGAAGCGCGACGCCGCCTGCTTGAACTTCAGGTACTTCGCGCGCTTCGGAATCGGAAAGCGGATCGCGGTGAGGATCTCGCCCTCTTCCAGCGCGGTGGTGTACATGCCCACAAAGAAATCATCCGCCGCAATCTCGCGCTGGTTCGTGATCACCGTCGCACCCAGGCCCAGCACGGCGCTGGGGTAGCAGGCCGCAGGGTCGTTGTTGGCCACCGACCCGCCCAGCGTGCCGCGTGCCCGCACCTGCCTGTCGCCGATGTGCGCGGCCAGGTTGGCCAGCCCGGGGATGGCGGCTTTCACATCCGCGCTGTTGGCCACGTCCATGTGGCGCGTCATGGCGCCGATGACCAGCGCGTTGCCCTCGCGGCGGATACCGGCCAGTTCGGCGATGTTGTTCAGGTCGACGATCTTCTCGGGGTTGGCCAGGCGCAGGCGCATCGACGGCAGCAGGCTCTGCCCGCCCGCCAGCAGCTTGCCACCCTGGGCGATGAGCTGCGCGGCGGCGGTGGTGGACGATGGGTTTTCGAAGGTGAAGGCGTACATGGTGTGTCTCCTTAGGCCTTGGCTTGTTGGATGGCTTCCCACACGCGGTGCGGCGATGCGGGCATGTCGAACTCCTTCACACCCAGCGGGTGCAGCGCGTCGAGCAAGGCGTTGATCACCGCAGGCGGGGACCCAATGGCCCCGGCCTCGCCGCAGCCCTTGGTGCCCAGCGGGTTGTGCGTGCAGGGCGTGCACACGTGGCCCAGCTTGAACTCGGGGAAGTCATCAGCGCGCGGCATGGCGTAGTCCATGAAGCTACCGGTGAGCAGTTGGCCTGTCTCGCGGTCGTACACACAGTTTTCCATCAACGCCTGGCCGATGCCCTGCACCAGGCCGCCGTGCACCTGGCCTTCGACGATCATCGGGTTGATGATGGTGCCGAAGTCGTCCACGGCGGTGAACTTATCCACGCGCGTGCTGCCGGTGGCGGGGTCCACCTCCACCTCGCAGATGTAGGTGCCTGCGGGGAAGGTGAAGTTGGTCGGGTCGTAGAAGGCTGTTTCGTTGAGCCCGGGTTCGAGCTTGTCGAGCGGGTAGTTGTGCGGCACGTAGGCCGTGAGCGCCACCTGGCCGAACGGGATCTTCTTGTCCGTGCCGCGCACCGTGAACTCGCCGCCGCTGAAGTCGATGTCGGCGTCGCTCGCCTCCATCAGGTGGGCCGCGATCTTCTTGGCCTTGGCCTCGATCTTGTCCAGCGCCTTCATGATGGCCGCGCCGCCCACGCTGATGGAGCGCGACCCGTAGGTGCCCATGCCGAAGGGCACACGGCCCGTGTCGCCGTGCACGATGTCCACGTTCTCCACCGGGATGCCCAGGCGCGCGGCCACCACCTGTGCAAAGGTGGTCTCGTGCCCCTGGCCGTGGCTGTGCGAGCCGGTGAACACCGTCACGCTGCCCGTGGGGTGCACGCGCACCTCGCCGCATTCGAACAGGCCCGCGCGCGCACCCAGGGCGCCTGCGATGTTGGATGGCGCGATGCCGCAGGCCTCGATGTAGCTGCTGTAGCCGATGCCGCGCTTCAGGCCCTTGGCCTCGCTGGCCGCCTTGCGCGCGGCAAAGCCCGCCACGTCGGCCAGCTCTTGCGCCTGCGTCATGCACGCGTGGTAGTCGCCCACGTCGTACTGCAGCGCCACGGGCGTCTGGTAGGGCCAGCTGGTGATGAAGTTGCGCTTGCGGATCTCGTCCTGCGGCAGGTTCATCTCCCAGCCGCAGCGCGAGACCAGGCGCTCGAGCAGGTAGGTGGCCTCGGGCCGGCCCGCGCCGCGGTAGGCGTCGACCGGCGCGGTGTTGGTGAACCACGCGTCCACCTCCACATAGATCTGCGGCGTGGTGTACTGGCCCGCCAGCAGCGTGGCGTACAGGATGGTGGGCACGGCACTGGCAAAAGTGCTGAGGTAGGCGCCCATGTTGGCGTCGGTGTGCACGCGCATGGCCAAAAACTTGCCGTCCTTGTCCATCGCCATCTCGGCATGGCTCACATGGTCGCGGCCGTGCGCGTCCGACAGGAACGACTCGCTGCGGTCGGCCACCCACTTGATGTTGCGGTTGAGCTTCTTGGCCGCCCAGGTCAGGCACACGTCTTCGGCATACAAGAAGATCTTGGAGCCAAAGCCCCCGCCCACATCGGGTGCAATCACACGCACCTTGTGCTCGGGCAGGCCCATCACAAACGCCGTCATCAGCAGCCGCTCCACGTGCGGGTTCTGGTTGCTGACGTACAGCGTGTATTCGTCGTTGGCGCGGCTGTACGAGCCAATGGCGGCGCGCGGCTCCATCGCGTTGGGGATGAGCCGGTTGTTGACCAGATCCAGCCTGGTCACATGCGCGGCGTTGGCAAAGGCCGCATCCACGGCGCCCTTGTCGCCAATGGCCCACTTGTAGCAGTGGTTGTCGAGCGCGGCATCGTGCAGGCCTGCGCCGGCTACGGTGCCTGCTGCGGCATCGGCCACACTGACCACGGCGGGCAACACGTCGTAATCCACCTCCACCAGCTCGGCCGCGTCGCGCGCTTGCTGCTGCGTGAGGGCCACGACCATGGCCACGTGGTCGCCCACATAGCGCACCTTGCCCTGGGCCAGGATGGGGTGCGGCGGCTCCTTCATGGGCTGGCCATCGGTGCTGGTGATGAGCCAGCCGCAGGGCAGGCCGTTGATGTTGTCAGCCGCCACGTCGGCACCGGTGAACACGCCGAGCACGCCGGGTGCGGCCTTGGCTGCATCCACGTTGATGCTGTTGATCTTGGCGTGCGCGTGCGGCGAACGCACAAACACCGCGTGGCTTTGCGCCGCCAGCACCACATCGTCGGTGTACTGGCCCGCGCCGGTCAGGAAGCGATAGTCTTCCTTGCGCTTGAGCGATTCGCCGATGTGCGGCAGCTTGGAAAAGTCGGATGCACCCATGGTTCTTCTCCTTTGTGTTTAGGCCGACGCCATGGCTTTTTGGCCAACCTGCACTGCGCGCACGATGTTCTGGTAGCCCGTGCAGCGGCAAATGTTGCCTTCGAGCAGCTCGCGGATCTCGCCTTCGCCAACGTTGGGGTGGTTCTTGCACAGGTCCACCGCGCTCATCACCATGCCGGGGGTGCAGAAGCCGCACTGCAGGCCGTGGCATTCCTTGAACGCCGCCTGCATGGGGTGCATGGTGCCGTCAGCGGCTGCCATGCCTTCGATGGTGGTCACCTCGGCCCCCTGGGCCTGCACCGCCAGCATCGCGCAGGATTTGACGGCCCGGCCGTTCACATGCACCGTGCACGCCCCGCACTGGCTGGTGTCGCAACCCACATGGGTGCCGGTGAGCAGCAGGTGCTCTCGCAGCGCATGGACAAGCAGGGTATTGGGGGGGACGTCAACACTGGCAGCGCGCCCGTTGACCGTGAACTGGACTTGCATCTGGCTGTCTCCTGGAATGGTTTTGGCTGGATTGGCATTGCGCATCTTCTGCCGCGCCCCACCACCCATCCCTAGGGACAACCCTAGATTTCCGAGGGTCCTCGCTGGATATTCTCAAAATGAAACATGTTGCAGCGCACACCGGCGCATCATGCGCAGCTCAAGGATTCGGTTCACCATGCTGTCCTCCGCGCCCACCTCCCCCACCCACCGCCATGCGCTCATTGCACAAGCCCGCCAGACCTTGCTGGCGGACGGCGCAGCGCCCCTGCGCGCAGAGGTGGAGCCTTGGATTGCGCGGTCGTGGCAACGCTGCCTGGCCCAGGGGCTCCATCCCACCCAACGTGTGGCGTTTGATGCCGTCAGTGCCACGGCGCTTCGCCGCAGCCGGGAGCAGAACCAACACTTGCTGCGCGCGGCACGGCCCGTGCTGCAGCAGCTCACCCGCGCCATTGCGGGCATGCACTACTTCGCCATGCTGACCGACGCACGCGGCATCGTGGTCGATGTGCAAGGCCATTGCGACCAGGGCGACCCGCGCGCCAGCGCCATCGGCCGCGTGGGCATCGACCTGTCCGAAGCGGCCGTGGGCACCACCGCCATCGGCGCAGCGCTGGCCGAGCTGCAGCCCGTGTGGCTGCACCGGGGCGAACATTTTTTTGACGACAACGCCAGCTACAGCTGCGCAGGCGCCCCCCTGTTCGACCCCCAGGGCCAGTGCGTGGGCATGCTGGACCTGACCGGCGTGGATGTGCCGGAGCGGCCCGAGCTGCGCCACCTGGTGGCCCGGTCGGCCCGCGCCATGGAAGACGCCTTGCTGCGGCAGTTGCCCCATGCCCTGCTGCTGCGCGTGAACTGGCCCGGTTGCCCGCTGGGCAGCGAGGGCGACGGCCTGCTGACGCTGGACGGCGATGGGTTTGTGGTGGGCGCCAACAGCATGGCCCGCCAACTGGTGCCCCAGCCGCTGCGCACGCCGGGGGCACCCACCCATGCCAGCGACCTGCTGGCCCTGCCATGGGCCATGTTGTTCGATGCTGCCCGGCGGCACCCGGCGCAGCCGATCGATTTGCCCCTGTGGTCGGGCCTGCGCCTGCAGGCTTTGGCGCAACTGCCAGAACACGCCCGTGGCGCCAGCCCTGTCGCCACCCTGTCCCCGGTGCTGGCGGGGCCCCCCCCCGCCGCAGCGCCACTGCGCGAGGCCGAAACCGCCCTGATTCGCCAGGCCGTGCAAGACGCCCGTGGCAACGTGGCAGAAGCCGCCCGCGTGCTCGGCATCAGCCGCGCCACGGTGTACCGCAAACTAGGCCATCCCAAGGGGTTTTGATCGGCAGCGGGGACGCTGATCGGCGGTGCACAGCGAAAAATTTGAGCCAAATTTGCCCCTAGCGCTTACTAGAAAAGCGCCAATAGCTATCAAATAAATAGCAAACCACGCCAGCGACAGGTCTGGCGTCAGACCTCGGCCAAGGCCAGTACCACGGCGTTGTCTTCCACCACCAGCACGACCGGGCTGCCCGCGCGCAGGCCACTGCCGGGCGCCGCAAAGCCCACCATCTGCAAGCCACCCACAAGTTCGGCAGACACCTCGTCGCCGGATTCGCCCCGCACCACGCGCGTGGCTTTTGCTGGCAGGCGATGGGTACCGGGGGCATTGACCAATGCCCCCGCAGACGCCAGGCGCCCTCCCCGCTCCACCCGCACTGCCGTGGCCTTGCACAGCGCCTGCACGGCCAGCCCAGGCTGCAGATCCAGCAGCTCTGCGCTCTCACGGGTGATGCGGGAGGCCAGCACCGCACCATCTGCACCACCGGCACCATCGACCCCGAGGCGCAGCTGCACCCCCACGATCTGCCCCTGCATCAACAGCCGCTCGACCACACAGGGCAATTGGTTGCGCATGCTGGTGCGCACCGCCAGCCGCGCCAGCGCAGGGCCCGCGTGCGGCGTGGCCTGCCAGCGCGAGAGCACGGCCCCCCGCGCCTGCGCCATCGCATCGGCCGCCGCCAGCAGCTGGTGCCCCGCCTCGGTCAGCTGCGCGCCGCCGCCCCCCGCCCCGCCCACGGCCCGGGCCACCAGCGGCGTGCCCGCCAGGTTGGTGAGCGTGTCCACGGCCTGCCACGCCGCCTTGTAGCTCACGCCCACGGCACGCGCGGCCTGCGAGATGGAGCCACAGACGCCGATCTGGCGCAGGATGTCGATGCGTTTGTCGGCCAGGGCATGGCCCAGCGCATCCGTGAGGGAATGAGAAACAACAGGCATCCGTGGATGATGCCTGAGCGGCCCCTTCACGCGTTCTCTTCACGCAGCCTTGCGGTGCAGCCCCGTGACCGGTTTTGCAAGCTTCTGCTGGCGCGCCAGCGCGCCGTCCGCAGCAGCCTTCAACAACCGCTGGAACGAGGGGCATTGCGCGTGGCTCTCCGCCGGGCAGGCCGCCGCGTGCCGCAGGCCATTGCTCATGGCCTTGAGGCGTTTGACCATGGCATCGAGTTCATCGGCCTTGGCCGAGAGCAGTTGCCTGTCGATGCTGGGCTCGCCGCTGGGCAAAAACATGGCGCGGATGTCATCCAGCGAGAAACCCGCCGATTGACCGAGCGCGATCAGCGCCAGCTGGTCCAGCACGCCCGGCGCAAACCGGCGGCGCTCTCCGGGCTGGCCCACGGAGCGCAGCAACCCTTTTTCCTCGTAATACCGCAGCGTGGATGCCCGCAGCCCGGAGCGCTTGGCGACTTCCGCAATGTCCATCAAAAACCCCTTGACTTCAAGTTGACTTGAACTTCTATATTCCATTCAAAACCTCCTTCCGTCAACTTTTCGAGGTGTTTTGATGACTCTCTCACTGCAAGACATTCCACTCGCCATGCTCCTGGGCATCGGCGCCACCGCCGTCATGGATGCCTGGCTTTTGTTGCTCAAAAGGCTGGGTGTGCCCACGCTCAACTTCGCTTTCATCGGCCGCTGGGTAGGCCACCTGGTGCGCGGCCAGATCGCCCACGCCGCCATCGCCAAGGCAGCTCCGGTCCGGGGCGAACTGGCCTGGGGCTGGCTCACGCACTACGCCGTGGGTGTGGCCTTTGCCGGGGTGCTGCTGTTCCTGCAGGGCGCCGCCTGGGTCCACAGCCCCACCCTGCTGCCCGCGCTGGCCGTGGGCATGGGCACCGTGGCGGCGCCGCTCTTGGTGATGCAGCCCGCCATGGGCTCGGGCTTTGCCGCATCGCGCACCGCTACGCCGCTCAGGAACTGCCTGCGCAGCCTGGTCAACCACACCGTGTTTGGCTTTGGCCTGTACCTGTCCGCGCTCGCCATCGCCCTGGTGTGATGTCGCGACGACGCATCCCCACTCTTTTCCCCCTCGAAACCACCTGTCTGGATTCCATGCAATGAAAACCATCGCCATCATTTATCACAGCGCCCACGGGCACACCGCCCACATTGCCCGCCAGGTGCTGGAGGGCGCCCAGGGCGTGCCCGGCATCCGGGCCGATCTGCTCCAGGCCGAAGACCTGGCCCATACGCCCGATGATCTGCTGCGCTACGACGGCTTGATCCTCGGCTCGCCCACCTACCTGGGCGGGGTGTCCGGGCCGTTCAAGACGTTCATGGACGCCACCGGGCGTCTGTGGAAAACGCAGCAGCTCAAGAACAAGCTCGCGGCGGGCTTCACCGTGTCGTCACTGCCTGCGGGCGACAAGCAGTCCACGCTGCTGTCGATGTTTGTGTTTGGCATGCAGCACGGCATGGTGTGGGTGGGCAACCCCATCCTGCCGGAACAGCATTCCGGGGTGCCGTACGACGAAGCGGCCAACCGGCTGGGCTCCTGGTCGGGCCTGATGGCGCAGGCGGGCCATGGTGCAGCGCCAGACGCATTTGTGCCAGGCGACACCAAGACCGCCCGAATGTTCGGCCGGCATTTCGCAGAGACCCTGCAGCGCCTGGGCGGTGTGGCCATGACTGAGCAGCCTGGCGAGCAGGTCGCGGCATGATTCCCGCCCGCTACGGCCCCGTGCTGTTCAGCCTGATCCTGTCGGGCGTGATGTCGCTGCTGGTGTCCGGCATCTCCACGTTTCGTACCGTGCCGGTGGACCAGGGGTTTCTGGGTCTCTGGGCGGGTGCTTGGCTCACGGGGTGGCTGCTTGCCTTTCCTGCAGTGATGCTGGCGGCGCCGCTGACGCGCAAGCTGGTGACGCTGCTCACGGTCCGGGACCCCAACGGATCAGGACACGGATGACGTGTGGTGGCAACACCCATCGCTGCAGGGAAACGGCGTTTCGCACCGTCCAAAAAGCCGGTACGCTGTGGCCCCATGTCCTTGCCCGCGCTGCCCGCCCCACCCACCCTGCGCCTGAACCTGCGCACGTGGCTGCTGGGCCTGTCGTTGCTGACCACCCTGCCCCTGCTGGTGTTTGCGCTTTCGGTGGTGTGGGAGTTCAAGGAGTTCCAGCAGCGCGCCCTGGTGGAGCAGCTGGAACGCCACAGCGATGAACTGGCCCACGCCGTGGCCGAAAAGCTGCACAGCACCCTGGGCACCCTCAACGCGCTGGCCGAGTCCGACGCCGCCCTGGCGGTGGACGTGCCGAGCCTGTACGCACATGCGAAGCGCATTGTCGCGCGCGACCCCGACATCCGCGCCATCACCTTGGTCACCCAGGACCGCATCCTGTTTCTGACGGCCGCGCCCCTGGGCCGCACTGGCATGCCCGTGAACGCCGCCGACCGCGTAGAAGCGGCGCTGCGCACCCAAAGCCCCAACGTGTCGGGGCCGTTTTCCTCCCCGGTGAGCCCGATCCAGGTCGTGGCCCTCACCGTGCCATTGGCACGCGAAGGCGAGGCCACGTACGCCCTGCGCGGCATCTTGGCCGTGGAATCCCTCAACAGCCTCGTGGCAGCAGAACGCCTGCCCAAAGGCTGGATTGCCGGCATTGCCGACGCCGAAGGCACCGTGGTTGCGCGCAGCCATGATGCCGCGCGGTACGTGGGCCACCCGGCCAGCGCCTCGTTCCGGCAGGGCATCCTGGCCACAGGAAAACCCACCGCATTCCTGGGGTCCACACTGGAAGGCACCCCCACCATGAACCTGGTGCGGCCCGTGTTCGGCTTCGACTGGTACCTGGGCATGGCCGTGCCACAGACCATCCTGCACGCCCCTCTCGCAGAAATGCTGTGGCACATGGCCGGGCTGGGGTTGCTCTGGGTGGGCCTGTCGCTGGTGGCGGCCATGACGTTCTCGCAATATCTGCTGCGCCAGATGAAAACCGTGGCCCGCGCCATCAATCAAACCGGCGAAGCGCCGCTGCAGTCCAGCACGCCATTGCGAGTATCAGAGCTGGCCGCTCTCGTAGGGAAGTTCCACGCCACCCAACGCAGCGAAGCCGCCATGCGGGGCGACCGCGACGTGGCCGTGATCGCGCGCGAGCAGGTGCAGGACCTGTACGACCACGCACCCTGTGGCTACCACTCGTTGGACCAGGAAGGCCGCGTGCTTCGCATGAACCTGACCGAGCTGCGCTGGCTGGGCCTTCCTCTCGCGCAGGTTCAGGGCCGCGCCTACGCCGACTTCCTGACACCCACAAGCCAGCAGATCTTTCAGGAGCGCTTTCCCCAGTTCATGCGCGAAGGCCACGTCAAAGACCTGGAGATGGAGCTACAAAACGCCTCAGGCGCGGCCATGCCCATTCTGGTGAGTGCCACCGCGATCCAAGACACCCAGGGAAACTTTGTGGCCAGCCGTTCCACGGTGTTCGACCACACCGAAAAGAAGAGGGTGCAGGCCCAGCTGGAACGCATGGCACGCAGCGACGCGCTGACCGAGCTGAGCAACCGGCGCGACTTCTACGACAAGGCCGAACACGAAATCGCGCGCAGCCACCGGTCTGGCCAGCCGTTTTGTGTGCTCATGCTCGACGTAGATTTTTTCAAGAAGGTCAACGACCACTATGGGCATGCTGGTGGCGACGACGTGCTGCGGCAACTCGCTCGGCTTCTAGTGGCGCAGCTGCGCGTGGTGGACATGCCCGCCCGCTTCGGGGGCGAAGAGTTCGCAGTGCTCATGCCGGGCACCCCGCTGGCCGAGGCTACCCACGCAGCCGAGCGACTGCGCATTGCCCTGCAGGCCACGGCGGTCGCCCTGCGCGATGGCCAGGAGGTCTACATCACTGCCTCCATCGGGCTGGCGCAGTGGTGTGCCGACGACACGGGCATCGACGCCACACTGAAGCGGGCCGATGCGGCCCTCTACCGCGCCAAGGCGACGGGACGCAACCGGGTGTGCGTCGAAAGCTGAGGCCACGCGCAGGAGACTGGCGCCGAAGGGCGCGTCTATACTTTCGCTATTCACAAACAGAATAGCGCTTCTTGCGCCCTGCCCCCATGCCACATCCCTTCGCACACGCCGCTCGCACCTTCGTGGCGGTTGGCTTCGTTTTCGGCGCACTTCAAACGGCGCAGGCCGACACCGTTTCCGTCGCGGTGGCCGCCAATTTCACAGCCCCCATGCAGAAGATCGCCGCCGCTTTTGAGGCCGACACCGGCCACAAGGCGGAACTCTCGTTCGGCGCCACCGGCAAGTTCTACGCGCAGATCACCCACGGAGCGCCGTTTCAGGTGCTGCTGTCGGCCGACGACACCACGCCCGCCAAGCTGGAGCGCGAGGCCAAGGCCGTGGCCCACTCGCGCTTTACCTATGCCGTGGGCACGCTGGTACTGTGGAGCGCGCAAGCCGGCATCGTGGATGCGCAGGGTGATGTGCTCAAGAAAGGCAACTTCAAGCACCTGGCCATTGCCAACCCCAAGCTGGCGCCCTATGGCGCGGCGGCCATGCAGGTGATGGACAAGCTGGGCGTGGCCGACGCCCTGCAGCCACGCTTGGTGCAGGGGGAAAACATCGCCCAGACCTTCCAGTTTGTCTCCACCGGCAACGCGCAGCTGGGCTTCGTGGCGCTGTCGCAGGTGATGGCCGATGGAAAGATCCGCAGCGGCTCGGCCTGGCAGGTGCCCGCCAGCCTGCACGACCCCATCCGCCAGGATGCGGTGTTGCTGGCACCCGGCAAGGACAGCGCGGCGGCCACCGCACTGCTCACCTACCTGCGCGGCGACAAGGCGCGCGCGATCATCCAGTCGTACGGCTATAGTTTCTGAGGGAGCGCGACTACCAAAGCCCTTCTGGCGTGGGTGCCCCGTCTTGCCGTACCTCTGGTACTGTCTGCGCCGGAGCGCCCGGCCAGAGCCGCTTTGCTGAGCTTTGCCCGCTGCTCAACAGTCAACAAACATCCCCGACAATCCACTCGCTACAACCATGCCGTTTTCCAGCGCCGATCTGGCGGCCATCGGCCTCACGCTGCGGCTGGCGGGCACCACCATGGTGCTGCTGCTGGTGCTGTGCACGCCGCTGGCCTGGTGGCTGGCGCACACGCCTTCGCGCTGGCGCGGCCCGGTGTCGGCCATGGTGGCGCTGCCGCTGGTGCTGCCGCCCACGGTGATCGGGTTTTACCTGCTGGTCACGCTGGGCCCCAACGGACCCTTGGGGCAGTTCACGCAATGGCTGGGGCTGGGCACCCTGCCCTTTACGTTCTGGGGGCTGGTGGTGGGCTCGCTCATCTATTCGCTGCCCTTTGCCGTCCAGCCGCTGCAACACGCTTTTGAAGCCATTGGCCAGCGCCCGCTCGAAGCGGCGGCCACGCTGGGTGCGGGGCCGCTGGACCGGTTCTTTACGGTGGCGCTGCCGCTGGCGCGTCCGGGATTCATCACCGCCGCGATCCTGAGCTTTGCGCACACCGTGGGCGAATTTGGCGTGGTGCTCATGCTGGGCGGCAACATCCCTGGCGTGACGCGTGTGGTGTCGGTGCAGATCTATGACCATGTCGAGGCGCTGGAATACACCCAGGCCCACTGGCTGGCCGGGGGCATGGTGCTGTTTTCATTTGTGGTGCTGCTGGGTTTGAACCTCACTCGCCGCAAAACATCGTCGATGGTGCAGTGATGGAAGCCCCCGCCTCTTCCTCGCAGATCACCGCGCAGCTGAAGCTGGCCCACCCCGGCTTCACGCTGGACGTAGACCTGCAACTGCCCGGCCGTGGCGTGACCGCTCTCTTCGGTCCCTCAGGCTGCGGCAAGACCACCTGCCTGCGCGCCATTGCCGGGCTTACGCGCGCACAGCCTGGCCGTGTGGTGGTCAACGGTGATGTGTGGCAGGACGATGCACAGAAAATATGGCGGGCCGCACACGAACGCGGACTGGGTTATGTGTTCCAGGAGGCCAGCCTGTTCGACCACCTGAGCGTGCGCGGCAACATCGACTATGGCCTCCGGCGCACGCCCCCCCCACGCCGCAAGGTGGCGCTCGAGCAAGCGGTGGAGCTGCTGGGCATTGGCCCCCTGATGGATCGCAGGCCCCAGGCCCTGTCGGGCGGCGAGCGCCAGCGCGTGGCCATGGCACGCGCGCTGGCCACCAGCCCCCGCTTGCTGCTCATGGATGAGCCCCTGGCCGCCCTGGACGCGCAGCGCAAGGCCGAGGTCCTGCCCTATCTGGAACGGCTGCAACGCACCCTCGACATCCCCATGCTGTATGTGAGCCACGCCATCGACGAGGTGGCCCGGCTGGCAGGGCACATGGCGCTGATGCGAGAGGGCCGCGTGCTGGCCCAGGGCCGCACCGATGAACTGATCGTACGACTGGACCTGCCCCTGGCCCATGGCGACACCGCCGCTACGGTGATCGAAGGCACCGTGCAACAACACGATGCACACGACCACATCACCACCGTGGCATTCGGCGGCGGGCACCTGCTGCTGGTCAGCCCCGCGGCACGCGCCAGGGGTGAGCGCATCCGGCTGCGCGTGCAGGCGCGCGATGTGAGCCTGGCGCTCACCGCTCCGAGCGACACCAGCATCCTCAACGTCCTGCCAGCCACCGTGGTGGCCCTGGGCGAAGACAGCCCCGGACAGATGATGGTGGCACTGGACGCGGGCGCCATACGGCTGCTGGCGCGGGTCACCCAGCGTTCCGCCCAGGCGCTGGCGCTGTCCCCAGGGCTGGCCGTTTTCGCGCAGGTGAAGGGTATTGCCATCGTGAACTGACTGCGACATCCCAGGACCCTGCCCAAGCGCTCCAAGTGCGGCAAGGAAGCCGCGAGCCCCACCCGAGGGTCGTATGATGACCGCCAATAACAAGGGCGGGAACAAGGGGAGGAAATGGTTGCAAACTGGCATAACGCCACACTGGCGTTTGCGGTGGGATTTCCACCGCTGCTCCAAAGTCTGCTGTTCTGGATCTTCGCGTCGCTGGTGGTCCATGTGTGCCAGCGCCTGGTCGAACACACGGCTTTTTCAGTCGATCCATCAAGCCGTCGCATCAGCGCGTCGCAGGCCGCCCTGTGCATTGGCTGCATTGTCTGGGCCTTGGATGTGGTGGGCCTGTTGATGTATGCCGAGCTGGCGCACCATGTGCTGGAACTGGTGCCCGCGCTCAGCGGTCTGCTCATCATGGCCGTGAGTGCGCGCTTGACCATCCCCACACTCAGCACGAGCTCCAGCAAGGCACGCATCGTGTGGGCGGGGGCATGGCTTGCGGCCGGCATGCTGGCCGCGCACTTCACCATCACCTGGGGCCATGTGCAGAGCTTCTCGCAGGTGAACGGGCTGGCCATTGCGCTGTCGATGGCAACCGCCGTGGGCATTGCCGCCTACACGTCCATTCGCCACCGCTCAGCCAAACTGAGTGTGCTCACGCCCCATTACCGCACGCAAACCTGGGAAGACAAGGTATCGTGCGGCGCCGCCATCCTGGTGCTGCACTGGATGCTGGTCAACACCTTCGCACCACATTCGGGCAACCCGCATGGCGAGTCCGACGGCATTGCACTGTTGGTCATCGTGCTGGTGTTTGCCATCGCGGTCGCCATGGAGCAAATGAGCAATATGCGCTGGGACGCAGGCCGCCAGCAGCTCTTGCGGCGCGGGCTGTCGATGATGCGGTCATCGGCCAGTGCACAAGATGCCCAGCGCGACATGCAGCTGTCGCTCATTGCAGACCATCTGCACAGGCTTCTGCACCCGGAAAACCTGGCGCTGCACTTTCAGCCCATCGTTGATTTTCAGCAGCATGGGGTGCAGTTCGAGGCCCTGCTGCGCATGACCGACAAGACCCTGGGCGCCATCAACCCCGAAACCTTCCTTTTGGTGTGCGAGCTGCAGGGCAAGACGGCTGAGGTGGATCGCATGATCCTTCGCAACGCACTCGACAGCGCAAAGGCGTGGCAAGCCCGGGGCCTGGCCGACATGGCCATCAGCGTGAACGTGGCCCCCATCACACTGCTGGACGAGCGCTTTGCCCACTGGCTGCGCGAAGAACTGGCCCAGCGTGCCCTGCCGCCAACCACCCTCAAGCTCGAAATGACCGAACACGCCATCATTGCGCTGGGTTCGGAGATGGTGACCGCCATCCAAGACCTGAGCACCATGGGTATTGCCGTGTGGATGGACGACTTTGGCGCGGGCTACTCGTCGCTGGGCATGCTGGCCGACCTGCCGATTGCAGGCATCAAATGCGACCGCCTCTTCGTGCGAAAGCTGCCGCAGGACAGCCGACGCCAGAGGCTGCTGCGGCACATCAGCGCATTGGCCGGGGAGTTCGGCCTGTCGGTAGTGGTGGAAGGTGTGGAGACCGTGGAGGAGCTGCAGACACTGGCCGCCATCGGGCTGCACTGCATCCAGGGCTATGTGTTCAGCAAGCCCATTCCGGCAGCCAACGTGCCCGACTGGTACCACACCCACATGCTGCCCCAGCGCGCCGTGCTGCAGGCCTCGCTGCACCCGGCCGGTTCGGCCACGGCAGTGGTACACACACCGTTTTCAGCACCCCGAGCGGCCCTGGCACCGTCGTCCACCCACTGATCCATGGCAACACTCAAAACGCTGGTCCTGGGCGGCTACGGCAACTTTGGCGCACGCATCTGCCGCGCGCTGGTGGGCGACGCGGCCACGCGCCAACACATTGCCTTGCTGGTGGCAGGCCGTGATGTATCCCGTGCCCAAGCCTTGGCGAACACGCTGGGCCACGGCGCCCGGGGTGTGGCCCTCGACCACCAGGCCCCGGGTCTGGCAGCCACCTTGCGCCAGTGGGGGGTGGGCCTCGTCATCCATACCGCAGGGCCGTTCCAGGCGCAGGGCTACAGCGTGGCCCAGGCTGCCGCCGAGGCGGGCGCGCACTACATTGACCTGGCCGATGGCCGCCGCTTCGTGTGCGACTTTCCAGCCGCGATGCAGGCCGCGTTTGCTGCTGCCGGGCGCACAGCCATCGCTGGCGCCAGCACCGTGCCCGCGCTGTCCTCGGCCGTCATCGACCACCTGTGCGCCGGCTGGCAGCACATCGACAGCATCGATATCTGCATCGCCCCCGCGCAGCGTGCGCCGCGCGGCCAGGCCACGCTGGCGGCGGTGCTGAGCTACTGCGGCTTGCCCATTGATGTGTGGGCCGGCGGCCGCTGGCACCCCCAGCGGGGCTGGGCGCATCCCGAGCCCGTGCAGTTTCACCGGCTGCAGCCGCGCCTGGGGGCGGTCTGCGACATCCCGGACCTGGAGATCTTCCCGGACCACTACCAGGCCCGCGACCGCGTTACCTTCCGCGCCGCGCTGGAGGTGGGCCTGGCCCAGCGCAGCTTTGCCGCCATCGCGGCGCTGCGCCACTGGGGCGTGCTGCGCCAGCCCGAGAAGCTGGCCTGGCTGATGCACCACACCGGCGGTGTGCTGGACTTCCTGGGCACACCCCTGGGCGGCATGGTGGTGCGCGTGGCAGGCAACGATGCACAAGGCCAGCCGTGCCGCCGCGCATGGCACATCGCAGCCGACCACGACCACGGCCCCGAAATCCCCTGCATGGCCTCCATCCTGCTGGCCCGCCAGCTGGCGGCCGGACAACCCCTGCCGACCGGTGCGCATACCAGCACCAGCCTGCTGCCGCTGGCGGCCTTTGCGCCGGAGTTTGCAAAGTGGGGCATGGTGACGGATGTGGTGGATGAACCGGTAACACCATGAGCCTTGCACAACACAAGCTGCTGCGCTACAGCCTGGTGGCCGTCTGGCTGGCCACCGCCCTGGTCAGCGTATGGGAACTCCACGGCCAAAGCCGCGAGCTGCTGGTGGGCCTGCCCTCTGTGTGGACGGAAGGCCGCGCACCGTGGCTGCCCACAGCCATCATCCTGGCCGGGGCGGCTGCCGATGCCGCGCTGGGGCTGTGGCTGGCGTTCCGACCCGGACGCAGCGCATATTGGGCAGCGCTGCTGCTGATGGCCGCGATGACATTGTTGGCCACGCTCATCCACCCCGCGTGGTGGTTGCACCCCTTCGGGCCGCTCACCAAGAACCTGCCCATCGCCGCCATCCTGTGGGTGCTGCTGCAGGACACCACCACCTCGCCGCCCTATCCATGAGCCTGTACCTCACCCTCAAGTGGCTGCACATCATCTCCAGCGTGCTGCTGGTGGGCACCGGGCTGGGCTCGGCGTTCTACATGTTCTTCACCAACCGCAGCGGCAACGTGCAGGCCCAGGCGGTGGTCAGCCGCCTGGTAGTGCGCGCGGACTGGTGGTTCACAACCCCTACGGTGTTCATCCAGCCCGCCACGGGGCTGGGCATGGCGGCCATGGCCGGGCTGCCCTGGAGCACGCCGTGGCTGGCCGTGTCCATCGCTCTGTATCTGGTGGCCGGTGCCTGCTGGTTGCCCGTGGTGTGGCTGCAGCTGCGCATGCGCGACATCGCGGCGCAGGCGGCACACGGCGATGGCGTACTGCCCCCGCTGTACTGGCGCTACGCGCGCTGGTGGGAGGCGCTGGGCTACCCGGCCTTTGTGGCGATGGCCGTGGTGTTCTACCTGATGGTGAACAAGCCCAGCCTGGGGTTCTGAGAACTATCATCGCCCCATGCTGATCGAGACGCT
Organism: Acidovorax sp. Root267; assembly: GCF_001429215.1. Taxonomy (NCBI): domain Bacteria; kingdom Pseudomonadati; phylum Pseudomonadota; class Betaproteobacteria; order Burkholderiales; family Comamonadaceae; genus Acidovorax; species Acidovorax sp. Root267. Next base: position 72,911 of record NZ_LMJC01000034.1, read on the forward strand.
GGACACCGCCCGCGACCTGGGGCGCCTCAAGGAAATTCTGGGTGTGATGGTGCGCCACGGGTTTGGGGATACCGTGCGCCGCCTTGGCCTGGCAGACCGGCTGGAGCGCGCTGGCCAGGCCCTCAACTGGACCCACGCGGCCGACCTGGCCCGTGTCGAGCCCCCCGTGCAGGTGCGACTGGCGCTCGAAGAGCTGGGCCCGGCGTTCGTGAAGTTCGGCCAGATCCTGGCGGGCCGGGCCGACCTGTTCGGACCCGAGTGGATCGCCGAATTCGAAAAGCTGCACAGCCAGGTGCCCTCGGTTCCCATTGACGCCTTGCGTCCGCAGCTGCGCGAAGACCTGGGCGCCGAGCCCGAAGCTGTGTTTGCCTGGTTCGACACCACACCGCTGGCTGCAGCCTCCATTGCACAGGTGCACCGTGCCCGGCTGCAGGATGGCACCGAGGTCATCGTCAAGATCCGCCGCCCCGGCATTGCCGACACCATCCACGCCGACCTGCGCCTGCTGCTGCGCCTGGCCGCGCTGGCCGAGGCCGAACTGCCCGCGCTCAAGCCCTACCGGCCCCAGCAACTGGTGCGCGAGTTCGCACGTTCGCTGCGCCGCGAACTGGATCTGGCGGGAGAGTGCCGCCAGGCCGAGCGCATTGCGGCCCACATGGCCACGCTCCCGCACATCGTGATCCCACGCGTGCACTGGGCCCACACCAGCGAACGCATCAATGTGCAGGACTTCATTGACGGCACCCCTGGCGGTGCACTGACTGCGCTGACGCCCGAGGCCGGGTTTGACCGCGCGGTGCTGGCGCGACGGGGTGCACAGGCGGTGCTCAAAATGATCGTGCAGGACGGCCTGTTCCATGCCGACCCACACCCCGGCAACGTGTTTTACCTGCCGGGCAACCGCATTGCTTTCATCGACTTTGGCATGGTGGGCCGCCTGTCGCAGCGCCGGCGTGACGAGCTCCTGCAACTGCTGCTGGGCATGGTGGAGCACCAACCCCAGGCAGTGGCCGATGTGCTGCTGGACTGGACCAGCGACGGGCCAGGCGTGAACCTGGGCCAGCTGGAAACCGAGGTGGAGGCCTTCGTGGACCAATACCACGGCGTGCCGCTGGCCCAGCTGAGCCTGGGCCAGATGCTGGCCGACGTGAGTGCCATCCTGCGCGAGCACCACCTGGGCTTGCCGCCGGATCTGGCACTGCTGATCAAGGCCTTCATTTCACTCGAAGGCATGGGCCGCAACCTCGACCCCCAATTCCACATGGCCACCGAGGCCCTGCCCCTGCTCAAGCAGGTGGTGCGCGAGCGCTACCAGCCCCAGGCGCTGGCCGGGCGTGCCTGGAGCACCTTGCGGCGTGCGCTGGCCACCGTGGAACAACTGCCGGACGACTTGGGACGGCTGCTGCGCAATGCGCGGCGCGGGCACCTGCAAGTGGGCATTGAGCTGGCCCACCTCAAACGTGTTGGCGACCAGATCGACCGGTCGGCCAACCGGCTCGCGATGGCGCTGGTGATTGCGGCGCTGATCATCGGCTCGTCCATCGTGATGACCGTCAAGGGCGGGCCCACGCTGTTCGGCCTGCCTGCCTTTGGCTTCCTGGGGTTTTTTGGCGCGGTGGTGGGTGGCCTGTGGCTGGTACGGGCGATCTGGCGCAGCAGCCACCACCGTGATGACGACTAATGTGGCAGCCCGCACAGCTTCCCCCGGCTAGAAACTGGCGCAACCCAAGCCAGTGCCACCGTGGAACCGGCTCTGCCGGGCCACCGGTGGCGTTCCCCTACGGAGGAGGTCCGGAGCGACTCAGGGGGATTTACTTGCCCGCGTTCGGGAAAAACAGCTGCTCGCCCCCAATCTTGTAGCCCGCGATAGCCTGCTGGCCAGCGGGCGACACCACCCAGTCCACAAACTTCTGCGCGTCTTGCGACTTCACATGCGGGTGCTTGGCGGGGTTGACCACCATCACGCCGTACTGGTTGAAGAGCTTGGTGTCGCCCTCGACCAGCACGGCCAGGTCGGCACGGTTCTTGAAGTTGAGCCAGGTGCCCCGGTCGGCCAGCACATAGGCGCCACTCGACGCGGCGATGTTGAGCGCAGGGCCCATGCCGCAGCCACATTCCTTGTAGCCGCTGCCCTTGGCGGCGTCGGCGCCCGCAAGCTTCCAGTAGCGCAGCTCGGCCGCGTGGGTGCCGCTCTTGTCGCCGCGCGAGATGAAGTTGCCGTTGGCAGCGGCCAGTGTCTGCAGGGCCTGCACGATGTCCTTGCCCTTGGCGCCCACCGGGTCGTTCTTGGGGCCCACCAGGATGAAGTCGTTGTACATCACGGCATAGCGCTTCACGCCCCAGCCATCCGCCACAAACTTCTCTTCGGCCCCCTGGTCGTGCACGAACAGCACATCCGCATCGCCCCGGCGCGCCATGTCCAGGGCCTGCCCGGTGCCCAGCGCCACCACCTTGGTGTCGAGCCCACTGGCCTTCTTGAACTCGGGCAGCAGGTAGCCGAACAGGCCCGATTGTTCGGTGGACGTGGTGGATGCCATGGTGATGCTCTGTGCGAAGGCAGGCCCATTTGCTAGCAAAATAATAGCTGAAATCGCTTTATACAAAAGCGCTGGGGCACAAAAAGGCTTGAAACTTGTCATCGCGGAGCCGCCCCAAGATGAAAAAGCCCCCCTGGTGGGCAGCGACCACACGAAGTGGGGAGCGTGGGGGTCAATTCTCGTCATACCAGTTCTCCTTTGACAAACAGACGGGCGGCCTCGGGCAAGGGGCCGTTGAAGAAATCGTGCACCGGCAGGTCGGCCACCAGGCGGCCGTGCTCCAGGTAGATCACGCGGCTGGCCAGGCGCTTGACCTGGCCCAGGTTGTGGCTGCTGAACACCATGGTCACGGGGTGCGCCGGGCCTGCCGCACTGTGGCTGGCCGCAAAGTCGGCCATCAGCGCCTCCACCTCGCGCTTGGCATGGGGGTCGAGGCTGGCGGTGGGTTCGTCCAGCAGCAGCACATCGGGCCGCAGCGCCCAGGCACGGGCCAGCGCCACACGCTGCTGCTGGCCACCCGACAGGGTGCGTGCGTTCTGCGCGGCAATGTCCTGCAGCCCCACACGCTGCAAGGCGGCAATGGCCTGCAGCCGCGCATCGCGCCACCGCGTGCCGCGCAGCCACAAGGCAAGTGCCACGTTGTTCTGCGCACTCGTGCGCAGCATGTGCGGGCGCTGGAACAGCATGGCCTGGCGGAAGGCCGCGTTGCATTGAAAGCCGCCGCCGCTGGCGTCGGCCAGGCCGTTGAGCACGCGCAGCAGTGTGCTTTTTCCACTGCCATTGGCGCCCACCAGTGCCACGTGCTCGCCGGGCGCGATGCGCAGCGTGACCTGGTCCAGCGCCTGCACGCGGCCGTAGCGCACCGTCACCTGGCGCAGATCGACCCAGGGGTTTGCCAAAGGCCCGCTCATGCCGCCACCCCCACGGGCGTGCTGGACGCAGAACCATCCACGCGTTCGCGCCAGCGCCGCACCAGCGCGATCAGCACATTGAGCGCCAGCACCACGGCCAGCAGGATGATGCCCAGCGCCAGCGCCAGGGGCAGGTCGCCCTTGCTGGTCTCCAGCGCGATGGCGGTGGTCATCACGCGCGTGAAGCCGTCGATGTTGCCGCCCACGATCATCACCGCGCCCACCTCGGAGATCGCGCGGCCAAACGATGCCAGCAGCACCGTGAGCAAGGCATAACGTTCGTCCCAGGCCAGCAGCAGGCTGCGCAGCAACGGGCCAGCGCCCATGGAGCGCAGCTGTTCGCCATGCGCGCGTTCGGCATCTTCCACCACCTGGCGCGTGAGCGCCGTAACCACCGGCAAGACCAGGATGGCCTGCGCCAGCACCATGGCCTTGAAACTGAACAACCACCCCAGCGAGCCGAGCGGCCCGCTGCGCGAAAGCACCAGGTACACCACCAGCCCCACCACCACCGACGGCACCGCCAGCAAAGTGTTGAGCACCGCCAGCGCGGCTCCCCGCCCGGCAAAGCGGGCAACGCCGAGCCAGGCGCCCAGCACCAGGCCCACGCCGCAGGCAATCAGGCAGGCGGTGGCGCTGACAGACAGGGAACGGCCCACGATGGTCCAGAGGACGGGGTCGGACGAGAGGGTGAGTTGCAGCGCTGTGCTCGCGCTTTCCGAGAGAGTGGACATGGGTTCGGCTATCGTAGGCACCCAAGCAATGTCCAGCGATATGAACTCCCGTGCATAGGGTCCAACTTCACTACACACTCAGCCGCGATGCAGGCAACGCTCTGATCCGCAACCCGCTGCCCGAACTGCTGCAGGCGGTGGCAGAACAAGGCTCCATCTCGGGTGCTGCACGGGGGCTGGACCTGTCGTACCGCCATGTCTGGGGCGCGCTCAAGCGCTGGGAGGAGCAACTGGGCGGCGAGCTGATCATCTGGGGCAAGGGCCAGTCGGCCCAGCTCAGCGAGTTCGGCACCAAGCTGCTGTGGGCCGAGCGCCAGGCCCAGGCGCGGCTGGCACCACAGATTGCCGCACTGCACGCCGACCTGGAGCGCGCGTTTGCCGTGGCCTTCGACCCCAACGCCCATGTACTCACCATGTACGCCAGCCATGACGATGCCCTGGTGGCGCTGCGCACCCACGCCGCCGCACAGGCCGATGCAGGCGCGCTGCACCTCGATATCCGCTTCACCGGCAGCGTGGACGCGATCCGCGCGCTGAACGAGGGCCGATGCACGCTCGCGGGCTTTCACACGGTGGAGCAACCCGCCGCCGATTCATTGACCGCACGCACCTACAAGCCGCTGCTGCAGCCCGGGCTGCACAAGATCATCGGCTTTGCCCAGCGCACCCAGGGCCTCATCGTGGCACCGGGCAACCCGCTCGGGCTGGGCAGCCTGGCCGACGTGGCGCGCACCGGCGCCCGTTTTCTCAACCGGCCGCTGGGCACGGGCACCCGCGTGCTGCTCGACGACCTGCTCGCCCAGGCGGGCCTTTCTGCCTCGGCCATCCAGGGCTACGCGCTCAACGAACCGTCGCACACCGCCATCGCCCAGGCCGTGGCAGCGGGAGCAGCCGATGTGGGCATGGGCATCGAAGTGGCCGCCCGGGCTCGCGGGCTGGATTTTGTGCCGCTGGTGCACGAGTGCTACCACCTGGCTTGCCTGAAATCCAGCCTGGACCAGCCCGCCACACTGGCACTGCGCACCTTGCTGCAGACCCCCGAATGGCTGGCCCAGATGGCCACCCTGCCGGGCTACGCCCCCTGGCACTGCGGCGAGGTGCAGGCCATGAACACGGTGCTGCCGTGGTGGCGCTTCACACGCCCTAAGCTCGCCCCGCGCGCACGGGCTTGAAGGCTGGCGGACCTCCGCCCAGCGCCCTCCCGGCGCCGGTCATAGCAAAAGAGATGCCGCCGGCAGTCCCCCTGAGGCTTTGCGGGCCTATCCCGGGTGCAAAACCCTTGCAGGCTGGAAACAGAGGATGGGGGGTTGCGCCAACGACGGGAAGGTCTGGTGAGAGGGGCTGTGGGGGAAGACGGCACAACCCCACCTAAGGAAAACCCCAGGTTTCCGCGTCAGGCTTTCTTCAGCGGCAAAGGGGTAGTATCCGCGTAACTTCCAGACACCAGCAGACCCAACAGCGCATTGGGCCTGCATCACCGTTTTTATACTCGCAGGAGACACCAAGTGTCAGCACTACTCAAATTGGCCCTGGGCATGGACTGGATTTCCAGCCAACTCAGCAAGATTGCAACCTGGACCGTCCTCGCCGCGGCGCTCATATCGGCAGGCAACGCCTTCATCCGTTACGGGCTGGACCTCAGCTCCAACGCATGGCTCGAAATCCAGTGGTACCTGTTTGCCGCGACCGTGATGCTGGGCGCCCCCTTTGTGCTGTACATGAACGAGCATGTGCGCGTGGACATCATCTACGGCAAGCTGCGTGGCAACAAACAGGTGTATGTCGACATTGCAGGGCTGGTCGTCTTTCTGCTGCCGGCCATGGCACTGATCGCCTACCTGAGCTGGCCGCTGTTCACCCGCGCACTTTTCTCTGGCGAGATGTCGAACAACGCCGGGGGCCTGATCCGCTGGCCCGCCATCATGCTCATGCCAGTTGGCTTTTCACTGATGTTCCTGCAGGGCCTGGCGGAGATCACCAAGCGCGTGGCTTACCTGCGCGGCATCTACGAGATGAACACCCACTACGAGAAACCGGTTCAGTAATCAGGCCCATCGCGCCCAACCATGAACCTGCGTTGCCGCTGAGCTGCCAAGCCACCCGCACCGCGATCTCAATTCCGGATTTTCAGGAACAACAAAATGCAAATGGAAAACTTTGCCCCGATCATGTTCGCGGGCTTGGTGGTGGTGATGCTGATCGGCTTCCCCGTCGCCTTCTCGCTGGCCGCGCTGGGGCTGGCCTCGGGCTTTTTCGCCATCGAGATGGGCTGGTTCCCGGCCGTCTTCATGGCCAACCTGCCCATCAACATCTTCGGGATTCTGAGCAACGAGCTGCTGCTGGCGATCCCGTTCTTCACCTTCATGGGCGCCATCCTGGAGAAGTGCGGCCTGGCTGAAGACATGCTCGACTCCATGGGCCAGCTCTTTGGCACCGTGCGCGGCGGCCTGGGTTACTCGGTGATCATCGTGGGCTTCATCCTCGGCGCCATCACCGGCACCGTGGCTGGCCAGGTGATCGCCATGGCGCTGATCTCGCTGCCCGTGATGATCCGCTACGGCTACAACATGCGCTACGCCACGGGCGTGCTGGCGGCCTCGGGCACCATCACGCAGCTGGTGCCGCCCTCGCTGGTGCTGATCGTCATGGCCGACCAACTCGGCCGTTCCGTGGGCGACATGTACCGCGGCGCCTGGGGTCCTTCGATCCTGCAAGTGCTGATCTTCGCGGGCTACACCTTCATGCTGGGTGTGTTCAAGCCCCAGCACGTGCCGGGCATCCCGAAGGAAGCGCGCACCATGTCGGGGGCCAAGCTCTGGCTCAAGTGCCTGCGCGGCATCATCCCCTCGGCCCTGCTGATCTTTGCCGTGCTCGGCTCCATGGGTGGCTTGCCCGGCATCGACACCGCCATCGCGACCCCCACCGAAGCCGGTGCCATGGGCGTCGTGGGCGCCATGATCCTGGCTGCCATCCACAAGCGCCTGACCTTGTCGCTGATGTGGGAGGCCATGCAAGGCACGATGCGCCTGACTGCCATGGTGGTGTTCATCCTGATCGGTGCCCGCGTATTCTCGATGGTGTTCCAGGGCGTGGATGGCGCCAAGTGGGTCGAGCATCTGCTGTCGGGCCTGCCCGGCGGGCAGATCGGCTTCCTGATCGTCGTGAACCTGTTCATCTTCTTCCTGGCGTTCTTCCTCGACTTCTTCGAAATCGCCTTCATCATCTTGCCGATGCTGGGCCCGGTCGCGGACAAGCTGGGCATCGACCTGATCTGGTTCGGTGTGCTGCTGTGCGTGAACATGCAAACGAGCTTCATGCACCCGCCCTTTGGCTTCGCGCTGTTCTACCTGCGCGGTATCGCCAACACGCTGTTCAAGGAAGGGCGTATTCCCAAACCCGTGCTCTCCAGCGACATCTACATGGGTGCGATCCCCTGGGTGATCATGCAACTGCTGCTGGTGACCATCGTGATCTTTGTGCCGCAGACGGTGACCATGTTCCTGCCCAAGCAGGAGATCATCGATACCGACAAGGTCCAGATCGACGTACCCGCCGATGACCTGATGCGCTCGGAAGGCACGCCCAATGCTGGCGGAGAAACCGCCGGCGAGAACCCTTTCGGCAACGCCCCGGCGGAAGCAGCGTCGGAACCGGCAAAGTGATGCACAGGCCCTCTCCAGCCCCCTCATTGCCATGCTGAACTTCACGCCACTGCCCCTGCCCGAGCCCTTTCGATTTGCACCAGAGGGCGGCACGGTCGTGGGACCCGCGTTTTCGCGCTCCTTCCGGCTCCTGGCCACCGTGATCGTGGGTGGATGCGCCCTGTGGTTCGCCCAGTTGTGGACGCGGGGCGCACTGGGCACTTCAGTGGGCACCGGCACCGGGTGGTTCATTGCGGGGCTTGCACTGATGGCCTGGACCTGGTGGAGCATCATGGTGAGCACCACTCGCCTGGACCAGCGAGGCCTGCACCAGCGCTGGGTGTGGGACAAGGAAATGGCCTACGACGACCTGGCCTACGTGCGGCTGATCCGGGTCCGTGGATTCAGCTGGCTCATCGCGCCGCGTCTGTATGTGCGCACCCTGGCGGGCAAATTCACCGTGTTCTATGGCGCTACACCGGCCTTGATCCAGGAGTTTGAACGCATGAGGACAGAGCTCAGCACCTTCCGGCAGTTCTGAGCTCTCACGGTTCGCAGCAAGGCGGGCATCCCAAAAGGGATGCCCGCCTTTTTTCATGGACCTTCGCAGGGCAGGCGAGCGTTCCATGCGGCCCCCAAGGCCTCGTGAAGACACTCCTGCACTCCTGCATGCCTTCGCCAGCTGAAGGCCTCTTTCGGAGCCTGCTGCACTGCACTCTTTCAAGGCACTCAAGGTGCTCTTTCACCTATCCGCAGTGCCACGCTAGAAGCACCTGCCGCTGCAGCAGAAACCAACTGACCTGGACCTGCCGACAAAGGGGACGGAGCCCCCTATGAGCACTATGAGCACTATGAGCACTATGAGCACTATGAGCAGTGAAAAGCCTGCTCTGTGTATGCTCCCGGCCCCACCCAGGAAGGCTGGCCAGCACTGCCTGTCTGGCCATTTCTGCCACGCTCATGTGGGTGCCTGAGACCCTGGCCCAGCCCCTTCGCCCGATCGCGGCGCTCTCTCCGCAAGATAGCCTGGAAGGCCCACTCGCCACACGCTCCAACGGCGCCCATAAAAAAACCGCGCCGAAGCGCGGTTTTTGTGTCGTGGTGATTAACCCGGACTCAGAGCTTGACGGTCTGCATGTAGCTGTCGAAGCGGCCTTCGGCCACGCGGAACCATGCCACCTGGTCACGCTGGAAGTTGCGGAAGTCCGCGTAGATCTTCTTCCACTCGGGGCTCTTGGCATCGTTCTCGGCATACACCTCTTGGGAAGCCTTGAACGAGGCGTCCAGCACATCCTTGGTGAAGGGCAGGAGCTTGATCTTGGCGCCAATCAGTTGCTTCAAGGCGACGGGGTTGCGGGCATCGTACTTGGCCAGCATGTCCACGGCGGCGTGCGACGACGCGGCCTGGATGATGGCCTTGTTTTCGGGGGACAGTGCGTCAAATGCCTTCTGGTTGATGAAGAAGTCCACCTCGGGACCACCTTCCCACCAGCCGGGGTAGTAGTAGTGAGGCGCCACCTTGTTGAAGCCCAGCTTCTGGTCGTCATAAGGACCGACCCATTCCGCCGCATCGATGGTGCCCTTTTCCAGAGCTTGGTAAATTTCGCCACCGGGCAGGCTCTGGGGCACCACGCCCATCTTCTGCATCACTTCACCCACCAGGCCGCCGCCCAGGCGCATCTTCAGGCCCTTGAGATCAGCGACCGACTTGATTTCCTTGCGGTACCAGCCACCCATCTGCGTGCCGGTGTTGCCACCTGCGAAGCTCAGCATGCCGTAGCCTGCATAGAACTCGTCCATGAGTTTGCGGCCGTTGCCGTGCATCATCCACGCGTTCATCTGGCGCGAGTTCATGCCGAACGGAATGGCCGAGCCCAGCGCGAAAGCGGGGTTCTTGCCGTAGAAGTAGTACGGCACGGTGTGGCACATTTCCACCGAGCCCTGCTGCACGCCGTCAGCCACGCCCATGGCAGGCATCAGTTCGCCGCCAGCGTGCACCGAAATTTCGAACTTGCCGCCCGACATGGCTTTCACCGCATTGGCAAACACCTCGGCACCGCCGTAGATGGTGTCAAGGGGCTTGGGGAAGCTCGATGCAAGGCGCCAGCGCACAGCAGCCTGCGCGTGAACAGCAGGCGCCACCCCGGCGGCCAGCACGCCAGCAATGCCCGCATGCTTGATGATTGAACGACGATCCATGTGGTTATCTCCGAAAACTCGATTGCACAACTTGGCGCGCAGGGCGGTAACCCTTGGCCCAAGAACTTTCTTACCGGAATCGATTGTAGGAACATGCCCTGTGCAGGATTTGCGGGTTTTCCCGTGAAATCCCGGCCATCGCCGAAGGGCTTCAGGGTTCTGCAAGCATCGGCCCCGATCAGTCAACAACGGCTGTTGAGTGCACGGCGCGCAAGCGCCACCGCAGACCGGCGAAACTGGCACGCCCCATGCCAGGGCAGCCGTGCAAGGGCCGCCCCGCCGCACTGGCTGCGTCCCCCTTCCCGAATAGCGCAGCAATTCGAGAGAAGGGGGAAGGCGCGAAGCGCCTCAGGGGGGGCCCCTATATCTTCTGCGCCGACATGAACGTGTCGTATCGCGCTTCGGCAAAACGAAACCACAGGATCTGGTCGCGCTGAAAGTTGCGCATGTCTCCGTAGATCCTTTTCCACTCGGGGCTTTTGGAGTCGTTGTGCGCGAAGACTTCCATCGAGGCCTTGAATGCGGCGTCCATGACGCTTTGCGAGAACGGCAGCACCTTGGTCTTGGCCGCCACCAGCTGCTTGAGGGCGGTGGGGTTCAGGGCATCGTACTTGGCCAGCATGTCCGTGTGTGCGATGGCAGCGGCCGCCTCGACAATGAGCTTGTTGTCGGCCGACAGGCTGTCAAATGCCTTGCGATGGATGAAGAAGTCGATCTCCGGCCCCCCTTCCCACCAGCCGGGGTAGTAGTAGTAAGGGGCCACTTTGTTGAAACCGAGCTTCTGGTCGTCGTAGGGCCCTACCCATTCGGCCGCATCGATCGTGCCTTTTTGCAGGGCCTGGTAAATCTCGCCCCCCGGAATGCTTTGCGGAATGGCACCGAGCCGGGACATCACATCGCCCACCAGACCGCCGCCCAGGCGCATCTTCATGCCCTTGAAGTCGCTGGGGCTCTTGATCTCGCGCAAGTACCAGCCCCCCATCTGTGTGCCCGTGTTGCCGCCTGCGAAGCTCACCATGTTGAAGCCCGCATAAAACTCGTCCATGAGCTTGCGGCCATTGCCATGGAGCATCCAGGCGCTCATCTGGCGGGCGTTGAAGCCAAATGGAATGGCCGAGCCCAGCGCAAAGGCCGGGCTCTTGCCATAAAAGTAGTACGGCACGGTGTGGCACATCTCGACTGCACCGCCCTGTACAGCATCCACCACACCAAACGCCGGCATCAACTCGCCCCCGGCGTGAACGGAGATTTCGAAGCGGCCGTTCGTCATGATTTTCACGGCCCTGGCGAACACCTCGGCGGCGCCATAAATGGTGTCCAGCGACTTGGGGAAGCTGGAAGCGAGCCGCCACCGGATGGATGCCTGCGCAAACACCGCCGGCGCCGCACCGGTGGCCAGCACCCCTGCGATACCTGCGTGTCTGATGAGAGAACGGCGATCCATAAAACTTGTCTCCAGGGGTGTTGTTGACAGGCAGGAACGCATGGTGCCATTGCGACGCCACGCAGGCCGGGGCCTGTTGCCTTTTGTCGCAATTGTAGAAGTAGGGAGGGCGGCGGCCCCTCTAGGTTTTCCCCTGCACAGCCGCCGCCACGCACAGCCGCCGTGTGCCGCCACGGAGGTCACCCGCTGGAAGGGCTGGCCAAAAAAGGAGACAACCGGAACGGGAAACAAGCGCGGCCACCCCGTACAGCGTCACAGGCAAAAACAACGCTCCCAGGCCGCCCCTTCGCCTGAGGGCAGGCCGCCGCCAAAGCCGCTGGAGAGCGCGCTAAGCCTGCAGAAAACGCTGCGCTATCGCGCGCTGGATGCCTGCGGCATCCAGACCCTGCAGCGCAAGCAGTTTGGCAGGCTCGCCATGTTCGATGAACACATCCGGCAGGCCCAGTTGCAGCACCGGGCGCACGATGCCCAGGGTGTTGAGCGCTTCGGTCACTGCACTGCCCGCGCCGCCCATGATCGCGCCCTCTTCCAGCGTGACCAGCGCATCGTGGCGCTCGGCCACTTCACGCAGCAGCGCCGCGTCAATGGGCTTGGCCCAGCGCATGTTGACCACGGTGGCGTCCAGCGCCTCGGCCGCTTCGAGCGCAGGGTACAGCAGCGTGCCAAACGACAGGATCGCAATGCGCGGCGCCTTGGCGTCGGTGCCCTGGCCCTCGCGGCGGATCTCGCCCTTGCCAAAGGGCAGGCTGTCCAGCCCCGCCAGCGGCGCCACACCGGCACCGCTGCCACGCGGGTAGCGCACGGCCACGGGGTGGTCCTGCTCGAAGGCGGTGCTGAGCAACTGGCGGCATTCGCGCTCGTCGGCCGGGCAGGCCATGCTCATGTTCGGGATGCAGCGCACAAACGGGATGTCATACGCCCCGGCATGCGTCGCGCCGTCCGCCCCCACCAGGCCTGCGCGGTCCAGCGCAAACACCACGGGCAGGTTCTGCAAGGCCACGTCGTGGATCAGCTGGTCGTAGCCACGCTGCAAAAAGGTGGAGTAGATCGCCACCACGGGCTTGACGCCCTCGCAGGCCATGCCGGCAGCGAACGTGACGGCGTGCTGCTCCGCGATGCCCACGTCGTAGTAGCGGTCGGGGAAGCGTTTTTCAAACTCGACCATGCCTGAGCCCTCGCGCATGGCGGGCGTGATGCCCACCAGGCGCGTGTCGTGTGCGGCCATGTCGCACAGCCACTGGCCGAACACCTGGGTGAACGTGGGCTTGGGTGGCGTGGCGGGCTTGGTCAGGCCCACGCTGGGGTCGAATTTGCCCGGGCCGTGGTAGGCCACGGGGTCGGCCTCGGCCAGCTTGTAGCCCTGGCCTTTCTTGGTGACCACGTGCAGGAACTGCGGGCCTTTCAGGCTCTTGATGTTCTCCAGCGTGGGGATCAGCGAATCAAGGTCGTGCCCATCGATGGGGCCGATGTAGTTGAAGCCGAATTTCTCAAACAGCGTGGCGGGCACCACCATGCCCTTGGCATGCTGCTCGAAACGCTTGGCGAACTCCAGCAGCGGCGGCACGGGGCGCAGCACGGTCTTGCCCACGTTTTTGGCGGCAGCGTAAAACTGCCCGCTCATGAGCTGGGCGAGGTAGCGGTTGAGCGCCCCCACGGGCGGGCTGATGCTCATGTCGTTGTCGTTCAACACCACCAGCAAGTTGGCATCGGCCACACCGCCGTTGTTGAGCGCCTCGAACGCCATGCCGGCGCTCATGGCGCCGTCACCGATGATGGCCACGGCATGGCGATTTTCGCCCTTGCGCTTGGCGGCCAGCGCCATGCCCAGGGCGGCGGAGATGCTGGTGCTCGAATGCGCGGTGCCGAATGTGTCGTACGCGCTCTCGGCCCGCTGCGGAAAGCCCGAGATCCCGCCCAGTTGGCGCAGCGTGTGCATGCGGTCGCGGCGACCCGTCAGGATCTTGTGCGGATAGGTCTGGTGGCCCACGTCCCACACCAGGCGGTCTTCGGGGGTGTTGAAGACGTGGTGCAACGCAACCGTCAGCTCCACGGTGCCCAGGTTGGAGCTCAAATGCCCGCCCGTCTGCGCGACACTTTCGATCACGAACCCGCGCAGTTCGGTGGCCAGGGCCTTGAGGTCTGCGCGCGAAAGCTTGCGCAGATCTGCCGGGTCATTGATGGTCTGCAGCAGGGGAAAGGACGTAGTTGACATTAGCTATTCTTTTTATAGCTACCAGCGCTTTACAGTCAAGCGCTAGCGGCCAATTTTGCATTGATTTCACTGCATGGGGCATGAACAGGGTGCAGCACGGATCATCGGGCCTGGCTCAATGCGAGCGGCGCACCACCATGTCCGCCAGCGCGCCCAGCGCACGGGTGTCGGGCAGGCCGCTGTGGGCCAGGGCCGCATGCGCCTCGGCCAGCAGTTCCTGGGCGTAGGCCTGCGCCCGCGCGAGCCCCAGCAAAGACACGTAGGTGGGCTTGTCGGCTGCGGCATCCTTGCCAGCGGTCTTGCCCAGCGTGGCGGAATCGGCCACCACATCCAGAATGTCATCGACCACCTGGAACGCAAGGCCCATGGCCGCGCCGTAGTCGGACAGCGCCTGGTAGGCCGCGCCCACGGCGTGGCCACACACCGCCCCCATGAGCACACTGCCCTGCAGCAACGCGCCGGTCTTGAGGCGGTGCATCTGGCGCAGCTGCGCTTCGGTCAGCGCAACCCCCACGCTGGCCAGGTCGATCGCCTGCCCGCCCGCCATGCCGGCCGAGCCCGCGGCCCGCGCCAGCAGCCTGCACAGCGTGGCCTGGGTGGCCGCGGGGATGAGGGTGTTGTCGGGCGTGAGCAGTTCAAACGCAAAGGCCTGCAGGGCGTCGCCCGCCAGCAGCGCCTGGGCTTCGCCAAACTGCACGTGCACGGTGGGCTTGCCACGGCGCAGCACATCGTTGTCCATGCAGGGCATGTCGTCGTGCACCAGCGAGTAGGCGTGGATCAACTCCACCGCACAGGCCGCGCGCAGCGCGGCATCGTCATACACCGCAGAGGCCGATGCGCCACTGCAGACCGCCTCGTAGGCTGCCAGCACCAGCAGGGGCCGCAGCCGCTTGCCGCCATCGAGCACCGCGTAGCGCATGGCGTCGCCCAGCCCGGCGGGTGCGCCATCGCCCACCCATTGCGACAGGGCCTGCTCCACGCGGGCCAGGTGGTTCTGGCTCCAGAGATTTATATCCAGGGGCTGGCTCGCAGAAGTCATTGGCACCGCGCTCATTCCTGGTTCCATGGTTGCAGTTGCCCTTCGTCCAGCACCTTGATCTGGTCCTGCACGGCATCCAGCCGCTGGCGGCAAAACGCCAGCAGCGTGGCGCCGCGCTGGTAGCCAGCCAGCATCTGGTCCAGCGGCAACTGGCCCGACTCGATGCGGGCCACGAGTTGCTCCAGCTCTTCCAGGGCTGCCTCGTAGCTGGCAGGTTCGGCGGGAGGAGCGGGGGTTGCAGGGGCCTTGGGCATGGAGGGGGCGGCAGAGCGCGGGTGAAAAACCGGTGATTTTAGGCGCACCGGTACACCATCCGTGTCAGATGCGGTCCGATCCGTGACGCCGCTCTATTTTCAGAAAGCGATGTTTTCTATTCACGTAGCAGGGGTGCGGGAATAACCCCACCGCCTATAATCCCATTCCAGTCGAGCCGGCTAGCCCCCTAGCCGGTTTCCTTTTTTCCAGATGCGCATTCCCAGGCGCACCTCCCGCACTTTCCCCCTGTGGGGAGTCTTTAGGTCAGGTCACCCATGTCTGATTTAAGTCTTCAACTGCAGCAGGCCGCAAGCCAACTACCAGTTTCAAGCTACTTTGACGATGCGCTGTTCCAGCGCGAGCTGGATTCCATCTTCCAGCGCGGGCCCCGCTACGTGGGGCACCAATTGGCAGTGCCCAATACGGGCGACTACTACGCCCTGCCCCAGGAGGGCGAGGGCCGTGCCCTGGTGCGCAACGCCCAGGGTGGCGTCGAGCTGGTCTCCAACGTCTGCCGCCACCGCCAGGCCGTCATGCTCAAGGGCAAAGGGTCGCTGAACACCCAGCAAAAGGGCAGCGCGGGCGGCAACATCGTGTGCCCCTTGCACCGCTGGACGTACAACCCCCAGGGCGAACTGCTGGGCGCACCCCACTTCGCGCACGACCCGTGCCTGAACCTCAACAACTACAAGCTGCGCGAGTGGAACGGCCTGCTGTTTGAAGACAATGGCTACGACGTGGCCGCCGACCTGGCCCAAATGGGCCCGCGCGCCGACCTCGACTTTGGCGGTTACGTGCTCGACCACGTGGAGCTGCACGAGTGCAACTACAACTGGAAGACCTTCATCGAGGTCTACCTGGAGGACTACCACGTCGGTCCCTTCCACCCCGGCCTGGGCAGCTTTGTGACCTGCGACGACCTGCGCTGGGAGTTCGGCAAGAACTACTCGGTGCAGACCGTGGGCGTGGCCAACCGCCTGGGCAAGGCCGGCAGCCCCGTGTACGAACGCTGGCACGAAGCCCTGCTGGCCTACCGCGAAGGCAAGCCGCCCAAATATGGCGCCATCTGGCTCACGCTGTACCCGCACATCATGGTGGAGTGGTACCCGCATGTGCTCACGGTGTCCACGCTGCACCCCATCAGCCCCACCAAGACGCTGAACATGGTGGAGTTCTATTACCCCGAAGAGATCGCGGCGTTCGAGCGCGAATTCGTCGAGGCACAGAAGGCCGCCTACATGGAGACCTGCATCGAGGACGACGAAATCGGCGAGCGCATGGACGCAGGCCGCAAGGCGCTGCTGGCGCGCGGCGACAACGAGGTCGGCCCCTACCAAAGCCCCATGGAAGACGGCATGCAGCACTTCCACGAGTGGTACCGTGAGGCGATGGGCTCGGACACCATCGACCCGGCCACGCCAAAACGCTGAATACGGCGGCAAAACCCCGCCAATCTGCAGGCCCGCCGTGGTCTGCTCTCATTACAATAGCTGCCAGTGCTTAAAAAATAAGCGCTGGCAGCTATTTTCATTTCTGCGCCCCACGGCGCGCTTCAAGAGATCACAACCCGATGCAAGCCCTCTGGATGGTGTTGGCCGCGTTCCTGTTTGCCAGCATGGGCGTGTGCGTCAAGATCGCATCGGACTTCTTCAACTCGGCCGAGCTGGTGTGCTACCGGGGCCTTATCGGCATGTTCATCCTGTGGCTGCTGGCGCGCTCGCAAAAGGTGCGGCTTGCCACGCAATACCCTGGCATGCACGCCTGGCGCAGCCTGGTGGGTGTGACATCGCTCGGTGCCTGGTTCTTTGCCATTGCCCACCTGCCACTGGCCACGGCCATGACGCTCAACTACATGAGCAGCGTGTGGATCGCCGCCTTCCTGATCGGGGGCACGCTGCTGGCCTGGCGCCCCTCGCCAGCCACCCCGCGCCCTGCCCTGCAAGGCCCGCTGGTGCTGACCGTGCTGGTCGGTTTTGTGGGCGTGGTGCTGATGCTGCGCCCCAGCCTGGACCAGAACCAGGCCTTTGCCGGACTGATCGGGCTGATGTCCGGCCTGACGGCTGCGTTTGCCTATATGCAGGTGGTGGCGCTGTCGCGCCTGGGCGAACCCGAATCGCGCACCGTCTTCTACTTCGCCGTAGGCTCTGCGGTGGCGGGCGGCGTGGGCATGCTGTTCACCGGCACCTCGGACTGGCCGGGCTGGCAGGCGTTGTGGCTGCTGCCCATCGGGGTTCTGGCAGCGGGCGGCCAACTGTGCATGACCAAGGCCTACGCCAGCGCCAAGACCCAGCGCGGCACCCTGGTGGTGGCCAATCTGCAGTATTCGGGCATCGTGTTTGCCGCTGTCTACAGCGTGCTGTTGTTTGGCGACAAGATTCCGCCCGTCGGCTGGATCGGCATGGCACTCATCGTGGGCAGCGGCATTGTGGCCACCATCCTGCGTGCGCGGGCTGCGCCCGGAGCACCTGCCGAAGAACACTGATGGATACGAAGTGACGAGCACACCGCGTACCAAGATGGCCACAATGGAACCCCTTTCGACGCACTCCGTCACTTTGCCCATTTTCTGCCGATGACCCCCTACACCACGCTCATCTCCGCCCCCGACCTGCAAGCCCTCATCGCCAGCGGTGCGCCGCTGATGGTGTTTGACTGCAGCTTCGACCTGATGCAACCCACGGCAGGCGCGCAGCAATATGCGCAAGCCCATATTCCCGGCGCCGTGTACGCCGACCTGAACAACGACCTCAGCGCCAAGCACGGTGCACCCGGCGCCACCGGCACGCTCACGGCACAAGAGGCCGACCAGCCCGCATCCGGCGGCCGCCACCCGCTGCCCAGCCGCGAGCGTTTTGCCATGTGGCTGTCCAGCGTGGGTTTTGCCAACGGCATGCAGGCCGTGGTGTACGACCGCCAGGGCGCGAACTACTGTGGCCGCCTGTGGTGGATGCTCAAGTGGGCGGGCCATGACGCGGTGGCAGCGCTCGACGGTGGGCTGCAGGCCTGGCAGGCCAACGGGGGTGCCGTGAACAGCGGCGACGAGCCCGCACATTTCCAGTCCAACTTCCAGCTGGGCGAACCCCTGCGCCAGCTGGCCACGGCCAGCGACGTGCTCGCACGCCTTCAGCAGCCCGGCCAGACCGTGATCGACGCCCGCGCTGGCGCCCGCTACCGGGGCGAAGTGGAGCCGCTGGACCCCGTGGCGGGCCACATTCCAGGCGCGCTCAACCGCCCCTTTGCCGAGAACATCGGCACCGACGGCCGCTTCAAGCCTGCCGCCGTGCTGCGCGCAGAGTTCGACGCCCTGCTGGCCGGCCGCAACCCCGCCACCGTGGTGCACCAGTGCGGCAGCGGCGTGAGTGCCGTGCCCAATCTGCTGGCGATGGAGGTTGCAGGCCTGGGCACGACCGCACTCTTTGCGGGCAGCTGGAGCGAGTGGTGCAGCGACCCCACGCGGCCCGTCGAAAAAGGCTGAGAGCAACCCCAAAAAAACTTCAGGCGCCGTGGCTGCGTCTTGCCGCACCACGCGCACTGCCTTGCGACACAACGCCTGGCCAAAACCGCCTCGCTGGGTTCTTTTTGCCGCTCTGAACGGGGGGGTGCCGGTCCGTATCAGGCGGCAAGGGTTGCAAAAGCGCAAAAAAGATGGTTTTGCAGGCGCTATCAAAACCATGAGCAGATCCCGCACACCCGGGCCCGAGGCCGCAGCAAGCCACACCCTGTGAAATGCCGGACGGTGCCTGATCGGCTTGTAGGGCAAATTCCTACATGGCCCACCGCGAAACCAGACACGCGGCACAGCCAAACCCCGACTTAATTTCTGATTGGGGCGGTTTCACAATCCATTTCAACGGATCACGCAAAACCTGCAATCAGCAGAAAACGCAAGACCCGGTACTGGAAAAAAGGAAGCTGCCATGACCAACGAACAACTCCTCGCTGAAATCCGCGAAGCCAACCTCACCTACCTGATGTTGGCCCAGACCCTGATTCGCCAGGACAAGGCCGAAGCCGTGTTCCGCTTGGGCATGAACGAAGAGTCTGCCGATATTCTGGCATCTCTGTCGGCAGCGCAAGTGATGAAACTGGCCTCCCGCAACACGCTGCTTTGCAGCTTCCGCGTGGACGACAACCTGGTGTGGAGCTTGCTCACCAACCACTCTGCCAAGAAGGTGGGCAACGAAGCCACCAACACGCTGCACGCCAACATCCTGATGGCCAGCCGCGTGTCGGAAGTGCTCTGAAGCATCTGCCCACGGCCTTCTTCTCCCAGTCTCCACCGAAAGCCCGCCATGTCCACCAACGCCCCCGCTGCCAAAGCCCCCGCCAAGAGCGTGCTGAACGAATCCAAACAGATCGAACGCGCGGCCATGCTGATCCAGATGGGTGCCCGCATGCAAGTGCTCGAATCGGAAACCACGCTGTCGTACGAGCGCCTGATCCGGCTGTACAAGGAGATCGCGGGCAAGTCACCGTCGAAGGGCCAGTTGCCCTTCTCCACCGACTGGTTCCTGACCTGGCAAGAGAACATCCACAGCTCGCTGTTCTTGAACATCTACGAATACCTGTCCAAGGGCGTGGACCTGGATTCGGTGGAGCTGCTGACCAAGGCCTACCGCCTGTACAACGAGCAAGTGGCCACGGCCGAGATCGAACCCCTGCTGTCGTTCACCCGCGCCTGGCGCCTGGTGAAGTTTGTGGATGCCGGCATGTTGACGCGCACCAAGTGCAGCCAGTGCAGTGGCCAGTTTGTGACCGAGCTGTACGAGAACCGCCACTTCACCTGCGGCCTGTGCAACCCACCCGCCCGCGCTGGCAAGAGCAAGACAGCCGGTGCACTGATGCTGCATTGAGAAATTGATGGAAAATAGCCTCTAGCGCTTTATTCACAAGCGCTAACAGCTATATTTTTTATAGCAAAAAAGAAACAGCCCCTCAAAGGGGCTTTCCTGCATGTGGCATGCAGTCCTCCATGCTCACCGCTCAACGCCCGGCCAGCAGCGCCCGCACGTTTTCATCCATCGGCACCGCATAGTTGTGCGCCGCCACCACGGTGTTGCCCACCGGGTTCACCAGCTTGAGGCTGATGTACACCACCGACGTGGACACCGCATACGTGCCCACCACCACGGCCTGCGCGTCCTGCGCCTGGCTCACCTCGCGCACCTCGCGCGAGAGCAGCAGCTCGCCCTGGTCGCGCTGCAGCAGCAGGTTCTCGCGCAGTTTCACCTCGGTCACCTTCAGGCCCCGGTGCACCATGCGGCCCGCGATCTGCTCGGAGAAGATGCGGCCCAGCCGCGATGACTCCGTGAGCCGATCCACACTGACCAGCGTGGCCACCAGCACGGGCTGGTTGGCGTCCAGCGGTGCGTATTGCAGCAGCGCATCGGTGGCGCGGTCGTTCAGCTCGATGAGGTTGCTGCGCGATATTCCGCCCGCCCGGTCACCGTAGTAGTAGCTGTGCATCGGGTTGGTCACGCAGCCCTGCAGCAGGCCCATTGCCACGAATGCCACCAACGAGAACGCCACAGCGGGCGCCCGGGTCGGCACCCTGTCGCAGAAGGATGGCCGGGCCGTCATGGTGCAACCACCCGCCAGGTTTTCACGGGCGTGGGCGGCGGGGGTGCGGGCGGGGGCGGCGGGGGCATCTCGGGCGCCTTGGTCTTGTAGAGCACCGAATCCTCCTGCTCGATGTAGTACACATCGGCGGTGCGCGCCAGATAGCGGTCCCCGCCCTCCAGCGACGTGGTGATCAGCACCTCGGTGCGCGTGGGGCCGCCTGCGGCCGGCCCGCTGATGGCGTACTGCGTGAGGTCGGTCACCAGGCCCAGGGCCGTGACACCGGCCAGCATCGAGCCCGCGCTCTGGTGGTACAGGTACCAGTCGCGCGCCACGCCCACGCCCAGCGCCAGGCGCGTCCAGGGCAAGGGGCCCATGCTGTTGACCCGCGCCTCGTGCTGCACCAGCTGCGTCTCGAACGTCATGGTGACCGCCGTAGGCTGGGTGGACAACGTCACGCCCTTGTCCAGCAGCCGCGTGATCAGCAGCTTGCGAAACCCGTTGTTGAAGCTCGTATCGCCCGCGGACGGCGCCACATAGATGGGGTACTCACCCGCAGGCCAAGCGCTAATCTTGCCGGCCACGCGGCTGGCCACGTCGTCGGCCAGCACATCCCAGTGGTGCACGGCGCGCGCCTTTTTCTGGTCGCTGACGGGGTAGTTGTCGGCACGCGGCACGTCCAGGGACGAGCAGCCCCCCAGCAGCAGCACGGCCGCCACGGCGGCGGTGGCAGCCGCCCAGAACGGCACCCGGGCGAGGGATCGGTGGTGTTTCATGCGCACGAGCCCCTGGTAGTGGTGGTATTGAAGGTGTCGGCGAAAAGGTGCATGCGGTCCAATGGCATTGCGCCATCCTAGTGGGGGGAGGCAGCGGCCATCGGCCAATAAGCGCCGGATTTGCATCGCACTTTGGCGGCGCCCCCTGCACAGCAGGGGTGGGCACCTACACAACCCCGGCAACACCTGCCGCACAATCCGCGCATGACCGCGCCCGCCGCCCCCCCGTTGCCGCCCAACTCATCCCCCGCCCCGCTCGCGGCCGAGCCCGCACCGGAGGCCGCGCCGGCAACCGGCAGCCCCGGCGCAGGCACGCCGCACCCACCGGCGCCACCACCGTTGGCCCCCACGGCCCAGCCCGCCCCTCCCCCACCATCCACACCCGAAACCACGGCAGCCGCCACCGGGGCCACCACTGCCCAGGCGCCCGCGCAGGCTGCCGCCGCGCCCACCCTCCACCCCGATGCGGCCGCCACCGCCTCCACCCCCGCCAGCGCATTCCTCCCCGGCCCGCTCATGCTCCACATGCCCGTGGACGTGCGCAACCTCTCGCTCGCGCTGCTGGCGCTGTTTGCCAGCGTGGCCCTGCTGCACTGGGCCAGCGCCGTGTTCATCCCCATCATGCTCAGCCTGCTGCTCACCACGGCGCTACGGCCCGTGGTGGAAGTCTTGCGGCGCTGCTACGTGCCCCGCTGGCTGGGGGCCGGTGTGCTGCTCATCGCCATCGTGTTTGGCCTGGCCAGCGCCGCCTGGTCGCTGAGCGACGGCGCCGCACAACTGGTGGACTCGCTGCCCGTGGCCGCCAAGAAGGTGCGCGACAGCATCAAGGCGCGCAGCGGCGCCAGCAGCCCGCTCGACACCATGCAAAAGGCCGCCACGCAGATCGAACAGGCCGCCAACGAAAACAGCGCCGCCGCCAGCCCACCCCGGCGCGGCGTGCAGCGCGTGGTGGTAGAGCGCCCCCCCTTCAACATCCGCGACTACCTGTGGAGCGGCACCATGGGGCTCATGTCTGCGCTGGGGCAGCTCACGGTGGTGGTGTTTCTCACCTTCTTTGCGCTGGCCTCAGGCAACCTGTTTCGCAGCAAGCTGCTGCGCATCGCGGGCACCAGCCTGGAGCGGCGCAAGGTCACCATCCACGTGCTGGAAGACATCACCAACCAGATCCAGCGCTACCTGATGGTGCAGGTGTTCACCAGCGTGCTGGTGGGTGTGGCCACCGGCCTTGCCTACTGGGCCCTGGGCCTGGAGAACGCCGCCGTGTGGGGCGTGGTGGCCGGGGTGCTCAACCTCGCACCCTACATAGGCTCGGCCCTGGTCACCGGCGCATCGGCCCTGGTGGCCTTCCTGCAGTTCGGCACCCTGGACATGGCCCTGGCCATCGGCGGCGCATCCATGGTCATCCACACGCTGGTGGGCAACCTGCTCACCCCCTGGCTCACCAGCCGCACCAGCAGCATGAGCCCCGTGGCCGTGTTCGTCAGCGTGCTCGCCTGGGGCTGGCTGTGGGGCCTGTGGGGCCTGCTGCTGGGCATCCCGGTGATGATGGCCGTCAAGGCCGTGTGCGACCGGGTGGAAGATTTGAAGGCGGTGGGGGAGTTGCTGGGGGATTGACGCGGCGCATGCAAGAGGTGCCGCCGATGCTGGCGCTGCGGCAGCGTGATCGTACGGAACGAGTGCCTGCGCCGCCCGGTACAGCCGCTATCGCCACGCGCGGCGATTGCGCATGCCCATCATTGCCAACAGGCCGCCCAATACCATCAGCATCCAGGTGGACAGGGTCGGAATCCCCTGGCTCAACAACTGCACAGAACCCGCATCGATGCAACTCCCCGAAACCCGTTGGAACCCACGCTGATCCTGCGTGATGCCACCCGGCAAAAGAGCCGTCGAGCCTGCGCAGATCGCCGCGCCGCCCTGAACCGGCAACATTGTTTGCGTCAAGCCTCCATTGTTGGCCAGCGGCCCCAGGGGCTGGGTGGCCGTGGTGACAAAGTTCAGCGTTCCCTGGCCGGTCTGGTCGTCTGCAACACCCGCAGCCAGATTGTGGAAGAACACGTTGTTGCTCGATGTGGTGAAGCCGCCGGAAAGCACGCTGGGGGAACTGCTTGCCGAGTTGTCGGCAAACACATTGTTGTGCAGCGTGGCGTTGGCATTGCCTGTCGCAAGCGCGGCGCCAGAACTGGCCACATTGGCCGAGAACGTGTTGTTGATGGCGGTGGTGGTTCCCAGATTGGAAAGCGCACCGCCCAGGCTCCCGGAGGTATTGGCGCGGAATGTGTTGTTGATGGCGGTCAGCAGGCCGCTGGGCTGGACATTGATGGCTCCGCCATTGGTTGGCGCGGTATTGCCAACAAACGTGTTGCCCGTCACCGTTGCGCTCCCAATGGCAATGATGGCACCACCGCCGACGCTGGAAGTCGTGTTGTTCGCAAATGTGGAGCCGGTCGCGGTCAACGTGCTGCCAGCCCCCACCCCTATGCCACCTCCATTGCCGGCGCTGTTGCCTTGCAACACGCTGTCCCGAAGATTCACCGTACCCGCCGTGATGTTGATCCCGCCCCCAAAGCCCCCTGCAGCCGCCCCGTTGGCGATGGTGACGGCCGACAGGGTGAAGACGCCCCCCGAAACGCTGAAGACACGCAAGGCGCTGGAGCCGCTGATGGTCAGGTTGGCTGCGCCAGGCCCCTGGACAATGAGGTCCTGCGAAACCGCCAAGGTCGATGCCAGAGAGATCGTTCCTGTCACTCCGGGCGCAAAAACAATGGTGTCCCCCACCGCCGCCGTAGCCATTCTGTCGCGCAGCGACCCCGCTCCGGCATCGTTCGTGTTGAGCACCGTCAACGTCGCCGCGCTGACGGGCCATCCGATCATGGCGAGCGCCAGCGCGCCCGTGAGTACAAAAGACCTGAAATACTGCATAGAGTCACCTGACGGGCAAAGGGAGCAGACGCCAAAACACGCCGCGTGGGCGTGCTTGTTACTCATTGTATCGATGAGACCCTCTTCCACTACTGCAGGAAAACGCCGTCTCGCCGCCTTGGTCGGCGC
Organism: Acidovorax sp. Root267; assembly: GCF_001429215.1. Lineage (NCBI taxonomy): Bacteria > Pseudomonadati > Pseudomonadota > Betaproteobacteria > Burkholderiales > Comamonadaceae > Acidovorax > Acidovorax sp. Root267. The sequence goes on from NZ_LMJC01000034.1 coordinate 97,269, forward strand.
ATGCCGGGGCCTTCGCATGCAGGGTCCGCGGAATGGGTGGGGGTCCACAAAGGGGTCCACAAAGCACAAAGGGGTCAAAAGCACAAAGGGGTCAGGTCTTGCCTTTTGCCATCCCAACCCCTTCAGATAAGAAAAGCACAAAGGGGTCAGGTCTTGCCTTTTGCCATCCCAACCCCTTCAGATAAGCACTACTCAGAACCAGCCAATATCGCAGCCCGATGTGCCGACACGATACGGCTGACCCGCGACACGGACAAGCCCAATTGGCGCGCGATCTCTGACAGGCTGATTTGTGACGCGTAGTGCGCCTGCACCAAGGCCTGATCCCTCGTGGGGCACTCGGCAAGCCAGTCTTGCAGGCTCTTGGGGCTGGCACGCTGTTGTTTGGGGATTTCTTTGGCGCTCACGGCGCGGTCACTGGTCAGCGCCTGCATGCGCAGCACGAAGTCTTCATTGCCTAGATACATTTGCTGGCGCAAGCCCTGGGCCCAAAGTTGAACCCCCTGCCCCGCTTGCACCAACGCGACATAAGCCTGGGCCGCCTGAGCCCTTGCCTGTGCATCCTGTGCATCGCGCCCCAGCAGATAGCCCCACACGGCCTGCGCATCCAGCCAATCAGGCGCAGGGCTCAGACCCGCCAGCGCGTGGTAACTGCACCACGGCCACTGGGCAGGATGCTCTACCAGGTGGGCGCGCACCCTGTTCAGCTCCACATAGCGGCACACCTCCAGAAGGTAGGCATCCCGGTCCACCAAGATGGCTTTGAACCGCCCTTGAAAAAGATGCCCCACCTTGCCGTGGCGCCGATTAAAGCGCTGGGTATAGACACCATTGATATGGCGCATCAAAAGCGACAAGTTGGGTTGCCGGGTGTGCAGCACAAAGTGGTAGTGGTTGTCCATAAAGCACCAAGCCACAGCACATGCATCAAAGCGATGCAGCGCTTGACCCAAAACGCTCAACAGGTTTTCGCGGTCAACGTCACCCAGAAAGATGGGTTCACGCCGGTCTCCCCGCGAAGTCACGTGATACACCGCACCTGGAAACTCGATTCGCAGGGGTCTTGCCATGTTCAATCCTTTGGAAACTCACTGATCAACCTGATGGTGCGAGAGAGTTTCTAGCGATTGAAGGCAAAAGGCAAGACCTGACCCCAATGATGCTCCGCCCCATGCCAGCCATGACCGGGCAGCGCCCCGGCATGTGCCTATGGATTGCACGGCGGTCATACTGCAGCCGCTGCCGGTGACGGTGCGCAAACGAGGGAAAATCGTCTAACCGAACAGTATTGAGACCTGAACCCAACGTTCAATGAGCAATAGCTATGACCGTGTGAACCTTCCCTGCAACAGCTTATTCACCTTGTTGTATAGAAATTCCATCACTACAAGGCTCACAACATAAAACGGCAGGAAGAGAAGTGCCCTCCATGAAAGATAGTAATCAACGATAGGTTGCCCATCCCCAAAAAAATTGGCAAAAATAAAAGCCAGCAATAAAAAAACCCCCACTCCGATCAAGTAGAAAAAGTATCTAATATTTTTCTCAAAATTCATACTCAAGCCTACCTTAACGGAACTGGAGTTCCTGGCGTCCTAAATGTTCCGGGAAACGGTGTTGGACGGAACGGTGCAGTATTATTTATAATAATTTTCGCCTCAACGCTATTGGCCCCTTGAATTCTGGCCATAAGCCCATTATCAAATCGAGTGGCATAAACCCCTCGACCATACAAATTATTTTGCCCCACACGTATTAAGCCGTCTTGTGTGATTTTTTGAGCAGCTTCGCGCGTAGTGAAATGATAAAGGGTCTGTGGCACCCTATAGCACGCCGCGATCCCCACAGCCGCCTCAATACCCACAGCGCCAACAATAGGCGCAGCTATTGCGCCAGCAATAACAGGCCCTCCGACACCTCGGAAACCCTCTCCTCTTTGAATAGCCTCATCCAAAGTGACACCGTTCTTTGCTCCCTCAAACGTTGTCAGATCGAGAAATAGCAGCCCATCTGGATCAACGAAGCTCAGTGGGTTTGCCGAGGCGTAGAGGTATCCATTCCACCCCCCATCCAACCCAATCGGATCCCCCTGCGTATACCGCCCCGTCCCCGGTGCGTAGCTGCGGTGGTAGTTGTAGTGCAGCTTCGTCTCCTTGTCGAAGTACTGCCCCGGATACCGCAGGTTGAACGTGACTTCAGGAATGCTGGTGGCCCCCGTCGTCGGTGTGGTCGTCTCGTTCGTGAACCGCTTGGCCCCAATGGTCGGCTGCTCATCCCCAAACGCACTGTATGCCCACTGCCATGCGGTTTGCCCATCGGCCTGGGTGAGTTTTCTGGGGGTGTTCAGGTGGTCGCTGTGGACGGCGTAGGCGGTCCCCTTGATCACTGCCGCTATCGGCATGGGGCCGCTGGCGGTGGGCAGGTAGATGTATTGCGCGGTGCCACTGCTGTTGCTGCCGCCTGAGCCGTATTCGCCCAGCAGGCTGCCGTCTTCTGCATACACGTAGCTAAAGCCCAGTTTCTCGGCGTCGCTGGTGCTGGGGCTCCAGAGTCTGCTCCAGAAGCTCAGGAACCATTGGACCAGGCCGGGCTGCTCGGCCTTGGCGGTGGTTTCTGCCTCGTCGTCATCGGCCAGCAGGTTGTTCAAGTTCTTGCCGGTTTTGCTGCTGGTGCTGCCGCTGCTTTGGGTGCCGCTGCTGTACAGCGGCTCGGTCTTGAACACGCGCTGGCCCAGGGCGTTGTTGGCGTATTTGGTGGTGGGCGCGTCTTCGCCTTCTCCCGTGCTGGCGCTTTCCAGGCGGCCTTCGCTGTCGTAGCGGTAGGTGGTCAGGCCGTCGCCCAGCAGGTGCGGGTGGTTGTGGCTGTGGCTGGCCGGGGGAATGCTGGGGAGGCTGATGGCCTGTGATGTGGCCCCGGCAAAGACAAAGGCGAAGGCCAACTGGGCGCCAAGCCTGCTTGCATTGCCGGGTTTGAAGCCAAATTGGCCGCTGGCGCTGGATGGGCAAGCGCTAGCAGCTATGAAGTTAGGAGTTTTCAATAGCTACGGGCCAGCATGAGTGGAGCATGTTGCGCTTCAGTTTTGAATCCGTACTTTTCCCTCCTCGCTTCTGCTTGAGGTTCCTCAACTAACGAACTCTTCCGTCTCCATCAAAAATCACGGTGTATTTTGATTTATTTCCATTATTGGAGTATGTATAAAACAATATTTGAGTGGGATACTCATCGTCGCTACATTTATCAGCACAAACAACCTTCAGTATTTTCATGCCTCCTCCATCTCGATCAATCCAGTTTAAAAACTGTTTTTCGGAAACATCATCATCGGGTTTGCCAAATAGCAACTTCAATTCATAAATTTTCTTCCCGGAGTAATTGATTCTCCACTTCTCAGGAGGTACATTATTTTTTAACTCACAACTTGACAAAAAAACAGTCCCCATCAAAAAAAACAATTTGACAAAGAGATGTTTTTGAGCACTTCGACTTATTGAATTCACTGGCACGTGCACCTCCTATATACGGCGATTCCTTGGGGGAATTTGTTTAAGTCCCAAGGCCAACTGGTCGTGTGAGAGCCCGCTTCAGTGCCCGCTCCAATTGTCGAAACCCCCGGAACTTTCACGATTGCTACATGCCCCGAGGAGTCAGGTGTCCAACGAGCTATAGCGACGATATCGCCCGGTCGAGGATCAGTCACCACCGGAAAATTCGGTATGGTTGCAGTAGGGTCTGCCCATTTTCCTGCACTAATCGGCATGCTCAACCAATTGCGCCGAGGTGCAACACCAGTTGATTCAAGAACATCATCAACGAAGGTATTGCATTTATTGGTATTTGGACCGGGGCGATACGGGGCACGCAACGAATAACGAGAGTCATTATTGAGTAATTCAGCTTGCTCAAGAATGTTTTCACACCGACAAAGACCGAAGGAATCAAAATAGCTCAGGGGGTCGGCATCTACATACCCAAACCGATTCCACCCCCCATCCAATCCAATCGGATCCCCCTGCGTATACCGCCCCGTGCTCGGCGCGTACGTGCGGAAGTAGTTGTAGTGCAGCTTGGTCTCGGGGTCAAAGTACTGCCCCGGATACCGCAGGTTGAAGGTGACTTCCGGGATGCTGGTGGCGCCCGTGGTGGGGGTGGTGCTCTCGCTGGTGAATCGCTTGGCCCCAATGGTGGGCTGTTCGTCTCCAAACGCACTGTACGCCCACTGCCATGCCACCTGGCCGTCGGGCTGGGTGAGTTTGCGGGCGGTGTTCAGGTGGTCGCTGTGGACGGCGTAGGCGGTTCCCTTGATCACTGCCGCTATCGGCATAGGGCCGCTGGCGGTGGGCAGGTAGATGTATTGCGCGGTGCCTGAGCTGTTGGTGCCGCCCGAGCCGTATTCGCCCAGCAGGCTGCCGTCTTCTGCGTACACGTAGCTAAAGCCCAGTTTCTCGGCGTCGCTGGTGCTGGGGCTCCAGAGTTTGCTGAAGAAGTTGAGGATTTGCTGGACGAGGCCGGGGGCTGGTTCCTGCTTGCTGTGTTCTTCTCCGTCGTCGTCTTCGGCCAGCAGGTTGTTCAGGTTTTTGTTGCTGCTACTGCTGCCGCTGCTTGGTGTGCTGCTGCTGTACAGCGGCTCGGTCTTGAACACGCGCTGGCCCAGGCCGTTGTGGGCGTATTTGGTGGTGGGGGCGTCTTCGCCTTGGCCGGTGCTGGCGCTCTCCATGCGGCCTTCGCTGTCGTAGCGGTAGGTGGTCAGGCCGTCGCCCAGCAGGTCGCCTGCGCTGTTGTATTGGTAGGTGACGCTGGTGTTGGCGGTGTTGCTGCCCGCCGTGGTGGTTTGCGTAAAGCCCAGCAGGCGGTTGTGGGTGCTGGCACTGCCGTAGGTGCGGCTGAGGGTGCCAGGGGTGCCCACGGTGGTGGTCTGGACGCTGGTTTTACGGTTGCCGTTGGCATCGTAGGTGTAGGTGGTGGTGCGCCCTGTGTCTCCAAACTGGATGATGCGGCCCGCCAGGTCGTACTTGACGGTCCAGAGCTTGGTGGCGTGGCTGAGGGTGCTGTCTTGGGGGTTGGTGCTGGCAGGCTGCCACAGGTCTTGGCTGATCGCTGTGATGCGGCCCGCTGCGTCGTACTGGTAGCCGCTGAATTCGGTGCTGGACACCTGGCCCGCGGTGTTGTAGCTGCGGGTGGCCGGGATGGCGGCCGCACCCCCGGGCAGGCTCCAGTTCCAGCCCGTGGGCTGGCCCAGGGGGTTCCAGGTGATGCCGGTGACCAGCGGCTGGCCCGCCCAGGTCAGGCCGGTGATCTGGCCGGTGGTGTCGTAGACGTTTTGCAGCACTTGCCCGCCGGGGTAGGTGGTGCTGGCGAGCAGGCCCTGGGCGTTGTAGCCGTAGCTGACGCTGCGGGTGTCGCCATTGATCAGGACCTGGGTCTTGGTGGTGACGCGGCCATGGGCGTCGCGCTGGTAGGTGGTGGTGCCGCTGGCGTCCACGATCTCGCCCAGGAACCCTTTACCCGTGGCCGTGAGGTCGTAGCGCAGGCTGGTGATGCGCCCTCCGGCGTGGGTGATGAGGGTGGGGCGGCCCAGCAGGTCGCGTTCGATGGTGGTGGCTTGGCCCAGGGCGTCGGTGATGGTGCTGGGCAGGCCCAGGGCGTCGTACTGGGCGCTCTCGGCACCGCTGTCGGGGCTGGTTTCTGTGGTGGCGTTGCCCAGGGCGTCGCGGGTGTAGGTGGTGGCTACGTTCTTGGCATCCAGGACTTTGGTGACTTGGTCCAAGGCGTTGTAGGTGGGTATGACGCCCCCCACTTGAGGGTTCCCCAACCAGCGCACGCGCCCCAGATAGTCGCGCGTGGACTGCGTAGCAAGGCTCTCACTACCCACGGCCTGGGTGCTGCCGGTGAGGTCACCATTGTTGTCATAGGTGTAGACGGTAGGCGCCGCGCCACTACCTACGGTCATGCTGGCTATGCGGTTGATGTTGTTGATAGTACGCGCCAGCTTCCAAACCAATTGCCCCTGGGCGTTGCGAACTTCTTCGTTCAGGCGATTGCCCATGTTGTCCAGCTCATAGGTGCCGCTGTTGCCCCGGTTGTCGCTCCAGCTAGTGAGGCGCTGGGCCGCGTCATACCCGAAGGTGACTTGGTAACCGTGGGGCTGCGTGGCGGTGGCGATCTGACCACTGGGCCGGTAAGTAAATGCAGTGACCAAACCACCACGATTAGCGCTGAGCACCCTGCCCAATGGGTCATAGGTGTAGGTGGACACCAGCCCATTGGGCGCGGTGTGGGTAAGCACACGGCCCGCGCCGTCGTGGGTGTAGGTGTCCACATGGCCCAAAGCGTTGGTTGCGCTGGTGAGGTTGCCAAGGCTGTCGTACTGGAACCCGGTGGTGGCGCCGTTGGGCGCTGTCTCTGTCGCCACAAGGCCCGTGGCATGGTAGGTCCAGCGGGTGGTGCGCGCCACACCGCCCGCACCGCTTTCTGAAACCGTCTGCGACAGCGGGTTGCCCTTGCTGTCATAGGTGTAGCTGATCACCCGCCCCTGTTCGGTGATGGTGGCGGGCGAACGGAACTGTGGGTGCCAGGCGGTGGTGGTGGTGCGGGTTTCGGACCGGTTGGAAGCCTCGGTATACGTGGTGGGTAGACGCCGGGTGGTATCCCAGGTGGCGCCGTCCGTGGTCCACAGCATGTCGTAGCTGAAGTCCATGAGACCTTGGGCGTTGTAGCTAATAGAGGTTGCTGGGCGCTTTTCTCCCGATGCCGGGGCCAGTGATGTTCCCGAGTAGAGCATCAAGTTAAATCTGGGTGAATATGAAAGCTTTCTTCTTGTCCCCAGAGGGTCAGTCACCCAGAAATTATCCGGTTCTGCAGGCTGAACCTGGTATCTATTCACACCGCTTGCGGACTCCGTCGCAGTAGCCCACCCCTCGGAGTCATATTGAAACGTGGAAATCCTTGTGCGATTTTCATCCAACACACCTGTCAGCAGGCTTGGCGCGGACGCTAGTTCATACAAATACTCTATGGCATTGCCATCGGCTTTACGAACAGCAATTAATCTATCTCGATCATAGACAAATGAAACCGTTTGGCCGCTGGAGCTGCGCACGGATTCAATTTTATCAGAGGCATCATAGAAAAACTCCAGCGAACGCCCAAAATTATTCTCTACCCGAAGCAGCTTGATTTCATCCTTGTAAAAATAGTCAGTGGTCCAGCCATTTCTCTGGGTCTGCCGAACGATTCGACCTTTGCGATTGAAAATATATTGCCTTTCTTGCTCCATATCATCAAACGACCAACCACCATTTGGCTGAATAATTAGGCTATGAAGCGAATTTCTGGCAATATAAGACCCGCCATTTTTTCGAAAGAAGTAATGATGTGATCCATCAGGCATCTGTATGCGAATCTGATCAAAAGCACCCCCCTCATCCTTGCGAACTCGCGTATAGGTGAGATTGAAATCATGATTATGAAGCCACCCTGCGCCTATATCACCCTTGTGTAGATTCTCGTAATTCCCTCCAAACCACAGCACTGCGTCGCGAACACGGTGACTGCGATAAAAACGCGTAAATTCAAGAGCATGAGGACGTTCGTCAACCAGGTCTTTTACAATTTCCACCTTCTCACGAATCGACGGCACAATAGGATTTCCAACCTTACCTGCATTACAAAGATCGCAAGCCATCGGATAGCGAGTGGTACTGGCCATACAGCCCGATGAATTGATATCAGAGAAATACGCCCCCGCAAAAGGTGAACACTGGGCAGTTCGATCTCCCCAAATATCGGCACCATAAGTAGTAGGCTCCATGCAGCGCCCCGTACTATCAGCGACGGATATTTTTGCAAGCAATAGACGCTTTGTCCTGACAGGCTGTCTCGACTGAACAAACGTGTCTACCACAACAATTTCTTCAGGACCAATTTCGTGACTTACACCACAGAGTTTTGTCATCCCCCTGGTCCAATATGCTATGGTGCTCTCAACCACCTCTTGCACTGTCGGAAAGAATGACCCGCTGGGAATCCCAGAGCGGTAAACCCAATCCGTAAATTCAGTGGGATGGAGAAGACAGTGATTCCGTCCTTTCGAATTTGTTTCAAGACAAACCGAATCGTACCGAGTTTGGGCAGCAACATTGCCAATTGATCCAGCGGAAATCGCCAACCCTATCAAAATCAATCGTGCAACTCTGCTTTTGAATAATTTTTTGAACAACAAAAAAATTGCTGCAGAAAAATAAATCCTCATACGACCCTCTCCATTTTATTTATTTCCTTGCAACTATTCTTAAATAGGCTGCTTATTTTTGCCACCCACCAGGCCCTACGACTTTGCGCATAGCTGCGGATTCCACCGCATTTCGACCATGAAATGGGAATACCCAGCCACCCGCCGCAGCGCCATTCTGGTTTATCCCGTATTCCTCAACCCCGCAGCAATCCCATTAATGGAAATATGAATCCCCGTCTGCACCCGTTCATCCCCCTGCCCCGCGCGCCAGCGGCGCACCAGTTCCACTTGCAAGTGGTGCAGTGGGTCGATGTACGGAAAGCGGTGTTTGATGGAGCGGGCCAGGGCCGCGTTGTGCGTGAGGCGCTGTTTTTCGCCGGTGATGCGCGTGAGGGCGTCGGCCGTGCGGTGCCATTCGGCTTCGATGCTGGTGAACACCTTTTTGCGCAGGCGTGCGTCGGTCACGAGTTCGCTGTAGCGTGAGGCCAGGGCCAGGTCGCTTTTGGCCAGCACCATGTCCATGTTGGACAGCAGCGTGCGGAAGAACGGCCATTGGCGGTACATCTTTTGCAGCAGGGCCAGCTGGGTCTTGGGGTCTTTGCCTTCCAGGTTCACAAACGCATCGACGGCCGAGCCAAAGCCGTACCAGCCGGGCAGCGTGAGGCGGCACTGGCCCCAGCTGAAGCCCCAGGGGATGGCGCGCAGGTCTTCGATCTTCTGGCTGGCCTTGCGGCTGGCGGGGCGGGAGCCGATGTTGAGCTCGGCGATCTCGCGGATGGGGGTGGAGTTGAAGAAATACTCGGTGAAGCCCGGGGTCTCGTACACCAGCGCGCGGTAGCTGCCCATGCTGGCCAGCGAGAGCTGCGCGGCGGCATCCAGAAAGGCCTTGGTGGCGGGCTTGGTGGGCTGCAGCAGCGTGGCTTCGAGCGTGGCGGCCACCAGGGTTTCGAGGTTGCGGCGGCCGATCTCGGGGTTGGCGTATTTCGACGCGATGACTTCGCCCTGCTCCGTCAGGCGGATCTGGCCACGCACGGTGCCGGGGGGTTGGGCCAGGATGGCCTGGTAGCTGGGGCCGCCGCCCCGGCCCACGGTGCCGCCCCGGCCGTGGAACATGCGCAGCTGGATGCCGTGGCTGGTGGCCAGTTCGTCAAACAACTCCACCAGCGCGATCTCGGCGCGGTACAGCTCCCAGTTGCTGGTGAAGATGCCGCCGTCCTTGTTGCTGTCGCTGTAGCCCAGCATGATGTCCTGCTCGCCGCCGCTGCGCTGCACCAGGGCGGCCACGCCGGGCAGCGCATAGAACTCGCGCATGATGGGCGCGGCATTGCGCAGGTCTTCGATGGTCTCGAACAGGGGCACCACGATGAGGTGGTTCTTGGACTCGGCATCCAGGGTGCCGCTCATCAGGCCCACTTCCTTTTGCAGCAGCAGCACTTCGAGCAGGTCGCTCACCGTTTCGGTGTGGCTGATGATGTAGTGGCGGATGGCCTCGTGGCCGAAGCGCTCGCGCATCACGCGGGCGGTTTCGAAGATGGCCAGCTCGCCCTGGGCATGGGCCGAATACTGGGCCCCCACCACGCGCAGCGGGCGGGCGTCGTTGAGCAGCTTGATGAGTAATGCGCGCTTGGCGGCTTCCTGCAAGCCTGCGTAGTGAGGCTCGATGCGGGCCGTGGCCAGCAGCTCGGCCACCACTTCTTCATGTTTGTCGGAGCTTTGGCGCAGGTCCACCGTGGCGAGGTGAAAGCCGAACACCTGCACGGCGCGGATCAGCGGGTGCAGGCGCTCTGCGGCCAGGGCTTCGCCGTGGTGCGACTTCAATGACGCTTCGATCACACGCAGGTCGGCCAGGAATTCATCTGCGCTGCCGTAGGCGTTTTGCGGGGCCACGGCGTGGCGTGCGGCCTCGCCGCCGGTCAAGTCCTTCAGCGACGCTGCGAGGCGCGCATAAATGCCGGTGAGGGCGCGGCGGTAGGGCTCGTCCACGCGGTGTTCGTTGGTGTCGGGCGAGCGCTGGGCCAGCGCCTCCATCTCGGCGGACACCTGCACCAGGCGGGCCGACAGCGACAGCTCGCCGCCCAGGTAGTGCACCTCGGTCAGGTAGTGGCGCAGGGCCACCTCGGCCTGGCGGCCCAGGGCGTAGCGCAGGGTTTGCGCCGTCACGTTGGGGTTGCCGTCGCGGTCGCCACCAATCCACTGGCCCATGCGCAGAAAGCTGTGCACGGGGTACTGGCCCAGCTCGTTTTCCAGGTCGGCGTAGATCTTGGGGATCTCGCGCAGGAAGGTGGCTTCGTAATACGACAGCGCGTTCTCGATCTCGTCGGCCACGGTCAGCTTGCTGTAGCGCAGCAGGCGCGTTTGCCACAGCTGGGCCACCCGGGCGCGCAGCAGGGCTTCGTTGGCGGCCAGCTCGCGGGGGGTGAGTGCGTCTTTGGCGCTGTTGTAGAGCTGGGCGCGCACCTGGATGTCGTCGCGCGTAGCGAGCAGCTGGGCGATGTCGCGCTCGGCGTCCAGAATGCTCTTGCGCTGCACCTCGGTGGGGTGGGCAGTGAGCACGGGGGCCACGTAGCTGCCCGCCAGCGTCTGCGAGATGGTCTTGGGCGCAATGCCAGCCCAGCGCAGGCGCGACAAGGCGACTTCGATGCTGCCCTCTTGCGTGTCGCCCGCGCGTTCGTGCACGGCGCGGCGGCGGATGTGGTGGCGGTCTTCGGCCAGGTTGGCCAGGTGACTGAAGTAGGTGAAGGCGCGGATCACGCTCACCGTCTGGTCGCCCGACAGGGACTTGAGCAGCTTCTTGAGCGCGCGGTCGGCCTCCTGGTCGGCATCACGGCGGAAGGCCACCGAAAGCTTGCGCACCTGCTCGACCAATTCGTAGGCGGCCACGCCCTCCTGGTCCCGGATCACATCGCCCAGAATACGGCCAAGCAGGCGGATGTCGTCAATCAGGGGCTGGTCCTTGTCGGATCGTTTCATGGTGCGTGGGTCTCCGGAGGTGGGTAGGTGACCTGGCGCCGCCTGCCCCCGCATCCCCCGGGGCGCACCGGCCCCAGTGCGGGCGCATGCTAGCATCGCCCGCCCCTGAATGATTACAAACAGGTTACGAACTTGAGCCTCGCCCATTCCCCCCTTTCCATCGTCATTGCCACCCGAGAGAGCCGCCTGGCGCTGTGGCAGGCCGAGCATGTACAGGCTCTTTTGCGCGCACGGGGCCACACGGTGGAGCTGCTGGGCATGACCACCAAGGGCGACCAGATCCTGGACCGCTCGCTCAGCAAGGTGGGCGGCAAGGGCCTGTTTGTGAAAGAGCTGGAGGTGGCGCTGGAAGAAGGCCGCGCGCACATTGCCGTGCATTCGCTCAAGGATGTGCCCATGGAGCTGCCCGACGGTTTTGCCCTGGCCTGCGTGATGGAGCGCGAAGACCCGCGCGATGCGTTTGTGTCACCCAACTACCCGAACATTGATGCCCTGCCCCAGGGTGCAGTGGTGGGCACCTCCAGCCTGCGCCGCCAGGTGCTGCTGCAGGCCCTGCGGCCCGACCTGAAGATCGAGCCGCTGCGCGGCAACCTCGACACCCGCCTGCGCAAGCTGGACGAAGGCCAGTACGACGCCATCGTGCTGGCGGCGGCGGGCCTGAAACGCCTGGGGCTCGAATCCCGCATCCGCTCTGCGTTTGCGCCCACGGCCATGTTGCCAGCGGCGGGCCAGGGCGCCTTGGGCATTGAGGTGCGCAGCGACCGACAAGACCTGATCGACGCGTTGGCGCCACTTGCGCACCAACCCACCTGGCTGACCGTGGCCGCAGAACGCGCCGTGAGCCGCGCCATGGGCGGCAGCTGCTCGATGCCGCTGGCGGCGCATGGCACGTTCACCGACGGCGTGCTGCAGCTCGACGCCGCCTGGGGCGACGTGGACACACAGGCCCCGCTGGTGCGCGCAGCGGCCAGCGCCGCCGTCACCACGCTGGCACAGGCCGAGGCGCTGGGCGACGCGATTGCGCAGCGCCTGCGTGCCGGTGGCGCGCGGGCGCCGAACCCCTGAATTGATTGGCCAAGCCATGCCCCGGGTGATCGTCACGCGGCCCGCCCGCGAGGCTGCACACTGGGTCAAGCTGCTGAGCGCGCGCGGTGTGGATGCCGTGGCCCTGCCACTCATCGCCATCGGCCCCTGCTGTGATGCGGCGGCAGAGCAAGCACTCACCTTGGCGCATGCCCGGCTTTCGCAGTACCGGGCGCTGATGTTTGTCAGCGGCAATGCGGTGGTCCATTTTTTTGAGGCGAATAAGGCCCCAGCGCTTGATGGACAAGCGCTAGCAGCTATAAAAACAAGAGCATGGGCACCTGGCCCCGGCACGGCGCGAGCGCTGGAGCAGGCCGGTGTGCCGCCTGGCTGCATCGATGGCCCGGCGCCGGATGCCCCCCAGTTCGACTCGGAAGCGCTGTGGCAGCAGGTCTTTGCACAGATACGGCCCGGCGACTGCGTGCTGATCGTGCGCGGGAGATCCGACACGCCCCAGGGTGTGCATGAAAGCCAAGGCAACGGCCGCGACTGGCTGGCACGCCAGATCGAGGCGGCGGGCGGCACAGTGGAGTTTGTGGTGGTCTACCAACGCGGCGCACCGCATTTTTCGGCGCACGAGGTGGCGTTGGCGCAACAGGCGGCGCACGACGGCTCCATCTGGCTGCTGAGCAGCTCTGAAGCCGTGGCCCACCTGGCCGAAGCCCTGCCAGGCCAGCACTGGGGCGCCGCGCACGCGCTGGCCACCCACCCGCGCATCGCCGAAGCGGCCCGCGTAGCCGGATTTGGCACGGTGCGGGAATGCCGTCCGGCGCTGGAAGACGTGGTGGCCTCGATAGAATCGGCCGCATGAGCTCCGCGCCCCCCAACGAACTGCCCCCCGCACCACCCGCAGCGCCCATGGCGGCACCCACAGCCCCCGGCCGGGGCGGTGCGGTGACGCTGCTGCTGGGCGCAGTGGCCGCGGCAGCGCTGGTGAGCAGTGGCCTGCTGTGGCAAAAGCTCAGCTCCATCCAGGAACAACTGGCCCGGCAGTCTGCAGACTCGGGCGCGCAGGCCATCGAGGCCCGCACCATGGCGCGCCAGGCCGAAGAACTGGTGCGCGAGACGGCCGCCCGCCTGTCGGTGGCCGAAGCGCGGGTGAGCGAAGTGGCACTGCAGCGCAGCCAGCTCGAAGAACTCATGCAAAGCCTTTCGCGCTCGCGCGATGAAAACCTGGTGGTGGACATCGAATCCGCCATTCGCCTGGCCCAGCAGCAGGCCCAGCTCACCGGCAGCCTGGAGCCCCTGGTGGCCGCCCTCAAAAGCGCCAACCAGCGCATAGAACGCGCCGCCCAGCCCCGTCTGGCACCCGTGCAACGCGCCATCGGCCGCGACCTGGACCGCCTGACCCGCGCCACGGTAACCGACACCGCCGGCCTGCTGGGCCGCCTGGACGACCTGGTGCGCCAGGTGGACGAGCTGCCCGTGCTCAACGCCGTGGCCCAGGCCGCCGCCACGCGCCGCCTGGCCGCAACACCCGCCCCAGAAGGCACCCCGCCACCCAACCAGGGCAACCTGGCCTGGTGGCAGGCCGCCCTGCAGCGCAGCTGGGAGGTGGTGCGCGACGAGGCCCGGGGCCTGGTGCGGGTGAGCCGCATCGACCAGCCCGAGGCGATTCTGCTGGCGCCCGAGCAGACCTTCTTCCTGCGCGAGAACCTCAAGCTCAAGCTGCTCAACGCGCGCCTGGGCGTGCTGGCGCGCCAGTTTGAATCGGCCCGCGCCGACCTGGCGGCCGCCACGGTGGCACTGAACAAATACTTCGACCCGGCCTCGCGCCGCACGCAGAACGCGGCCAGCACGCTGCAGACCGCCCAGGCCAGCATGAAGGCGGCCGAGCAGCCGCGCCTGGACGAAACGCTCTCTGCGCTGGCTACCGCTGCTGCTGGACGCTGACGACATGCGCGCAGCACTCTGGCTTTTGGCATTGTTTGGCGTGGCCGTGGCGGCCGCGCTGTTCGCGGGCAACAACCAGGGCACCGTCACCCTGTACTGGCCGCCCTACCGCATCGACCTGTCGCTGAATATGGTGGTGCTGCTGCTGGTGGGCGGCTTCGTCACCGTCTACGCGGCTCTGCGCGCCCTGGCGGCGCTGCTGGAACTGCCACACCAGGCCCGCCGCTGGCGCGTGCAGCAAAAGGAGCGCACCATGCACGCGGCCTTGCTGGATGCCCTGACCCACATGCTGGGTGGCCGTTTCATCCGCTCGCGCAAGGCGGCGGTGGCCGCGTTGTCACAAGAACACGCGCTGGCCAGCGCCGGGGAGGCCGTGCCCCACGGCCGCCAGCTGCGCGCCCTGGCCCACATGATTGCCGCCGAGGCATCGCACGCCCTGCAAGACAGCGCCACGCGCGAAAGCCATCTGCAGGACGCCTTGCAGGAGGCGCCGCTGCGCGGCAGCGTGAACGAGCAGGAAATGCGCGAGGGCGCCCAGATGCGTGCCGCCCGCTGGTCGCTGGACGACCGCGATGCCAACGCTGCGCTCGACCGCCTGGCCGCCCTGCCGCAGGGTGCCGCCCGGCGCACGCTGTCGCTGCGCATCAAGCTCAAGGCCACGCGCCTGGCACGCCAGACGCAGGACGCGCTGGACACCGCGCGCTTGCTGGGCAAGCACCGTGCGTTCTCGCCCGCAGCGGCCCAGAGCATCGTGCGGGGCCTGGCCATCGAACTCATCAACAGCGCACACGACACCGCACAGCTGCAGCAGACCTGGATGTCGCTGGAGTCGTCCGAGCGCAGCATGCCCGAGCTGGCCATCCACGCCGCGCAGCGGCTGGCCGCCCTGGGCGGCGATGCCACGCAGGTGCGCGCCTGGCTGCTGCCCGTGTGGGACCGCATGGTGGACCTGCCCGACGCACTGGCCGAACACCATGCGCTGAAGCTGGTCCGCGCGCTGGAGGCGGGGCTGGATGCGCTCGACGCCCCCTGGCTGGCCCGCATCGAATCAGCCCAGCAGGCCAACCCGCGCGACGCCCGCCTGCAGTACCTGGCGGGCATGGCCTGCCTCAAGCGCCAACTGTGGGGCAAGGCCCACCAGCTCCTCACGCAGGCGGCGCAGCAGCTGAGCGACAGCAGCCTGCGGGCCAGCGCTTGGCGCCACCTTGCAGAACTGGCAGAGAAACGCGGCGACGAAAATGCCGCTGCCGAGGCCTGGAAGAAGGCCGCGCTCAGCCGGTAAACGGCCTTTTGCAGGGGCTGCGCTTTCCGAGTGCCGTCCTTTGCCGCCCAAAGAACATCCCTCGCAGCCTGCCCAGACCGCAACGGTGGGGGCCACACCCAACCAGGGCATTCCTGGTGCATTCACCGCCGCCACTCCCCCGCAAATGCGCGCAGGTGCAACTTGCACAGCATTGGGGAACTTTGAGCGCTCAGGCCCTATCAATTCATTTTTTTTGAATTGAAGCATCAATCTGCCTGAAGCCGAATGCGGCGACGGCTTCCTACACTGCCCCATCGCTTGACGGATGTCAGCCCCGAACGGGCTGGCAGGTTCGCCCAGCACCCTGTTTGCCAGACCCTCCCATTCTTTCCCGATGACTGCCACCGCCACCCGCACCGCCGCCGACGCACCGCCCCGCCGCTACACGCGCACCGCCATGCTTTTGCACTGGGTGCTGGGCCTGGCGCTGATCGGGCTGTTTGGCGTGGGCATCTACATGACGGGCCTGCCGTTTTCGCCGCAGCGGCTCAAGCTCTACAACTGGCACAAATGGGCGGGTGTCACCCTCCTCGTGCTGTCGGTGCTGCGCCTGCTGTGGCGCGCCACGCACCGGCCCCCGGCCTTGCCGCCAGCCATCGAAAAGGCCATGCCGGGCTGGCAAAAGCTGGCGCACCACGCCACGCACGGGCTGCTCTATGCGCTTTTTTTTGCCGTGCCGCTGATTGGCTGGGCCTACAGCTCGGCCGCTGGGTTCCCCATCGTGTTCCTGGGCCTCTGGCAGCTGCCCGACTTCGTACCCGTGAGCAAGGAACTGGCCGAGGCCATCAAACCCTGGCACCAGATCACCGCATTTGCGATGGCGGGCCTGGTGGTGCTGCACATCGCGGGCGCGCTCAAGCACCAGATCGTGGACCGCGACGGCCTGCTCTCGCGGATGCTGCCTGGTAGATGAGGCCCCCCCCTCTGAACCGCTTCGCGTCCTCCCCTTCTCCTGCGGGAGGGGGACGCACCCGGTGGCCCGGCAAAGCCGGTTCCACGGATGCACTGGCGGATGCGCACCTGTCATGCACCAGCTGACCGCCCCACCTTCTCTTTTCTGTCTTTTGAACGGAGTTTTCGAATGAACCTGTCTTCTTCCACCCTGTCCCGCATCGTGCTGGGCGCCGCCCTTGCCATGGGCGCCCAGGCCGCCCTGGCCCAGCAACAACTGGTGCCCGCCCAAAGCGAAGTGCAGTTCACCGCGCGCCAGATGGGTGTGCCGCTGGACGGCCACTTCAAGACGTTCAGCGCCCAGGTGGCGTTTGACCCGGCCAAGCTGGCAACCAGCAAGATCGCGCTCACGGTCGATACCGGCAGCGCCACGCTGGGATCGCGCGAGACCGATGCCGAGCTGCCCAAGCCCACCTGGTTCAACGTGCCCAAGTTCCCGCAGGCGCAGTTCGAATCGTCCAGCATCAAGGCGCTGGGCGGTGGCAAGTTCGAGGTGGCGGGCAAGCTCACCATCAAGGGCAACGCGCAGAACGTGGTCGTGCCCGTGGCCCTCGTCCAGAGCGGCGCCACCACCACGGCCACCGGCACGCTGCCCATCAAGCGCCTGGCGTTCAAGATCGGCGAGAACGAGTGGGCCGATACCTCGATGGTGGCCGACGACGTGACGGTCAAGTTCAAGCTCGCGCTGACTGGGGTGGCCAAGCTTTAGCACCCGAGTCCCCGCCCACCAGCGTTTCACTCGTTTTTGTTTTCGGTTTCGTTCCGCGTTTTTCCTCTGTCGTCTCTATTCAGGAGTATTCACCCATGCGCAAGTCCCTGTTCTCCCTGCTCGTCGTGGCCGCTGCCACCGCCATGACCGCCGGTGCGGCCCAGGCCGCCAACTACGCCATCGACCCCACACACACCTTTGTGACGTTCGAGATTGGCCACTTCGGCGCCACCACCAACCGCGCCCGCTTCGACAAGAAGCAAGGCACGGTGGAGTTCGACCGCGCAGCCAAGAATGGCAAGGTGGACATCACCATCGACACCACTTCGGTGAACTCGGGCACGCCTCCCTTTGACAAGCACCTGCAAAGCGCCGACCTGTTCGATGCCGCCAAGCACCCCACCATCAAGTTCGTGTCCGACAAGTTCAGCTTCAACGGCGACAAGGTCAGCGAAGTGACCGGCCAGCTCACGCTGCTGGGCAAGACCGCCCCCGTGACGCTGAAGGCCACGCAGTTCAACTGCTACGACAGCCCCATGCTCAAGCGCGAAGTGTGCGGCGGCGACTTTGAAACGACCATCGACCGCACCCAGTGGGGCATGAACTACGGCGTGGAATGGGGCTTCCCCAAGAACGTACGCCTGGTGGTGCAGATCGAAGCCGTGAAGCAGTGAAGCAGTGAAGCAGTAAAGCCGCACAGCGCAAAGGCAGCAGGGGATGCGCGGCGCCCCCTGCCCCTCAGTGCAAGAACAAGAAGCCACCCGCAGCAGCGATGCTGCAGGTGGCTTTTTCTTTGGCAGTCCGTTACGTCCCCTGCGGATGCAGCGCATGCCACAGATCAGTCAAAAATTAACTTAACGTAAATCAATTACGAATAGTAGAATTGCAAAACCAATTCGAGGAGACTCTGCATGAACGCTGTCCTGAAGAACCCTGACCTGGCCACGCTTCCCCCGCCGGCCGCCATCCAGCAGTTGCACCACTACGCCTACAAGGCGCGTGATGCCGAGGAGACGCGCCAGTTCTACGAGGACATCCTGGGCCTGCCGCTGTACCACATCATCCAGAGCGACTACGTGCCCAGCACGGGTGAATACTGCCCTTACACGCACTTCTTCTTTCGCCTGCGGGACGGCTCGTTCATCGCCTTCTTCGACCTGGGCGACGACGTGAAGGCCGAGCCTTCGCCCAACACTCCGCTGTGGGTCAACCACATTGCTTTCCGCGTGGACACCGTGCAAGAGCTGGAGAACACCAAGAAGCGCCTGGAGGCCCACGGCATCGAGGTGCTGGGTGTGACGGACCACCACATCTTCCACAGCATCTATTTCTTCGACCCGAACGGCATCCGCCTCGAACTGTCGGCCCAGCTGGCGGACGAAGCACAGATGGCCAAGGACAGCACCGTGGCCCACGCCCGCCTGAACGAGTGGACGGCGCGCAAGCAGCAGTGGCGCAAGGAGCGCGCCGAAGGCAAGGCGGTAGAGCCGCTCAAGCCGCAGCAGAATGATCGGCCGGAGTTTGCGCAGCCGTAAGAACCTGCGTCGGGGGCCACGGGGTTCCCGGCAAAGAGGCTGGCGTGAAATTGTCGGGTGCCAATCCGCCAAAGAATTGAAAAAATAGCCACCAGCGCTTTTCTGTATTGATTTTTTAGCTATCAATACAGAAGCAACCTCACCCTCAGACGCAGGGGAGATGGCCAGGCACCTCCCTCGTGCGGATCATGCTTCCTGTTGCTGTTGTGCCCGCATGATCTGGTGGCGCTGCCAGTAGTGGCCCACCGTGGCGTTGAAGGAGTCTTTTTCCTTCTTCAGGCCAGCCAGTTTGATCTTGCTGGTCTTGGCGCCCAGGCCCAGGGCATTTTTCTCGGGGTGGGTCACGATCAACGCGTTGCCAAAGCTGCTCTCTTTGTATTCGAGCGCCTTCACCGCATCCCAGAACACGGTGGTCTCGTCGGCGCTCGTGCGGATGCCCTCGATGCTGACCTCTACGGTGTTGTCCCCCTTGAGCGCAAACACCACGGGTGGAAAGTAGCGCAGCACCAGTGCGCGCTCTTCATCGGTGGCGGGCTCGTAGCGGTAGGCAAGGCTGCGCTCGTGGTCTTGCGCGAACTGCTGCTCGTAGTCGCTCCACAGGCGCTGCTCGATCGCATCGGCCGTCAGGATCTCCTGCACCCAGGTGGCGGCAGGCGCACGCACGGCGATGGCGCCGTAGTCCTGCTCTTTCAGCGCCATGCCCACGTTGCGCAGGCGCTCTGGCATCGCGGGGTGCGTGTCAAAGGGGTGCGGCACATTAGCCGTTTTCATGGCGTCCAGAAAATCATCGGAGGCCGCATAGGGTGCCAGCCCCTGTGCCACAAAGCGGGCGATGCCCAGCGTGGTGTCGTCGTGCCGCTCATTGCGGCCAAACAGCTCAGTCTCGATCTTGTAGCGGTACTGCGCGTAGGCCGCGATCTTCACCAGCGACTGCGCAATGGCCGCAGGCGAAATGAGCTTGGCGGCCAGCCGGTCGGCCTTGAACTCACGCTCGCGGCTGTCGCGCGCCAGCGCGATCTCAAAGATCATCCGATACAGGTCCAGCAGCGGCGAGACCATGACCGTGAGCCCGCCCGTGCGCATGGCGTGCCGGTAGTGGTCGTACTGCACGAGCTTGGGGCCCAGCCGGGCGCTGCTCTGGGTATCGCCGCCACGCAGGTGGGCCAGCTCATGGCCGAACACGGCATCGGCTTCGGCCTGGTCCAGGATGCGCAGCAGGGGCAAGCTGACAAACAGCGTGCGGCCTGTGAGCGTCTGGTTGCCCACTGTGAGCGGCGCCTCGGTCACGAAAAAATTGGCGTCGATGCCGGCCACGATGTGCTGGGGCGGCTCGGTCTTGAGGCGCTGGGCCATGTGGCGGATGCGCTTCCACAGCAGGGGTGCATCGTCTTCGGACACCAGTTCGCCCACGGCCTGGTTGCTGGACTCCACCCGTTTGAAGATGCCCCTCACCGCCACCAGCACGCCCGCCGACACCACAAAACCCACGAGAAGCACGAGCTTGGGCGAATACTTGTGAAAGAAGAATGCCGTCACCCAGAACGACAGCCACACTGCCATCGCCCCTTGCACCAGCAGCGCGGCGGCGCTGGCATAGGTGGTCAAGCGCCAGCCGGTCACAAAGCTGGTGTACTGCAGCGTGCGGTCGGCAAAGGCCAGTGCGCCCAGGCCCAGCACGGCCAGCAGCAGCACGCCGCCGGCCACCAGGGTCCAGAACGACACCAGGCGTGCCATGTGGAACTGCCACACGTCGGAGTAGCGCTCGCACAGGGCTTCGCGGTAGTCCTGAGCCTCGGGCGAGGTGTTGTCGCAAATGGTGGAGGGTGGGTTGCTGCGGTAGTAGTCCTTGCGCGCCTGCTTCTCGGCGGGAGGCATGCCCTTTTCGGCGTCGATGCGCTGGCTGATGCCGGCCACAAAGCTCGCGTCCTGGTCGTGCTGGGCGTAGAGGGTGAACCCATAGGTCACCGCAGGGATGAGGAAAAGCGCCAGCAGCGCATAGACAAAGACCTTGGCCAGGCCCACGCGGAGTGCGGATTGAAGATTCATGAATGGGACCGATTGGTTGTATGTTTCATGACTTGCGCAAAACAAGGCTCAAGCAAGCGGATCACCCCAAGGCGAGGTGGCTGTTGCATCCCGATTTGCGGAAGTCTTATGTTTTTTGACCCGGATAAACGCATGGAGCCACGCCCCTCCTCTCCAGGGGCTCTCTCTCGCTCCACCGGGCGGGATTATCAAGACGCCACAGCGGGCCGGTCCAGCGACAAGGTAACAATTGGCGAGAAATGCCCGACAGGCGGGATGTGGGTGGGATGCGAGCGCGAGGGGAAGAACGTCTAACGCCGGTCGGCACTCCCGTAAAATGCCCGGTCAACCCTCTTGACCGTTGAGGCGCGCCCCGTGCCTGCCTCCACCTTCTGCCAAACCCCATGAGCACGCCCCAAGCACAACCCGGCCTCGACAGCCTGTCCAAGTCTTTTGAACCTGCCGCCCTGGAAGCCCACTGGGGCCCCGAATGGGAACGCCGTGGCTACGGCGTCGCGGGGTTCCGGGGCACCGGCGCCGCCCAGGCGGGCGAGCCAGCGTTTTCCATCCAGCTGCCGCCCCCCAACGTCACGGGCACGCTGCACATGGGCCATGCGTTCAACCAGACGATCATGGATAGCCTCACGCGCTACCACCGCATGCGTGGCTTCAACACGGTGTGGGTGCCGGGCACCGACCACGCGGGCATCGCCACGCAGATCGTGGTGGAGCGCCAGCTGCAAGAACAAGGCATCAGCCGCTACGACATGGGCCCCACCCCGCCCGAGGCGCGCAAAAACTTTGTGAGCAAGGTGTGGGAGTGGAAGGAAAAGTCGGGCAACACCATCACCACGCAGATGCGCCGCATGGGCGACAGCGTGGACTGGAGCCGTGAATACTTCACCATGGACGACAAGCTCTCCAAGGTGGTGACCGACACCTTCGTGAAGCTGTACGAGCAGGGCCTGATCTACCGCGGCAAGCGCCTGGTGAACTGGGACCCGAAGCTGCAATCCGCCGTGTCCGACCTGGAAGTCGAGAGCGAAGAAAAAGACGGCTCGCTGTGGCACATCGCCTACCCGCTGGCCGATGGATCGGGCAGCCTGACGGTGGCCACCACCCGGCCTGAGACCATGCTGGGCGACGTGGCCCTGATGGTGCACCCGGAGGACGCGCGCTACACCCACCTCATCGGCAAGATGGTGAACCTGCCGCTGTGCGACCGCCAGATCCCCATCATTGCCGATGACTACGTGGACAAGGAGTTCGGCACTGGGGTGGTCAAGGTCACCCCCGCGCACGACCAGAACGACTACGCCGTGGGCCAGCGCCACAAGCTGCCGATGATCGTGGTGCTGACGCTGCAGGCCACCATCAACGAAAACGCACCCGCCAAATACCAGGGGATGGACCGCTTCGTGGCCCGCAAGGCCGTGGTGGCCGACCTCGAAGCCATCGGCGCGCTGGTCGAGGTGAAGAAGCACAAGCTCATGGTGCCGATCTGCACCCGCACCGGCCAGGTGATCGAGCCCATGCTGACCGACCAGTGGTTCGTGGCCATGAGCAAGGTGAGCGACCAGGACCCCACCGGCAAGAGCATCGCGCAAAAGGCCATCGACGCGGTGGCCACGGGCGAGGTGACCTTCGTGCCCGAGAACTGGGTGAACACCTACAACCAGTGGATGAACAACATCCAGGACTGGTGCATCAGCCGCCAGCTGTGGTGGGGCCACCAGATCCCTGCCTGGTACGACGAAGACGGCAACGTGATCGTGGCCCGCACGGAAGCCGAGGCCCAGGCCAAGGCGCCCGGCAAGACGCTGCGCCGCGATGAAGACGTGCTCGACACCTGGTACTCGTCGGCCCTCGTGCCCTTCAGCACCATGGGCTGGCCTGAACAAGGCGACGCGCCCACCGACGACTTCAACCTGTACCTGCCCAGCACCGTACTGGTGACGGGCTACGACATCATCTTCTTCTGGGTCGCCCGGATGATCATGATGACCACGCACTTCACCGGCCGCGTGCCGTTCAAGCACGTGTACATCCACGGCCTGGTGCGCGACGCGCAGGGCAAGAAGATGAGCAAGTCCGAAGGCAACGTGCTCGACCCGGTGGACCTGATCGACGGCATCTCGCTGGAGCCACTGCTGGACAAGCGCACTACCGGCCTGCGCAAGCCCGAGACCGCACCCACCGTGCGCAAGAATACGCAAAAGGAATTTCCCGAGGGAATCCCGGCCTACGGCGCCGATGCGCTGCGCTTTACCTTTGCGGCGCTGGCCAGCCTGGGCCGCAGCATCAACTTCGACAGCAAGCGCTGCGAAGGCTACCGCAACTTCTGCAACAAGCTCTGGAACGCCAGCCGCTTTGTGCTGATGAACTGCGAAGGCCAGGACTGCGGCTTGAAGGAGCACACCAAGGAAGAGTGCCAGCCCGGCGGCCCGGCCCACGGCTACATGCACTTCAGCCAGGCCGACCGCTGGATCTCGTCGCTGCTGCAAAAGACCGAGGCCGAAGTGGCCAAGGGCTTTGCCGAGTACCGCCTGGACAACGTGGCCAACACGATCTACGACTTTGTCTGGAACGAGTACTGCGACTGGTACCTGGAGATCGCCAAGGTGCAGATCCAGAACGGCACCGAAGCCGAGCAGCGCGCCACGCGCCGCACGCTGATCCGCACACTGGAAGCCATCCTGCGCCTGGCCCACCCGATCATCCCGTTCATCACCGAAGCGCTGTGGCAGACGGTGGCACCCGTGGCAGGCATCCCTGGCGAGTCGGTCAGCATTGCCCGCTACCCCGAAGCCCAAGCCGCCAAGATCGACGAGGCTTCCATCGCCCACATGGGCCGTGTGAAGGGTCTTGTGGACGCCTGCCGCGCGCTGCGCGGCGAGATGAATGTCTCGCCCTCCACCCGTCTGCCGCTGTACACCGTGGGCGACACCGACTTCATGCGCGGCGTGGCACCCGTGCTGCAGGCCTTGGCCAAGCTCAGCGAAGTCAAGGTGTTCGAGGACGAAACCGCCTGGGCCGCCGCCGCCCAGGCTGCGCCCGTGGCCGTGGTGGGCGAAGCCCGCCTAGCGCTGTACATGGAAATCGACGTGGCCGCCGAGAAGGCCCGCCTGTCCAAGGAAATCGCCCGCATCGACGGTGAGATCACCAAGGCCAACAACAAGCTCTCCAACGAAGCGTTCGTGGCCAAGGCCCCCCCTGCCGTGATCGACCAGGAAAAGAAGCGCATCGCCGACTTTGGCGCCACGCTGGCCCGCCTGCGCGACCAGCTGGCACGCCTGGGCTGAAAGGCCGGGCAGCCTCTGGCCTGACACTTGCATATCCAAGACGACCACACAACACCCCGAACCCCGCCTTCAAGGAGCCCCATGACTGTTGCCACCACCGTCCGCAAAGCCGTTTTCCCCGTCGCTGGCCTGGGCACCCGTTTTCTGCCCGCCACCAAGGCGTCTCCGAAGGAAATGCTGCCCGTGGTCGACAAGCCGCTGATCCAGTACGCCGTGGAAGAAGCCTACGCCGCTGGCATCCGCCACATGATCTTCGTGACCGGCCGCAGCAAGCGCGCCATCGAAGACCATTTCGACACGGCGTATGAGCTGGAGGCCGAACTCGAAGCCGCCGGCAAGAAGGAACTGCTGGCGCTGGTGCGCTCCATCCAGCCCGACGACATGGACTGCGCGTTCGTGCGCCAGCCCCGCTCGCTGGGCCTGGGCCACGCCGTGCTGTGCGCCGAGCCGCTGGTGGGCAAGGAGCCGTTCGCCGTGCTGCTGGCCGACGACCTGATGGTGGGCCCCCCCGGCGGCCAGCCTGTGCTGGCCCAGATGGCCACCGCCTTCCGCCAGCAAGGCCGCTCGGTCATCGCGGTGCAGGAAGTGCCGGAAGACCAGGTCCACAAATACGGCATCGTGGCCGGCGAGCCCGCTGGCGGCCCGCTGATCCGCATTGAACGCATCGTCGAAAAGCCCAAGGCCGATGTCGCCCCCTCGCGCATGGGTGTGGCCGGCCGCTACATCCTCACGCCCGGCGTGTTCGACGAGATCCGCAACCAGCCACGCGGCGTGGGCGGCGAAATCCAGCTCACCGACGGCATCGCCCGCCTGATGCAACACGAAGCCGTGTACGCCTTTCAATACGAAGGCAAGCGCTACGACTGCGGCAGCAAGGAAGGGTTTCTGGAAGCGACGGTGGAGCTGGCTTTGCAACACCCGCAGGTGGGCGCGCAGTTCCGGGAATATCTGAAGACCTTGGCGCTGTAAGCCACAGTCCGAAATCACATTGGAAGCGCCTCAAACGCTTCCAAATTAATAGCTGCCAGCGCTTATCCAGAAAGCGCTGGCAGCTATTTTTACATCTAACGACGGCGCAGGATGTGGATGTATTCCTCGCCCACCGTCTGCTGCTCCACCAGCTCGTTGCCCGTCTGTTTGGCAAACGCCTGAAAATCCCGCAGCGACCCGCCATCGGTGGCCACCACCTTCAGCAACTGGCCGCTGGCCATGTCGGACAGCGCCTTCTTGGCCTTGAGGATGGGCAAGGGGCAGTTCAGGCCCCGGGTGTCGATTTCTTTGTGAATGTCCATGGTCGTCAATCCTTTGGCGGCCGCGGTGGTTGCTCGTCCAGGCCACGCCGCCGTTCTGCATTTTCTTCGGCGGTAAAAAACACGGGCTCATGCCCCCGCGTGCGCAACCAGTCGGCCAGCGCGTAGCCCGTGCCCGCAGGCCAGCATTTGAGGTCCGCCAGATCGTACAGCCGGTAGTCCACCAGCTCGGGCGACAGTTGGACCCGCCCCGTGGCCACCACATGGTAGGCAATGATGATCTGGTTCATGCGCAGGAACTCGTAGGCCCCCACGAGCGATGTGGACTGCACATCGAGGTTGGTTTCTTCCTTCACCTCGCGCGCAATGCCCTCCTGGGGCGACTCGCCCGCCTCCATGAAGCCGGTGATCAGCGCAAACATCTTGCCCGGCCAGGCCGCATTGCGCGCCAGCAGCACCTTGCCGTCGATCTCCACGATGGCGGCCAGCACGGGCGTGGGGTTGTTCCAGTGCGTCCAGCCGCAGGCGGGGCAGCGCAGCCGCTCCTTGTCGCCCCCATCTTCGGCCAGGGTGATCGGCTGCAGCGCGGTACCGCAGTGGGTGCAGTGGCGGACTTCGTAGTGCATGGTAATACTATTATTTTTATAGCTACTAGCGCTTACCCTTCAAGCGCTAGCAGCCAATTTGATTCAAATTCTCGAACCCGGCAGCCGGTGGCAACCCATCACGCCGGAAACACGCCGGTAGACAAGTAACGGTCGCCCCGGTCGCACACCACAAACACGATGGTGGCATTGCTGTCGCGCGCGGCAATCTGCTGCGCCACCCAGCACGCGCCCGCAGCCGAGATGCCCGCAAAGATGCCCTCTTCGCGCGCCAGGCGGCGGCACATGTCTTCGGCGCTGTCCTGGTTCACGTACACCAGCTCGTCCACCGTGCTCGCGTCATAAATCTTGGGCAGGTACTCTTGCGGCCACTTGCGGATGCCCGGAATGCGCGATCCCTCTTCAGGCTGCGCGCCGATGATCTGGATGGCCGGGTTCTTCTCCTTGAGGAACCGCGACACCCCCGTGATCGTGCCCGTGGTGCCCATCGCGCTCACAAAGTGGGTGATGCGCCCGCCGGTCTGCTCCCAGATCTCGGGGCCGGTGGTCTCGTAGTGGATGCGCGGGTTATCGGGGTTGGCGAACTGGTCCAGCACCTTGCCCTCGCCGCGCTTTTGCATGGCCTCGGCCAGGTCACGGGCATGCTCCATGCCGCCGCTCTTGGGCGTGAGCACCAGTTCCGCGCCAAAGGCCTTCATGGTTTGCGCGCGCTCGATGGAAAGGTCTTCAGGCATCACCAGCACCATGCGGTAGCCCTTGATCGCCGCCGCCATCGCAAGCGCAATGCCGGTGTTGCCCGACGTGGCTTCGATGAGCGTGTCGCCGGGCCGGATGTCGCCCCGCTCCTCCGCGCGCCGAATCATCGACAGCGCGGGCCTGTCCTTGACCGAACCCGCCGGATTGTTGCCCTCCAGCTTGCCCAGCACCACATTGCCCCGCGCCGTGTTGTCCTGGGCCCCAATGCGCTGCAGCGCCACCAGCGGTGTGTTACCAACCGCGTCTTCAATCGTCGGATATTTCATGCGCCCTACTGTGCCATAATTTGGGGCTTCACGAATTCCAGCCCGGGTGGTGAAATTGGTAGACGCAGGGGACTCAAAATCCCCCGCCGCAAGGCGTGCCGGTTCGATTCCGGCCCCGGGCACCACGAACAAGTCCGTAAGAGCGCAGGCTCTTGCGGACTTTTTTTTGCGCCTTTGAAATCAGCACCTTAGCTGTCCGTGCCCGCCAAGACCCATCCACCCCCGTCCGGAATTTTGGGGGGCATATCTGGGGGCACATTGATATGTTCCCGGTGCCCACAGCCGGTACCTCTGCGATACCGATCGCCTTGTCGTGGCAGATGCCATCGCCGTGCCCCGCTCAATCCTTGAGAACCACCCCCAGGGCAGCTAGCTTTTCCGCATACGAATCCCTGCGCTTCGCTGCTTTGGCCGCCGTATCGACAGCCGCCTGAATGGCTTTTGGGCCCTTGGCGCCCACAGCCTTGATGAGGCCCTGCTTGTGGGCGGCGTCTGCCTGCGCCCTTTTGAAAGTGGCGATCAGCTCGGCATGGGCAACAGGTTGATTCACAGGGGATTTCCATTTTCTAAAGCGCCATTTTCAGCGCATTTTTTGGGGATCTGCGAGGCCGATAGCCACCGGCACACAGAATCCAACAAGCCCCTGCCCCGGGTGCATTTCTACGCCCGCAATCTGGCGTAGAAATCTCTCAGCCCCCAGCGTGACGCCGAGCCTGTAGGCCGTGGCACGGCTCCTGCAGTCCACTCGCCGTTCAGCGGTTTGCCTCGCTTCTCAACTTGCGCAACTGCTCCTCGGCAGCTTCAAGCTCTGCCCGGAGCACCCGGACTTCCTTCTCCAGCCTTTCAATATTCGCCGCGCGGCCCGGGTCGACCGCGAGCGGCTGACAGCTCGCTTGCAGCGCCCCCAGTTGGTCCGCCAGCTGCCGGCGTAGCAGCATCTGTCCCTTGGACCGGGCGACTTCCATGCGTTTTTCGACGTCGGCCTTTTCTGCAGTGCACGCAGTGTGGTTCTCCACCGGATTCGCGGGCTGTGCGATGGCGGAACCTGTCACGGTTATCGCGATGACCAACGTGCAACAACCGCTGAAATGCATACAAGTAAGTACCTGAGGGAATGAGGGCTGAGCATGACAGCAATTCGCGCTGGCGACCAAGATGCGGAGCGCGAGAATTTTCAGGCGTCACAGGAGCCCCCAGAACAAGGCCACGCCGCTTCAGCGGCAGTGCAGCCTTTTGTTTGTCTTTCTATCCTCCAGCGCTCACTGCGCCGCCAGCACTAGAAAGTCCTGCTCATACCCCTTCACCGAATGCACGGCCTTCAACCGCTGTACTGCCGTCATCGCGTTGTGCACGCGCGAATAGCCTTCGCAACCTTCTTCCACCAGCGTCTGTGCATAGCGCTGGTAGGCCGCGTCGGGCGATGCATTGAAGCGGGCGAGGTAGCCACGCAGCAGGCTGCGGGCCTGGTCGGTGTTGGTGCGGTCTTCGGCGATTCTCTGCAGCACCTGAACCAGGTCTTTCTGGCGGCGCAGGCGTTCGGCATAGGTGCGTTGCGGGTCAAACGATGACTGGGCGACAAAAGCGCGCAGTGCAGCTTTTTGCGGCTCGTCCAGGGTTCCGTAAAAGGTTTCTGCGCGTGACAGGAGCTGTTTGAAGCGCTGCTCACGCAGTTTTTCGGGGGTCACGTCGACCCATTCCTTTTTCCAGTCGGCATTGCTGCTGGCCTGTTTCTTTTGCAGGTTGCGGACCTGGGCATCGGTGAGTTGGGCTGCCAGCCACACCAGCTTGGGCTCGGCCTGGGTGACCACCTTGTCGATCTGGGCGCGCACATCGTCATAGGTGCGGCAGGCCTGGTCGGGCGATATGGCTGACGGCAGTTGTTGCTGCACTTTCTGCAGCAGCTCGGCATGCCGGGGCAGCATGGTGTCGCGGTGCCATTGGTGCAGGTCGCCCAGTTCGTCGCGCACGCGCTCGGTTTGGATTTCTGAGAGATCGAGGTAGCTGTTCAGCTGCCAGTAGGCCAGTTGCGGCACCTGGTTGTAGGCCAGCTTGACGGCACTGCAGCCTTGCATCAGCAGGCCACATGCCGCCAGGGTGGCAACACACAGTGCTTTGCGAATGGGGGACGGTGCGCGCACAGAAGCTCCTCGTGAATGAAGGACGGCAAGAGAGGCAGGATAGGGCCAACGCGGCGCGGGGAAACTTGCGGGGCGCAATACCCCGGCGGCTGCGCGAGGATTGACCGCAGCCCCGGCGCTAAAAGGTGGCCCGCGCGGGCGCCTTGCCGTCAGTGGCGCTCTGTGGCGCCGTAGAGGCTAGTTGTCCTGTCGGCGGATCAGTTGCCGGCCGCTGGCCGTGATGGCCAACTCGCCGCCGGAACCCTTGGTGATGAAGCCCCACTCCAGCAGGCGACCGGACACATGGTCCTTGATGGCATGGGGCAGCGTGATGACTTGGCCCATTTCGAGTTGTTTCAGGGTCTCGATCTCGTCCACGGTGGGGTCGAAATGCGGGGCATGGTAGGTGGTCATGGGGTCACTCCCGGGTCGGTATGTGCAGACAGACTCCAGCGCCACCAGATTAGTTCAGCCCCTGGGCGGATGCAAGCGCGTCATCCCTTGCCGTCTGCCCCGGCCACCGGCGGCACACCCCCTGCCGCCGTAGCCATGCCCTGCAGCCACTGCGCAAACGCCGCCAGCACGGGCGGCTGCGCTTGCGCGGGGCTGATAAGGTAGTAGGCGCGCTCGCCCCGCAGCGGGCGGTTGCAGGCGACCACCAGCTCGCCGCTGGCCAGTTCGGCCTCGATCAACAAAGGCGGCATCAGCGCCACGCCCATGCCGTGCGTGGCCGCCACGGCCAGCATGGAAAACAGCTCGTAGCGCGGGCCATCGAGCGCGTGGGGTGCCTGGACCTCCATCGCGTCGAACCACTGCCGCCAGCCATAGGGGCGCGTGCTTTGCTGGAGCAGGGGCAGGTCGGCCAACGCCTCGGCGGCCACGGGCTGGTGGGCGCGGCCGCGTCCACGTGGCGCGGCGGATTCGAGCAGGCGCGGGCTGCACACGGGCACCACGTCTTCGTGCATCAGCAGCAGGGCCTGCACGCCGGGCCAGTTGGCCACCTGCTCGGGCGTGCCCGCGTACAGCGCGGCATCGAAGGTGGTGTCGGCAAACAAGAAAGGGCGTGTCTGCGTGTCGATGTGCACCACGATGTCGGGGTGCTGCTGCGCCAGCTGCGGCAGGCGCGGGATGAGCCAGCGGGTGGCAAAGGTGGGCACTGCCGCCAGGGTGATCGTGCCGCCCTCGCCCTGGTGCGCCATCACATCGAGCGTGTCACGCTCCAGCCCCTGCAGCCAGCGTGCCACCTGGCGGCCGTAATGCGCGCCGGCGGGCGTCAGCACCACGCCGTGGCGCGTGCGGCGAAAGAGCTGCACGCCCAGGAATTCCTCCAGCGCCTGGATCTGGCGCGAGACAGCGCTCTGCGTCAGTGACAGCTCTTGCGCGGCGCGGGTGTAGCTTTCGTGGCGGGCGGCGACTTCAAAGCATGCCAAGGCCTGGGTCGATGGGATGTTGCGGCGCATGATGAAGAGGAACTTGAAGCAAGGGTAGCTACGCCTTGGCGTATACGGCAACAGTATTCCATACATTCCATAAACGCATGTCTGAATGAAAAGAACTCGCTTGCGGGGTGCTACGCCAAAGCCTACGATGCATCCCAGTCGATTCGTTTTCGCCTCTTTTCCTTCTTGTTTGACCTGGAGACACACATATGGCCCACGCCGCTTTTCAATGGGATGACCCTTTCCTCCTGAGCCAGCAACTGACCGACGACGAGCGCGCCATCCAGGCCGCCGCCGCCGCCTACTGCCAGGACAAGCTGGCGCCCCGCGTGCTGGACGCCTTCCGCCACGAAAAGATGGACGTGAGCATCTTCCGCGAGATGGGCGAAGTGGGCCTCTTGGGCCCCACCATTCCCGAGCAATACGGCGGCCCCGGCCTGTCGTACGTGGCCTACGGCCTGATCGCCCGCGAAGTCGAGCGTGTGGATTCGGGCTACCGCTCCATGGCCAGCGTGCAGTCGTCGCTGGTGATGGTGCCCATCCATGAGTTCGGCACCGAAGCGCAAAAGCAGAAGTACCTGCCCAAGCTCGCCAGCGGCGAGTGGATTGGCTGCTTCGGCCTGACCGAGCCCGACCACGGCTCCGACCCCGGCAGCATGGCCACGCGCGCCTACAAGGTCGATGGCGGCTACAAGCTCAAGGGCAGCAAGATGTGGATCACCAACAGCCCCGTGGCCGATGTGTTCGTGGTCTGGGCCAAGGAAGTCTCCGAAGGCGGCGCCGTGGGCCCCATTCGCGGCTTTGTGCTGGAGAAGGGCATGAAGGGCCTGACGGCCCCTGCCATCCACGGCAAGGTGGGCCTGCGCGCCTCCATCACCGGCGAGATCGTGATGGACGATGTGTTCGTGCCCGAAGAAAACGCCTTCCCCGAAGTGCAGGGCCTCAAGGGGCCCTTCACCTGCCTGAACAGCGCGCGCTACGGCATCGCCTGGGGCGCCCTGGGTGCGGCCGAGTTCTGCTGGCACACCGCCCGCCAATACACGCTGGACCGCAAGCAGTTTGGCCGCCCCCTGGCCGCCAACCAGCTCATCCAGAAGAAGCTGGCCGACATGCAGACCGAAATCGCCATCGGCCTGCAGGCCTGCCTGCAGTTCGGCCGCATGAAGGACGCGGGCACGGCCAGCGTGGAAGGCACGTCCATCATCAAGCGCAACAGCTGCGGCAAGGCCCTGGACATCGCCCGCCTGGCGCGCGACATGATGGGCGGCAATGGCATCAGCGACGAGTTCGGCGTGGCACGCCACCTGGTGAACCTGGAGGTGGTGAACACCTACGAAGGCACGCACGATGTGCATGCGCTGATCCTCGGCCGCGCGCAGACGGGCATTGCGGCGTTCGCCAACTGAGCGCCCGCATCACTCCCCTCTCCCCTCGCGGGAGAGGGGCCGGGGGAGAGGGGGTTGCGGCGTGTGCGTTGTGCCGGTGCTCTCCCCCTCTCCCCAACCCTCTCCCGCGAGGGGAGAGGGAGTTAAAACGGGGCTTTCATAAGCACATTTCAAGTGTTTTAGGCATCTAGCGCTTGATAGAAAAGCGCTACCAGCTATCAATTTCATAGTATTCAGCCCCATGACCACATCCCCCTCCTCCCCAGGCGCCCTCGCTGGCATCAAGGTCCTCGACCTCTCCCGCGTGCTCGCCGGCCCCTGGTGCACCCAGATCCTGGCCGACCTGGGCGCGGATGTCGTGAAGGTGGAGCGCCCCGGCGCAGGCGACGACACGCGCCACTGGGGGCCACCCTTCTTGAAGGACGCGGAGGGCAACGACACCACGCAGGCCAGCTATTTCACGGCCTGCAACCGCAACAAGCGCTCGGTGACCATCGACATGGCCACGGCGGAGGGGCAACAGCTCATCCGCCAGATGGCCCAGCAAGCCGACATCCTGGTGGAGAACTTCAAGGTGGGCGGCCTTCAGCAATACGGGCTGGACCACGAGAGCCTGCGCGCGCTCAACCCGCGCCTCATCTACTGCTCCGTCACCGGCTTCGGGCAAGACGGCCCCTATGCCGAACGCGCTGGTTATGACCTGATGATCCAGGCCATGACCGGGATGATGAGCATCACCGGCCGCGCCGATGGCGAGCCCGGCGGCGGCCCGCTGCGCGTGGGCGTGGCGCTGACCGACCTGTTCACCGGCGTGTACGCCAGCACCGCCATCGTGGCCGCGCTGAACGTGCGCGACAACGCTACCAGCGGCACCGGCCTGGGCCAGCACATCGACATGTCGCTGCTCGACGTGGGCATGGCCATCCTGGCCAACCAGGCCGCCGGCTTTTTGGCCACGGGCACCGCGCCCACACGCCAGGGCAACAGCCACCCCAGCCTGGCGCCGTACCAGGACTTCCCCACGCAGGACGGCGCCATGCTGCTGGCCATCGGCAACGACGGGCAGTTCCAGCGCTTTTGCGCCGCAGCCGAACAGCCCCAGTGGGCCACCGATGCGCGCTATGCCACCAACACGCTGCGCGTCAAACACCGCACCGACCTGATCCCTGCCATGGAAGCCGTGACGCGCACACGCACCACGGCCGACTGGATCACGCTGCTGGAAGACAAGGCCGTGCCCTGCGGCCCGATCAACACCATCGCCCAGGCGTTTGACGATGCACAGGTGAAGGCGCGCGGCCTGGCCGTGGCACTGCCGCGCTGGGCGGAGGGGGACACCGCCCAGGACGGCGTGCAGCAGATCACCGGCGTGGCCAGCCCGCTGCGCCTGTCGGCCAACCCGCCCGTGCTGCGCAACGCCCCCCCCGCGCTGGGCCAGCACACCGACGAGGTGCTGGGCGAGCTGGGGCTGGATGCAGCGCGCATTGCGGCGCTGCGGGCCAACGGGGTTTTGTAGCCACCGGGCCAACACGGGCCAGGCCCACGGAGAATCCACCCACGCTGTGCACCAACAGCGGAACGGCCTTGCCCAACTCGGCAAGGCCGTTTTGTTTTTCAGTTCAGCATCAAATTGGCCACCAACGCTTATCCATAAAGCGGTAGTAGCTATCAAATTGATACTAACCGCATGGATGCACCGCACCGCCACGCGCTCGGCCATGGGTGAAAATTCATGTACAAAAATTTACATCCCTCTCCATAATGGCAGCGGGAATCTCTCCGGCACGACACACCGCGCGCGCCGGTTGACCGAGACGGGGGGCGCAGCCGAACCACTGCCACCAAGCATGGCAGGGCAAGGCCAGGGCCCACCGGGACTTGCCCGCGACTGCGGTGATTTGTGGACCCAACAGGAGTTCCCCATGAAGCTCAGCCTCAAGCTCCCCCTGGCCTTTACCGTGTCGCTGCTTTTGCTGTTTGCAGCGGCGCTGTTTGGCATCAGCCGCCTGAACCAGGCGCTCGACACCTACCAGACCACCGTGGCCCAAAGCTTTGAGCATGAGCGATTGGCATCCAGCATGCTCAACGACTTCAAGGTGCAGGTGCAGGAGTGGAAAAACGTGCTGCTGCGCGGCAAGGACCCGGCCCAGCTCACCCGCTATTGGGCTGCGTTTGAAAAGCAGGAAAAGTCCATCAAGGACCATGCGCAGAAGCTGACAGCCGCCCTGCCCCCGGGTGAAGGCCGCGAGCGTGTGGTGCAGTTTGCCAAGGCCCATGAAAACATGGGCGCGGCCTACCGCAAGGGGTTTGAAGCCTTCAAGGCCGCCGACCACGACCCGCAGGTGGGCGACAAGGCCGTGGCGGGCATGGACCGCGAGCCCTCGCAGCTGATCGACCAGGCTGGGGATCTGATCGCCAAGGCCAGCAGCGAAGTGGCGGCAAGCGCAGCAGCCACCGCACAGCGCGCCACCACCATCAGCCTGGTGGTGATGCTGGTGGTGTGCGCGCTGGGCATTGCCGGGGCCATTGCCTTCAGCCGCACGGTGGTGAACCCGCTGGACAACGCGGTGCGTGTGTCGCAGGCCGTGGCCGGGGGCGACCTGACGGTGGCGCGGCATGTGGCGGGCAAGGACGAGATTGCCCTGCTGCTCAACGCCCTGCACGACATGCAGATCAGCCTGTCGCGCGTGGTGAGCAACGTGCGCAACAACGCCCACAGCGTGGCCGCCGCCAGCACCGAAATCGCGCTGGGCAACAACGACCTCTCGGCCCGCACCGAGCAGCAGGCCAGCGCGCTGGAGGAAACCTCGGCATCAATGGAAGAGCTCAGTTCCACCGTGCAGGCCAACGCCGAAAACGCGCGCCAGGCCAACCAGCTGGCGGTGAGCGCGTCCACCGTGGCCGTCCAGGGCGGCGATGTGGTGGCCGAGGTGGTGACCACCATGAAGGGCATCAACGACAGCAGCAAAAAGATCGCCGACATCATCAGCGTGATCGACGGCATCGCCTTCCAGACCAACATCCTGGCGCTGAACGCCGCCGTCGAAGCCGCGCGGGCGGGTGAACAAGGGCGCGGCTTTGCCGTGGTGGCCAGCGAGGTGCGCAGCCTGGCCCAACGCAGCGCCGATGCGGCCAAGGAGATCAAGACGCTGATACACGCCAGTGTGGAGCGTGTGGAACTGGGCACCGCGCTGGTGGACAAGGCCGGAGCCACCATGACCGAAGTGGTCGCCTCGATCCGCCGCGTGACGGACATCGTCGGCGAGATCAGCGCCGCCAGCAGCGAGCAGAGTGCAGGCGTGGCCCAAGTGGGCGAGGCGGTGATGCAGATGGACCAGGCCACCCAGCAGAATGCGGCCCTGGTGGAAGAAAGCGCTGCGGCCGCCGACAGCCTGAAGGGGCAGGCGCAGCAGCTGGTGGACGCGGTGTCGGTGTTCCGCCTGTCAACCGGCGAGCACGCAGCGGCGGGAGTGCACGTGCCCCGCCTGGCTGCCGCCTGACAGGCTGGCCAAGGGCTGGTGCGCCCTGTGGCGCCGGGGCACCGATACGGCTATCGGCGCCTGCGGGCGACCGGTACGACTTCGCTGCGCGCAGGGCCCCATGCATGGGCCAACGCAGAGAAGAAAATCCGATAAAAAGGCCTCTAACGCTTTCCTATCATGCGCTATAAGCTATGTTTTTTATAGCAACCAAGCCTATTCAGGTTCCACTGCTCGCTGCAAGGCCTGCAGCGCCTCGATCAATGCCGGCGCCACCAGCGGGTGCGTGGCCATCTCGTTTTCTGCCAGGTGTGCGCCCAGCAACGGAAGGCTCAGGCACGCAGGCTCGACGATGTGCGCAGACATCGTCCGCAGTGTTTCGCGCAGCGCATCGTCGGCGTGGTGCGCGCGGGGCGAGGCATTGAACACCGCCACCGGCTTGTTCACAAAGGCCTCCTGGCTCACCAGCCAGTCAAGCGCATTCTTGATCACCCCCGTCACGCCGTGGGCGTATTCGGGGCTCGCGATCAGCAGCGCATGGGCCCACGCCACATCGGCCTGCAGACGCAGCGCGGCGGGTGGCGGTTGTGCCTCCAGGTCGGGGTTGAAAAGCGGCAGCTCACCCACCGCCGCGCACCACGCGACCTCCATGCCAGGTGGAGCAACACGTGCCGCCGTGCGCAGCAACGCAGCGTTGATGGAGGCAGCGCGCAGGCTGCCGCACAGGGCCAGAATTTTCATGGAGCCATTCTGGCCCAGCCGCACGCCCAAGCCGGTGGCGGCAACCGGTTGCGCGCCGCTCAATCCCCGTGCGCGGGCTCCAGCGCCTTGAACTGGGCCATGGTGTCCAGGCAGGCGCGCGCCACTTCTGCGCCCTTCTTCACAAAGTGCTCGCGGAAGAACTTGAGGTGGTCTTCGTGCTCATGAAAATCGCGCGGCGTGAGAACGGCGGACATCACGGGCACGTCGGTGTCGAGCTGCACGCGCATCAAACCGTCGATGACGGCGGTGGTCACAAACTCGTGGCGGTAGATGCCGCCGTTGACAATGAGCGCGCAGGCCACGATGGCGTCGTAGCGCCCGCTTTGCGCCAGCCGCTTGGCCAGCAGCGGGATCTCGAACGCGCCGGGCACCTCGAACTGGTCGATCTGCCCCGCAGGCAGCCCGCTGCGCGCGAACTCGGCCACGGCGGCATCACGGGCCTGGTCAACGATGTCCCGATGCCAGCTGGCGCAGATGACCGCAACCCGTTCGCTGCGGTGCGCAATCGCTGTGCGGCCGCTTTGGTCGGCGTTGGCAGCAGCGGCATGGTGGGAATGGAAGGACTGATTCATGGATTTTCTCGAACAAAGAAAAGGGTTACCAGAATCAGGGCGCGCGCGAACAGAGCTCCTTGCATGGCAAGGCAGCTGCCCACACGCATGCGGCCCAGCGAACAGCCCCTGGCCCTGCAGGCACACGCCCGACCTCACGATCAGACAGCCCCGCACAGCCCGGCACCGCGCACCCGACACGCACACAGGCAACCACCCCGGCGGGAGGCCCATGGCTTCGCGATCTCTTTCATCCGGACTGTGACCGTCGGCTCTGGCATCGCACCAGATCTGCTGACCCTGCGGGGCTTAAGAACCTGATCAATGTCTTTTTGGAGATCGCGTTGGAGTGCAATCGGGATGAGTGGAAGCCTCGGATGCGCCGCATGGGCTCATGCCCATGCAAGCAACCAAGGCTTCCAATCGCCCGATTTCACCCCAACCCTTCGGGCAAGAGCCTTTTCGGGCGGTCTGCGGTGTTGCGGCGCTTGTGGATAGCTGGGCTATCCACTGCGCCCCGCGCCTAGCATCCCATCCCGAAAAGGTTCTTGCGCGACTCCAAAAAGACATTGATCAGGTTCCAACTGCCCTGCAGGCGCTCGCGGGCTGCTGCAGGCTTTTTCAGCCCGCAGATACCGCCGGTGGGGAATTTCGCCCCGCCCTGAGAACGCAATCGGCCCCGGAAACACTCCGGGGCCAACGAGCGAATTCTAGGGGCTTACCCTGTGGTCACCGGTCACCCATGCGATTGGCAACACCGGCAGTGCCGTTTTTGCAGCCACCCAGGGTTCATTCAGCGCGGCTTTTCGAACCCGCCCTGGGCCCAGGCCGTGGCACTGTGGGTGGTGAGCTTGAACGTGGGGGGCACGGGCACACGTGCCAGCTCCTCCCCCAGGTCGTCCATGGCACTCAGCGTGGCGGTGGCGCCTTCTTCGTCCGGCACGATGGCGAGGGCCACGCGCAGGCGCTGGCCGTCGGCCGTGGTGATGCTCACGTTCTTGTTGAGCTGCGCGTGCAGCTGCTGCTCGTGGCGGCGCAGCACCTCGCTGGCGGTTTTGACCAGCGTGTTGAAGGCCGACACATCCAGGGGCTTCGGGTTCTTCTTGTCACGCCCCATGGTCCACGGGCCCACCAGCGCAGGCTCGGACTCGCCATGCAGCGTCATGGACACGGCCCAGCCATCGTCATCCTCGTTCTTGATGACCCGCGCCATCCAGCGCTCGTCGCTCCACAAGCGGGGTTCCTGGATGGGGGTGGGGGTGTCGTCGGCAGAGTCGGTCATGGGGCAACAGGCAGGTTCGGTCAAAGGGCGCAGAGCATAACGGCGTGGTGAGGAAGGACGGGGATGCAAACCGTCCCAACGGGATGGACAAGCCCCAAAAAGCCGTCGTTTTCGATAACTTTTGGTTATTGCCAAAGTGAGACGACCATCGGCCATCACGGCTCGTCAAAGCCAGCGCCCGCCGTCTCGCGCAGCACATCGATGAAGGCCTGCGCGGCGGGTGTCGGCGGCTCCCCCAGCCGCGTGATGAGGCCATAGCTGGGCATGCGGTCTGGCAGGTCCACGGGGATGCGTGACAGCAGTCCTTTGTTCACGTATTTCTCAACCAGGGCGGCGGGCTGCAGCGACATCATGTTGGTGGTGTTCATCAGCTCCAGCGCAAACAAAAAGGACGGCGTCTCCACCACCCCCGCCGTGAGCGCCAGGCCTGCGCCGCCAAACAGGTCGTCCGACACCTTGCGCACGGCGGTAGAGGCGGGGTACAGAATCCACGGCCAGTGGGCCAGCTCGGTCAGGGCCAGGTCCGCCCCTCCGCGCAGGGGGTGGTGCAGTCCGCCCACCACGGCCAGCGGCTCGGCCGACAGGCGCTCGTAATGGAACTGGCTGCGCTGGGCCTCGTCGGTAAGGCGCCCGATCATCAGGTCGATCTTGCGCTCGGCCAGCCATTGGATCAGCTGGTCGCTGCTTTGCTCCAGGATCTTGAGCACCAGCAAGGGCCGCAGGCGCTGGATCTCGACCACCGACGCCACCAGCAGATGGGCCGCCGAGCCCGTGATGGCGCCAATCGTCAGGTGGCCATGGCCGCCTTGTTTGAGGGCATTGAACTCGTCCACGAATTGGCGCTGGCCATCGAGCGCGGCACTGGCATAGCGCAGCGTGAAAAGCCCCAGTTCGTTGGGCCGCATGCCACGCGACAGGCGGTCGAACAAACGCGCCTCCAGGATCTCTTCAATGTCCATCAGAATCTTGGTGGCCGCAGGTTGGGTGACATGCATCTGCTCGGCCGTCAGGCGCAGGTTGCGCGTGCGCCCCAGGATGTCCAGGAACTGCAAATGCCGAAACCGCAGCCGCGCACAGGCCTGCGCCAAAGACAAGGGTTTACCCGGAAATGCGTCTGGACTCATAAGCGTTTGGAATGGATCGTAGCAAAAGATTCAGTGGACCCCGGCACGCGCGCTACCTAACCTGTGGCCTGCGTCGATGACGGTCCTGCAAAAGGACTGCAGGGCGCCGATGACCTCGGCCATCGAGACCCCAGCCATTCCAAAACGGAGACAAAAGCATGCAATTCAAAACCCTCGCCGTGGTCGCCACGGTGCTGGCCGCTCTGGCCGCCCCGGTTTCTGCACAAGTCAAGGAACACACGTTCAAGGTTGGCATCGGCCTGAGCGACGACCACCCCCAAGCGCAGGCGGTCAAGCACTTTGCCGAAAGGCTCCAGGCCAAGAGCGGCGGCAAGATGAACGCCAAGCTGTTTGCCAGCGGCTCCCTGGGCAACGACGTGAGCATGACGTCGGCCCTGCGCGGCGGCACGCTGGAGATGACGGTGCCAGATTCGTCCACGCTGATGTCGTTGATCAAGCCGTTTGGCGTGCTCAATCTGCCGCTCACCTTCAACAACGAGCAGGAAGCCGACGCGGTGCTGGATGGCCCCTTTGGCCAGAAGCTGCTGGCCATGCTGCCCGAGAAGGGACTTATCGGCCTGGGGTTCTGGGAGAACGGCTTTCGCCACGTGACCAATTCGCGCCGCCCCATCAACAAGGCTGACGATCTGGCAGGGCTCAAGCTGCGTGTCATTCAGAGCCCCTTGTTTTTGGACACCTTCAACGCCCTGGGCGCCAACGCCACACCCATGCCATTCACTGAGCTGTACACGGCCATGGAACAAGCTGCGGTGGATGGGCAGGAGAACCCACCGGCCACCATCCTGGCCAGCAAGTTCTACGAAGTGCAAAAGCACCTGGTGTTGTCGCGCCACATGTACAGCGCCTGGGTGCTGCTGATATCCAAAAAGGCCTGGGATGGCTTGTCAGCCGAGGAGCAGAAGATCGTGCAGGAAGCCGCGCGCGAAGCCACGTTGTTTGAGCGCAAGACCATCCGCGCTTTCAGCGAAACCGCATTGGGCGAGCTGAAGAAGG
Organism: Acidovorax sp. Root267; assembly: GCF_001429215.1. Classification (NCBI taxonomy): domain Bacteria; kingdom Pseudomonadati; phylum Pseudomonadota; class Betaproteobacteria; order Burkholderiales; family Comamonadaceae; genus Acidovorax; species Acidovorax sp. Root267. The sequence goes on from NZ_LMJC01000034.1 coordinate 137,300, forward strand.
CGGGCATGCAGATCACCGAGCTGCCTGCTGCCGAACAGGCCAAGCTGCGCACCAAGCTGCAGCCGGTGCTGACAAAGTACGGCAAGGAATTTGGCGAAGCAACCACCAGCGAACTGATGGGCGAACTGGCCAAGGCGCGCGGCGGCAAGTAAGCAAAGCCCGGCCCCGTCGGCGCGCCGCCAAATGCTGCGCGCTGGCAGCGGCGGTTTTCCCTTCCTTCACAGCGTTCTTCTGACAACCCCATGCAAAAGACACCCCGACGCCCCTTTCGCTCCCGCGACTGGTTTGCCGACCCCGCGCGCTCGGACATGACCGCGCTGTATCTGGAACGGTTCATGAACTACGGGCTCACGCCCGAAGAGTTGCGCTCGGGCCGACCCATCATTGGCATCGCGCAGACGGGCAGCGACCTGTCACCCTGCAACCGCATTCATCTGGACCTGGCGCGCCGCGTGCGCGATGGCATCCGCGATGCGGGGGGCATTCCGATGGAGTTTCCGGTCCATCCCATCTTCGAGAACTGCCGCCGCCCCACGGCGGCGCTGGACCGCAATCTGGCCTACCTGGGCCTGGTCGAGATCCTGTACGGCTACCCCATCGACGCGGTGGTGCTGACCACGGGCTGCGACAAGACCACACCGGCTGGCATCATGGCCGCGTCCACCGTGGACATCCCGGCCATCGTGCTCTCGGGCGGGCCCATGCTGGACGGGTGGCACGACGGCGAACTGGTGGGTTCGGGCACCGTGATCTGGCGCAGCCGTCGCCAGCTGGCAGCGGGCGAGATTGACGAAGAAGAGTTTCTGCAGCGCGCCTGCAGTAGCGCACCCTCGGCGGGCCACTGCAACACCATGGGCACTGCCTCGACCATGAACGCCGTGGCCGAGGCGCTGGGCCTGTCGCTGCCTGGCTGCGCCGCCATTCCTGCGCCCTACCGCGAGCGTGGCCAGATGGCCTACGAGACCGGGCGCCGCATTGTCGAGATGGCGTATGAAGACCTGCGCCCTTCGCGCATCCTGACGCGCGAGAGTTTTTTGAATGCGCTGTCGGTGGTCAGCGTGGCCGGGGGTTCCAGCAACGCGCAAGTGCACATCATGGCCATGGCACGCCATGCGGGCGTAGTGCTGGAGGCCAAGGACTGGACCGAACATGCCTACGACCTGCCCCTGCTGCTGAACATGCAGCCTGCAGGCAAGTTCCTGGGCGAACGGTTCTTCCGCGCGGGGGGCGTACCCTCCCTGATGTGGGAGCTGCAGCAGGCGGGCCGCCTGCACAGCGATTGCGCCAGCGTGACGGGCAAGACCATCGGCGACAACCTGCAAGGCCGCGAAACGCGCGACCGCGAGGTGATCCGCCCCTTCAGCGCGCCACTGATGGAGAAGGCGGGCTTCCTGGTACTCAGCGGCAACCTGTTTGACTTCGGCATCATGAAGACCTCGGTGATCTCCGAAGCGTTCCGCACAAGCTACCTCAGCCGCCCCGGGCACGAAGGCATCTTTGAAGCCCGTGCCGTGGTGTTTGAAGGCGCTGACGACTACCACGCACGCATCAACGACCCGGCGCTGAACATCGACGAGGGCTGCATTTTGGTGATGCGCGGTGCGGGGCCCATCGGCTGGCCGGGCTCTGCGGAGGTGGTCAACATGCAGCCGCCCGACGCGCTGATCCGGCGTGGCATCAACACACTGCCCACCCTGGGCGACGGGCGCCAGTCGGGCACGGCAGACAGCCCCTCCATCCTCAACGCGTCGCCCGAAAGCGCGGTGGGCGGGGGGTTGAGCTGGCTGCTGAGCGGCGACACGATCCGCATCGACCTGAACACCGGGCGTTGCGACGCGCTGGTAGCGGCGGATGAGATCGAACGCCGCCAACGCGAGCTGCCCGCGCCGCCCGTGCCTGCCAGCCAGTCACCGTGGGAAGCGCTGTACCGCGAAAAGACAGGCCAGCTGGTCGATGGCGCCACGCTGGACTTTGCGCTGACCTTTCGGCGCATCTCCGAAAAAACCCCGCGCCACAACCACTGAAGCTGGCGACAACGCCTGCCGCACCGCACAAATTGTGCGGGCCGCGCAATGAACCTTTGAAGGATTTCAAATGAACAACATGACAGCGGCCCACGCGGCCGGTGCGGACACGCACGCCCAGGTTTTGCCAGACGACGGCCTGCAGGGCACGCTGGTGGGCCGCGTGTGGACCCACGGCGCAATCCCCGGCCCGGCCGTGGTGGCGCTGCGGCCCGAAGGCGTTTTTGACCTGAGCGACAGCTACCCGACCATGAGCACACTGCTCGATACGGAGTTGCCCGCACAGGCTGCGCACAACACGCCCGGGCGGCGCATTTGCGGTGTCGATGAACTGATCCAGAACAGCCTGCCGGGCCAACGCCAGCCCACGTTGCCCTGGCTGCTCGCCCCTTGCGACCTGCAGGTGGTCAAGGCGGCAGGCGTCACGTTTGCAGCCAGCCTGATTGAACGCGTGATCGAAGAACAAGCGCGGGGCGACGCGACCCGCGCGCAGGGGCTGCGCAGCCAGGTGATCGGGCTGATCGGCGAGAACCTGGCCGACATGCGCCCCGGATCGCCCGAAGCCATGGCCCTGAAGGCGCTGCTGCAGGAAAAAGGGCTGTGGTCCCAGTACCTGGAAGTGGGCATTGGCCCCGACGCCGAGGTGTTCACCAAGGCGCCGGTGCTGGCGTCCGTGGGCTGCGGCGATGACATCGGCATCCGCGCCGATTCGGCCTGGAACAACCCCGAGCCCGAGGTGGTGCTGGCGATCAACAGCCGGGGCGACATCGTCGGCGCCACATTGGGCAACGACGTGAACCTGCGCGACATCGAGGGCCGCAGCGCACTGCTGCTGGGCAAGGCCAAGGACAACAACGCATCGTGTGCGCTGGGCCCCTTCATCCGCCTGTTCGACGCTGGCTTCGGCATGGACCAGGTGCGCAACGAAACCGTGCACCTGCGGGTGGCGGGGGTGGACGGCTTTGAGCTGCGCGGCATCAACACCATGGCCAGCATCAGCCGCGACCCGACGGACCTGGTGGCGCAAACGCTGGCCGCACACCAGTACCCCGACGGGTTCATGCTGTTCCTGGGCACGCTGTTTGCGCCCATTGAAGACCGCGACCAGCCGGGCAGCGGCTTCACCCACAAGCTCGGTGATGTGGTCACCATCCAGAGCGCCTGGCTGGGCGGCCTGCACAACCGCGTGACCCACAGCGAAACCGCCGCGCCCTGGCAATTTGGTTTGCGCGCCTTCATCAGCAACCTGGCGCAGCGCGGCCTGCTGCGCGCAGCGCTTTAGCCCGCACAGGCCGTCGTTGACCCGCAGCGCCGCGTGCGCCGGGCCCACAGCTCGACTCCCCTCACCAAAAATCAAATGGCCTTGCCATGACGGAGACACAACCATGCTGAACGCCTTTATCGACCGGTGCTGCCGGTGGATCAATCTGCTGATCGCCTTGGCCCTCGCGGTGATGGTGCTGCTGGTGTTTGGCAACGTGGTGCTGCGCTACGTTTTCAACTCCGGCATTTCCGTCAGCGAGGAGCTCTCGCGGTGGCTTTTTGTATGGATCACCTTCCTGGGGGCCATCGTGGCGGTCAAGGAGCACGGCCACCTGGGCACCGACATTCTGCTGACCCGGTTGCCCCCCATCGGCAAGCGCATCTGCCTGGCGACCAGTTATGGGCTGATGCTGTTTTGCACCTGGCTGCTGTTCAGCGGCGCCCTTGCACAGGCCCGCATCAATTGGGATGTGGAGGCACCCGTCACCGGCGCATCGGTGGCCATCTTCTATGCATCCGGGGTGGTGTTTGCGGTGGCGTCGGGGCTGTTGCTGTTGATGCACCTGTGGCGCCTGTTGTCTGGCCAGGTGCCGGACGACCAGCTGGTGCAGGTCACGGAATCCGAAGAGGTGGCAGCCATCCCGCACCTGCATCTGGACCGCACCAGCGGCCCGAAGTGAATCGCCCCGGAGCAACATCCCATGACCATTTTCATCTTCCTCGGCTCCCTGCTGGCCGCCATGGCCATTGGTGTGCCCATTGCCTACGCGCTGCTGGTGTCTGGCGCAGCGCTCATGTGGCACCTGGACCTGTTTGACGCCCAGATCCTGGCGCAGAACGTCATCAACGGCGCAGACTCGTTTCCGCTGCTGGCGGTGCCGTTTTTCATGCTGGCGGGCGAGATCATGAACGTGGGCGGCCTGTCCCAGCGCATCGTGAAGCTGGCCCTGACGCTGGTGGGGCACAAGCGCGGCGGGCTGGGTTTTGTCGCCATCCTGGCGGCGTGCATGCTGGCCGCACTGTCCGGATCTGCCGTGGCTGACACTGCGGCTCTGGCCGCCCTGCTGCTGCCGATGATGGTGAAGGCAGGGCACGACAAGGCCCGTGCCGGAGGGCTGATTGCGTCGGCGGGCATCATCGCGCCCGTCATCCCGCCGTCCATCGGGTTTGTGGTGTTTGGCGTGGCCGCCAATGTGTCGATCAGCAAGCTCTTTCTGGCCGGCATCGTGCCGGGGCTGCTGATGGGCGTGGCCATCGCCATCGCGTGGTACTGGGTGTCACAGCGCGAAAACATCACCCCACCCCCCAAGGCGACTACCGCAGACAAACTGCAGGCCCTCAAGGAATCCACCTGGGCGCTGTTTCTGCCGGTCATCGTGATCGTGGGCCTGAAGATGGGCGTGTTCACTCCCACCGAGGCGGCAGCCGTGGCAGCGGTGTATGCGCTGCTCGTGGCCACGCTGGTCTACCGTGAGCTGCACTGGCGCCAGCTCACCGCCGTGTTCGTGAGCGCCGCCAAAACAACGGCCGTGATCATGTTCCTGGTGGCTGCGGCCATGGTCAGCGCCTGGCTGATCACCGTGGCCGACATCCCCCGCCAGCTCGTGGATCTGCTGCGCCCCTTCATGGACAACCCCACGCTGCTGATGATCGCCATCATGCTGCTGGTGATGGCCGTGGGCACCGCCATGGACATGACCCCCACCATCCTGATCATGGCTCCCATGCTGATGCCAGTGGTCAAAGCCGCAGGCATCGACCCGGTGTACTTCGGTGTGCTGTTCATCATGAACAACGCCATCGGCCTGATCACGCCGCCGGTCGGCACGGTGCTGAACGTGGTGGCGGGGGTGGGCAAGATGCGCATGGACGAGGTCACCCGGGGGGTGCTCCCCTTCATGGGCGCGCAGTTCGCCATGATGTTCCTGATGGTGCTGTTCCCATCCATCGTGCTGGTGCCGATGCGGTGGTTTTTGGGATGACGGCTCTTCGCAAACAGTCCAGCGGAATCGCTGCGGGAGATTAATCGCGGACTATTTCACGCCGGGGCACTTGGCGACGCAAATGGCACGGCCATTTCTCGGGAAGATGGGCCGTCCCCACTTCGGCCAGCGCTTCCCCTGACGTCTGAACGGGACCACCACAAAACTTGATTCCGGAGGGGCGCTTGATCTCAACACAGAAACGGCCATTTGCTCTCAACACCCGCCAGCAGGTCCTGGTGGGCTGGGCCCTGCTACCGGCGTTGGCGGTCTGGCAGCTCAACGGCTTTTACCTGCCCGTCGTGGGGCGCGGAGGGGCACTGCTCTTTTGGGCCGTTGACGGGGTTCAGTGGATAGTGCTTCCTGCTGTCATGCTTGGACTGCTGGCCCACAGCGCAGCGCTACGCCCCCAACACTACGGACTCGCACTACCAGAAAAGAACCTTTGGCCCCTTGCAGGACAGGGCCTGATGGTGTTTGTCACCGCAGGGCTGGTTTTTCTGGTGGCGCGGAACCTGTCATGGCGGGTGCTAGGCCCGTCACCCGGTAGCTTTCAGCTGGCGCAGTTTTTCCCTCAGGGCCTGGCAGGTGCGGCAGTGCGAATCTACGCAGCGGTCAGCGCCGGGCTGGTGGAGAGCATCTTTTTCATCGGGCTGCCATGGCTCTGGTATTCGAGTGCAAGCCAACGCCCTTCGGAACTACAGTTCACAATCGCCGTATCGGCCATCTTTGCGCTGGCGCATTGGGAACACGGTAGACACGGCGTGATTGCGGCCTTCTTTGCGCATGGTGTGATGTGCCGATGGTTCCTGCGCTGGAAAACCCTGTGGCCCGTGGTGCTGGGCCACACGCTGATCGACTTGGCGGTCTTTGCCTGAAGAGACAAACAAAGGGACAGCACCCGCCGGTTGCTGCCCATGGATCTCGATGGCGTTTCAGCTCGCCACCGTGAACCGCTTCTGCACATGGCGGGGCGTTTCCAGTTCGTCGGCAATGGCCACGGCCAGGTCGGCCACGCTGATGCTGCCAGGCTGGTCGCCATTCATCAGCGGTGCCTCATCACCCAGTCGGTACTGGCCGGTGCGTTCACCGGGCTGCAGCAGGATGGGGGGCGACAGGAAAGTCCAGTCCAGCGTGTTTTCGGTACGAATCCAGTTCAGCGTTTCGCGGGCGGCCAGGGCGCCCTGCTTCCATTCGGCGGGGAACTGGGGCGTGTCCACCAATTGCAGGCCGGGCGCCACAAACAGGCTGCCGGCGCCGCCCACTATGAGGAAGCGGCGCACGCCAGCCGCCTTGGTGCCGTCGATGATGGCGCGGGTGCCCTTCAGGAATTCGTCGTGGATGTTGGGGTTCTCCCAGCCTGGGTTGTAGGCGCTCACCACGGCATCGTGGCCCGCAGCGGCCTTGGCGACCTGGGCGGTGTCTTGCGCGTCGGCCGCCACCACCGTCAGGCCTTCGCGCGCGGCGAGCTTGGCGGGGCTGCGGGCCAGTACGGTCACGCGGTGGCCGCGTTGCAGCAGTTCATTCAGCACGGCAGAGCCGACAAAGCCAGAGGCGCCAATCAGGGCGATGTTCATACGGTGTCCTTGGTTTCAAAGTTGCGATGCAGTGAGAATAGGAGCTTGTCAAAGCGGGCGGTAGATGGCTAAAACTGCCTTCTCTTTGAAGCTCAACTTCACAATCACGTTTTTTCACCCATGGAAGACCTCAAACGCATGGCGGTATTTGCCGCCGTGGTGCAGCACGGCTCGATGAGCGGTGCAGCCCGCGCTTTGGGCATGAGCACCTCGGCCGTGAGCCAGCAGGTGCGCAAGCTCGAAAGCGAGGGCGGCGTCACCCTGCTGCACCGCTCCACGCGCAAGCTGGCACTTACCGAGGCGGGCCAGCGCTACCACGCCCGCTGTGCGGCCATGTGTGCCGCAGCCGACCAGGCACGCGCAGAACTGGCAGCGTCACGCGATGCGCCCAGCGGCGAGCTGCGCCTGTCGGCCACGGTGGGCTTTGCCCGGCACATCGCGCCGGCGCTGGGGGAGCTGCTGGCGGCCCACCCGGCGCTGCGCCTGCGGCTGCTGGTGGACGACTCCACCATCGACCTCATCAATGCGCGCATCGACCTGGCCGTGCGCTATGGACGTCTGGCCGATTCCACCTGGGCGGCGCGGCGCCTGGGTGGCATGCAGTGGTTTCTGTGCGCGTCGCCCGGCTGGGTGGCTGCCCACGGCATGCCGCAGCACCCGGACGCGCTGCTGTCGCACAGCTGGCTGGGCTTTGCGCGCGAGAACGGCGGCCTGCTGATCGATCTGCGCAGCCCCACGGGCGATCCCCGGGCCTTGCGGGTGGAGCCCCGCATTGCCAGCAACAACCAGCTTTCGATCCAGCAGATGTGCGAGGCCGGGCTGGGCCTGGCCCTGGTGGGCAGCATGGATTCGCACGATGCGCTGCAGGCCGGGCGGCTGGTGCGGCTGCTGCCCGACTGGTCGTTTGGCACGCTGGACATCTGGGCGGTGACACCCCAGCGCGATACCCAGCCCGCCAAGGTGCGCCAGGCCATCGCGGCGCTGCACCGCTATCTGGGCCAGGTGCCTGGCGTCACGGAATGAGATGGGAGCAGCCCCGAAGCAGCTGCCTTCGGCGCTTTCTCCCGCAGCAAGACTGCATTCACTTTTTATCCATCATTTTTTTATCGTTTCAGCCCACAAATTCCATCGTTGTGCGGGCCGCGCGTGCTGCCTACAGTCGCCTCCCAGAACCTGCTTCTGAGCCTTTAACCCCCCGACTGGAGAGCGCACATGACGACCAACCCCACCACAAACTTCCCCATCGACCGCGTGCTGGCCGCCTTTGAAAAAGGCGATGTGCCCACGCTGCTGGGCAGCGTTGCCGATGACATGGATTTCCGCATCGACCACTACCGCGATGACGCAGACACCAGCTGGCAAGTCGCCCGCAACAAGGCCGACCTGCTGGCCGTGGTGCAGCGCCTGGGCACCGAGATTTTTCCGCGTGGCACAAAAATCGTGCATACCCACAGCCAGCCCCTGGGCAACGACTGGGTGATCACACAACTCCACCAGCGTTTCTTTTATGCGGTACAACAGCGCGAAGTGGAATCGCTGACCTGGATCGTGAGCCATTCCCAAAACGGCCAGCTCGACTACTTCCGCGAAACCGTCACCACCATCACCCCGACCTGACTGCTGCCTCGGCCCCTGAAACCTGCATGCTGTTTGACCTGCGCGCCCTCGGCTACTTTGTGGCGGCCTACGAAGAACGTTCCGTGACCACGGCGGCGCGCCGCTGCTTTGTGGCACAGCCGTCGATCAGCATGGCCATCAAGGGGCTGGAGGATGCGCTCGACACCGTGCTGTTCGAGCGCAGCCGCCAGGGCCTGGCGCCCACCCCCGCCGCCCACCGGCTGTACCCGCGCGCCTGCAGCCTGCTGGCGCAATCCAGCGCCATGGTGCGCGACTTTCGCGACGCGCCACGCGAAACGCTGGGCGTGTTCCTGCAGGACGATTTGATGGTGGGTCCGGCCGCGCCGCTGTTTGCGCAGATTGCCGACCTCCTGCCCAACACGCTGGTCCGGCTCACTGCCAGTGCGCAAGAGGCGCGGCTGCGCCTGGTGGCGGAGCATTGCAAGCCGCCTGGCGACACCTTCGTGTCTTTGTGGCGCGAGCCCTATGTGATGCTCTTGCCCGAACAGCATCCATTGCGTTTCAAGAAAAAATTCGGCATGGCTGACCTGCAGGGTGTGCCGCTTCTCGAGTGGCCCTACTGCCCGCTGCACCAGTCGTTCATCCGCCTGCTGGCCGAGCGCGGCATTGCCCTGGAGGTGCAGGCCAGCGCCGCGCGCGAAGAGCTTCTGCTGCACATGGTGGACAGCGGCCTGGGCGTGGCGGTGGTGCCTCAGTCTCATGCGGCGCATGCACGCCGCTCGGTCACGCGGCCGCTGGATGGGCCTCTGGCGTTCTCGCGCCACCTGGGTCTGGCGTGCGATGCATCGGATGCGCCCATGCTTGCACTGCTGGGCCGCCTGGCCGACAGCTTGAAGGCATCCGCGATCCCCCAGAGCAGCGTTGCCTGAGCCCACCCTGTGCTTGCGGGAAGCGGGCGGGTTGTTGCGCACGGTCCTTTCAGCTGGTCCATGCAGTAAAAAGGGGGCACCTCCATCCTGCGCAGCGCGCCACTGACCACCATGGTTCTCGAAATCGCCCACCTCACCATTCGCCCCGGCCAGAACGCCGCCTTCGAGCAGGCCTTTGCCCAGGCGCAACGGATCATTGCCTCCATGCCCGGCTATCTGTCGCACGAGCTGGGCCTCTGCCTGGAACGCCCGCAGGACTACGTGCTGCTGGTGCGCTGGGCCACGCTCGAAGACCACGAGATCGGTTTTCGCCAGTCGGCGCAATACCAGGAATGGAAAAAGCTGCTGCACCACTTCTACGACCCGTTCCCCTCGGTGGTGCACTTTGAGCCAGTGGCCCTGCCACCCGTGGCCTGAACCGCCCCCCGCGCCACCCGACCTGTGACGGCGCTGCCACGCCACGATGCTGCGGTGCACTATTCGGGTATTGCCTGAACATTTAGCCCACTGCGCATGCCGTTCTGATCCTAGAATTTGTAAACGCGCGTATCTTCTTCTTTTCTGCGCGAAGGACCCATCATGAAAGCAGTGCAGCAGGACATCGACGAGCGGACCAACCTCACCAGCACCAACAAGTTCGAGCTGCTGCTGTTTCGCCTGGGCACCGACAGTGCGCTGGGCAAGTCCGAGCTGTTTGGCATCAACGTGTTCAAGATCCGCGAGATCGTGGCCATGCCCAGCATCACGCCGATTGCGGGCACGACGCAGTACTCGCTGGGCGTGGTCAACCTGCGCGGCCAGGTGATCCCGGTGCTGGACCTGCCCGCCATCGTGGGCTGCAAGCCCCAGACCGGCCTGAACATCATGCTGGTGACCGAGTACGCGCGCACCACGCAGGCGTTTGCGGTGGAATCGGTGGAAGACATCGTGCGCCTGGACTGGAAGCAGGTGCTCTCGGCCGAAACCAGCGGCGCCGCTGGCAAGCTGGTCACCAGCATTGCCCGCCTGGACGGCAATACCGACGAATCCCGCCTGGCCCAGGTGCTGGACGTGGAAGCCATCCTGCAGATGGTGTCGCCCTCGGACGGTCATGAAGTCACCGAAGAAAAAGTCGGAGCCAAGCTGGTGCTCAAGCCGGGCACCATCATCCTGGCGGCAGACGACTCGTTTGTGGCGCGCTCGCTCATCGAGCAAGAACTCAAAGTGCTCAAGGCCCCCTATGAAATGGTGAAATCGGGCAAGGAAGCCTGGGACCGCCTCAATGCCATTGCCAAGAGCGCCGAGGCCGAAGGCAAGAGTGTGCTGGACCGTGTCGCCATGGTGCTGACCGACCTGGAAATGCCAGAGATGGACGGGTTTACCCTGACACGTAACATCAAGCAGGACTCGCGCTTTCATGGACTGCCCGTGGTCATCCACTCTTCGCTGTCGGGCTCGGCCAATGAAGACCATGTGCGCAGCGTCGGGGCCGACGGTTACGTTGCCAAGTTTGTGGCCGAAGATCTGGCAGAGACCATCCGCCGGGTGTTGCCCAAGTAAAGACCATTGAGGAAGCTCGCCTGAATTGGGTGCCGCGTCTGGCCGCGGTGAGAAATTGAATAGAAATTGGCCGCTATCGCTTTGCGCATAACAATCGATAGCTATCATTTTTGATACTTCTCACCCGTGCCTCCCGCACCAGCGGGCTGGACAATAGGCGCCGTCCTACCCTGCGCATCGGCATGCAGGTCAACCAAACCGCAGGCCCACGCGCTACATTGGGAGCGGCTTTAATGCGCAAGCCTTCGAAACTTGTAACACCCCGCCGGGGTGCTTTTCGGGGGCTTTACGAGCAGGGTGGAACGGCCACGCCTTGCCAGGGTCTGACCAGCATGACATACACACTCGCCCGCCTTATTTCTGTCGCGGTTCTGGGCGCCGCGGTAACCGGCTGCGCCACGGTGCCGGGTGACCCGTATTACGAGCCAGCGCCGTACCGGGTCTACGAGCAGCCAGGCTACATCCACAGCAACGCCCCCCCGGTGTATTCCAGTCCACAGCCGGTTTACCCCGCTTATTCCGCACCCCCTCCCGTCATTTACTACGGCGGACGCGACCGGGATGACCGCTGGGAGCGCGACCGCAACCGCGGTGACTGGAGAGAGCGGGAACGCGAACGGGAACGTGCCGAGCGCGACAGGCAGGCCCGGGAACGCGAGCGCGACCGCCGCGACCAGCAGGCCCGCGAGGCCGACCGCCGCCAGCGCGACCGTGACCAGGCCCTGCGCGACCAGGCTGAACGCGACCGCCGTGCCGCCGACGACCGCCGCAACCGCGAAGCCCAGCCCGGCCGCATGGCACCAGGCAGCTACACGCCGCACCCCCAGGACTGGCGCTCCCGCCAGCAGTCCAACAACCCCGACAAGCCCTGACCAACCCTGGCAAAGGGTGAGAGGGGCGAGCCCACTGCCACCTTTTTAGCCTCCTTGGCTGCAACAATGAGCATCCCGATCCGCCATCTCGTTCCATTCCTGTGTGTGTGCGCTGCCTGGTGGGGCGCAGTGGCCCACGCACAGGTGGTGCGCTGCACAGATGCCCGCACCGGCAAGGTGACCTATACCGATGGCGCCTGCGCCGGCGGCTCTGCGGCACGCGAGGTGGAAGCGCGCAAAACACCCGAAGAAATCCAGCTGGATCGCGAGCTTGCCGCAGAGGCGCTGGAGCGCAAGCAGCAGCGGCTGCAGGCCGAGGCCACCGCCGCAGAGACCGAGGCGCGCCGTAACGCCGAGCGGGATCGGGCACGCGCCGCACAGGCCGCTGCAACCGCCCCCCAGCCCCAGGACTACGCCCGCTCCCCGGAATGTGCGCGCTCGCGCCGCAATTTCGATATGGTGGCGGCAGGCCTGTCGCGCTCGACCCATGAACAGGAACTGCGGCTGGAAGCAGCCCAGCGGCAGGTGGACCTGGACTGCCTGGGCCCCCAGGGCTATGCCGAAGTCGAAAAGGCCCGTGCCAACCAGCCGCGTGTCGTGGTGGTTCCGCCCTCCAGGCACCGCCCCCTCTACCCCGACCCGTTTCCCCAGGCAGGCACCCCGCAACCCCCGCCACGGCTCACGCAGTGTGGCGACTTTCGCTGCACCGACAACCTGGCCAACACCTATCCCCGCGCAGGCCCGGGGCGGTTTCCTGGGCCCGGCGGGGTCTGCCGCTCGAACGGCGGCCAAGCACCCTGCTGATCCAGCAGGCCACCCGCAAAAGGCCTTACCTCACAGGCCCCCTCGCAACCCCTCGGCCACGCTGGGGTAGCACAGCCGCACACCCAGCTCCCTCAACATGCGCTGATTGTCGAGTCGGCGTGACTCGCTCATGAAGCTCAGCAGCATCAGCGACAGTTGCTCCTGCGCAGCGCTGCGCGGCACACGCGGGGGTCGCGGCAGGCCATACAGGTCGGCGGCCAGGTCAAAGTAGTCGCCCATCTTCATGTGGGTGGAATCGCTCACGTTGTAAGTGCGCTGTGGCCGCCCTTTCCACAAGGCGGCCATGCAAGCCCGCGCCAGGTCATCGGCATGGATGTGGTTGGTATACACGTCGTCCTCGGGCACGAGCACCGGTGTACCCCTGCGCAGGCGGGCCTCGGGCGTGCCACCTTCGCGGTCCGGCGCGTAGATGCCCGGGATGCGCAGCACGCTGGCCCGCACTCCGGTACGGCCCAGGTGGCGCACGGCACCTTCAGCGTTCACCCGGCGCTGCGCCCGCGGAGTGCCAGGGGCTACGGCCCGGGTCTCGGGCACCAAGGCACCCTGGCAGTCGCCATAGACCCCGCTGGTCGAGGCATAGACCAAGGACACCGGCAGGCTGCGTTGCCGCAGCATGCGGGTCAGCGCCACCGTGCGCGGGTCCAGCCACCAGGCACTTCCTCCAGCCCCTTCGCCCGGCGGGGGGGCGAGATGCAACACCCGGGTGGCCACGCCCGACAACCGTCGCACTGTGGTTGCATCGTCCAGGTTGCCCACCAGTGGACGAACTCCCAGCTTGCGCAGCCCCAGCACCCGGGTGGGACTGGACGTGAGTGCCAGCACCTGCAAGCGCCCGGCGCCAGGACCGGTGTTCAGGTCGCGCGCCACACGTTGACCCACATCACCGCACCCTACGATCAACAGGCGTTCGCGGCGAAAGCGCGCTGGCAAGGCGCCGAGGGGGTTTTGGTTTGAGGGCAAAATCGGTTCCGTTTGCTTAGCTTGAGACGATTCCAAGGATACCCACAACATGACCAGCGCCGAGGCTGCCCCGACTGCAGCGTTCCAGATCACCGTGCAGCCCAGCGGCCGCGCTTTCAGTGCCAATGCGGGCGAGGCCATCCTGTCCGCCGCCATCCGCAGCGGCGTGGGCCTGCCCTATGGCTGCAAGGACGGCGCCTGTGGCTCGTGCAAGTGCAAGAAGCTCAGCGGCGCCGTGCACCACGGCGAACACCAGTCCAAGGCACTGACAGCCGACGAAGAGGCCGCAGGCCTGGTGCTGACCTGCTGCGCGCAGCCACTGACCGACGTGGTGCTCGAATCACGCCAGGTCACCGACGAAAGCGCCTACCCGATCAAGAAGATGCCGGTGCGCGTATCGACGCTGGAGAAAAAATCGCACGACGTGATGCAGGTGCGCCTGCAGCTGCCCGCCGCCGACACCTTCCGCTACCACGCGGGCCAGTACATCGAATTCATCCTGCGCGACGGCGCCCGCCGCGCGTACTCGATGGCCAACGCACCCCACACACAGGCCGAGACGCCGGGCGTGGAGCTGCACATCCGCCACATGCCAGGGGGCAAGTTCACCGACCATGTGTTTGGCGCCATGAAGGAAAAGGAAATCCTGCGGGTGGAAGGCCCCTTCGGCAGCTTTTTCCTGCGCGAGGATTCCAACAAACCCATCGTGCTGCTGGCCTCGGGCACGGGCTTTGCGCCCATCAAGGGGCTGATCGAGCACATGCAGTTCAAGGGCATCACCCGCCCCACCACGCTGTATTGGGGTGGCCGCCGCCCGGGTGATCTGTACCTGCACGACTGGGTGCTGGCCCGTGCGGCCGACATGCCCCACCTCACCTACGTGCCCGTGGTGTCCGACGCCTTGCCCGAAGACGGCTGGACAGGCCGCACCGGCTTTGTGCACCAGGCGGTGATGGACGATGTGGCCGACCTCTCGGGGCACCAGGTGTATGCCTGCGGCGCCCCCATCGTGGTCGATTCCGCGCGTGCGGCCTACAGCACGCAGCGCGGCCTGCCAGAGGAAGAGTTCTATGCGGATTCCTTCACCTCCGAGGCAGACAAGCACGGCGGTTGACCGGGGCGCGCATGCCGACCACCCCGGCTGAGCCAGCGGCCCCTCCTCCTGCCCCCCCGCCTCCCCAGGGGGGGCGATCGCGCTGGCGCAATGCGCTGCGCGGCACGGGCCCCATGGCGGCCGTGGTGGGGCTGGCGGTGCTGCTGGTGCTGGGGGCCGGTGAATGGGCGACCCGCAATGAACTCGACAACCAGTGGGACAACCTGCGGCGCTCGGGGGAGGTGCAGGCCCTGGCCCTGCGCGGCGTGGCCACCCGATACAGCTATCTGCCCTTCACAGCAGCACAGCAGCCGTTGATTGCCGAGCTGCTGCACCACCCCGGCGCGCAATCACTGCGCAACGCTGCCAACGCCTACCTGCAGGCCATAAACGCCAATGCAGGCTCGGACACGCTCTACGTGATCAACACCGACGGGCTCACGGTCGCCTCCAGCAACTGGGACACGCCCACCAGTTTCGTGAACCAGAACTACGGCAACCGTCCGTATTTCCGCGATGCGCTGCAAGGGCAGCCTGGGCGGTTCTACGGCGTTGGCAAGACCACCGGCGAGCCGGGTCTTTTTGCGTCGGCACCCGTGGTGGAAAACGGCCGGGTGATCGGCGTCGTGGCCGTGAAGGTGTGGATGCAGCCCATCGTGGACACCTGGGCGCAACTGCGCGACCCGGTCTTTGTGACCGATGAGCGTGGCATCGTCTTCCTCGGCTCCGTATTCCCCTGGCTGTACAAGACCACGCGCTCACTGCCCGAGCAGGACGTGCAACAGGTGCAGTTCGACGAGCAGTATGGCGCGCGCTGGGCACCACAACCCGTGCCCTGGAAAACACTCCAGCGCGACAGCCAGCCTGGCACCGAGATTGTCGTGCCCGGCACCGGCAAGCGCTATCTGGCCTTTGAAGAGCGCCTGCCCGACCTGGGCTGGACCCTGACCCTGACGGCCGACAGCAAGGCCATTGCCCTGGCCCGGCAGCAGGCCTGGGCGCTCGCCAGTCTCGCCTCTGGCCTGCTGGTGCTGGGCGCGCTGTACTGGCAGCTGCGCGAACGGCGACTGGCCGAGAACCGCCAGGCCCGCATCGAGCTGGAACAGCGTGTGCACGAACGCACCTACGCGCTGCAGCAGGCGCAGGCGTTCAGGCAGTCGATGGAAGACTCGTTGCTGGTCGGCATGCGCGCCCGCGACCTCGAGGGCCGCATCGTCTACGTGAATGCCGCGATGTGTGACATGGTGGGCTACGCTGCCTCCGAACTCATCGGCTCCCTGCCGCCCTACCCCTACTGGCACCCCGACGACCTCGATCGCCACTGGAACGACAGCGACACTGTGCTGGCCGGCAAGGCCTCGCCCCAGGGCCGCGAGAACAGGTTGCGGCACAGAAACGGCTCCGACGTGCACACCATGTTCTACACCACACGGCTCATCGACGGCAACGGCCAGCACATTGGCTGGATGAGCTCGGTGGTGGACATCACCGCCCAGAAGCGCGCCGAAGAACAGCAGCAGCAGCGCGAGGCCCAACTGCAGCGCGTGCAGCGCGTGATCACCGTGGGCGAGATGGCGTCCACCCTGGCGCACGAGCTGAACCAGCCGCTGGCAGCCCTGGTCAACTATGCGGCCGCAGCGCGTTCGCTGGCCGCACAGGGCAAAACCGAACTGTTGAACGACAGCCTCACCGCGCTGTCCGCCCAGGCCCTGCGCGCAGCCGACATCGTCGGGCGCATCCGCCGCTGGGTGCGCCAGCATCCAGAGGCCCGCGAGCCCTGCGACCTCAATGCCGCCGTGGACCAGTCGCTGGGCCTGCTGCTGCGCGCCGAAGCACGGCGACACGGGGTGGCGGTGCGCCTGGACCTTGCCCAGGGCCCGCTGCACGTGAATGCCGACCGTGTGCTGCTCGAACAGGTGGTGCTGAACCTGGGCCTCAATGCCTTGCAGGCCATGCAGACGCACGCCACGCCCCCCACCGAGCACGAACTGCTGTTGCGCACCACGGCCGATGCAAGGTTTGCCAGCCTCGAAGTGCTGGACCGGGGCCCCGGCCTGGCGCCCGAGATCGCCGAGCGGCTGTTCGAGCCCTTCTTTACCACCCGCTCCGACGGCTTGGGGCTGGGCCTCAACATCTGCCGCTCCATTGTGGAAAGCATGGGCGGCGAATTGCGGGCCAACAACCGGGACGGTGGCGGCGCGGTGTTTGAAATCCGGTTGCCCCGCCTCTCCTCCCCGCCATGACCGACAGCCCCCTGATCCCCGCCCCCCCCAATGTTTACGTCGTGGACGATGACGAGGGCGTGCGCAACTCCCTGGCCGCCCTGTTGCTCGCTGGCGGTCATATGCCGCGCACGTTTGCCAGCGGTCCCGAGTTCCTGGCCAGCGCCGACCTGGCACACCCTGGCTGCGTGCTGCTGGACCTGCGCATGGACGGCATGAGCGGCCTGCAGGTGTTCGATGCCCTGCGCGAACGCGATGCCGTGCTCAAGACCGTGTTCCTGTCTGCCCATGGCGAGTTGGCCTCGGCCGTCGCCGCCGTCAAGCAAGGTGCGGTGGACTGGCTCGAAAAGCCCTGCGACGAACAAACCCTGCTGGCCGCCGTGCTCAAGGCTGCACGCCTGTCACAGGAAACCGCACAGCACGCCCGGCGGCGCAACACCTTGCGGGAGCGCTGGAACACGCTGAGCCCCCGCCAGCAGGAGGTGGCGCGCCTGCTGGCCACCGGCATCAGCAGCAAGGAGGTGGCCCGCGCCCTGGCCCAGCTGGACCCGGAACGCCCCATCGACCCGCGCACGGTGGACACGCACCGCTCCGCCATCTTTCTCAAGCTGGACATCCGCTCGTCGCATGAATTGGGGATGCTGGTGGAAGATTTGGGGCTGGCAGACGGCGCTTCGCGCACGACATGACCGGCCTTCCACCGGTTTTCGTAAGCAGTCTTATTATTTTTTGCACAATGGCACCATGAACCGCAGAAACCACCTCATCGCCAGTGCCGCTGTTGCAGCGGCTTTTTCATCCCCCTTCGCGGCCTCGGTCGCGCTTGCGCAGGACTCCGGCCAGCCCATCCGCCTGATCGTGCCCTATGCCCCCGGCGGGCCCATTGACGTGACCGCCCGTGCGCTGGCCGAGCGCGTGCGGGAGTCGCTGGGCACAGTGATCATCGACAACAAGGGCGGCGCAGGCGGCAACATCGGCGCCGACGCCATTGCCAAGGCCGCGCCAGACGGCCTGACCATCGGCATCGCCGCCACGGCCACCCACGCAGTGAACCCCTGGCTGTATTCCAAGATGCCTTACGACGCGGCCAAGGATTTCGCGGCCATCACGCAGATGGTGCGCGTGCCCAATGTGCTGGTCATCAACGCGGCCAAGGCCGAGCAGCTCAAGATCCACACCGTGGCCGACCTGATCGCCTACGCCAAGGCCAACCCCGCCAAGCTCAACTACGGCAGCGGCGGCAACGGCAGCGCCGGCCACCTGGCGGGCGAGATGTTCAAGCAGCGCGCAGGCATCTTTGCGCTGCACATCCCCTACCGGGGCGCCAATCCTGCGCAACTGGCCCTGCTGGCGGGCGAGGTGGACTTCAACATCGACAACCTGGCGGCCGCCGCGCCCAACATCCGGGCGGGCAAGCTCAAGGCCTTGGCGGTAACCTCGCTCGACGCCTCGGCCTCGCTGCCGGGCGTGCCACCGCTGTCTGCCACGTTCAAGGGCTTTTCCATCGACACCTGGTGGGGCCTGGTGGCGCCTGCGGCCACGCCCAAGCCCATCATCGACAAGCTGAACAAGGCATTTGTGGCAGCCCTCAATGCGCCCGAGACCAAGACCCGCTTCGGCGCCCTGCTGGCCGAGCCCGTGCCCACCACCCCCCAGCAGTTCGACAGCTTCATGGCCACCGAGCGCGCCAAGTACCAGCAGGTGGTGAAGGCCTCCGGGGCGAAAGTCGACTGACCCCCTGAGCGGCTGCGCCGCTTCCCCCAAAGGGGGGACGCACCCGCTGGACCGGCGAAGCCGGATCCACGGGTGCACTGATGGGCGCCGCGCCGGGAATGACGGGTGAGGCTGGTTTTGAATAAAAATAGCCTCCAGCGCTTATCCATCAAGCGCAAACAGCTATTAAACAGATAGCAAATCTATGCAATGCGGTGAAACTGCCGCCGGTAGGCCGAAGGTGCAATGCCCACGCTGGCCGAGAAGTGCTGCCGCAACGACACCGCCGAACCAAACCCCGCTTCGACGGCCACGGCTTCGATGGACTGGTCCCCGCCCTCCAGCAGGCGCTGCGCGAGGGCGATGCGCTGGTTCTGCAGCCACTGGCCCACGGTGGTTCCGGTGGACTGCCGAAAGCGCCGGGTGAAGGTGCGCGGGCTCATCACCGCGCGCTCGGCCAGGGCCTCCAGGGTGTGCGTCTCGTGCAGGTGCTCGCCCAGCCACTGCAGCAGCGGTGCCAGCCGGTCGCCGCGCACCGACGGCGCCACCGGCTGCTGGATGTACTGCGCCTGCCCGCCCTGCCGGTGGGGCGCGACCACCATGCGGCGCGCAGCGCGGTTGGCGGCCTCAGCCCCATGCTGCTGGCGCAGAAGGTGCAGGCAGCAGTCGATGCCCGCCGCGGTGCCAGCTGACGTGAGCACCAGTCCGTCCTCCACGTACAACACCTCGGGCCTGAGCTGCACCTGCGGATAGCGCCGCGCGAATTCCGCTGCCAGCGCCCAATGCGTGGTGGCGGCCCGGCCATCCAGCAGCCCTGCGTCGGCCAGCACGAAGGCCCCCAGGCACAAGCCCACGATGCGCGCCCCTCGACGGTGCGCGGCCCGCAGCGCGGCCCGCAACGCAGGGGGCACAGGTGCCAGGTCATCGCGCCACGAGGGCACCACGATGGTCTGCGCACGCTGCAGCACCTTGAGGCCATGGCCCACATCGATGCCAAAGCCAGCGGAGGTGCGCAGCGGGCCGGGTTCCACTCCACACACCACCAGCCGGTAGCGGTGCACGCCCTCTGCCGTGCGGTCCTCGCCAAAGACCAAGCAGGGCACCGAGAGGTGAAAAGGGCTGATGCCGTCAAAGGCCACCACCGCGACGGTATCCGGGACGAGGGGGGAAACAGGGCGGGTGTCAGGTTGGACAGGGGTGGGCATGATGGCCTGATTCTATCGATGAGTGTCAATCAAGCCACTTTCGACAACTGGCCGAAGCGCGAACAATTCACCCTATCCCTTCCACACAACCCACTTTTTTCTTCATCTTCCAAGGACCGTGACCATGACCTCTTCCACCACCGCCCCCCGCCGCGCCCTGATCGTCATCGACGTGCAAAACGAGTATTTCGCGGGCGGCAACCTGCCCATCGAATACCCACCCGTGGCCGACACCCTGCCCAATATCATCCGTGCAATGGATGTCGCCCAGGCCGCGGGCGTGCCCGTGGTGGTGGTGCAGCACACCGCGCCGTCGGGTGCGCCGGTGTTCGACAAGGCCACCGAGCGCTGGCAGCTGCACCCCGAGGTGGCACGCCGCCCCGCCGACCACCATATCGAGAAAAACTTCGCGAGTGTCTTCACGAACACCGGCCTGGCCGAATGGCTGACAGAGCGCGGCATCGACACCCTGACCGTGGTGGGCTACATGACGCACAACTGCGACGCCAGCACCATCTACGAAGCCTCGCACCGGGGCCTGGGGGTGGAGTTTTTGAGCGACGCAAGCGGCGCCCTGCCCTATGCCAACGCGGCAGGCAGCGCCAGCGCCGAAGAAATCCACCGCGTCTTCAGCGTGGTGTTCCACAGCAACTTTGCCGCCGCCGCTTCGACCCGCGACTGGGTGGCGGCCGTGCAGGCCGGCCAGGCTTTGCCCAAGGACAACGTGTTTGCGTCGAACCAACGCGCTAGAAAGGGGTAACCCCCAGAAAGAGCAGCCCCCTGAGTCGCCTGCGGCGCCTCGGTGCCACCGCCGCTGCGGAGGCTGCGTCTCTTCGGGCACACCCAAGCCTGCGCAGGCAGGCTTGGAGCCGCAGCCCTCAACCCAGAGGGAGAGAGCCACCTGTGGCCTGGCGGAGCCGGTTCCACGGCGGCACGGGGGTGGGCTGCGCCAGTTGCCGGCGACTGCGATGAACGGGTGCAGTGGATGGGTGAGAAATGCCATTCGTCCAACGGCAGGCAACCAAAAATTCAGGTATTTTTGGCCTCTAGCGCTTATTGAGAAAGCGCCAGTAGCTCCTATTTCAGGAGCAACCTACACCGGCGTCAGGTCTGCCGCCCAGTGCGGCCCTTCCAGCACGTGGATGTCTTGCGTCGCCACGGCCTGCAGCCACGCGGCATCCACGCGCTCCGGTGCCAGGTCGGCCAGCGGGCGCAACACGAACGCGCGCTCGGCCATGCGGGGGTGGGGCACAGCGAGTTCGGGGGTGTCGATGACCTGGCCGCCGAACCACAGGATGTCTAGGTCGAGCGTGCGCGGAGCGTTGCGGTAGGGGCGCTCACGACCGGCGGCTTGTTCGATGGTTTGCAGGGCCTTCAGCAGCGCCTGGGGCGCCTGCGTGGTAGCCAGCTCGGCGACGGCGTTCAGGTAGTCCGGGCCTCCGGCATCGACCGGTGCGCTGCCGTAGAGCGGCGACACACGCAGCAACTGCGTGCCGGGCAACTGGACGATGGCAGCCAGGGCGGCGCGCAGGGCGGCCCTGCGGTCACCCAGGTTGGCGCCCAGGCCGATGAATACGGATACTGCGGGGCGGTCCCCCTCGGTGCGGTCATTGACGCGATCCACCCCGGAGTTGGGCCACTCAGCCACGGACACTGCCAAGGCTTGCTGCGTCACTCGCCCGCAGCGGCGGGTGCGGCGCCTTCGCCACCACCGGCCCCGCCCGGCTTGCGACGGCGGCGGCGGCGCTTCTTGGGGGCGCTGCCTTCGTATGGAAACGCGGCGTCGCCGTCGGCTGGTCCGGCATCTGGCGCAGCACCTTCGGCACTTGGCAGACCGCGCGGGTCGGCGGCAGGCGCGGCGCGGGGCACGCGCTTGACCACGGGTTGGGCCTTCTGGCGAGCCTTCTGCTCTTCGCGGGCCTGGTCCATCAGGTCTTCGCGGCGCTCGTCGTCGGCCGCCTGGAAGTCCTGCCACCATTCGGCCAGCGCCTCTTCGACCTCGCCCACATCGGCGCGCAAGCGCATGAAGTCGAACCCGGCACGAAAGCGCGGCTGCATGACCATGCCAAACGGCGTACTGCCCACGCGCTTTTCAAAGCGGGGCTGCATGACCCAGATCTCGCGCATGTCGGCCGCCAGCTTGCCCCGGCCGGACACGTCGCCAATCCGCTTGTCGAACACCTCGTCGATGGCCTCCTGCAGCGCAGGCAGGGGGTGTTGGCGCTGGTTCAGGCGTTCCGTCCAGCCATTGCGCACGTCTTCCCACAACACGCAGGCCAGCAAGAAGCTTGGGGCCACGGGCTTGCCCTCGTTCACGCGGCGGTCGGTGTCCACCAGAGCGGCTTTGACAAAGGCGCTGTCGGCGCGCTCCACGGCCACATCCAGCAGTGGGTAGATGCCCTTGGCCATGCCCAGCTTGCGCAGCTGCTCGATGGTGGCAATCGCGTGGCCCGTCTGCAGCAGCTTGAGCATTTCGTCGAACATGCGGCTTTGGGGCACCTCGGCCAGCAGCGTCTGCGATTGCACCAGCGGGGCAGCGGTCTTGGCTTCGATGCTGAAGCCCAGGGCACTGAGCTTGGCCGCAAACCGCACGGCGCGGATGATGCGCACCGGGTCTTCGCGGTAGCGTGTGGCGGGGTCGCCAATCATGCGCAACGTCTTTTTCTTCGCGTCCTGCAAGCCCTTGTGGTAATCCACCACGATCTGGCTCACCGGGTCGTAGTACATGGCGTTCACGGTGAAATCGCGCCGCGTGGCGTCTTCGTCCTGCGGGCCCCAGACGTTATCGCGCAGCACGCGGCCACTGGCGTCCACGGCATGCTGCATGCCAGACAGCTGGGCCTTGCTGGTCTTTTCGTTGCCGGCCACCTGGCCGGCGGCGGCGTTGTCGAGGTAGGCACGGAAGGTGGAGACCTCGATCACCTCGTGTTCGCGCCCCCGGCCATGCACGACGTGCACGATGCGAAAACGCTTGCCGATGATGAAGGCGCGGCGGAACAGGCCCTTGACCTGCTCGGGCGTGGCGTTGGTGGCCACGTCAAAGTCCTTGGGGCGCAGGCCCAGCAGCAGGTCGCGCACGGCACCGCCCACGATGTAGGCCTCAAAACCTGCCTGCTTGAGCGTGGCCACCACCTCGGCGGCGCGGCGGTCCACCAGCTCGGGGTTGATGCCGTGGACCGAGGCAGGCACCTCTTCGCGCTTGCCGAAATGGGGCTTTCCGCCCGAGGTGCCGGGCGTCGATTTGCCCATCAATTTGTCTAAGAACTTCTTGATCATGGAGTGAGAGTATTCAGGAGATCTGGCACGAAACGGCGGCTGGAGGGGGCTGAAAAGCGCTCAGAGGCTGAGAGTTTTTGAGCCGAGCCCGAAAGGCGCGCGAAACCACCTCGGATCTAGGCGCAAAGCACAGCCATAGCTCGGGCTATGGCGAGCATTTGCAACGACGAGCCGGGGCGTTTTGGCGTGCAAGGCGGGCATGGGTAAAAGACTCTCAGCCTCTCAGGCAGCAGGTGGTGCAGGCGTTTCGGCATCGGCCGCAAACAGGTCCAGTATGCGCCAGCCGCGCTCCTGGGCCAGCGCGCGCAGGCGGGGGTCGGGGTTGGTGGCGACCGGGTGGTTCACCTTCTCCAGCAGGGGCACGTCGTTCATGGAATCACTGTAGAACGTGCTTTCGACATCGCCCCAGCCCAGTTGCCGCTCGGCCAGCCATTGTTCCATGCGCCGCACCTTGCCTTCGCGCATGGTGGGAATGCCATCGATTTCGCCGGTGTACCAGCCACTGGCGTCGCGCGCCAGCTGTACGGCCAGCAGTTGTTCCACGCCCAGCGCCCGGGCGATGGGCGTGGTCACAAACTCATTGGTGGCGGTGACGATCAGCACTTCGTCGCCAGCGGCCTGATGCTGGCGAACGAGGTTGAGCGCCTGGGGCTGGATGGCCGGGCCGATCACATCCCGCATGAATTGCAGGTGCGCCGCAGCCGCCGCCTCGGGGCCGCGCAGGCGCACGGCCTCGGTGGCAAAACGCACATAGTCATGCACGTTGAGTGTGCCCGCCTGGTAGTGGGCATAGAACTCGTCGTTGCGGCGCGCGAACTCCACGGGGTCATTCCAGCCGATGCGGATGGTGAACTCGCCCCACTCATAGTCGGAGTCAAGCGGGAGCAGCGTGTGGTCGAGGTCGAACAGCGCAAGCCGCAGGCGGGGTTCAGAAGTCATTCGGGTTCACAAATAAAAGGAATGCATGGACCGGCATCATTCCGATTCCAGCATCGTCTTGAGCAAGGGAATCGTGATGGCCCGCTGGGTGCGCAGCGCAAAAGCGTCGAGCTGGTCGAGCAATTGCATGAGGCTGCCCAGATCGCGCGAGAAGCGGTTGAGCATGTAGTCCATGACCTCATCGCCCAGGAACACGCCGCGGGCGTCGGCCTCCTGGCGCAGCACGGCGCGGCGCTCGGCCTCGCCCAGCAGCTGCAGCTGGAACACATGGCCCCAGCCCAGGCGGCTGCGCAGGTCGTCGCGCAGGGGCAGGTCGGCAGGTGGCAGGTTGCCAGCGGCCAGCACCCAGCGCTGACTGCCGCTGGCGGGGCTGATGGCGTTCACAAACCAGTTGAAGGCCGTGGCCTGCTGGGCGGTGCTGTACAGGTGCACATCGTCCATGACCACGGCAGCCCAGTTCTCGTCGAAATCCGGGGGCTCGGCCACCGAAGGGTCCAACCAGCCCACGCTGGAGCCCTGCTCGCGCACGGCCTGGCGCACGGCCTGAAGCAGATGGGTCTTGCCACTGCCCGGCTCTCCCCACAGGTAGGTGGGCACTGGCGACCGGGTGGCCTCGCTGCTGCCCGCACCCGCTGCCAGGCGCAGGTGTTGTAGGGCCGCCTCATTGGGGCCCGCATGAAACCGGGCCAGCGTAGGCCCTGTGGCCAGGCCAATGTCCAGCGCCAGCTGCTTCATCATGCGCGGCGCCCTGGCAGCAAGGGCAGGCCCGAGGCAGCAGGAGCAGGAACGGTGGACAACAAGGGGATCGGCAGCTGCATCACAGGTGAATTGGAAGGCGCCTGGCCGTATGTGACTGCGGCGGGGCGCCGCAAAAAAAGTGCTTCGGGCGCGTTGTCGCAACGCATCCTCTTCTTGCAAAGAGGTTTGGCGACAATGGGCGCGATTTTAGTCTGTGGCAAATGCCCTGCGCCAACCGTCCGGCCCCGCCTTGGGAATCCACCCTCCCATGCCCCTGTCCCGCCACAGGAGTCCCTGAGGTGAGTCAGCCTGCCGATGGAGCTTTCATCGCATTTTTCCCGGCCATTGCAAGGCCCGCAACGAGCCCAGCGATGTTCCGCTTCAAGCGATCGCCTCCCAGCGACCTGTGCGCTCGGACAGCCAGAGGGCATCGATCACCCGCGCCTGGGCGACCGCATCCTCCAGTCCTCCGGCCTGCGGGCTTGCACCATCGCGGACGCGGCGGCAAAAGGCCTCGACCTGCAGCCGGTACTGGTCGGCCGCTGGCAGGGTTTCGACAGTGACACTGCTGCCATCCAGAAGGCCTCCCTCGTCCAGCGCCAAGTGCATCTGCTCGCCCCGGGCTGCATTGAATGGAATGAACAGCTCGATGCGGCCAAGGGTACCCACCACCTGCACCCTTTGAAACCGGACGCTTTGCGTCGATACCGTGAAATTGAGCTGCCGTCCGGCGCCAAAATCCAGCAACGCGCTGGTGAGCCGGTCGGTCCCCAACTGCGGGTCGCGGTCGACCAGCGAGACCGCCCGCCGAGGCTCGCTTTCAAACAGATAGCGTCCGGCCAACACCGCATAGCAGCCGATGTCGTAGAGCGCCCCGCCCCCAATACCAGGCTGGTTGCGGATGTTGCCTGGATCGTCATTGAAGTACGAGAAAAACACCTGCACCGCCCGCAATTCGCCGATGCGCCCGGCACGCACAAGCTCCCGGGCTCGCCGCCACTGGGGATGGTGGCGCACCATGAAAGCCTCTTCAATGTGCACCCGGGCCGATGCAGTTTGCAGTGTCTCGGCCTCGGCGGCGGAGAGCGCCACCGGTTTCTCGCACAGCACGTGCTTGCCCGCAGCCGCCGCCTGCAGGGTGAGCGGCACATGCAGATGGTTGGGCAGCGGGTTGTAGACGGCCTCGATAGCCGGGTCGGCCAGCAGCTCTTCGTAGCTGCCGTAGGCCTGGGCAATGCCCAGGGACCGCGCAGCCTCCTGCGCGGGAGGCAGGGTACGCGAGGCGATCGCGCGCAGTTCGACCAGCGGGCTGGACAACATCGCAGGGATCACATGCTGGACACCGATCTTGGCCGTGCTCAGCACGCCCCACACCACAGGTTTCATGGGTACCCCCGGTCCTGGTGATCCATCAGAGATAGCTGTTGAGCAGGTTCTCGAGCAACTCCTGCCGCCCGGAAACTGGCCGTGTGTCCTGGTTGCGCTCCAGGGCGCGCGCCGCCACCTGGTCCAGCCCGAGCCGTCCGCCCAGCAGATCCTGGCCAAACGCCTCGCCCCAACCCGCGTAGCGGACATCGACATGGCGGGCCAGGCGCCCGTCCGTGATCATTTTCTCGGCAATCAGCAACGCCCGGGCTGAAACGTCCATACCGCCGATGTGGCCGTGGAACATGTCCTCGGCATCCAGCGACTGGCGCCGCACCTTGGCGTCGAAGTTGAGGCCCCCGGTGGTAAAGCCGCCGGCCTGCAGGATCAGGTACAGGGCCAGCGCGGTCTCGGGGATGTTGTTGGGGAACTGGTCGGTGTCCCAGCCGCACTGCATGTCGCCGCGGTTCATGTCGATGGAGCCGAAGATGCCCAGGTCGATGGCCGTGGCGATCTCGTGCTCGAAGCTGTGCCCCGACAGCGTGGCGTGGTTGGCCTCGATGTTGACCTTGATCTCCTTGTCCAGCCCATAGCGGGCCAGAAACCCGTAGACCGTGGCGGTGTCGAAGTCGTACTGGTGCTTGGAGGGCTCGCGCGGCTTGGGCTCGATGAGGATGGTGCCGGTGAAGCCGATCTTGTGCTTGTACTCCACCACCATGTTCAAGAAGCGCCCCATCTGGTCCAGCTCGTGGCCCACGCGGGTGTTGAGCAGGGTTTCGTACCCCTCGCGGCCGCCCCACAGCACGTAGTTCTCTCCGCCGAGCTTGAGCGTCGCGTCCATCGCCTCCTTCACCTGCAGTGCGGCCAGCGCAAAGATTTCGGGGTCGGGATTGGTCGATGCGCCCGACATAAAGCGCCGGTGGCTGAACAGGTTGGCCGTGCCCCACAGCAGCTTCACGCCCGTCTGGGCCTGCTTGGCCTGCAGCACTTCCACCATCTCGTGCAGGTACTTCACGCTCTCGCGGGGCGTGCTGCCTTCGGGCGCCACGTCGCGGTCGTGAAAGCAGTAGTACGGCGCGCCCAGCCGGGCGAAGAAGTCGAACGCCGCGTCGGCTTTCAGGCGCGCGGCGGCCATGGGGTCGGCCACCTGCTGCCACGGGCGCTCGAAGGTGCCGTCGTAGCCAAAGGGGTCGAACCCGTTCCAGCAGAAGCTGTGCCAGTAGCACACGGCAAAGCGCAGGTGGTCTTCCATGCGCTTGCCCAGCACCAGGCGGTCTTTGTCGTACCACTTGAAGGCCAGCGGGTTGGTGGAATCGGGGCCTTCGTAGGCGATGGGGGAAATGTCGGAGAAGTAGGTGCTCATGGTTTTCTCGGCTAAGGACGGAACATGGCTCAGGACAGGCTCGGGACAACGCTCGGGGACATCAGGGCCTGCGGTACAGGCTGCGAAACAAGGCGTGGCGCGGCGCCAGCAAGGCGCGCTCGGCAGGATCAGGCAGGTAGACGGTGTCGATGGGCGGCGGCAGGCACACCCACTCCAGGGGTGTGCCGACGCTCAGGGCGCCCAGGCGCGCGGCACCCAGCGCGCCGCCCACGGCCGAGCCGCCGTGGGTCACGATCTCCACGTTCAGCGCGCTGGCCAGCATCTGCGCCCAGAAGGCGCTGCGGGCGCCACCGCCCACCAACGACAGGCGCGACACCTCGCTGCCGGCGGCATGCAAAGCCGCCAGGCCGTCCCGCAAGCCAAAGCTCACGCCCTCCATCACCGCATAGCCCAGGCGTGCGGCGTCCGTGTCCATATCCAGCCCGTGGAAGCTGCCGCGCACCCGGGCGTCGTTGTGGGGCGTGCGCTCGCCGCTGAGGTAGGGCAGAAACACCGGCGCTGCCTCGCGGTCCTGGGCGCTCAGTGCGGCGGCGCGTGCGGCCACCTCGCCCGCGTCCGCAGCGCCCAGCAGGTGGGCCACCCACTGCAGCGCGCTGGCGGCGGCCAGCATCACGCTCATCTGGTGCCAGCGGCCCGGCACCGCGTGGCAGAACGCGTGCGTGGCACTGGCGGCATTGGGCTGGTACTGCGGCGTGACCACAAACAGCACGCCGCTGGTGCCCAGCGACAGGAACCCCTGGCCGGGCTGCACCGCGCCCATGCCCACGGCGCTGGCGGCGTTGTCGCCCGCGCCACCGGCCACCACTGTGCCGGGCCGCAGACCCAGCGATTGCGCCACATCGGTCCGCAGGCGCCCGCTCACTGCGCTGCCCTCCACCAGGCGCGGCATGTGCTGGCGCGACAGGCCGGTGAGCGCCAGCAGTTCATCCGACCAGTCGCGGCGCTGCACATCGAGCCACAGGGTGCCGCTCGCGTCCGACAGGTCGCTCACATGCTCGCCGGTCAGCATCAGGCGCACATGGTCCTTGGGCAGCAGCACCTTGGCGATCTGCCGGAACACCGCGGACTCGTGGCGCGCTACCCAGCGCAGCTTGGGGGCCGTAAAGCCGGGCATGGCCAGGCTGCCGCCCAGACCGCTCAGCGCCGGCAGCTCGCGCATCATCTCCGCGCACTCATCGGCGCTGCGCGTGTCGTTCCAGAGGATGGCCGGGCGCAGCACGCGGTCGTGTGCATCGAGCAGCACCGCGCCATGCATCTGGCCCGACAGGCCGATGGCCTCGGTGGCTGCGTATTCCTCCGGGTGCACGGCCCGCAGGCTGGCCAGGGCGTCCTGCGTGGCGACCCACCAGTCGGCCGGGTCCTGCTCGCTGTGGCCGGGGTGGGGGCGTGACACCGACAGGGGCGCGCCCGCCGCCCCCAGCACCCGCTGGTCCGGGCCGAGCAACAAAGCTTTCACTTCCGAGGTGCCGATGTCGATGCCGATGTACATGGTGGATGGATGCGTTCAGTGAAGAAGGGCGGGCGGTGTGGCGCCTGCCGGTGGTGGGGCCAGGGCCCGGTCATCGGCCCCCGTCGCGGCGACTGCCGGCGCGTGCATGGGCCGCAGCTCGTGGTGCAGCACCAGCGCGGCCGCGCCCACGGCCGAGGCCAGCAGGCCGTAGCGGGCTGCGCGCACGGCGGGCGCCGCCACGCCGGCACTGGCTGCGTAGGCATCGAGCGTGTCGCGGGCCTGCTGCACGATGCCGGGGTGCCGCTCGCACGAGGGCCCGCCCACCACCAGGGCGCCGGGGTTGAAGGTGGTCCAGAGGTTTTGCAGTACCACGCCCAGGAACACGCCGCCGCGCGCCGGGTCGCTCTGGCGCTCCAGCGCCCGGGCCCCGAAGAAGGTCTCGGCGCACCCCCTGCGCCCGCAGGAGCACGGCGGCCCGTCGATCTGCAAAATGCTGTGGCCGATTTCGCCGGCCATGCCCTGCAACCCGGTGAACAGCCGGTCGTTGAGCACAATGCCCGCCCCCACGCCCACGCCGCAGGTCACGAAGATCAGCGAGTCCGTCGCGTCCCCGTCCGCAAACTCGTACTCGCTGAGCGCGGCGGTGTCCGCCTCGTTCTGCACATGCACTGCCACCGGCGGGCTGCCCGCGTCGGCCAGCGCACGCGTGATCAGCGGCAAAAAGGCCACGTCGCGCCAGCCCAGGTTGGGCGCAAAGCGGATGGTGCCGGTGGCCTCGTCGAACGCGCCGGGCACGCCGATGCCCACGCCCGACACCGTGACCGGCCTGGCCGCCAGCTCGGCCTGCGTGCGCACCACCAGCGCCGCCACCTGGCGACACACGGCGGCGGGGTCGCGGTCGGCCAGAGGCTCCTCGGACGCGCACAGCACCTCGCCGGTGACCGACACACCCACCACCCGCAGTGACTCGACGCCAATCTCCACGCCCACCATGGCGCGGCGGCTGCCGTCCAGGCGCAGCGGTGTGGACGGGCGGCCCATGCCTTGCGCGGCGGCCAGCCCGGTTTCGGCGAGCCAACCTTCGTCGATCAGTTCCCGCACCAGCAGGCTCACGGTGGATTTGGTCAGGCCGCTCTCGCCGGCCAGTTGGGCGCGCGAGAGGCTGCCGCGCTGGCGCAGCAGCCGCAGCAGGACGCTGCGGTTGATGCGTTTGACAAGTTGCTGGTCGCCGGTGGTCTTCATGCGGGTGTGGTGGAAGGCGCGGGCTCGCCGAGGCGGTGGGCCTGCGCTTTTCCTTCGGGTTGTTTGCCTGCGATGATCATGCCCAGAACCTCGTCCTCGGTGACATCAGTCGTGCGGTAGGCGCCCACCATGCGCCCGTTCTTCATCACCGCCAGGCGGTCGCTGAGCCCGAACACGTCGGGCATGTCGTGGGTGATCAGGAAGATGCCCACGCCGTCGGCCTTGAGCTGGCGCACCAGGCGGCCCACCATGGCGGTCTCCTCGGGGCCCAGCGCGGCGGTGGGCTCGTCCATGATCAGGATACGGGCGTTGAAGTAGATGGCGCGCGAGATGGCCACCACCTGGCGCTGCCCGCCCGACAGGCGCCGCACCGGCGTGCGCACGTTGCGGAAGTTCTTGTTCAGGCGCTCGAAGACCTTGCGGGCTTCGGCGTCCATGCGGTGGTCGTCCAGCGTGTTCCAGCGGGTGAGCAGCTCGCGGCCCAGAAACAGGTTGGCCACCGCGTCCAGGTTGTCGGCGAGCGCCAGCGTCTGGTAGATGGATTCGATGCCCAGCCGCTGCGCGTCGGCCGGCGTGCGGATGTGGGCGCTCTGCCCCTGCACCAGCACCTCGCCGCTGTCGATGGGGTAGGCGCCGGCCAGCATCTTCATCAGCGTGGACTTGCCCGCGCCGTTGTGCCCCAGCAGGGCCACCACCTCGCCCGGGTACAGGTTGAGGCTGACGTCGTCCGCCGCCCGCACGCCGCCGAACGACTTGCGGATGCCGCGCATCTCCACCAATGGCGCGTTCATGCGGTGTCTCCCGTCAGGCGGCGGTAGACCACGTCAAACACCACGGCCGCGATCAGCACCTGCCCGATGATCACGTAGCGCAGGCCGATCGAGATGTCGAGCAGCAAGAGCCCGCTGTCGATGCTCTGCATGATGAGCGCCCCCAGCACCGACCCCAGGATGGAGCCGCTGCCGCCTGCCAGCGCCGTGCCGCCGATCACGGCCGCCGCGATCACGAACAGCTCCATGCCGGTACCCAGCGAATTGGTGCCTGCATTGAGCCGCGCAATCGAGACCATGGCTGCAATCGTGATGAGCACGCCCATCAGCGCAAACAGCATCAGCGTGACGCGCCGCACCGGAATGCCGACCAGGGCTGCGGCCTCCGGGTTGCCGCCGATGGCGAACACGTAGCGCCCAAAGCGCGTGCGCCGCACGATGAACGACAGCACCACCGCCACGCCGCCCCAGATGAGCACGGGGATGGGCACGCCCTGCGGCGCATCCTTGGTGGGTATCTGGTACGCGTTCATCGTGGCGACAAAGCCCACGGCGATCACGGCCGGCACGGCTGCCACCAGCGCATCGAGCCACAGCGCGGGGTTGGGCACACCGTACGACGCCTTGGCCCGGCGCCGCAACCAGGTCTTCAAGCCCAGCGCCACCACCAGCACCACGGCCAGCACCCAGCTGGCCTGCACGCCGATGGCGCCATCGAAGCCGCCGCCCAGGCGCTGAAAAAAGCTGTCGCTGACCGGCTGGGTCTTGCCGTCGGCCACCATGAAGGCCGCGCCGCGAAACGACATCAGCCCGCCCAGAGTAACCACGAAGGACGGCACCCCCAGCATCGCCGTGAGCGCGCCCTGGTAGAGCGACACGCCGATCGCCACCGCCAGCCCGGCCAGCGACGCCGCCACCCAGTGCCAGCCGGCGGTGTACATCAGCGTGGCGATCAGCACGCCGACAAAACCCATCACCGAGCCCACCGAGAGATCGATGTGGCGCGCCACGATCACCAGCACCACCACCGTGGCCACGATGCCGACCACGGCCGTCTGCTGGGCAATGTTGTAGAGGTTCTCGGGCGACAGGAACAAGCCGCCCGAGAGGATGTTGAACACGATGGCGGTGACCATCAGGACAGCGCCCATCAGCACCAACCGCCAGTCGATGGCCAGTTGCCTGAGGGCATGGGGAACAGGACTCACAAGCGCACTCCGCCAGAAATGAGAAGGGACCGGGTTCAGGCCTGCCCGCCGCGCACGGCAATGCCCCGCTCCCGGTCCGGGAGCTTCAAAACATGTTGTTCAGCAGCCGGGCGGCACGCAGCGCCGCGCCGGGCTCACTTGCAGGCGGCGGGCGCCTTGGCAGCGTCCACGCCCTTGCACAGTGCATCCTTCTGGATCCAGCCGGCCTTCACCACCAGATCGAGGTTCTTGGCAGTGATCGGCACGGGTTTCAGGAACTGCGCCTGCAGCGACACCTTTTTCTCCCCGCCGTTCCAGGTCTGGGCGCCCGCCACCTTCTGGCCCTTGGCCAGCGCGACGGCTGCTGCGGCGGCGTCGCGGCCCAGGTCGCGGGCGTCCTTCCAGACCGACACCGTCTGCGAGCCCTGGGCCACGCGGTTCAGTGCAGCATGGTCGCCATCCTGGCCGGACACCGGGATGCCCTTGATGCCCTTGGCCGTCAGCGCCGCCACCACACCGCCGGCCGTGCCGTCGTTGGAGGCCACCACGGCGTCAATCTTGCCGCCGCTCTTGGTGATGATCTGCTCCATGTTCTTTTGCGCGACCTCGGGCTTCCAGCCTTCGGTGTATTCCTCGCCGACGATCTTGATGTCGCCCTTGGTGATGGCCGCCTCGATCACCTCCTGCTGCCCGCCGCGCAGGAAGTTGGCGTTGGGGTCGGTGGGCGATCCCTTGATCATCACGTAGTTGCCCTTGGGCTTGGCCTCGAACACGGCGCGGGCTTGCATGCGGCCGACCTCGACGTTGTCAAAGGTGATGTAGAACACACCCGGGGCCTCGATCAGGCGGTCGTAGGCCACGACCGGGATCTTCTGCTGCGCGGCCTTGTTGACGGCTGGCAGGATCGCGTCCTTGTCCATCGCCAGCACGATCAGCACCTTGGCGCCTTTGGCGATGAGGGAGTCGACGTCGGACAGTTGCTTCTCGGGCGACCCGCCCGCATCGGCGCTGATGTAGCTGGCGCCCAGCTTGGCCAGTTGGTCCTTGATGGCTTTCTCGTCGGTCTTCCAGCGCTCTTCCTGGAAGTTGGACCAGCTCACGCCCACCACCTGGGCGAACGCACTGGCGCTAGACAGGCCCAGCACCAGGGCTGCCAGGGCGGTCAAGGTTGTCTTCAATTTCATTCTTGTCTCCATTGATTGGCCTCGTGCGGGCCTTGGTTGGTGTGAACGACGTTGACTGTCGCGCCGCAATCCCTCTCGCTGAACCCTGCAGGCTTCAGTCCGCCGCAGGCGTTTTCCGGTGCCAGGCAACGACTTCAACCCGACATAGTGCGGACGACGAACTAATTATGAAAGGATCGTACGGGTGCACACATCCGGGCAAACCCGACATAGTTTGATGAGTGAACTTATTAGTTGAGCAGCGATAAAAAGTGCAGCCATGGATGTCACGCCCGGCCTTGTGACCAGCCCTCGCCGCATTCGATGGCCGCTGTGTGCGAGTTGGTGCCCCGCCCCGGTTGCGGCTCCAAAGCCCCCGCCCAGACAGGGCTGAGAAAGCCCGCCCGGGCGGTGCCCCTTAAAATCCCCGGATTCCAGCCCGCCCGGCGGGTCTACCAGCACCAAAGCCCCTTCCATGAGCTCCTCTGCCTCCTCCACCCCCATCTCCTACAAAGACGCCGGCGTTGACATCGACGCGGGCGACGCGCTGATCGAGCGCATCAAGCCGCTGGCCAAGAAGACCATGCGCGAAGGCGTGCTGGCGGGCATCGGCGGCTTCGGCGCCCTGTTCGAGGTGCCCAAGCGCTACAAGGAGCCCGTGTTGGTGTCTGGCACCGATGGCGTGGGCACCAAGCTCAAGCTGGCGTTCGAATGGAACATGCACGACACCGTGGGCATCGACCTGGTGGCCATGAGCGTGAACGACGTGCTGGTGCAGGGCGCCGAGCCTCTGTTCTTCCTCGACTACTTCGCCTGCGGCAAGCTCGATGTGGACACTGCGGCGGCCGTGATCGGCGGCATTGCCAAGGGCTGCGAGCTGTCCGGCTGTGCCCTGATCGGCGGCGAAACCGCCGAGATGCCCGGCATGTACCCCGCAGGCGAATACGATCTGGCCGGCTTTGCCGTGGGTGCGGTCGAAAAGGCCAAGATCCTGACTGGCCAGGACGTGAAGCCCGGCGACGTGGTGCTGGGCCTGGCCAGCCACGGCGTGCACTCCAATGGCTTCAGCTTGGTGCGCAAGTGCATCGAGCGTGCAGGCGCCACCGCCCCGGCCACGCTGGACGGCAAGCCCTTCAAGCAGGCCATCATGGAGCCCACCCGCCTGTACGTGAAGAACGTGCTGGCCGCACTGGCTGCCCACCCGCATACGCAGGATGCCGGCGGCATCAAGGCCCTGGCCCACATCACCGGCGGCGGCCTGTTGGAGAACATCCCCCGCGTGCTGCCCGACGGCACCGCCGCCCACCTGGCCAAGGGCAGCTGGCCCCAGACCGAGCTGTTCGCCTGGCTGCAGAAGACGGCCGGTATCGACGACATCGAGATGAACCGCACCTTCAACAACGGTATCGGCATGGTGGTGGTGGTGGATGCTGCCGCCGCAGAAGCCACGGCCGCCACGCTGCGCGCCGCGGGCGAGCAGGTGTACGCCATCGGCACCATCGCCGCACGCGGCGACGGTGTGGCCGTGGTCGTGGCCTGAGGTGAAGCAACACCCCCCTGAGCCGCTTCGCGGCTTCCCGCCGGACTCGGCCGCGCCAGTGTCGAGCCATGCAGGTGATGTGCAGCGCCGTGACTGACCAACACCCCACCACGCTACCGCCCCGCGCCCTGAACCTGGGCATCGTGGCAGCCAGTTACGTGCTGATGGCTGCTGTGCTGCTGCTGGTGATGTGGCGCGGCCTGTTACCCGGCCTGTTGTGTGTATGCCTGGGCTTCCTGCTCACCCGCGCCCTCACCGGCTGGTTTGCCCAGGGGCTGGGCCGCATCCAGCGGCAACCCACCCCCTCCGCCACCAGCCTGCGCGTGGCGCAGGTGACGGCGGCGGGCCTGGTGATGCTGCTGCCGCTGGCGCTGCTGGCGGCGGGCCTCACCCACTCGCGCGGCTACCTGGTCAGTGCGCCGCAGCAATACCAGGAACTGCTCACCTACATGGCACGCACGGTGCTGGAGCTGCGCCTGAAGCTGCCCGCCGATGTGGCCTCGCACCTGCCGGAGGGCGTAGCCGATATTCAGCGCATCATCGCCAACTACCTGGGCGCCAAGGCGGGGGCCCTGGCCATGGCGGGGCGTGCCTGGCTGGCGGGGGTGCTGTTTGCCTATGTGGGCCTGCTGATTGGCGCCCTGGCTGCCGTGCGGCCGCCAGTGCTGGCGCGCGGCCCGCTGGCCCAGCAGCTCAAGCTGCGCATCACGCTGTTTGGCGAGGCGTTCCGCCAGATCGTGGCAGCGCAGTTCTGGATTGCAGCGTTCAACACGCTGCTGACCGCGCTGTTCCTGCTGTTTGTGCTGCCGCTGTGGGGCCTGCAACTGCCTTACACGCCTGTGCTCATCACCTTCACCTTTGTGGCGGGGCTGGTGCCCATCGTGGGCAATCTGGTGTGCAACGTGGTGATCACGATCGTCGGCCTGTCAGTGTCGCCGCTGGCGGCTGCGGCATGCCTGGGCTTCCTGATCCTGATCCACAAGGCCGAATACGTGATCAACGCCAAGGTGGTGGGGCGCCGCACGCAGATGGGCGTGTGGGAGCTTCTGAGTGTGATGTTCGTGGCAGAGGCCGTCTTTGGCCCCGCCGGGCTGGTGGCGGCGCCGCTGTTCTACGCCTACCTCAAGAAGGAACTGGTGGCGTCGCGGCTCGTATAGTGGCCCCGCCTCCCGCCGGGCACTGCAGCCGCAGCAGCCTGGCCCCTCCCTCCCCTCTGAGCCCAGCGGCTCACCGAGGGCCATGTGCCCGCCATGCCCCCTGCAGGGACTTTCCCGTGCAAGGCCAGTGCGGGTTATCGCCATGCTGAAAGCCAGCACTCCGGGGCTACCCTGCTCTTTGAACAGATTCTTGATGCCGCGCCCACTCGCCGGACGGCGACAGCGCCTGGTCTCCACTTTTTTCAGGGGCTCCCCATGACCATTGCACGAAAACTGGCACTTCTGGTGCTGAGCGCCCTCCTCGGCATCGCCGTCCTGACCGCGTGGTTCCTGCTGTCCGAGCGCCAGTTGATCCTGGAGGAGCGCCAGACGGGCGTGCGCCAGGTCGTGGAATCCGCCCATGGCATTGCCACACACTTCCACGACCTCAGCACCAAGGGTGGCATGCCCGATGACGAAGCCCGCAAGCGCGCGGCGGCGGCCATTCAGGCGGTGCGCTACAGCGGCAACGAATATGTCTGGATCAACGACATGCACCCCCGCATGGTGATGCACCCGATCCGCCCCGAGCTCAACGGACAAGACCTCACGGCCAACAAGGACCCCAACGGCAAGCAGCTGTTTGTCGAGTTCGTGCGCACTGTGCAGGCCAGCGGCGCGGGCTTCGTGCCCTACCTGTGGCCCAAGGCCGGCAGCGACACGCCGGTGGAGAAAACCTCCTACGTCAAAGGCTTTGCCCCCTGGGGCTGGGTGATCGGTTCGGGCGTCTACATCGACACCGTCAACACCGCCATCTGGCAGCGGGCACTGCGGTTCGGCGTGCTGGCCCTACTGCTGGGGGCCGCCCTGCTGGTACTGGGCACCCTCATATCGCGCAACCTGCTGCGCCAGCTGGGCGGCGAGCCCGGCTACGCGCGCAGCATTGCCCGCAGCATCTCTGAAGGGGATCTGTCGGTGGCAGTCGCCACGCGTGCGGGCGACAGTTCCAGCCTCATGCTGGACATGCAGTCCATGCGCGACAGCCTGCACCGCATCGTGCAGCGGGTGCGCGACGGCACCGAACACATTGCCAGCGCGTCGCAACAGATCGCCGCGGGCAACCACGACCTGTCTGCCCGCACCGAATCCCAGGCCAGCGCGCTGGAGCAGACCGCTGCGTCCATGGAAGAGATGACCTCCAACGTGAAGCAGAACGCCGACAACGCCCGCCAGGCCAGCGTGCTGGCCCAGACCGCCTCGGACGTCGCCCGCAAGGGGGGCGCGGTGGTCGAGAAAGTCGTGCAGACCATGGGCTCGATCGACGCGTCTTCGCGCAAGGTGTCCGACATCACGGGCGTCATCGAGGGCATCGCGTTCCAGACCAACATCCTCGCGCTCAACGCGGCGGTGGAAGCCGCCCGGGCCGGCGAACAGGGGCGGGGCTTTGCGGTGGTGGCCACCGAGGTGCGCAGCCTCGCGCAGCGCTCGTCCGAGGCGGCCAAAGAAATCAAGGCGCTTATCGGCCATTCGGCCGAGCAGGTGAAGGCGGGCGCACAGCTGGCGCAAGAGGCCGGGGCCACCATGCAGAACGTGGTGGACAGCGTGCTGCGCGTGTCGGCCGTGATCGAGGAGATCAGCCAGGCCAGCCGCGAGCAGACCGATGGCATCGAGCAAATCAACGAAGCCGTCTCGCAAATGGACCAGGGCACGCAGCAAAACGCGGCCTTGGTCGAGCAGGCCACCGCCGCCGCCGCCGCCTTGCAGCAGCAGGCCCATCAACTCAAGGAAGTGGTGGCCGCCTTTCAACTGCAGGCGGGTGCACACGCAGAACCATTGGCCGACAGGCGCCAGCCCCGGCTGACCTGAGCCGCTCAGACCATTTACTGCATATTTGATAGCAGAAAATGCCCTACAGAAAAGCGGCAGTGCCTGATCTGATGGCTATTTTTCTTTGAACTGGCGGGCTACAAAGGCCCAGACCAGTGCCGAGGCATCGGGCCCCTGGGGATCGCTGTACGACAGCTGCGCGGCACCACCGCTCCAGGCATGGGCCAGCCCGACCACTTCGCGCAACGCCACAACCGTTCGGCCACGCGCCCGGAACTCGGTCACCCGCATGGCGTGGCGCTGCCCGCGCTGCAAGGTGCGGATGGCGCCCGCCCGCGCACCCAGCGCCTGTGCCCACAACTGTGCCGTGGCGGCCGCATTGCGCACCGACACCACACCATCCGCGTCGCCATGCAGCACCAGCAACGGCGGCAGCAGGCTGCCCGTCGGACTTTTTCCGCCCACAGCGGCAACCGATTCGACAGGTGCCCCGGCCGCCAGGGCGTCAGGCAGATGGGCATCACGCCGCCCATGCATGGCGGCGATGGCGGTGGCCGCGGACTCGGCCGTGCCCGGAGCCACACCCGAATGCATGGCCACGGCGCAAAACCGGTCGGGGTAGAGCGCCGCCATCAGCACGGCCATGCTGCCACCCGCCGACAGGCCCGCCACGGCCACGCGAGAAAGATCCACCGGGTGGCGGCGTGCGAGCTGGTCCACGGCGGCCAGCAGCGTGGCGGCTTCAGCCTCGGCCTTGCCACTGCGGCGTTCGAACCAGTTCCAGCAGCCATGCGCGTTGGCCATGCGTTCCTGCTCGGGGTAGAGCACCAGAAAGCGCTCACGCGCGGCGAGCCGGTTCATGCGCGACACGGCGGCCAGGTCCCGTCCGGTCTGGCCGCAGCCGTGCAGCATGACCAGGAGGGGCAGCTTCTCATCCACCGCCAACGCCAGGCCGGGCGGGGTGTACAGCTGAAACCGCCGCGCGCCCGCAGGCCCTGGTGCAATGCCCGCCAGCCATTTGCCGCTGGCCGGCACCGGCTTGCGGGCGGGGCGAGGGGTTCGCGTGCTGGACGGTTTTTGGGCAGCCACCACCCGCAGCTTTGCCGGCGCCTTGGCGCGCACGGGCTGCACCGCCCGCGTCGCCCGTGCAAACGCCTTCAGGTTGCGCTGGTACGCCCGCGTCAGCGCTGACATCGAAAACAGACGGGAACGGCGGGGCATGGGTGTTTGGGGCAGGACGGGCAAGGAGTTAAGGGAAAACCCTAGTCACCATAACAGCTTATGGCGAACAATTGCACATTGCTACCATATTTATAGCAATAATCCATTACAGGATAAGCGCCAGAGATTGTTTTTATCTCAAAGAATGCCCCACCCGCCCAGCATACCGAAGGCAGCGGGCAGACTACCCCCTCCAATATGGCCTAAATTGATCGAAGCTTGTCTCCAGGAGACGGGACGCCATCTGGTTGCGCTGAGAAGATTCAACCTTCATTTCAACCCGCCTTCGAGTTCACCATGAAAACCTGTCTGATTGTGATTGACGTCCAGGAATCCTTCCGCCACCGCCCCTATTTCACAGCCCAGGATCTGCCGGCCTATCTGCGTGCCCAGAACGCGCTGATCGAAGGCTGTGTGGCACGCGGCGTGCCCGTGGTGCGGGTGTTCCATGCAGAAGGCCCGGCTGTGCCCGAGAACGCTTTCTCTGTCGCGTCGGGCCATGTGCGGGCGCTGGAGGGCCTGGTGGACTTCGAGGCAGCCGCCACCTTCACCAAATCTCGCCACAGCGCGCTGGTGGGCACGGGGCTGGACGTGTGGCTGACACAACACGGCGTCCAGCGCCTGATCGTGAGTGGCATCCGCACCGAGCAGTGCTGCGAGACCACCACCCGCCACGCCTCCGACCTGGGCTGGGAGGTGGACTACGTCACCGACGCAACCCTGACCTGGGACATGGAGCAACCCGACGGCCAGACGCTGGCGGCCGCAGACATCAAGACCCGCACCGCCACCGTGCTGCAGGGCCGGTTTGCCACCCTGAGCACGGTTCAGCAGGCCATCGACCGG
The DNA here is from genome assembly GCF_001429215.1 of Acidovorax sp. Root267. Classification (NCBI taxonomy): domain Bacteria; kingdom Pseudomonadati; phylum Pseudomonadota; class Betaproteobacteria; order Burkholderiales; family Comamonadaceae; genus Acidovorax; species Acidovorax sp. Root267. The sequence continues at coordinate 177,166 of NZ_LMJC01000034.1, forward strand.
GCCGCAGCATGAGCCCGGCCATGAACACCTTCTCCGCACCCCACCCCCTGCAGATCTCCATCCTGTTCTTCGACGAAGTGGAGGCCCTGGACCTGGGCGGCCCCTACGAAGTCTTCACCACTGCCAGCCGCATGCACCAGCGCCTGTACCCCGGCGCGCCCGCACCGTTTGGGGTGCAGTGCGTGGCCCGCAGCATGGCCTCGGTGCGCGCCCGCGCGGGCCTGCGCGTGTTGCCCGATGCGGACTTTGCCACCGCCGCCACGCCCGATGTGCTCATCGTGCCGGGTGGTGTGGTCGATGCCGCCGCTGCCTGCCAAAGCACCCGCGCGTGGGTTGCCCAGGCGGCGGGCGGTGCGCAGATCACAGCCTCGGTGTGCACGGGCGCCTTTATTTTGGCGGCGGCAGGTGTCCTCACCGAGGGGCCCGCCACCACGCACTGGGAGGACATTGCCGACCTGCGCGCTCAGTTTCCTGCGCTCGACGTGCGGGAGAATGTGCGCTGGGTGGACCGGGGTGCGCTGGTCACGTCCGCGGGCATCAGCGCCGGCATCGACATGAGCCTGCACCTGGTCACGCGCCTCGTCGGCGCCGCGCTGTCCGAGCGCACCGCCCGCCAGATGGATACCCCGTGGAACAACAAGCCTTGACCCCCCTGTGCCGCTGCGCGTCACCCCCCCGAGGGGGACGCCGCCCGTGGACTGGCAAAGCCCGTTCCACGGTGGCACTGGCCTCGGTTGCGCCAGTTTTATGACGGGTCAACAGGAACAAGTGATGTCCAACACACTGCCCCAGCCCATCCACGTGTACTTTGCTTTGCTACCGGGCAGCCTGGTGCTGGACTGGGCGGGCCCGGCCGAGGCGCTGCGCATTGCCAACCAGACCCTGGTCAACCAGGGCCAGCCCGCGCGGTTTGTGCAGCACTTCGTGAGCCCCACTCCCCAATCCGTGTCTTCGGTGGGCGCCGTGCTGACAGGGCTGGAGCCGCTGCCCGCCACCTTGCCCTCACCCGCGTGGGTGGTGCTGGTGGGGCTGGCGGGACAACACATCGACGTGGAAGGCGAAGAGGCGCGCGCCCTGCTGCACTGGCTGCGCGGGCTGCGGCCCGTGGCGGGGCAGCTGGACCTGATCACGGTGTGCGCCGGGTCGGTGCTGGCCGCCCATGCGGGCCTGCTGACGGGCCGCCGCGCCACCACCCACCACCAGCACCTGGATGAACTGGCTGCCGTGGACCCGCGCTGCGACGTGGTGGCCAACCGCGTGTTTGTGGCCGATGGCGCCGTGTACAGCAGCGCGGGCGTGACCACGGGCATCGACCTGCTGCTGCACCGTCTCTCCGACACCTGCGGCCCCGCGCTGGCGGCCCAGGTCGCGCAGTCCATGGTGGTGGCGCTGCGCCGGGGACCCAACGACCCCGAGTTTTCCCCCTTTCTGCACCACCGCAACCACCTGCACCCCGCCCTGCACCGTGTGCAGGACGCCGTGGGCCAGCAGCCGCAGGCCGACTGGAGCGTGCCGCAGATGGCCGAGGTGGCCCACACTTCGCCCCGGCACCTCACGCGGCTGTTTCTGGAGCACGCGGGCATTGCGCCGCTGCAGTACCTGCGCCGCATCCGCCTGGCCACGGCCGAGGCCGCGCTGCGGTCTGGCCAGAACGTGACGCAGGCGGCGCTGATGGCAGGCTTCAGCTCGGACACTCAGCTGCGGCGCGCCTGGCACCAGTTCGGGCGCGGCGGCACGCCGTCGCAGGGCACCTTCCGAGGGCACACGCACTGAGCGTCCGCAAGCGCGCATTTCACGCCCACGGCCCATAATCAATGTCCATCGCGACTGCCCCATACCGCCATGAAAGAGCCCCCTCGCCCCGCCAATGAGGACGACCGCCTGCAGGCCCTGCGCCAGTTGCTGATACTGGACACCCCTCCCGAGGAGCGTTTTGACCGGCTCACGGCATTTGCCGCGCAGGAGTTCGACATGCCCATCGTGCTGCTGTCGCTCATCGACGAGCAGCGGCAATGGTTCAAGTCGCGCCACGGGCTGGATGTGTGCGAGACCGCACGTGGCATCTCGTTTTGCGGCCACGCCATCCTGCAGGACGACACGCTGGTGGTGCCCGATGTGGCGCTGGACGACCGCTTTGCCGACAACCCGCTGGTCACCGGCGATCCCCACATCCAGTTCTACGCCGGCGCACCACTGAAGATGCCGGGCGGAGAGAACATCGGCACGCTGTGCCTCATCGACCGCACACCGCGCCAGCTGGACGCGATCGACCTGGCCATCCTCGCGTCCCTGCGCGACCTGGCGGTGGAGGAGCTGGTGCGCCGCGCCCACGGGGAGCCCGCACGATGAGCAGCGCATCCCCATTGGACATTCTTCTCGTGGAGCCCAGCTCGCTCACCGGCAGCATCATCGTGGCCACGGCGCGCCAGTTGAACCTGCCTGCAGTGCGCCAGGTGGGCACGGTGCGCAACGCGCAGCAGCAACTCGCGGCCAAGGACTTCTCGGGCGTCATCGTCTCGCTGGACGAAGCTCCCGAAGCCGTGGCACTGCTCGAACAGGTGCGCAGCGCCCAGTTCGCAGTGGACGCCCAAGTGCCCGTGGCGGTGACCACGACCCAGGTCGATGCATCGACCGCCGTGCAGATGAAGGCGTTGCAGGTGCGGCGCGTGTTGCTCAAGCCCTTCAAGGTGCGGGACGTGATCTCGACCATCGAGATGCTCAAGGGCTCGGCCCAGACGTAGAAATTCAGGCCTTTTTGGCCGCTAGCGCTTGATGGACAAGCGCTACCTGCTATTCAAAAAATAGCAATGGAACTACTGAGCTGCGTGGCGCGGGCAGCACCGGCGGCGGCATCAGGCGTCTTGCACCAGCCACCCTGCGCAAAGCGCGCTCAGTACATCTCAGGCACATACATCGGCGCGGGCACGGGTTGGCGCAAATACTCAGGGTTGCGCACCCGGTCCGGCAGCACCACCGCCGGGTGGGGCACATCCTGGTAGGGCAGTTGCGACAGCAGGTGGGCGATGCAATTGAGGCGCGCCTTTTTCTTGTCCACCGCCTGCACCACCCACCAGGGCGCCTCGGGGATGTGGGTGCGCTCCAGCATGGTTTCCTTGGCCTTGGTATAGGCTTCCCAGCGCACGCGGCTTTCCAGGTCCATGGGGCTGAGCTTCCACTGCTTGAGCGGGTCGTGGATGCGGCCCAGAAAGCGCAGGTGCTGCTCTTCGTCGGTGATGGAGAACCAGTATTTGACGAGTGTGATGCCCGAACGCACGAGCATCTTTTCAAACTCGGGCACGGTGCGGAAGAACTCTTCGTATTCGTCGTCGGTGCAAAAGCCCATCACGCGCTCCACACCCGCGCGGTTGTACCAGCTGCGGTCAAACAGCACCATCTCGCCAGCGGCGGGCAGGTGCGCCACGTAGCGCTGGAAGTACCACTGCGTGCGCTCGCGGTCATTGGGTGCTGGCAGCGCAGCCACGCGGGCCACGCGGGGGTTCAGGCGCTGGGTGATGCGCTTGATCACGCCGCCCTTGCCGGCGGCGTCGCGCCCCTCGAACAGGATCACCACCTTCTGGCGGCTGTGCTGCACCCAGTCCTGCAGCTTGACGAGTTCGCCCTGCAGGCGAAACAGCTCCTTGAAGTAGAGCTGGCGTGCCAGCTTGTCCGTGGACTGCAACGCTCCGAGGTCATCGACATCGCGGTCCTCGATCTCCAGCTCCAGCTCTTCGTCATAGCTGTCGATCAGGTCGTTGGCGATGCGTTGCATCAAGTCCTGGGTATCAAGGGTGTTCTGGTGAAACATGGGCAACAGATCCGAGCGGGCAAAGAGACAGACAGATGCGCCATCGTGGGGCCGGCCGGTGACAGTGTTGTGACACCGGCGTGATCTGTCACGGGGTTGTCACGCCCGCGCCGCACCATGCAGCCGTGCCCGCTGTTGTTTGTCCACTCCCGTCCGCCCCTTTCCCGCCGTGAACACCCACCTGAACTACGGCGGAGATGCCGCCGGGCTGATCTGCGGCTACCTGCTGGGCGCAGGCACCGCGCCACACGAAGTCGATACCGTGCAGGCCGCACAGTGGTTGGCGGGCCTACACCCCCATGGCACGGCCAGCGGCCACCGTACGCCGCCACCACAAGGCACCTTCCTGTGGCTGCACTTCAACCTGAGCCACGCCCAGGCCGTGCGCTGGATGGAGCGGCATGCCGACCTGCCCGAAGCCTTTTTTGATGCGCTCAAGGACCGCTCGGTGTCCACCCGCATCGAGCGCGACGACGACACGCTGATTGCCGTGCTCAACGACGCACACTTTGATTTTGCGTTCGAGCCTTCGGACATTGCGACCCTGTGGACCAGCGTGGCGCCGCACCTGATGGTGACGGGGCGCACCCGCCCGCTGCGCTCGGTGGACGCACTGCGCACGGCGGTGCGCAGCGGCAACGCGCCCTGCTCCAGCGTGGCCCTGCTGGCCGAGCTGATGCGCACGCAGGCCTCGGGCCTGGTGGACATCGTGCGCGGCGTGACCCAGCGCATCGACGATGTGGAGGACGCGCTGCTGGCTGGCCGGCTGGACCACAAACGCGCGCGGCTCGGCGTGCTGCGGCGCCTGCTGGTGCGCCTGCAGCGGCTGCTGGCGCCCGAGCCGGCGGCGCTGTTCCGCCTGCTGCAGCACCCGCCTGCCTGGATGGGCGCAGACGATGCGCAAGAGCTGCGCGATTCGACTGAAGAGTTCTCGGTGGTACTGCGCGACATGCAGGGCCTGCAGGAGCGCATCAAGCTGCTGCAGGAAGAAATCGCTGCCAGCGTGCAGGAGGCGAACAGCCGCAGCCTGTTTGTGCTGACGGTTGTGACCGTGCTGGCCCTCCCCATCAACATCCTTGCGGGGCTGTTCGGCATGAACGTCGGCGGCGTGCCGCTGGCCGACAACGGGCATGGCTTCTGGATCATCGTGGCCGTGGTGGCGGCCTTCACGGCGGTGGCGGGCTGGCTGGCCTTGCGGGGCACGGGGGACTCATAGGAGCCTGGCTCCGGGCGCTGACGGAGCCCTCTACAATCGCGCCCCTTGCCCGCTCCCGATTGCCTCCTCTGCCATGAACATCGTCGTCAACGAAGAACTCAAAGCCTACATCGAACCCCTGACCCCCGACGAGCATGAGGCGCTGGAGCGCAGCATCCTGGCCGAAGGTTGCCGCGACGCGCTGGTGCTGTGGGGCGACGTGCTGGTGGATGGGCACAACCGCTATGGCATCTGCCAAAAGCACAGCCTGCCCTTCCAGACCGTGCAAAACCCGCGCTTTCAGTCCATGGAAGACGTGCACCTGTGGATGATCGACCAGCATCTGGGGCGCCGCAGTGTGTCGGACTTCCAGCGCGGCGTACTGGCCCTGCGCAAGCGCGAGATCATGGCCGACCGCAAGGCCCGCGCAGCGACGTCCCCAGAGGCCGAAGCAGCCACCGCAGCCCCTGACACTCCCGAGGCAACCGCCGCCCTGCCCGCACCCGATCCACTGAACAGCCGCGAGGCCATTGCCAAGGCCGCACGCCTGAGCAGCAGCCAGGTGGTGATGATCGAAAAAATCCAGAAGCAGGCCGCCCCCGAACTGGTGGCGGCCGTGAAGTCCGGCACCATCTCCATCAACGCCGCCGCCGCCGTGGCCACGCTGCCCGCCGAAGAGCAGGTGGCGGCCGTCGTTGCGGGCAAGGACGAACTCAAGCAGGCTGCCAAGCGCGTGCGCGAACTCAACAAGCGCAAGCCGCGCGACGAAGCACCTTCCGAAGAAAGCCCCGCAGCAGAGGCAGGCACCAGCGCCGAGGGAACTACCGACGAGTTGCAGGCCCTGCGCCACCGCGTGGCAGAACTCACCGCCGAAAACACCGAACTGCGCCAGCAACTGGCGCAGCTACAAGCCGACCAGCCGGCGAGCAGTGCGCCGTTCTAGCTGCGCAGTGCGTTGAGGCGGTCGGCAATCAGATCGATGTCCAGCCCGTCTTCCGCATGGGCCAGATAGGCTTCCAGGTCGGCCATCGCTTCGAGGGTGTTGCCGCGCTCGGCATGGGCCAGTCCCCGGTCACGCCGCTCGCCCCAGGCGTCAGGCAGCAGCACGATGAGCCGGTCAAGCACGGTGATCAGGCGCTGCCAGTCCTGCTGCGTGCGATGCACCTCTTTCAGGTTGCGCAGCATGCGCGCGATGATGTCGCGCGGCGTGGCGGCCTGCAGGTACAGGCCCAGCGGCACATCGTAGTCGTCCACCAGGCCGTTGCGGCGCTTGTAGGGTTCCAGCCGCTCGGCCAGCTCTTCGCGGCTGAGGGATTGGCCCGAGATCGGGTCCAGCACCACCTGTCCTTTGGGCAGCAGCACCTTGACCATGAAGTGCCCAGGGAATGCAATGCCCCGCGCATGCAGGCCCAGTCCCTGGGCCAGCTCCATCCACAACACGGCCAGCGAAATCGGGATGCCCCGGCGCGTGCGCAGCACAGCGTTGAGGTAGCTGTTTTCGGGGTCGTAGTAATTGTTGATGTTGCCGCCAAAGCCCAGGTCGGCAAAGAAGAACTGGTTGAGCGTGCGCAAGCGCTGCAGCGCCGGGGCATCGGCAGGCAGGCGGCGCTTGATGCGCGCGAGCAGCTGGTCCATATCACCCAGCAATTGCTGCATGTCGAGCTCGGGGTATTCGTCTTGCGCCAGGCTGGCTGCAGCCTCCAGCAGCGGGAAGTGGTCATCGCTTTGCACCAGCGATGCAAAGTACTCCAGCGAGGTGGGTACGGAATAGCTCAGGGACATGGTGGAGTTGTAAGTGCCCCGCCGGATGGCGTCAAGCGACAGAAAGCCCCTCTTGACAGGGCATTTGCGGCCTTCGCTGGAATCAGCGCCGCAACAGCTGGCGCAGCTTGAGCCCGGCTGCCCACAGCGCGCCAAAGTACACCACGGCAGCAGCAGCCATGAGCGCCGCCAGCAACCCTATTCGCCGAAGGGTTTGCCCCTTCATTTCCACCCAATCGAAGTGCTGCGCACCCCATACCAGCAGCACCGCCAGCAAGGCGCTCGCAGCGATCACCTGCAGGGCGAACTTGCCCCAGCCTGGCAGAGGCCGGTAGCTGCCGCGCCGCAGCAGACCGATCAACAGCCAACCGGCATTGATAAGTGCGCCAATGCCGATGGTCAATGTCAGGGCGGCATGCTGCAGATAACGCACCAGCACCAGGTTCATCAACTGGGTCAACACCAGCACCGCCACCGCAATGAGCATGGGGGTGCGCATGTCATGTTTGGCATAGAAACCGGGCGCCAGCACCTTGATGGCCACAATGCCCACCAGGCCCACGCCATAACCCGTCAGGGCCAGGGTGGTCTTCCGCACGTCTTCGTCACCAAACGCGCCATAGTGGTACAGCACCGCCACCAGCGGCTCTGAAAAGACCAGCAAGGCCACCATGCAGGGCACTGACAACAGCACCACCAGGCGCAGCCCCCAGTCAAGCATGGCCGAGTACCTTTCGTCGTCCTGCTTGGCGCGGGCGCTGGCCAGCTGCGGCATCAGCACCACCCCCAGTGCGACGCCCAGCAGCGCGGTCGGCAGCTCCATCAGACGGTCTGCGTAGGTGATCCAACTCACGCTGCCGGTGGCGAGGTGCGAGGCAATCTGGGTATTGATCAGCAGCGATATCTGCGCCACGCTCACCCCCAGCAGCGCGGGCAGCATCAGGCGCGCCACCTTGCGCGTGGTGGGGTCGGCCCAGGCGGCACGAATGGCCGCCCAGCGCACCCCAATGCGCGGCAGCAGCCCCAGGCGCACCAGCGCAGGCACCTGGATGGCCAGTTGCAGCAAGCCACCCAGCATCACCCCCGCCGCCTGGGCGTAGATGGGCTCGATGCCATGGCGGGAAAACCAGGGTGCGCCCACCGTGATGGACAGGATCAGGGCGATGTTGAGCAGCACGGGCGACGCCGCCGGTACCGCAAACTTCTTCCAGGTATTGAGAATGCCCCCCGCCAGCGCCACCAGCGACATGAAGCCGATGTAGGGAAACATCCAGCGCGTCATCGTTACGGCAGCGTCAAAACCCTGGGGCGACTGCTTGAGCCCGCTGGCCATGCCCCACACCATCCAGGGAGCGCCCAGCACACCGGCAATACACAGCAGCACCAGCGTCCACGCGAGCAAGGTGCCTACATGGTTGATCAGTGCACGGGCCCCCTCGTCGCCCTCCTGGGCGCGGGTGGCAGACAGCACCGGAACAAAGGCCTGGCTGAAGGCGCCTTCGCCCAGGACTCGGCGGAACAGATTGGGGATGCGGAACGCTACGTTGAACGCATCCGTCATCGCACTGACCCCGAAAACCGAGGCCATAAGCAGCTCTCGCACCAGCCCGGTGATGCGGGAGACAAAGGTCAGAAGGGAAACGGTAGAGGCGGCTTTGAACAGTGACACCGCAGGGAGTGTATTCCCCCTGAGTCGCTTCGCGTCTTCCCCCGGAGGAGGACGCGCCCAGCGGCCAGGCAGGGCCAGTCCGACGGGTGGGCTCGCGATGGCGCTGCGCCGGTTGTGAACACCGCGGCGATGAACAAACTGCCTTGGGCTATAATCGCGGGCTTTGCTGGCATCATCCACAGACCCAAGGAACTAAATCATGGCATCCGCTAAACCAAAGAAGAAGAACCCGCGCCTGGCGTCGGGCCGCAAGCGCGTCCGTCAGGACATCAAGCTCAACGCTGCGAACACCTCGCTGCGCTCCAAATACCGTACCGCTGTCAAGAACGTCGAAAAGGCTGTTCTGTCCGGCGACAAGACCAAGGCGACCGAACTGTTCGCCAAGATGCAAGCCGTGGTGGACACCGTGGCTGACAAGGGCATCTTCCACAAGAACAAGGCTGCTCGCGACAAGAGCCGCCTGTCTGCCAAGGTGAAAGCCCTGGCACTGGCAGCCGCCTAACCAACCCACCGCCTGCCCCGGCAGGCAAACAGCCCGAACGGTATGTGCCGTTCGCCGTTTGTAACGGGTGCGCTGCCAGCAAAAAAACGAATTAAACCGCCTTCGGGCGGTTTTTTCGTTTCTGGACGGGAAAGAAGCGCCAAGCCAGCAGGGGCGGCGCATATGAGGGCACGGCTTCAGGCCACCCAATATTGAAATCCGAGAAAGGATAGAGAGCGCGCGGGCCGAAAAAGACGCCCTTCAGCCACAAGCTGCCAGGTCACAGGCCAGATCAGGGCTTGACGGACGGGAGATCGGGCAGAAGGCAAGCTTCGGCCACCTGCAGGTTGTTGTCGCGCGCGAAGTTGATGACGAAGTCCCAGGCCATGGGCTCATGGCCCTGCAGGTCGCGGTGCACCACCACACATTTCACGCCATTGAGCGTGGTGGGAATGCACCAGGGCGAATAGCTCAGATGGCTGCCAGGGCGCGCGCCACCCGGGCGGAAACTGCTCATCACCCCGGCCAGACGCTCGGCCCAGTCGCTGGGCCGAAAGGTTTTCCCGTCGTGGGTGATGCCCTGAATGAAGACTTCTTTGGAGGAGGGGGAAACCATCGGGGAGTGGAGTGGTAATGAGCGCGCCAGACACAGGATCACTGCATGCTGCACCGCAGCGCGACATTCTAACTCTTATATAAGAGCTAGCTCCCTAATCCCCGTGCCAGGCCATAGATAGACACCGAAATTCAGGGTTTGGCCCGCATTGCAGTAATGCGCAATCGTCAACAGCCATTCACCGTGCTCCCCCTAGAATCGTGCTTCGTTTTTCCGGGTTTATGGCCACCAGCCAACCCATCACCGCACCGTCTGGAGATTTCTGCATGACCGCTACCACCCCGGCAGCTTCGCCCCACGTGATGAACACCTATGGCCGCGTACCCATTGCGCTGGCCCGTGGGCAAGGCTGCCGAGTCTGGGACGTCAACGGCAAAGAATACCTCGATGGCCTGGGTGGCATCGCCGTGAACACGCTGGGGCACAACCACCCGAAGCTGGTGCCCGCACTGCAAGACCAGATCACCAATCTGATCCACACCTCCAACTACTACCACGTGCCCCTGCAGGAGCAACTGGCGGCCAAGCTGGTGGAGCTGTCGGGCATGAGCAACGTGTTTTTCTGCAACTCGGGCCTCGAGGCCAACGAGGCCGCCCTGAAGATTGCACGCAAGTTCGGTGTGGACAAGGGCATCGCCAAGCCCGAGATCGTGGTGTATGAGAAGGCCTTCCACGGCCGGTCGATTGCCACGATGTCAGCCACCGGCAACCCCAAGATCTACAGTGGCTTCGGCCCGCTGGTCGAAGGCTTTGTGCGCGTGCCGCTCAACGATATCGAGGCGATCAAGAAGGCCACCGAAGGCAACCCCAATGTGGTGGCCGTGTTCTTCGAAACGATTCAGGGCGAAGGCGGCATCAACCCCATGCGGGTCGAATACCTGCAGCAGCTGCGCAAGCTGTGCGACGAGCGCGGCTGGCTCATGATGATCGACGAAGTGCAGTGTGGCGTGGGCCGCACCGGCAAATGGTTTGCCCACCAGTGGGCAGGCATCGTTCCCGACGTGATGCCACTGGCCAAGGGCCTGGGCTCGGGCGTGCCGATTGGCGCCGTGGTGGCCGGCCCCAAGGCCGCCAATGTGCTGCAGCCCGGCAACCACGGCACCACCTTTGGCGGCAACCCGCTGGCCATGCGTGCAGGGGTCGAGACGATCCGCATCATGGAAGAAGAAGGCCTGCTGCAAAATGCGGCCAAGGTGGGCGACCACCTGCGGGCCGCGCTGCAGCGCGAACTGGGCAGCCTGCCCGGCCTGAAGGAGATCCGGGGCCAGGGCCTGATGCTCGGCATTGAGCTGAACAAGCCCTGCGGCGCACTGATTGGCCGTGCGGCCGAAGTGGGCCTGCTATTGTCCGTGACAGCCGACAGCGTGATCCGCCTGGTGCCCCCGCTGATCCTGACCACTGCCGAAGCCGACGAGATCGTCGCCAAACTGACCCCGCTGGTCAAAGCCATACTGGCTGAATGAAGAGCAAAGCAACACCGCCATGACGACGCTGAAACATTACCTGCAGTTCAACGACCTCACCGCCGACGAATACACCTACCTGTTCGAGCGCGCCGCGCTCATCAAGAAGAAGTTCAAGGCCTACGAAAAGCACCACCCCCTGGTGGACCGCACGCTGGCCATGATCTTCGAGAAAGCCAGCACCCGCACGCGCGTGAGCTTTGAGGCCGGCATGTACCAGTTGGGCGGCTCGGTCGTGCACCTGACCACGGGCGACAGCCAGCTGGGCCGCGCCGAACCGATTGAAGACAGCGCCAAGGTCATCAGCCGCATGGTGGACCTGGTGATGATCCGCACCTATGAGCAGAGCAAGATCGAAAACTTCGCCGCCAACTCGCGCGTGCCCGTCATCAACGGACTGACCAACGAGTACCACCCTTGCCAGATCCTGGCAGACATCTTCACCTTCATCGAGCACCGCGGCTCCATCCAGGGCAAGACAGTGGCCTGGGTGGGCGACGGCAACAACATGGCCAACACCTGGTTGCAGGCGGCTGCGCTGCTGGGCTTCAAGGTGCATGTGAGCACGCCCCGTGGCTACGAAATTGATGAGAAATTGGCCGTTGGCGCAGGCGGGATAAGCGCAAGCAGCTATCAATTTTTTAGCAACCCGCTCGAAGCCTGCCAAGGCGCCGACCTCGTCACCACCGACGTGTGGACCAGCATGGGCTACGAGGCCGAGAACGAAGAGCGCAAGAAGGCGTTTGCCGACTGGTGTGTGGACGCCGAGATGATGGCCGCCGCCCAACCCGACGCATTGTTCATGCACTGCCTGCCTGCACACCGTGGCGAGGAAGTCGAGGCCGATGTGATCGACGGACCGCAGTCCGTGGTGTGGGATGAGGCTGAAAACAGGATGCACGTGCAGAAGGCACTCATGGAGTACCTTCTGCTCGGCCGCGTTGCATGAAATGCAATGCGGGGGCGCGACAGCGCCAGCAGACTGTTTCGGCGCAGGCTCATGTCCGCAGCGCGGACGTGAAGCAGTCGCAGACTGCGTGCCGCAGCCAAAATCGCATGCACGTGCAGAAGGCACTCATGGAGTACCTTCCGCTCGGCCGCGTTGCGTAGCGCCTCGCCCCCAATGCCCTGGCGCCGCCAGCCTGCCCACGCCACCGAACTGCTTGCGCATTGGCAGGCCCTGGGCCAGGCGCTGGACCGGGATTCTCCGGCGTGGCGCACCGAAGGCCGCCGCCTCATCCTGAGCTGGGCCCACTGGCCCCGCGCGTACCACGACACCACGCACCTGTGGGCCTGCCTGCGGCATTGGCAGGCCGTGCAGGACCAGCAGCCCGGCACACTGCAAGACCCCCATGCCGTCGCTCTGGCCCTGTGGTACCACGACGCCATTTACTGGCCGTGGAGCAAGCACAACGAACAACGCAGCGCCGACTGGGCACATCGATTCGTTCTGAACCAAAAGCTACCAGCTACGCTGGCAGAGACTGTGCACCAGCACATTCTGGATACCTGCCACACCCCCGGCCCTCTCGCGGGCGATGCGCAGTGGGTGGTGGATATCGACCTGGCCATCCTCGGACAAAGCGATACGGTGTACCGCCAGTTCGAGCGCCATGTGCGGCGCGAATACTTCTTTGTGCGCTGGCCACGCTATGTAGCGGGGCGCAGCGCCGTACTGCAGGGGTTTCTGGACCGTCAGAGGATCTATGGCACCGATCTGTTTTTTCAGCGCTACGAAGCACAGGCACGCGCCAACCTGAGCCGCGCTCTGGCGTCGCTCTCAGCGGGACGGCTTTACCGCTGACCACAGACGCAGACACAGACCGCAGGCCGCAGCCCCATAGCCAGCGCTACGCATCCAACAGCAAACTCATCTGCGCGCCGCTGTAGTAAGTGCCGCCGAGACACACCGCCTCTGGCTCGACGCCGTAGCGCACAAAACCAAGCGAGTCATACAAGCGCTCGGCAGCATCGTTGGGCAGGTACATCGTGAGATTGACCCGCCGCACCGCATGATCCCGCGCATGTTCAATGGCGCGCTCCACCAGCAATCGGCCCAGGCCCCGCCGCCGAAGTCGCGGCGATACAAAAGTGCCCCATAAGATGACTTTGTGCCGAGACGATGCAAATGTGCTCTGCCAAGCCACCGCGGCACTCCCCACCAGTTGTCCATCGCAAAACGCACCGAACGCAGCATTCGGGGCCGGGTAAGAAAGCTGCTCCTTGAAACTTTCAAGCGTGCGGCTCAGTTCCTCCTGAAAGGTTAGTCCCATCGGGATAGGGTTGTGCGCAGTCACCTCCCGGCGCAGCAAAGAGAAGGCCTGCGCGTCAGACGCTCCAAGCGCTCGCACGCCAGCAGCAAAAGTGCTTGGAACGTTTGAGCTGCCGTGTGGAGGAAGGTCAGAATAAATATCCATGTCGTTCGCTTTTACCGGGAAGGTTCAGACGATATCTGCGCAAGGTAGCTGTCCAATTCTGCCTTCCACAATGCTGGATGGCCGTGAATGTTGTGGCCGTTCTGCCCCGATGGCAACGCATAGCTGACCATCTTGCCCTTTCCCCCTGCAGCGCGAAAAGCTTCAAAGCTGGCACGGCTGTGGTCCAGCGCATAGTAGGAATCCCGCTCTCCATACAGCCACAGCGTAGGCTGCGGCATGGCCGCGCCTCGAAGGAAGCCGGTGCGATTGACGAGTGCAGCCTCCTTGCACACATCACCTATCCAGCCGCCCACAAAATTCACAACGCCCAAAAACATGTCGGGTCGGGTGCCAGCATAGGCCACCGATAGGATGCCACCACGCGACACGCCGCCGATCAGCAGTCGGGCACTGTCCACATCGGAGCGTTGCTGAACGTGCGCCATCACTGCATCCAGGTCAGCCAGCGCCCGGTCCAGCCCCGCGAGGGATGGTTCTGGCTTGCAGGTGTAGCCCGCCGCACGGTTGGCACCAAAACCTTCGTCATACAAACCATCAGATTTGCCACGCCCTCGGCGTTGGGGGAGCACGACCTGCCAACCCTTGGCGGTGAAGTACTGCGCCACCTCCGGACTGGTCCAGGTAAACGTAAACCAGCTGGGGCGATTGCCATCGCCCGTGGAGCCGTGGTTGAAGACCATCGTCGGCAATGGACCTTTCGCGCCTAGAGGGCGATACACGACGGCCTCCAGAGTCTGGGCACGGCCATCGGCATCCTTCCAGGGCGTTGGGATACGTTCCACCACGCGCGTATAGATCGGTGCGACGGGTTTGTTGCTCAGCACACCCGCCAGTAGCAACTGCGTTTCCGGGCGCCACGCGGCCATTTCCATCTCCGTCGCTCCCACGGCCTCGCGAAGCCGCAGCACCAGCCGCGCACCCGTGTGCAACCGCACCTGCAATTCATTACCAACAAACTGGCCTTGCGCCCGATCGGTCACTTGGGGTTGCTGGTCGCTCACGCCCACATACACAACCGTCGCGCCACTGCCGGTCACTGCTTCGATGGCAATGCGGATATCGCAGGCTCTGGCCATGCAGCCCCAACCCTGCCAGATACCGCTCCAGCGCGCCTTGTCGGCGGGCACCGAGACATCGGGTGGCGTGACCACTACGTCCGCCGGCAAAACAGCCGCTACCGAACTCTCTGGCGCGCCCGCTACCAAGTCGGCCATGTAGCTCGGCCATGCAGTTGCCGCAGTCGACGTGGCCTCCAGCTGTTGCGCCGCGGCAGCGCCGCACCAGAGGGCCGGAACAAGCAAAACCGCAGCAACTCGGCCCATCAGCCAAGCTGAGGCTTGACCGCATTCGTGTGTGATGTTTTCTTGACGCATCCAGCCATTGTGCAAACAGTCCCTTAACGCACGCCTAAGAAGACAACTACCTAAGTCGCAAGCCTGTCAGAAAAACGCGCAACCGCCCGCGCCGTCTGCGAGTCTCCTCCGTCAGTCACAGGCCTGAAACCGGCGGCACTCTTCCACAACGTGGATCGACGTCAGCGTGTTCTCACCATCAATACTTCGGGTCGTGAACTTGACCCACGAGCCTTCGGATATGCCGTCCAGATGCGCCTGGTCCAACACCCTGAAAGTCTGCGTGGTGAAAGGAAGCTTGGCGCGAGGCAGCAACTTCAGCCGCACATACACCCGACCTCCTCGTTCCTGATGAATCGACACCAGGCGAGCCCGCGTAAAAACCGTCTCGACCGCAGGCTCTGTGCCGGATGCTGACGCGGGCGCAGTCGCTGCGACCGCCGCCATGGAAGAAGCGAGCGCCATCCAGGTGGCAAGCACGGCGCACCGGGCCGCATGCCCTGCCGGGCATCCCGCGGCAGTCAAAACTGCGTCCCCACCGTGAGGTACGCGCGCGGCGTCCACTGCATGCTGCTGGTGCTCAAGACTGGTACCGCACCCGACGCGTCGACGCGATCCCGGCGGAAATGGGCGTCACCCACGTTGTAGACCCCCAACCGCCAGTAACCCAGCCCGCGTACCAGCTGACCCACATACAGATCCAGCATGGCGCTTGCGCGATTCTTCCCGGTCAGCGTCCCATTGATGTCCTGGTCGGCCGGCCCCGTCATCAACAGCGTGGCGCCGCCATACCAGCCGCCATTGCGCGGCATGGGTTTTGCCGCTGTCAGCGTGGCCACATAGCGTGCCTGCCCCGGAATGCGCCGTCCTTCGTTGGGCCCACTGGTCATGCGTGACTGCAGCGCACTGGCATTGGCCGACAGCGTCCATTCGCTCCCCAGGCCCACCCAGCCCAACCCCGTGCGGGCATCGGCCTCCAGGCCCCACACGATGGCGTCTCCCACATTCCCACGTTGCTCCACCCAGCGTGCACCGATCAACTGCAGTGTGGGCGCAAGAACGTCGCTCATCCGGCGCACGAACAGGTTCACGCCCGCGTGGCCAGTGGCAAGACGCCGCTCAAAACCGGTGTCCAGTGTCCAGGCCACCTGGGGACGCAAGTTCGGATTGCCAATGGTGTCAGGGTTGTTCAGGCTGTTGCTGCCCTGGCTGGGGATGGCGCGGTCCACCAGATCCCACACGCGCGGCAACTGGGTGACGCGCGCGAGATTCACGCGCCACTGCAGGTCCTCGGACAAGGGCGTGCGTGTATGCAGCGATGGCTGCAGGATGTTCCACTGCTTGCTGCCCGTCACGGCAGCGCTTCCGCCGCTCAGCTCCACGCGCTCGCCGCGCAGGCCCAGCGTGAGCGTGGTGGTCGTGGGCAGCTCCCATTCGTTCTGCCCCCAGGCCACCCACCGGCGAATGCCGGCATCCAGACCCGAGTTCACCGGCAGGTCGCCACTCGCCGTCGTGTTGACAAAAAGTTTGCGGTCTTCCAGCTGCGCCCCGGCGCTCCACAGCAGTGCGTCGGCCGTACCCGTGAGCTTGGTGCTGAGGTTCCAGACGTCTTCACGCCGGTCGTCCACAAAGCTATAGCTGTCCGTGACTGCAGCACCGCCAACGCCGATGTTGCGCAGAAGGTCGCCCCTGCGGTCCACGGTGTCGCTGGCACGGCTCGCTGACAACGTCGTTTCGAGCTTGCTGGCCGCAAAGCGGTGCGTCCAGTCGGCTGCGGCCTGCAGATAGCGCCGGTCGTAGTTGTGCGCTTCATGCGAACGCGCCGCATACGTACCATCGCCGCTGCCCACGCTGTCCGCGGTACCGCCAAAATCGGCCTTGCTGAGCGTGGCACGCAGCGTCAGCTGATCCGCAACACCGATCTTTCCGCTGACACGCGGCACCAGCGCGTAGTCGGTGCGCTTGTAGCGGGCACTGGTATCGGACTGTGCGACCTCCGCACCGCCGACCTGCGTGCTGCGGTGGGTGTCCGAGCCCAGCAACAAACCCGTCGCGGAGGCCGCGACGAAATAGGACCACGGCTCCCTGTTCTCCGCCTCGAGCACCTCCTCGGCGCCATCGGAGCCTTGGGCGCTCTTGGCAGGCTTCACAGCGGCGCCCAAAGGTCCCGTGCGCGAAAAGAATGCCTGGCCCGCATTGCGCCCCCACACATGGTTGTCGGTGAGGCGCAGCACCGTCTCGCGCTTCACCGTGGCCTGGCGCAGCACGATATTGAGCGTGCCCCCGGTGGCACCCGAAAACTCTGCGCTCGGCGCTCTCACCACCTCGATGCGTTCGATCAGTTCAGGCGGCAATTGGTCAATGGGCAACTGGGTACGCTTGCTGCCCACGCGCTGGCCGTCGATCAGCAACTGCGTGGCGCCGCGTTCCATGCCGCGCATGCGGATCTCGACACTGCCATCGGCAGATGGCACTACCTGCACGCCTGGCAACTGGCGCAGCACATCGGCCACCGAGAACGCACCCATTTGCTCGATGTCGGCGCGGTCCACCACGACCAGCGAACCGGCGGCAAAAAAACGCTGCTCCAGCGAGCGGCGCGCGGTCACCGTGACACCATCGAGCTGCGGCGTTGATGATGCCCCGGCCCCCGCTCCCTCGGGCGACGCTTGGGCCCATGCGGCGCCACCTGCCAGGCACGCCGCCCAGACGACGACGCGGTGGGTGTGTGTTTTTCTCATAGACATCCTCTCTGCCAAGGATTGTCTGGGGACAAGGCTTAAGCGCAGCCTAAGACCAGCACGTTCTGCCCCATGGCGTCGCGGAGCTGCTGTATTCCTGCGACAGGCAAATTGCGGCGCCAGCGCACGTTGCGCCTATACCTCGGGTACCACTAGCGGTTTTCGGTAGATCGTGTTCCGCTTGACCGTGTGGAACCCACAGTCCTCATACACCCGGTTGGCGCCCGTCAGGTTTTCGCCGTCCACCACCAACGCAGACTCCGACATGCCCTCCTGCGCCAGCAGGCGCAGGCTGCGGGCAATCAGCGCTCTGGCAAGGCCACGGCCACGCCAGCGGCGACCCACGCTGATGAACTCGGTGTAGCCCCGTCGCCTGGACAGATGGCGGTTTTCGTCCTCGTTGATATACGTGCGGACCTGGCCTGCGACCTCTTCGCCGTTCCATGCCACCTGCCAGCGCGCGGGCTGGAAAATCAGGCTCTCCAGCCACGTGTCGTAGTCGCGTGGCAATGGCGGCACCATCCCCCAATGGTCCTCAAACGCGGTGTGGTGCGCATCCCAGATGGCGCGGTAGTGCTCGGGCAACACGGGCCGCAGTTCCAGCCCTTCGGGCATGGGAAAGTCGGGCACAGCATGCAACTGCGTCTGCAGCATTTCGAAGAAATACCGCATCGGCGCATAGCTGCGGGCCTGCAGCAGCCTGGCGCGCGCATCTTCGCCTTGCTGCACATAGGCATGGTGCACATGCGGGCCGCCCGGCTGCAGCGCTGCCACGGTGTGGTGCCGCTGCTCGATCCAGCCCTGCAGCAGACGGCCAATGCCGCGTCCGCGCCAACGCCCTGGCACAAAGCCGATTTGGGAGTGAAGCGTCAACCCGTCGGCCTGTGTGAATCGCCAGCAACGGCCATAGCCCACCAGTTCACCGTCCAGCTCGGCCATCACCGCATCCTGATACGGATCGCACTGGGTGAACGCGGCGTAGTCGCGCGCCAGGTCTTCGGGTGTACGCCGTGCGAGCACCCCATCGGCATCAAAGCTGGCGTTGGCCACCTCGGCCATGCCCGGGAAGTCCGATGGGCCGCGAAAGGGCCGCAGCACCAGCCGTGAAGGTGCCGATAGACCCATCATCGATTTGTCCTCACCCACAAGGGCATCCTCCCCAGTTTCTTTCGTTCATTCTTCTCTCTCAAACGTCGGTGAGCAAGCCACGTTGCGCTGCGCGCGCTGCCATTGTGCAAACTGCTGCCTTAACGCCAGCCAAAGGCGGACCTTCTGGCCCCGCCCGGCAGGCACCGCACCCGCCACAATCTCGCCATGCACATCCTGCTCATTGAAGACGACCTGGACCTGGGCCGCGCGCTGCAGTCCGCGCTGAAGGTGGAGGGCCTGACCAGCGAATGGCTGCGCCGTGCAGTGGATGCGCCCGCCACGGTGGATGCGACCACCGTGGACTGCGTGCTGCTCGACCTGACGCTGCCCGACGGCAGTGGTTTTGACCTGCTCGCGCGCTGGCGCAACCAGGGCGGGCACGGCGGGCAGGTGCCCATCATCGTGATCACTGCGCGCTCGGCCGTGGAAGACCGGCTGGCGGGGCTGGATGGCGGGGCGGATGACTTTGTGATCAAGCCTTTTGCCACGGCCGAGCTGATGTCGCGCATCCGCGCCGTGCTGCGCCGCAGCGCACGCCAGGCCAGCGAGCGCTGGGTGCTGGGCGAGCTGGTGATCGAGCCGCGCCGCCACGCTGCGCAGCGCGGTGGCGCGGCGCTCGACCTTTCGCCACGCGAATTTCAGCTGCTGCTGGAACTGGCACGCGAGCCTGGCGTGGTGGTGTCCAAAAGCCTGCTGTCGCAGCGGCTGGACCCACTGGGCGAGCCCGTGGACTTTGGCGCCATCGAAGTGCATGTGTCCAACCTGCGCCGCAAGATCGGGGCGGAGCTGATCCGCACCGTGCGTGGTGTGGGCTACCTGCTGCAGGCATGACCCGCACCATGACGGACCCACGCACGCCGCACACCGCCTGGACAAGGCTGACCGAACCCACGCTGGTACGCCGCAGTGTGGTGTCGGTGGTGCTGGCCTTTGTGCTGGTGTGGGCGGTGCTGCTGGGCTACATCTTCATCACTTACAAACACACCATCACCAATGACCCCGGCCTGCAAAAGTATGGCGACGCCCTGCTGGTATCTCTGCAGGACTTGACCGACCCCGCACACGCCGCAGCGGCCATCGCCTCTACCGAAATCTGGACCTACATCCGCCGTCGCCAGAGCGGCATTTTTCCCGGCAAGACACTGCATGCACTCAGTGATGCAGCCGGCAACCCGGTATTTGCATCGCCCGAGTTGAAGACCCTGAATCTGCCCCCCAGGCAGCCTCAGGCGGTGGGCGTGATCACCGAAGCCAGCGCACAGGGCTCCGTGTACCGCATCTACACCGGCCACAACGCCCGCTGGGCCTTGCAGGTGTTTGAGCCCAAACGCACGGATGCAGCCTTTCTGGCCTACAACGGGCGCTTCATCCTGCCCTACCTGTTGCTGGCCATGCCCTTTGTGCTGGTGCCCGTGTGGCTGTCGGTGCGCAACGGCCTCAAGCCCCTGCAGCAGTTGGCCAGCCGCATTGCCCGCCGCAACACCGACGACCTGCAGCCCGTGGGCTTCAACGCGCTCCACCGCGAGCTCAAACCCCTGGAGCAGTCGCTGGACACCCTGCTGGCCCGCATGCGCCAGAAGGTCGAGCGCGAACGCGCCTTTGTGCAGGATGCCGCACACGAGATCCGCACACCGCTGGCCGTGATCACGGCCCAGGCCCATGTCATGGCGCGCTCGCAGATCGAAGAGGAACGTACACAGGCCCAGGCGCACATGGAGCAGGCCATCGCCCGCACCTCGCACCTGGCGCAGCAGCTGCTGGACCTGGCCGCGCTGGACGAAGCCCAGCGCCCTGCGCCGCGTGAACTTGATGTGGCCCAGTGGCTGCGCGCCGCCCTGGCGCAGGCGGTGCCCCAGGCCATGGCGCGGCAGATCGAGCTGTCGCTGGACGCACCCGACACCCTGCCCACACGGCTGGACCTGCCCGCGCTCGAATCCATCGTGCACAACCTCATCGACAACGCTGTGCGCTACACCACGGCCGGCGGCAATGTGGCCGTGGGCCTGCGGCAAGACGGTGCCCTGCTGCACCTGGTGGTGCAGGACGATGGGCCTGGCATCCCCTTCACCGAACGCAGCCGGGTGTTCGAACGCTTTTACCGGGGCCTTGGCCATGCGGCCAATGGGTCCGGCCTGGGCCTGGCCATCGTGCGGCAGGCGGCCCTGCGCATGGGGGGGCAGGTGCAGATAGGCGAAGGTTTGAACGGCCAGGGCGTGGGATTTTTCGTGAGCATTCCCCTCCCCCACAGCGCCTGATTCCGCCTGTACAGCGCACCCCGTTTTCCCCTGCCGTTTCTTCTCGCTTGTAGGCCCGACTAAGTTCACCCTTGCCTGACCTGCTGCGCCCGCTTTCGTGTGGGCTTTGTGGTGGAAGAAATGGACGGTCTCATCTCCGGATCTGCGACCCCAGAGATCGTTTAAGCCTCAACAAAAACTGCTGAGCTGTTGGAAATAACCGACACCACGGTTTTTCCGGGACATGCAAACTTTGTCCCATGCCAGCAAGCCAACCTTCCAACGCCCGCCCTCTGTGGGACATCTCGCCGCCCGTGCACGCGGGCAGCCCCGTGTTTCCGGGTGACACAGCCTACAGCCAGGCGTGGTGCGCCACCATTGGCCCAGGTTGTCCGGTCAACGTCAGCGCCATCACGCTGTCGCCCCATGTGGGCGCCCATGCCGATGCACCGCTGCACTACGACGCACAGGGCGCCACCATTGGCGATGTATCGCTCGACGCCTTCCTCGGCCCGTGCCGCGTGATTCACGCCATCGGCTGCGGCCCGCTGATCAACTGGGATCACATTGCCCACGCTGTCGAGAGCGCCCTGCCCGCCCGCGTGCTGGTCCGCACCTACGCCCAGGCCCCCGCGCAATGGGACGGCCAGCTCACCGCCTACGCCCCCGACACCATCGAGCGCCTGGCCGACCGGGGCGTGTTGCTGGTGGGCATCGACACCGCCAGCATCGACCCGGCCGACAGCAAGACGCTGGACAGCCACCAGGTCATCCGCCGCCGGGGCCTGCGGGTGCTGGAGAACCTGGTGCTCGACCACGTGCCCGAGGGCGACTACGAGCTGATCGCCCTGCCGCTCAAGCTGACCACGGCGGATGCGTCGCCCGTGCGCGCCGTGCTCAGAGCGTTGTGATGCATTGATTTCAAGCATTTTTTGCCTCTAGCGCTTACCAGACAAGCGCAAGCAGCTATCAAAACAGAAGTAACTGACCTGGACCGCCATGACCACAACCCTCCAAGACTGCCGCGCCCTCGATGCGCAAGACCCGCTCGCCCCGCTGCGCGGCCACTTCAGCCTGCCTGCAGGCGTGATCTACCTCGACGGCAACTCGCTGGGCGTGTTGCCCAAGGCGGCCGCAGCGCGCGTGGCCGATGTGGTGGCGCGCGAATGGGGCACCGACCTCATCAAATCCTGGAACACCGCAAGCTGGTTTGACCTGCCCCAGCGCCTGGGCAACCAGCTGGCCCCGCTGATTGGCGCGGGCCAGGACGAAGTGGTGTGCACCGATAGCACGTCCATCAACCTCTACAAGGTGCTGAGCGCCGCGCTGAACATCGCCCGCGAGGACAACCCCGCGCGCAAGCGCATCGTGAGCGAGCGCAGCAACTTCCCCACCGACCTCTACATCGCCGAAGGCCTGTGCAAGGAGCGTGGGCTGGAGCTGGTGCTGGTGGAACCCGAGGAGATCGCCACCGCGCTGACCAGCGACGTGGCCGTGCTGATGCTCACCCACGTGAACTACCGCACCGGTGCCATGCACGACATGGCGGCCATCACCGCTGCCGCGCACGCCCAGGGCATTTTGTGTGTATGGGATTTGGCGCACAGCGCGGGCGCCGTGCCCGTGGACTTGAACGGCGCAGGCGCTGATTTTTCGATTGGCTGTGGCTACAAGTACCTCAATGGCGGGCCGGGCGCTCCGGCCTTTGTGTGGGTGAATCCACGCCACGCCAATCGCTTCTGGCAACCGCTGTCGGGCTGGTGGGGCCACGCGGCTCCGTTTGCCTTCACCCCCGACTACACACCCGCACCAGGCATCACGCGCTACCTGTGCGGCACCCAGCCCATCATCAGCCTGTCGGCATTGCAGTGCGGGCTGGATGTGTTCACCGCCGCAGAAAACCTGGGCGGCATGGCCGCGCTGCGCACCAAGTCGCTGGCACTCACCGACCTGTTCATAAAGCTCGTGGAAGAGCGCTGCGCAGGCTACGGCCTGGGCCTGGGCACACCGCGTGACCATGCACAGCGTGGCTCGCAGGTGTGCCTGACGCGCGACGAAGGCGCGGGCGTCAATGGCCAGGGCAGCGGTGCCTACGCCATCGTGCAGGCGCTGATTGCGCGCGGTGTGATTGGTGACTTCCGCAAGGGTGACGGGGGCAAAGGCCCGCACAAGGACATCCTGCGCTTTGGCTTCACGCCGCTGTACATCGGTTTTGAAGACGTGTGGAATGCGGTGGAGCATCTGCGCCAGGTGCTGGAGGCGGCCGAGTGGCAACGCCCCGAGTTCAACCAGACGCACGCAGTGACCTAAGAAGGTGCGAACGAACCCGCCATGCCCGCTCATTCCGCAAAAACGCACACCATCGTCGTTGCAAATACTCGCCATAGCCCGAGCTATGGCTGCACTTTGCGTCTAGACGGAGCACGTTTGTGCGGCCTGCTCGGACACGCCGGGTCCCTTCACACCTTTTAAGCAACGGAGACCCAACGATGTGCCCCTTTTCCCAAACAGCCGCCCCCGCTGACGGCAACAACAAGGCATCAACCGCCCTGCCCGAATCCATCGTGCACGAGGAGCGCGCCCAGCTCGACTTCAGCAAGTCCATGAGCTACGGCGACTACCTGCAGCTCGATGCCATCCTCACCGCGCAAAAACCGCTGTCGCCCGCACACGACGAGATGCTGTTCATCGTGCAGCACCAGACCAGCGAGCTGTGGATGAAGCTCATGCTGCACGAGCTGCGCGCGGCCATTGCGCACATTGCCAACGACGAACTGCAGATGGCCTTCAAGATGCTGGCACGCGTCAGCAAGATCATGGAGCAGCTGGTGCACGCCTGGGACGTGCTGGCCACCATGACACCGCCCGAGTACACCGCCATGCGCCCCTACCTGGGCCAGTCCAGCGGGTTTCAAAGCTACCAGTACCGCAGCATCGAGTTTGCCCTGGGCAACAAGAACCGCGCCATGCTCAAGCCCCACGAGCACCGCGCCGACCTGCTGGCCCAGGTGCAGGCCGCGTACGAGGCCCCCTCGCTGTACGACGAGGCCCTGCGCCTGCTGGCGCGCCGTGGCATTCCCGTGCCCACCAGCCACCTGGAGCGGGACTGGACGCTGCCCTATGCGGAAAGCGACGGCGTGGAGCAGGCCTGGCTGGTGGTGTACCGCAACCCCAAGGAGCACTGGGACCTGTACCAGCTGGGCGAGGAACTCACCGACCTGGAAGACGCGTTCCGCCTGTGGCGCTTTCGGCACGTGACGACGGTGGAGCGCGTGATCGGCTTCAAGCGCGGCACGGGCGGCACCGGCGGCGTGAGCTACCTGCGCAAGATGCTGGACGTGGTGCTGTTCCCCGAGATCTGGAAGCTGCGCACGGACCTCTAAGGGTCTGAAAGCCTCTTGCCCATGCCCGCACAACGGGGGCATTGGGCATAAAAATAGCCGCCAGCGCTTTATGTATCAGCGTTGGCAGCTATTATTTTTACAGCGCCCTGCCAAATACAGGGCTCGCCCACCGGCGAAGGAATTGGGGATTACTGCACGCCCGCCACCATCATGGGGCGGTTGCTGCGGCACCAGATCGGTGCCAGGTGACCAATCTGGATGGTCAGCTCGTTGCCCTTGCCCAGCACCGTCGTTGGGCCGTTGCTGAAGGCATAGCCCGTTTCAGCGGCCTGCTTGGGCAGGTCTACCGTCCAGCCGCTGCGCCGCAGCACGCTGCGCCCCTGATCGGGGTAGAACTGCATTTCCACCTTTTCGCCATTGCCACACGCAAACTGCATGCTGCTGCGGTCTGTCGGCTCGGAGAAAGCCTGCAGTGCAGGGGGTTGGCTTGCACATCCCGTCAGCATGAGGGTCACCAGCGCACCCGAACCCAGCGAAACCATCTTCTTCATCGGTCACTCCTGACATCGCGGTGGCCTTGGCGGCACACCCGAAAACCTTGCAACATCCAACACCTTGGGGCCACCGGCCACACAGGCCCCTGGTTGCCACCAAGCACAAACCTTGCCACTACCACCTGCCTGCGCCGCCTTTGTGAAAACACCGAGCTGTGCGCATCTGCCCAGACTGCTTGCGAGAGACCGAAACCACCGACTTCAGAACTTTCCCAACACCCGGCGAGGCGTGCCCACAAGAGTGCCCCAGGGCCCCTGCCCCGTCATTGGGGTGATCCCCACGTCGAGAGCCTCCTCTAAAGTCTGCCCCGGCCTGTGGCGCCTCCATGACGGTGCAAAAAGCCCTTTGACCTGCGCCTATTGGGAATACAGGCCAGCACAATCCGCCGCAGAACTGCTGGATTGCAAGCAGTTGTTGCAAAGAAAGCACCCCCGCAGGGGGGCGTGGTGCGCGGCCCGCAATGGATCAGGACATACCCTAGGAAGTGGCTGCGGGGACCCATAACCGGCCTTGAACACGGGTTGGAGACGATCCGGGCGCCGGATGTGAAGCCGCGCGTTCAAACGCCACCCGCACCGGCGACAGCGCCCGTCCCGATCTGCAGGTACCCTCGCTGGAGAGAGCGTCCCCGGCACATGGCCCGGGAGCCGCTGTTTCTGGAGCCCCCACTTGCCAGCGCCCCCTTCCCCTTTCGCACCACCGCTTCTGCCTGCGCGCACCGCGTGGGTCATGCTGCTCGCGCTGGTCTCCGGCTTTGGCCTGAGCCAGGCGTTTCGCACCATCACGGCGATCATGGCGACCGGGTTGCAGGCGGAGTTCGGCCTGTCGGCGCAGGCGCTGGGCGTGTTTGCAGGCGCGTTTGCGTTTGCCTTCGGCACCATGCAGCTGTTCATGGGCATCGGTATCGACCTGTACGGCGTGCGGCGCACGCTGCTGGCGGCGTTTCCGCTGGCGATTGCGGGCTCGGTGCTGTCGGCGCTGGCGCCCGGCTATGGCGGGGTGCTGCTGGGGCAGGTGTTGATCGGCGTGGGCTGCGCGCCCGCATTTTTGGTGTGCACGGTGTTCATCGCGCGCTACTTTCCCGCCAGCCGGTTTGCGATGGTGTCGGGGGTGGCCATGGGCGTGGGCGGGCTCGGCATGCTGTTCACGGGCACGCCGCTGGCCTGGCTGGTGCAGCTATCGTCCTGGCGCATGGGTTTTGCCGTGCTGGCTGGCCTGGCCGCGCTGGCGTGGCTGCTGATTTTCTGGAAGGTGCACGAGCCCCCGCAACCGACGCACGATGCACCTCCCCGCGAATCGGTGCTGCAGGCAGTGCGGGGGTTTGGCGCGCTGTTTTTGCTGCCGCACACCGCCGGCATCATGCTGCTGGCGCTGACGACGTATGCCTCCTTCCTCACGCTGCGCGGGCTGTGGCTGGGGCCGCTGTTGATCGAGCGGCACGGCTATTCGCTGGTGGCCAGCGGCAACGTGGCCATGCTGTCATCGCTGGTGTCACTGTTCAGCCCAGCCTTCTTCGGCCGCCTGGACCCGGGGCCCACACGGCGCAGGCGCTGGATCACCGGCTTTACGGTGCTGCTGGCCGCCCTGTTCGCGGCCATCGGCTTTCTGCACCGGGAGTGGCTGGATGTGGGCGGCGCCATCGCCGTGGGCCTGCTGTCGGGCTACATGGTGCTGCAGTATTCAGACGTGCGCTCGGCCTATGCCCCCGCCGTCACAGGGCGTGCCATGGCGGTGTTCACCATGGCCCTGTTCCTCGGGGTGGCGCTGATGCAGTGGATGACCGGCGTGGCCGCCTCCATCGCCGCCGCGCAGGGTGCCGACCCGTATGTGGCGGTGATGCTGACCATTGCCGCCATGCTGGCGGCGGGCGCCCTGGCGTTCAGGTGCCTGCCAGCGCCTGCGCGCTGATCTTGGGAGCCTGCGGGGCATCCGCCACACGCCACCACTGCAGCACGCCAAACAGCAGCTCAAACAGCGTGAACCCCAGCACGATGGCATTGGCGCCGTGGGCCACGGCGTAGATCTGCCAGGCCGAAAACAGAACCCGGGCCACGCCATCCAGCCGCCCCAACAACACGGTGGGCGCAGCGATGCGTGCGATAGACCACACCACGACCACCGAGCCCAGCAGATTGGCCAGCAGCATGTGGGTGGTATCCAGCGGATACAAGGTGCCTGGCAGGCCCAGCTGGGCATACAGCCAGGCAAAGGTCCACGGCAGCGCAAACGGCCAGGTCACCAGCAGGTCGTACCAGCCGCTGGCGCGCACGATGCGCAGGTAGCGCGGAGTAGAAATTGAAGAAAGGGACATGGGGATCAACGTTGGGATGAAAGAAGCCCCGAGGTTCAGCCCTGAAGTACGCTTCAGGGTCAAGCCACTTTCAGGGGTGGCATTTGTTTTCACGCCACAAGGACATCGCCATGCTGATTGGTGAACTCGCCTCCACCTCCGGCCTGAGCCGCGAGGCCCTGCGCTTTTATGAGCAGCAGGGCCTCATCCGTTCACGGCGCCTGGCCAACGGCTACCGTGACTACCCGGCCGAAACGGCGATGCTGGTGCAGTACATCCGCACCGCACAGCAGCTGGGCTTTACGCTGGCGGAAATTGGCGACCGGCTGCCCGCCATCTGGGATGCCGCCGACCCAGGCCCTGCGCTGGCCCAGGTGCTGGCGGTCAAATTGCAGGAGATCGACACACGCATCGCCGCGCTCCAAGCCCTGCGCCAGACACTGGCCGAGCGTGTGGCTACCGATTGCCCGCTGCGTGGGGCCACGATCACCTGAAGGGCGCAGCAGCTCCGTCACCCGGGGTTGTCACCAAAATTTGACAAAAAACAGGACCTGGCGCTTATCCATCAAGCGCCAATAGCTATATTTTTAATAGCAATAAGTCCTTGCAATGAAATGGAACTTGGCCCCTGGGCGTCCAGCAGGCCTGCACCCACGCATGGCGCTGCCATCACCTTCCATACCGGCTCACGCGGCAGATGCGGCCACCGAGTGCAGTAGCACGGGGTTGTTGCCGTAGGCGTCCACACTCTCGATCTGCACGCCAAAGCCCCACAGGCGGGCCACATGCCGCAGCACCTCCTGCGTGTCGTCGGCCAGCGGGCGGCCCTGGTACTGGGTGTGGCGCAGGGTCAGGCTGCGGTCGCCGCGCAGGTTCACGTTCCAGACCTGGATGTTGGGCTCGCGCGTGCCCAGGTCGTATTGCTGCGACAGGATCTGGCGCAGGCTGCGGTAGCCGTTCTCGTCGTGGATCTCGCTGACCACCAGCTCGCTCTGGCTGGTGTCGTCGTGCAGGGCAAACAGGCGCATCTCGCGCATCAGGTGCGGGCTGAGGTACTGGCCTATGAAGCTCTCGTCCTTGAAGTTGCGCATGGCATGGTCCAGCGCGGGCAGCCAGGGCGTGCCCGCAATGTCGGGGAACCAGCGGCGGTCCTCCGGGGTGGGGTTCTGGCAGACGCGCTGGATGTCGCGGTACATGGCAAAACCCAGCGCGTAGGGGTTGATGCCGCTGTAGGCGCGGTGGCCCACGGGGGGCTGGAAGATGACGTTGGTGTGTGAGCCCAGCCACTCGATCATCAGGCCGTCGCTGAGGTGGCCCTCGTCGTACAGCGTGGTGAGCAAGGTGTAGTGCCAGAAGGTGGCCCAGCCCTCGTTCATGACCTGGCTTTGGCGCTGCGGGTAGAAATACTGCGCGATCTTGCGCACGATGCGCACGATCTCGCGCTGCCAGGGCTCCAGCAGTGGCGCGTTCTTCTCGATGAAGTACAGGATGTTTTCCTGCGGCTCCTTTGGAAAGCGGTTGTGCTCCTGCGCCGTGCCATCCTTGCCGGGGCGCGTGGGCAGGGTGCGCCAGAGTTCGTTCACCTGCTGCTGGGCGTAGGCCTCGCGCTGCTCGCGCTCCAGGCGCTCGCGCGTCAGGTTCTTCTTGGAGGGACGGCGATAGCGGTCCACGCCAAAGTTGGCCAGCGCGTGGCAAGAATCCACGAGTTGCTCCACTTCGTCAAAACCGTAGCGTTCTTCGCACTGGGCGACGTAATCCTTGGCGTACACAAGGTAGTCGATGATGGAGGAAGCATCTGTCCACATGCGGAACAGGTAGTTGCCCTTGAAGAAGCTGTTGTGCCCATAGGCGGCATGGGCAATCACCAGTGCCTGCATGGCCGTGGTGTTCTCCTCCATCAGGTAGCTGATGCAGGGGTTGGAGTTGATGACGATCTCGTAGGCCAGCCCCATGTGCCCGCGCCGGTAGCGCCGCTCGGTGGCCAGAAACTCCTTGCCGTAGCTCCAGTGGCGGTAGTTCACTGGCATGCCCACGCTGGAATAGGCATCCATCATCTGCTCGGCGGTGATGACCTCCAGCTGGTTGGGGTAGGTATCGAGGCCAAAACGCTCGGCGGTGGCGGCGATCGCGGCGTGGTAGCGGTCGATCAGCTCGAACGTCCAGTCGCTCGGATCGGGCAGCGGCTGTGCGGGCCGCTCCCCGGCAGGCAGAAGCTGCTCTGGCGCGGCACGGTGGCGGCGCTCGCCCACGGCGGCGGCCTTCCACGGGTTGTCGCGCAAGCGGCGCTCCAGCACCGGATACTGGGTCATGTTCATACCTGCACCCCCTCTTTCTTGAAGAGGTCGCGGAACACGGGGTAGATGTCGCCCGGCTCGGACACCTTGCGCATGGCGAAGTGGGAAAACAGCGGCAGCAACTGGCTGTATTCCTCCCACAGGTTCTGCTCTACCTCGGTCACCTGCACATAGGCAAAGTAGCGCACCAGCGGCAGGATCCGGTCTACCAGCAGGTTGCGGCAATTGCCGCTGTCATTGGGGAAATTGTCGCCATCGCTGGCCTGGGCGACATAGACGTTCCAGTCACCTTGCGGGTAGCGCGCGCGAATGATCTGGTCGAGCAGCACCAGCGCGCTGCTGACCACCGTGCCGCCACTTTCGGTGGAGTGGAAGAACTGATCCTCGCTCACCTCGGCCGCCTGGGTGTGGTGGCGGATGAAGACGATGTCGATCTTTTCGTAGTGCCGCGTGAGGAACAGGTAGAGCAGGATGAAGAAGCGCTTGGCCAGCTCCTTGCGCCCCTCGTCCATGGAGCCCGAGACATCCATCACGCAGAACATCACCGCCTGGCTGTTGGGCACGGGCACCTGGACACGGGCCCGAAAGCGCAAATCGATGGGGTCCAGGTACGGGATCCGGCCGATGCGCGCCGCAAGCCCGTCGATGCGGCGCTGCAGCTCGGCCACCACCTCGCTGGTGCCGTCGTCCTGTGCCAGCAGGGCGTCGAGCTGCAGCTGCAGCTCTATCAACTCGCGGTGCGACGCCTTGCCCAGGGCGATGCGCCGCCCCAGGGCCCCGCGCATGGTGCGCAGCACTGCCAGGTTGTTGGGAATTCCGTCCTGGCTATAGCCGGCGCGGCGCGACTTCCACTGCGGGTTCTCGCCGATGTGCGTGCGCAGCAGGCGCGGCAGCGCGAGGTCCTCGAAGAAGATCTGCATGAACTCTTCCTTGGTCAGCGTGAAGGTGAAATCGTCTTCGCCCTCCCCGCTGTCGCTGGCCTGCGAGCCGCGCCCGCTGCCCCCCTTGGGCCGCTCGATGCGGTCGCCGCGCACATGGTCCGCATTGCCGGGGTGCACCACGTCGCGGATGCCGCCCTGCCCATGGTGGAACACCGGCTCGCCGATGTCCTTCCTGGGAATGGTGATGCTCTCGGCCTGCTCGATGTCGCGGATGCCGCGCTGCGACACCGCACGGCGCACGCTGTCCGCAATCTGCTCCTTGAAGCGGCGGACAAAACGTTCGCGGTTGCCCACAGATTTGTTCTTGCCTGCGAGCCTGCGGTCGATGATTTGCAGTGCCATCCCCTTGCTCCCCTGCGTGGACCAGTGCCCCGGTGGGATGCACTGGCAAAAACCTTCAAGAGCTTTTTTGGCCGCTGCGCTAGCTGCTCTTGCGAACGCGCAAATACCACTCACACAGCAACCGCACCTGTTTCGGGGTGTAGCCCTTGTTCACCATCCGCGTGACGAAATCTTCGTGCTTGCGCGCCTCCTCGGCGCTGGCTTTGGCATTGAAGCTGACCACGGGCAGCAGCTCTTCGGTGTTCGAGAACATCTTTTTCTCGATCACCAGGCGCAGCTTCTCGTAGCTGGTCCAGCTGGGGTTCTTGCCCTGGTTGTTGGCACGCGCGCGCAGCACGAAGTTGACGATCTCGTTGCGGAAATCCTTGGGGTTGGCAATGCCTGCGGGCTTCTCGATCTTCTCCAGCTCGGCGTTGAGCGCGCCACGGTCGAACACCTCGCCGGTGTCGGTGTCGCGGTATTCGTTGTCCTGGATCCAGTAGTCGGCGTAGGTGACGTAGCGGTCGAAGATGTTCTGCCCGTATTCGCTGTAGCTCTCCAGGTACGCCGTCTGGATCTCCTTGCCGATGAACTCGGCATAACGCGGCGAGAGGAACTCCTTGATGTAGCTGGTGTACTTGGTTTCCAGCTCAGCCGGGAACTGCTCACGCTCGATCTGCTGCTCCAGCACATACATCAGGTGCACCGGATTGGCCGCCACCTCGGCGCTGTCAAAGTTGAACACCTTGGACAGTATCTTGAACGCAAAGCGCGTGGAGATGCCGTTCATACCCTCGTCCACGCCACCGTAATCGCGGTATTCCTGATAGCTCTTGGCGCGCGGGTCGGTGTCCTTCAAGCTCTCGCCGTCGTACACCTGCATCTTGCTGAAGATGCTGGAGTTCTCGGGTTCCTTGAGGCGCGTGAGCACCGAGAACTGGGCCATCATCTTCAGCGTGCCGGGGGCGCACTTGGCGGCACCCAGCGAGGATTCGCGGATCAGCTTCTCGTAGATGCGGGTCTCCTCGCTCACGCGCAGGCAGTACGGCACCTTGACGATGTAGATGCGGTCGAGGAAAGCCTCGTTGTTCTTGTTGTTGCGAAACGCCTTCCACTCGCTCTCGTTGCTGTGGGCCAGCACCACGCCGTCAAACGGGATGGCACCAAAACCCTCCGTGCCCTTGTAATTGCCTTCCTGCGTTGCAGTGAGCAGCGGATGCAGCACCTTGATGGGCGCCTTGAACATCTCGACGAATTCCAGCAGGCCCTGGTTGGCCAGGCACAGGCCGCCGCTGTAGCTGTAGGCGTCGGTGTCGTCCTGCGCAAAGGTCTCCAGCTTGCGGATGTCCACCTTGCCCACCAGGCTGGAGATGTCCTGGTTGTTCTCATCGCCCGGCTCGGTCTTGGCGATGCCCACCTGCTTCAAGATGCTGGGGTAGCGCTTGACCACCCGGAACTGGCGGATGTCGCCGCCGAACTCCTCCAGCCGCTTGACCGCCCAGGGCGAAAGCACATGCTGCAGGTAGCGCCGGGGAATGCCGAACTGCTCCTCGAGCACCGGGCTGTCCTCCACCGCATCAAACAGGCCCAGCGGCGACTCGTTCACCGGCGAGCCCTTGAGCGCATAGAACGGCACCTTCTGCATCAGGTACTTGAGCCGCTCGGCCACCGAACTCTTGCCCCCGCCCACGGGGCCCAGCAGGTAAAGGATCTGCTTGCGCTCCTCCAGCCCCTGCGCGGCATGGCGGAAAAAGCTCACCACCTGCTCGATGGAATCTTCCATGCCATAGAACTCGGTGAAAGTGGGGTAGCGCTTGATCACCTTGTTGGCAAAGAGGCGCGAAAGGTGGGGGTCGTTGCGCGTATCCACCATCTCGGGCTCGCCGATGGCGGCCAGCATGCGCTGGGCTGCCGTGGCGTAGACCATGGGATCACGCTTGCACTCGGCGAGGTACTCGTCAATCGACATTTCCTCTTCGCGGCTGCGGGCATAGCGCGCGGTGAAACTGCTGATGGCATCCATACGACCTCCTGTGGCGGCACCCCCGGCGGGCTCGGGTGGTGCCACGGTGTTGCAGTGGGAATCGCTACCGGCTTAGCCCTTTGTAGCACCACGGCCCGCCATTGAACAGGGTATTTGTCCATGCAAACAACGCTTTTTCGCAGCATGCATACACAGGGATAGAGCTCGGCACACGGCGCAAAGTTCACCACACACCGGGTTTCCAAGGCACGTTGCCAATGAGGCCCTGGCACAACAGCCTGCTGGACGCGAGAGCCCGGCCATCCAGCGTGAGGAGCTACCAAATAAAGAGCATCACAGCGAACTGGCGCTCGACCCGTCGCCCCGGTACAGCCAGGGCACATCCAGCACCCTTTCACCCAGCAGCCGCAGCGAAAGGTCTCGCCCCCAGCGCGTGGGCCCCGTGGCATGAAAGATGCGGCCGTTGCGGGTGGAGCGGGCCTGCACACGCGCATTGCGCTGCCAGCGGTTGAGGGCGTAACGGGTGAGTCGCAGGGGCACGTCCAGGTCGTGCATGGCGAGCGCACGTTGCAGCTCGGCGGCGTCTTCAATGGCCATGCCCGCACCCTGGGCCAGATAGGGGCGCATGGGGTGGGCGGCATCGCCCAGCAGCCCCACTAGGCCTTGGGCCATCTCGCCCGCATGTTGCACCGGCGGGCGGTCACACAGCGGCCACAGCCTCCAGCCGGGGCCACCCGCGGTGCTGACGCTGCGCACCACATCCTGCAGCGCGGTGCAGGTGCCCTGCAGGGCGTGGTCGAGGCCTGCCGCGTTGGCTGCATGGTCCCAGCTTTCCAGATCCTGCGGCGCGGGGCCCTGCACGATGACAACGATGTTCTGCAACTCGCCCCGGCGCACAGGGTACTGCACGGCATGCAGGCGCGGGCCGAGCCAGGCGGTAACCTGGCCAGTGCGCAGCGCATCGGGGAGCGCATGCTGTGGCACCAGCGCGCGGTAGGCCAGGTGCCCAGTCACGCGGGGCGGCACGGCGCCCAGCAGCTGGTTGCGGGTGCGGCTCCACAGGCCATCGGCGCCAATGAGCGCATCCCCTTCCACCTCTTTGCCCCGGCTGGTGCGCACGGTAACAACCCCATCGCCGTCAACAAAGCCGTCAATGGCGTGCTCCAGATTCAATTGCGTGTCGGTGTATTTGGTGACAGCGGCCAGCAGCAGTCCATGCAGGTCGGCGCGGTGGATGGTGGTGTAGGCCGCGCCATAGCGCTGCACCGCCGTGGGGCCCAGCGGCAGCACGGCCAGTTCCTTGCCACTGACGGCGTTGCGCACCTGCAAGCGGCTGGGGAACGCGGCCACAGCCTGCAACGGCTGCTGCAGGCCCCAGGCCTGCAGGCGGCGCACCACGTTCGGCCCGATCTGCACGCCAGCGCCCACTTCGCTGAACGCTGCCGCGCGCTCGTACAGCCGCACATCCCATCCCGCGCGCGATGCGCCCAACGCCGCCGCCAGCCCGCCGATGCCACCACCTGCCACCAGAACCTGTTTCTTCATGCACCCATTGTCGCGCCTGCGTGGCGTAGCGGCTTTATCACAACGCAGGCCGCAGCGCTCGCTCCAGAATCTCCGGTGGCATGGGTCGGCCGAACAGGTAGCCCTGGAACGCCTGGCAGCCGTGGCGCTGCAGGAATTCAAGCTGCCCCGTCGTCTCCACGCCTTCGGCCACCACGGCCAGGTCCAGGCTGTGCGCCAGCGCAAGGATGGTGCGCACGATGGCCGCGTCGTTGGGGTCGGTCTGCAGGTCGCGCACGAAACTCTGGTCGATCTTGAGCTGGTCCAGCGGCAAGCGCTTCAAGTAGCTCAGCGACGAATAGCCGGTGCCAAAGTCGTCCAGCGAGAAGCCCACGCCATAGCGCCGCAGGTATTCCATGCGCGAGATCACATCCTCCACATCGGCCAGCAACAGGCTTTCGGTCAGTTCCAGCTTCAGGCGCTCGGGGTTGGCCCCGCTGGCCTGCAGGGCACCCAGCACCTGCTCCACAAAATCGGGCTGGCGAAACTGCCGCACACTCACATTCACCGACAGGAAAAACTGCCTTGTGAGCGAGCTGCGGGACCACACCACCAGTTGATCGCAGGCGGCCTCCAGCACCCACTGCCCCAGCGGCAGGATGAGACCCGTCTGCTCAGCCAGCGGGATGAATTCGGCCGGCGACACCAGGCCACGCCGGGGGTGCTTCCAGCGCACCAGCGCCTCGGCCCCCAGCAGGCGGCCCTTGCCGTCCACGATGGGCTGGTAGTACAGCGCCAGCTCCTTGTCTTGCAAGCCCCGGCGCAGGTCGGCCTCGAGGGCCGATCGGTTGCTGACGGCGGCCTGCATGTCGGGATCGAAGAAGCGCTGGGTGTTGCGACCTGCCGCCTTGGCCTGGTACATGGCCAGGTCGGCATGTTTGAGTAGTTCGTCCACGCTGACGGTCTGCTGGCCAAACAGCGCAATGCCAATGCTCGGCGTGCTGTGGTGTCCCGTCTCACCCAGCGCATAGGGCTTGCCCAGCGTGGTGGCGATGTGGCTGGCCACCAGCGCGGCCTCGGCGCTGGCGTGGGGGCCATCCGCACTCAGGCCTTCCACCAGCACCACGAATTCATCCCCGCCGAAGCGGGCCACGGTGTCGGCCTCACGCACGCAGGCCTTCAGGCGCTGGGCCACCTGCACCAGAAGCTGGTCGCCGGTGTCGTGGCCCAGGGTGTCGTTGAGGTCCTTGAAGTTGTCGAGATCGATGAACAACAAGGCCCCTTGCGCTCCTGAACGCACCACGGCAGCTGTGGCGCGCTGCAGCCGGTCCACCAGCAGGCGGCGGTTGGGCAAGCCGGTGAGTACGTCGTAGAACGCCAGCTGCTCAATCTGGCTTTCCACCCGCTTGCGTTCGGTGATGTCGCGGCCTACGCCCCGGTAGCCCCACAGCGCGCCCTGCGCGTCAAAAACGGGTACGCCACTGACCGAGATCCAGTGCATGCTGCCATCTGGCCGCTGGCGCTGCAGTTCCAGGTCGCGAAACGGCTGATGGGTCTGCAACACCGCACGGTGTGCCGCCCAGTCGGCCTCGGTCATGTTGAGCGCGCCGATCTCCCAGCGTGTGCGGCCCATCACGGTCGACAGCGGGATGCCGTTGACGCTCAGATCGCCCGCAAGCTGCACGAACCGGCCTTCTGCATCATGCTCCCAGTACCAGTCGGACGACAGATCGCTCAGCGAGCGAAAGCGCGCCTCGCTTTCGCGCAGCTCATTCTCCACACGCACATAGTCGCTCACGTCGGCAAAGGTGCGCACCAGGCCACCATCGGGCAGGTCGGTGGTACGCACTTCGAACGTGCGGCCATCGCGTGTGGTGCGCCAGTACACAGTCGGTGCGGGGACCACGGCGCCGCCCGCCACATAGTCGTGCCCGCGCCGGTCTACCAGGCGATGGCCTTCGCCAAAATCTCCACGCTCCGCCTGGATGCGCGTCAGGTCGGCCAATGTGGGCCGCGTGGCCATCAACGATTCGGGCAGGTTGAGCAGCTCCAGCACGCGCTGGTTGTAGACGGTGATGCTGCCGTCCGCCGCTGTCTTGAAGATGCCCTGGCTCATGCTGGCCAAAGTGGCCTGCAGGGCCGTGCGCTGCTCCTGCAGCAGGGTCAGCGCCTCTTGCCAGACGCGGGCGTCCACCATGCGCCCGGGCTGGCCCCGACCCTGTGCGCCTTGCAGCAGCACGGCCAGCCGGTGCAGCAGCTCGACCAGGTGGGCCACCCCGTCGGCCTCGCGCACCATGTAGTCCCCCAGCCCGCAACGGAACGCGCGTGCAGCCAGCGCCTCCTGGTGGGCATCGACGCACATCAGCACCGGGCGGCCCGCGCACAGCTCCAGCACGCCGGGCAAGTCCTGCACCGAAGGCTTGAGGCACAGCACCACGGCATCCCAAGCCTGCGACGCAAGCGGCGCCCGGGCCGCCTCGGGCGTTGGGCTGTTCACCACACGCCAGTCCGGGTAGCGCGCTGAGATAAGGTGCCGCGCCGACGCCGCATGCTGCGTATCGCCGTCGACCCAGAGAATGCCGGGGCCGGTCATGGCTTGCACCCTTCAGGAAGGGCCACCGCAGGCTGTGCGAACAGGCCCAGCTGGTGCTCGCGCGCAAACACATCGATAGGCACCGGCCGGCCAAAAAGAAACCCCTGAAACCCCTCGCACCCGTGCAGCCTCAGAAAACTCAGCTGCCCCGTCGTCTCCACCCCCTCGGCCACCACCTCCAGGTCCAGGCTCTTGGCCAGCGCCAGGATCGTCCTCACGATCGCCGCGTCGTTCGGGTCCGACAGCACGTCCCGCACGAAGCTCTGGTCAATCTTCACCTGGTCCAGCGGCAGCCGCTTGAGGTAGCTCAGGCTGGAGTAGCCGGTGCCGAAGTCATCCAGCGCAAACCCCACGCCTTCGCTTTTGAGCTGCACCATGCGGGCGATGGTGTCTTCGATGTCTCCCAGCAGCAGGCTTTCGGTGAGTTCGAGTTTG